>CAZBRP010000007.1:0-79278 GCA_964494765.1 uncultured Candidatus Saccharibacteria bacterium
GCTGCTGGTTACTACCCATCAATGAGCGGTACACGTAGTTCTTTTCGATGAATGGGATCAAGCCAGCTGATGAACCAATAATCTGGTTACGGGCGGCGTCCATGTAGTTAACGTCGTTGGCGTCAACTTCACCTGACTTCAGGTTCATACGAACACTTACGCGCTCAGCAACAAAGTAGCCGTTTTCGTCGAGCTCAGAACCAGCACCGGCGATTACAGCGTTTTCTTCGGCAAATGCGTCGAGGTATACAACTTCTGTGGTTACTTTAGCCTTAACTGGCCACGTAATCTGGCCCTCTACCTTAGCGAGCTTAGCAGCATCAGCTTCAGTAATCTTTGAGCCAGCCTTAACAATAACTACGCCAGACTTGTCTTCGAGATCAACAGCGGCGATATGGCCTACTGCGTCCTTGGCGGTAGCTGCATTAACAACCTTGCGGTAAGGAGTTTCAATAAAGCCATAGTCGTTAATACGAGCATAGCTAGCTAGGTTAAGTACCAAACCAATGTTGGCACCTTCTGGAGTTTCTACGGCACAGATACGACCGTAGTGAGTAGCGTGGGCGTCACGCACTTCAAAACCGGCGCGTTCACGAGAAAGACCACCAGGACCCATAGAACTTAGGCGGCGCTTGTGAGCCAACTCTGAAAGTGGGTTAATCTGGTCCATGAATTGTGACAACTGAGAGCTTGCGAAGAATTCGCGAACAGCAGCAACCACTGGACGAGCATTGATAAGCTGACCAGGAGTTACGGATTCAATTTCACTCATAGACATACGGTCTTTAGTGTTGCGCTCCATGCGTAGCAAACCAATGCGGAACTGGCGCTGGACAAGTTCACCAACCAATTTAACGCGGCGGTTAGCCAGTGAGTCGATGTCGTCGGCAGGTTCTTGTGTGTTATTAAGACGGATAAGCTCAGCGATGATCGCAGTAAGATCTTCGAGGCGCATAACACGGTTCTCAGTAGTGTTTGGTACGTCAAGGTTAAGGCGCTTGTTGATCTTGTAACGACCAACACGGCTAAAGTCAAAGCGCTTAAAGTTGTAGAACATGTTTTCTACTAAGCTCTTTGCGTTTTCTACAGTAGCCAAGTCACCTGGGCGCAAACGACGGTACACTTCAATCAAAGCGTCGCTTTGACCACGAGTTGTATCTTTGTCGAGAGTAATTTGTGTGTGGTTTACGGAACCTTGGTCAACATGCTTAAAGGTTTCTTTGATTTGAGCTTCGCTCATGCCCAAAGCCTTAAGCAAGGTTGTTACAGGGATTTTGCGCTTACGGTCGATCTTAACATAGATAGCACCGTTAGCAGCGGTCTCAAACTCAAGCCATGCACCACGGCCAGGAATAACCTTGGCACCGTAGACATTGGTTGCACCGTGTGGGTCAGCAGTGAAGAATACACCACTAGAACGGATAAGCTGAGACACAACAACGCGCTCTGCGCCGTTGATAACAAAAGTACCGCGCTTGGTCATCCATGGGAAGTCACCAAGGTAGATCTCTTGGTCTTTAACTTCACCCGTAACCTTGTTAGTTAACTCAACGTTAGCTTTGAGTGGCGCTTCGTAAGAAACGTTGTTCTCACGAGCATCAGCTTCGGACATTTTAGGCTCTTCAAAGTGATAGCCCTTAAAGCGAAGTGATAATTTAGCGCCGGTATAGTCGTCGATAGGACTAATTTCAGCTAATAATTCGCCTAGACCTTCCTCGATAAACCATTGGAATGATTTATTCTGGTGTCGGACTAGATCTTGCAGATCAACAGCGTCGTCTTTCGCGGTATAAAACACGCGCGAGCTGTCGTCTGATGCAGTCTTGGTTCCTTTTGCCATAGGATAACTACACTTCCCCTTCTTTATTACTTGTATTCGCCCATGAAGCGAAACAAGGCCTTGCTACCACGCAGCAAGGCTGAAATTAATACGTATTATTGTTAATTTTTTCGCGCGAAGGTTCCCTAAGTTTGAGAGTTTTTTGCATGGCCACCTCTCTCAAGTTGACACGCACCTCAAACTTACACTACTTCTTACCATAAGATTATGGATATGCAAGGGTCAAATGTCAAGAGTTTTGAGCTAAAGTTACGCTTCGTGTGGCAGCTAGGCCAAATTGTGCAGTTAAATGGCGTGAGACTCGCGAGGAATCGTGGGCGTACAGGCTAAGCCCGCCCATAGGAGCTATGTCGGCAGTATCAAAGCCACCAGCTAAAGCAATAGTGTGATTGTCTTCGGCACTAAAAATGCCTGGCATATGAGCGCCAATGGCCTGGCCGCGCTTGCGGGGGTGAACACCATGCACGCTATGCGTCACAATCACATGATTAACAATTGCCGCAGCGGCGCAAATTGCTCGTTGGGCACGCTCGGGCTGCCCAACCCCTGGACTGGTTGCCAGTTCGGCAATGTGGAAGGCGCTTTTTGGGCTCAGGCGGTGGGCGCCTGGCGCGTAGCCATATGCCAAAATGGGATTCTCAAACTCACCCGTCTCTACGGCAACAAAATGTCTGCCCACAGCTAGGCGCATCGCCTCAGCCTGCGTTTCTGCTCCCAGTCGCACTGGCTCGTTTCGCCTACGCATACGCCACGTACGGCGAGCGTTAGGGTTCTGCTCGTACCAGTGCTGGTCAATCATGGCCTCTACAGCGCGTACTCGCGGGGCTACAGCTCTATTGCCGCTAAAACTATACGGATGGCCAGGGTACGGCGCCTGACCGCGCATATCTAGCACAACCTCTGCCACTTCCATAAGTGGCTTGATGGCTGCAGGAGCTACATGCTGATCGACAGGCTCAACTCCAGCATGGAGTTCGGACCTACTGCTAAAGCCCAACGACATTACAAATACTTCGCCGCAAAGCATTTTTGGGGCGGCATAGCCGCTGATCTCTCTGGCGTACTGTTGGTAAGGCAAACTTGGGAACTCAGCTGGTGCGGTGTTTCTTATCATTACCAAGTTATACGGCTAGTGATAAGCCATAACTATGACATTAGTCACAAAAAATACGGCTAGTTAACATAATGTTAACCTTTGGTTTATTTTTTACTTGGTTTTGGAGGCGACGTAATAATTGCGTCGACAATACCGTATTCCACGGCTTCTTGTGCAGATAGGTAACGGTCGCGCTCCCAGTCTTTGCGGATCTGTTCAACAGTCTTACCTGTTCGCTCGGCCATAATTTTTTCCATGAGCTTCTTGAGGCGAAGACCTTCACGCAAATCATTCTCTTGGTCAGTTATCTTACCCCGCGTGCCGCTTGAAGGCTGGTGGATCATAACAGTAGAGCTAGGCAGCAAGAATCGCTTACCCTTAGCGCCACAGGTTAGTAAGAATGAGCCCATTGACATCTGTGAGCCAATACCAACGGTGATAACATCATTAGTGATGTACTGAATGGTGTCGTAGATAGCCATGCCATCGTATACAGAACCACCTGGGCTGTTAATGTACAGGTAAATGTCCTTTTTAGGGTCTTCGGCGTGCAAGAACAGAAGTTGGGCAACAATTAGGTTTGCGCTTACTTCGTCCACTTGAGTGCTTAAAAAGATAATACGGTCTTTGAGTAGACGGCTGTAGATGTCGTATGCACGTTCGGTGCGGCCATCGCTTTCGATAACTGTTGGCACCATGTATGAGGTTGGATGAATCACGTCAATTCCCTTGCTTAGTTATCTTTATCATACCGGTATTAGCACTCACACGTCAAGAGTGCTAATACACAAACTGACCTCTACTTTCATAGAGGTCAGTTATTCTTAAGCTACAAGTCTGCTTTTGATTACTTCTTAGCAGCAGTTTTTTTAGCAGCAGGCTTCTTTTCGGCCTTTGGCTTGTCTGCGCTCTCGGCGTAAGACTTCAGCTTAGCCAAAGTCTTTTCACTCAACAAGCGAGACAAAATGTCGCGGCGGTTTTCTGGCTTTTCAAGCTCAGTTTGCATCTGAGGATCAGGGTATTGGCCCTTAAGAATCTGGATACGAATCTCGAGTTCTTCAGGGGTAACAGTTAAGCCTTCAGCTTCGGCAATTTCAGAGAGTACCAAACCAGCTTTTACGCGCTTTTCAGCGTCGGTCTTGAGCTTGTTGCGGTGGCTTTCTTCGGTTTCGCCCTCAGCGTCAAGATGCTCCTGCCAGGTTTGACCACGGTACATCAGGTTCTGACGCTCTTCTTGCTCCATGCGATCAATCTGCTCGTTAATGAGAGATTCAGGGATTGCAGCCTTTGACTCATCAGTAATCTTAAGTACCAATTTGTCTACATATTCACGCTCGGCTTGGTTTTCTTTTTCGGCTGTCAGTTGCTTCTTGATGTCTTCTTTAAGCTCATCTACGCTCTTGAAAGGGCCGACCTTAGCAGCAAATGCTTCGTCTACTTTTGGCTGTTGCACTTCCTTAACAGATACGGCTTTTACCGTAAAAGTTACGTCGCGGTTCTGCAAAGCAGCCACGCCATAGTCTTTAGGGAATGTGATATCAAAGGTCTTTTCTTCACCAGCCTTAAGGCCAATAACTTCTGGCTCAAAACCAGGGATAAAGGTGTTGCTACCTAATACGAGTGGGTAAGCTTTGCCGTCAGCGCCAGCAATAGCTTCTTTAGTCTTAGTGTCTACACCAGTAAAGTCGATAGTAACTTCGTCGCCTTCTTTGGCAGCGCGTTCAACATCTACCTTTTCGGCTTCACGAGTCTTGAGGTTTTCAATAACTTCGTCAACTTCTTTGGCAGTTACCTTAACAGCAGGCTTGTCCATGCGAATGTTCTGGTAGTCGCTGAGGGTGACCTTACCGATTACTTCAACTTCAATCTCAAGCTCCAGGCTTTCGAATGGTACAAACTTCTTAACCGTTACCTTTGGTTGAGCTACAGGACGAAGCTTACCTTCGTCTAGGGCGTGAACGTACATGCGGTTCATAGCTACGTCTAGGAACTCAGACTGGAGAGCTGATGGCTCGGCACTCTTCTCAACGAGGTTAAGCGGAGCCTTACCCTGGCGGAAGCCTTGCAAACGCATGCTCTTAGCCAAAGTTTGTAGAGCCTCTTTCTTTGCTGCTTCCAAAGTTTTGGCGTCAGCAACGATAGAAAGCTGGATTTTCGTATCTGATAGGTTGTTTTGAGTCACTTGCATAAGTATGTACTTTAACAGATTGGGCAATTTTTGACTAGCGACCTGCTAACAAGTGCCTAGGCAAATGCCCAAAAGCAGCCTGGGATCACCAAAAGTAGCCATGCGGCTTCGACAATAATGCCCCATTCACGCTCAACTTGGATATTCTCGTGCCAGTGCATCACCTTGTTATAGGACTTTATGGCCTTGTTCTGTACATCACGCAGATAGTTTGGCAACCACATAAGGTCGGGACTCATTGCCATAAGGCCGGCAATAATCATCCATTGCCAATGTTGCGGCTGCGCCAGTAGCACAAACAGCAAAAACGAAACCGTTACAACCGTATCAACAATAATAAATATGTGGAAACCGCGTGAATGTTTAGCTACAAGCCGATCACCATAGTGCGGCAACATATCGAGTAAAAAATGAGACCCTATAGCCAGCGGAATTGCAATGATAGGCGAACTTACTATTGCCCCAATTAATGCACCAGTAATAACGTGGTTTGTTCCGGTCATACGTCGTCTTCGTCGCGGTAATCTTTTACGATACTGACGATACGGGAAGCACTATGACGCTCTTCTACTCCGGTGATTAAATTGCGAACCACGTACTGCTCGTCTTTGATTTCTTTTTCACCGATAAACATGGCGTACTGAATGCCCTTTTTAACAGCTGTTTTGATTTGCTTGTCAGGCTTGCGGCCAGTCGTATCCACGGCTACGTTAGCACCCATTTCACGCAAATCACGGATGATTCGCTGGGCCGGTTGATACACATCACCAATCAAAATAACGTACACATCTGTTTCGGGGCGCATTTTGGGCAATAGATCGTGCCCTTCAAGGAAGTTCTGCAGAGTTACATCACCCATACCAAAGCCCACAGTAGGTACTGGCTCAACGCCAAACAGGCCAACAAGACCATCATAGCGGCCACCGCCAAACATCGAGCGGTTGTTATCGGGGTGTTTGTCGAATACTTCAAATACGATGTCGGTGTAGTAGTCAAAACCACGCATCAAGGTGATGTCGAAAACGGCGTTAGTAATGCGCATATCAGCTAGTGTTTCGAGCAGTTGTTTGAGCTCAACAATAGAGTGGTGGTTACGAATAACCTCTGGCAAGTGGCTAATCTGCTTGATCTTTAGCAAGCCGAGTAGCTTATTACTTGCACCTTCGTCACGCTGCGTAGGGGTAAACAAGGCGTCGGCTTCGGCAGCAAAGGCGTCGGATGGCATTTTGTGCATACGGTCGATAAGCTTGGACAAAGTGTGAGCCTGCGTTTCACTCAGACCCAAGTATCCGTGCATAATAAAGTCCATTAGCTTGCGGCTGTTAACGCGAATGGCGTACATGTCGTGCGTTGCACCAAACTTCTGCAAAATATTGTCAGCAATCTGGATTAATTCGGCTTCGGCACTTAAATCATCGAGTCCAAAAAGGTCCACATTAAGTTGCCAGTGCTCGCGCAAACGGCCGCGCTGGGGGCGTTCATAGCGCCACAAGTTAGGAATCGAATACCATCGCAGCGGGTAGGCCAACTCTTGTCGCTTGGCAGCAACCATGCGGCTAACCGTTGGCGTCATCTCTGGGCGAATAGTTACCGTGCGACCACCGCGGTCTTGGAATACATAGGTTTGCTCGTGGACAATTTCTGCACCTGATTTGGCCAAATACATCTCGATAGGCTCCAAGATAGGGGCATCATATTCTTCGTAACCATACCGTTCAACAACTTGGCGCATGGTGTTAAACATGTACTTTTGCAAACGCTTGTCTTCTGGGTAAAAGTCGCGGGCACCTTTATATGGTTGGGTGGTCAGATTCATAAGTTGTTTTCCTCACAGATAATTGTAACAGATTTTTCAAGTAAAAAACGCCGGGCAATGCGGCGTTTTAGTGTTTTTCAATCAAAAAACTAACCGCGGAGCGCCGGCAACATATGGCTATGATGGAGCAAAGAAGAAATCATTACCCATAGTATACCACAAAACGCCCTAACTGTCTTGTTTTACAAGCGCAGAGAGCGTATAGTTTGGCCATTATGGCAGAATTAGTCCCCACCGTTAGACATAACATGCTCGTTGTTCAGGCACTCAGGCCGCAACTCATTGTAGCGCTGGGCAAATGCCTACGCCTAGAGATTCCCGGCTTTAAAATTGCGGCCCCCGGAGGACGGCTCAATGAATATGCTCGCCAGCGGCACTTATATAACATCCTAGAAGTTTCAGCGTCGCTCGATTATATGTTTCCGCACCTAACAGCCAAGCCCGATGATTATGGGCATGAGGCCGCCCTTAACCAGCGCATGGTTGGTGATTTGCACCACGACCTTGATAGAGATCACGATGTCACAGCCAATGCCACGACACTTAATGTTAACACTTGCCTCTCGGGCGCAGGCACCGTAACGTTTGCTAATTTTGGCAGCGATCCGCGGCGCGCCATCCAAAGCGAGGATATTGTACACGACCAAGTTTTAGCAGGTATGGTAGATCCTGAGTTGGCCGACCCCAATGTACATACCACAAGCTTTGCACCCGCCGAATCAGTTGTCTGGCGCGAAGGCGGACGCAGTACAGTATGGCACCGCTTTGACACCAAACCTATCCTAGGCAGGCGCAGCGGCACATTAACCGTAATACATGCCTGGGAGCGAGTGGGCGCCCAAGATGAAGTTGAGTACCCTACCGGCCCTCACGCAACCGACAACTGTTAGTGCTATAATGGTACGTATGAACAACGACATTGAAACAACTAAAAAACTCACCATTGCCACTACTTTATTGTGGGTGGCAGCAATTGCTGCCCTAGGCGCTGCCATTTCGGCAATTCCCGCCATCCAAGATGCTGACAATACAACTAAGGTTGTTGAAACTTGGCGCATGATTGGCTTTGGCACCTTTGCGGCCATGTTTACTATGCTGGCTCGCAAGCCACACGGCAATCAGCTGTGGTGGATTGTTATTGGCAACAAGCTAGCCCTGACCATTGCTGGCATTATTTTTGTTATGCAAGGCGGTATAAAGGGCGCTCTTGATGTTGTTATCTTTGATGGCGGCCTTACAATACTGCTACTTATAGCTTTTGTACTAATGCGCAGCAGCACCCCTAAGACCACGTTGCAATAACGCATCATATACCACTCATACCACTTGCGGTAAACCAAAAGAAAAGAGCCCAGACATTGCTGAGCTCTTTTCTTTTGGTGGGGATGAAAGGACTTGAACCTTCACGCCGTGAGGCACATGCTCCTAAGGCATGCGTGTCTACCAATTCCACCACATCCCCGTGGTTGATGAGGGCTATTATACAGTACTTCTGCCTGCAGTTAAAGAGTATTGGCAAGGTTTTTACAAATCAAAAACCTTGGGCGTTCATTGACATTGCAGGCAGAATAACTGATGATAACCAGTAGCATATACAACACATCTTAAGGGGGACTATGGCAGAACATACAGTAAATCTGACTAAACCAACACAATTCCAAGGCGGTTTTCAGCTATTTGGCCCAAGTGTAGAAGCGCTTGGCAAGAATTTCTGGACGTTTGTGCAGCTGATTATTATTACCATTGCCGGCATGCTCCTAGGCGGCATTGCATTACTGCTCACCAGCGCAGCCAGCTCCTCAGACCAAGTAGAAGCTATTACCATCCTTTGTCTGGTAGTGGTGTTTGGGGCTATTTTATGGCTACAGTTTTGGACCAGCGCAGCCATGAGCGTGGCTCAGCTGGCCAGTAGCCACAAACGACATATCTCAACCAGGGCAGCACTTGACCAAGTTAAGCCCAAGCTTTGGCGCTGGATTGGGTTGCAAATTGTACTCAGCCTGATATTTATTGGCAGTATGCTTTTGCTGGTTGTGCCTTTCTTTTTTGCCCTGCACCGCTTTATACTAGCGCCCTACTACATGCTTGAGCGTGGCACCGGTATTCGTGAATCACTACGCCAAAGTGCACACGACGCCAAGCGCTACAGTGGCCCCGTATGGGGGTTAGTAGGCGTTAACTTATTAGCGCAGATTATTCCAGTGGCCGACCTGCTGTACTACTGTGCACCAGCCTTGCGCTACCGCGAAATTACCGACGCATCACACGTTAAGCCATCTACACCTGACCCCACTGCCTAAGTAAGTCGTTTACGAACGCTGATAAAATAGCAGCTGCGCATCGCCGTAGCTGCGTTTTACAATGCAGCCAAAGCCAGCAATTTCTGGCGCTTCTACATCGCCGGGCCAAGAGATAACAACCGTGCCTTCGGCCGAAACGCGAGCAGCTAAGCGTGCAATTAACGCCTCCTGGCGATCATTGTAAGGTGGATCTAGCAGCACAATATCAAATGTTTGATTGGAGGTTTCGAGCCAGGCGTTGGCCGTGGCTTTGATGAGCTTAACCTTATCTGCTAGGCCAAGAGTTGTTATATTGCGTGCAATTGTTGCCTGAGCAAGCCTATCGCATTCAATCGCGATGGCAGTGGCCGCCCCTCGACTAACTGCTTCGAAGCTTAAGGCACCACTACCAGCAAAAGCGTCCAAAATACTCAAGCCCTCAATGTCACCTAAGATATTAAATAGTGCGCCGCGTATTTTATCACCCATGGGGTGTGTTTTTTCGGCGTGTGGCGAATCAAATACCCGCCCGCCAAGCGTGCCGGCAATAACACGCACGGATTACACCTGGGCCTTTCGAGCCTTAGAGATACCAGCCTGTTGCAGTGCAGAATACCAAGCCAAGGCCACGGTTTTAGTAATCATAGGTGTTAGTTGCTTACGAACTTGTGTTGCTAAATAAGGTGTCCAGCCATTTTGGTAGTAATTGTCGTACATACCCAAGGCTGCGACTTCACGGGCACGTCGTTTAAAGAGCTCCTCTATGCCAAGCTCTTGTAATTCCGCCAAGTCTTGGTCGGTAAGCTTAATGCGTCGGTCACGAGCCGATAATGGCATAATAATTGCCGCAATACCCCACTCAAACAGCCCATGGGTTGTGAGCAAGCCTTTGGGGCCCCACATCTTCCAGTTATTGCGTACCTGTTCCCGGCGTGTGTCGCCAGGCATTACCAACTTTTCCTTAATTGTAGTGCGGCTTTCGATACCTTGGCCACCGCGCAGCTCGCTCAGCTCTTCTTCATACGGGTAGTGGTGTGCCGGAGTCAAGCCGTCAACAATAGCATGGGCCAGCCAGGCCGCCTCAAAAGAGGCACGCACTTCGTCTTTCTCGGTCAGGGCTTTTGCCAAACGGTTGTGGTGGCTTACAATGATTTCAATCAGCTCGCGGTCAGTCTCGTCAAAAGGAGCGTAATAGTGCCATGGCTCGTCACGCGCCGGACTCTTGCGCTTAATAGCGTCTGGGCCGTTAACACCCTCAAAATGCAGCACAGCCTTAATGCTCGGAAACGCATGTGCTTCTTGGGGCTTAAAGGCGTGCAAAGCAGCTCGGGCCATGCGGTCAATTTTTTGGTGGGCGCCTAGTAAGCGGCCAGAGACAGGGGTTAGTGTTGTTCCAGAATACATGATTTTAGTTTAGATTGGTTACCGCCCGAAGTTTTTGTGTGCGGCTGAATAACTCTGGGTATTGTAGCAAATCTTCCTGCATATCGATAGTCTGCTGCGCCGCCTGTCTAGCGCGGGATATCAAGTGGACATCGGTAAGCTTAGCTACTCGCAGGTCTAGCTGACCATGTTGCATGGTGCCATAAATGGCGCCCGGGCCGCGTAATTGTAGGTCTAGCTCAGCTAGTTTAAAGCCATCATTGGAGCGCTCCAGCGCCTCAAGCCGTTTAGGTGGCGCACTTGAATCACTCATCATAAGGTAACAATACCCCTGGTGTTCGCCGCGGCCCACACGTCCACGTAACTGGTGCACTTGCGCTAGGCCAAATCTGTCGGCAGCCTCAATAAGCATTATTGAGGCGTTAGGCACGTCAACGCCCACTTCAATTACTGTGGTTGATACCAAGATATCGATCTTGTGAGCCACAAACTGCTCCATAATGTCATTCTTTTCGGCAGGTTTCATTTTGCCATGCAGCAAAGCCACGCGTCGATGCTTAAAATCTCGAGTGCTAAATTCTTCGTACACCTTTTCGGCTGAATTGAGCTCTAAGGTTGCGGATTCGGTAATGAGTGGACAAACTACAAACATTTGGCGACCCGCCGATAATTCTTTATCGATGTCCTCATATAACTGTTGACGCGAGTTTGGGGAGGTAATTTCGGTGATAATTGGCTTACGGCCGGCAGGCTTAACATCGATTATCGATACATCGAGTTCACCATACAATGTGAGCGCAAGTGAACGTGGGATTGGTGTTGCTGTTAGGCTCAACAAATGAGGCATGTGCCCTGCCTTGGCCATGAGCTTTTTGCGCTGGTCTACGCCAAAGCGGTGCTGCTCGTCGATAATCACCAAACCCAGCTTATTCATGTCCACTTTTTCCTGGATTAACGCGTGTGTGCCAATAATACATTGCGCTTGGCCACCAGCGATATGCTCATACACTCGATTCTTTTCGGCCGCGGTCATGCCGCCAACTAATAGCGCTACCGCCTGGTGCTTGCCAAGAGGCTTAAGTAGCTTATAAATGGTTTCGGCATGTTGGCGAGCGAGCAATTCTGTGGGCGCCATAAAAGCCACCTGGAAACCCTCGGCCATGGCCATAACCGCAGCCATGGCCGCCACTACGGTTTTACCAGAGCCCACATCACCCTCTACTAAGCGGTTCATGGGTTGTGTTTTTTGCATGTCGGTGTAGATATGCCACACCGCCTTACGTTGAGCGTCGGTAAGCGTAAATGGCAGATGGCCAACAAACTCTTGGGCTAGCTGCTTATCAAATGGGATTGCTACACCAGCATCCATGAGAAGCTCATACTTATTGAGCAAGCTTGCTAGTGTTAGAGCAAAAACTTCTTCAAAGCCCAATCGTTGGCGAGCCAGCTCCAACTGCTCGGCACTTTCTGGAAAATGCATGGTAAGCATAGCTTTGGTGCGATCAACCATATGTTCTTGCTTAACAAGCCAGGGTGGCAAGAGCTCAGGTATAGTAGCAATATGAGCAGCGGCTTCGCGCACTGCCTTACGGATCTGCACACTCGTAAGGCCTTTTGTCTCGCGATATACCGGAATAATGCGCGCTGTGTTTACCGGAAAATCCCCTACTAGTTCTGTGCTAGGGCTGGCAATGCTAAAACGCCCACGTTTAAGGCTATACTCGCCAGAAATAAAATATTCTTGGCCGGCCTTAATGGCATTAGCGCGGTATGGCTGATTGAACCATGTGAGCCGCACCCTTTCCTCGCCCTGTACAGCATCTGCCTCTGTTATATGCATGCCACGCCTTACGTAGCGGCCTTTGACGTTTTCGATAGTGCCTCTAATAGTCACCGTACCTGGCTGCAAGTTCTGAATTTGCGTTACATTGGAATAATCCTCGTAGCGGCGGGGGTAGTAGTCAATGAGGTCACGTACCTTATCAATACCAAGAATGGCGAATTTCTTCGCCATTTCCGGGCCAACGCCCTTAAGTACCGTAACCGGGTCGTTGGCTGCAACAGACATTGTTTTGCCTATTTAGCTTTGCGTACCAAAAAGAAGACGCTTGGGCCAAAGAAACTGTTAGCCATAGTTGGCTGCAAAATGCCTTCAATAGCCAGCATAACGCTCTTTGGCATCACCTTCTTGAGTCCAGGGCTGCGTAGGTTTGAAACCGACAAGATACGGTCAACCTTTAGGCCAGCATGTGCCAGCTGCTTAATGACAGTGTGCGGATTGTGGTTTACGAAAGCGATTTCATCATCAGTTTTGTGTTCGGCAGAACGGATATCTACAGGTTCTGTTGGCAATTTCTTGCCCTTTAAGGCGTACTTAATACGATTGCGGCCGTGTGCAAAGTTTGCAACTTCGATAATAGCGTAGCCGTCGTCGGACAAAGCACGCGCAATCTCGCTAAACTCTGCACTAGGGTTTGGCAAGTGGTGCATTACACGGATCATAGTAAATAGATCCACTGTGCCGTCTTTAAAGGTTAGGTCATCAGCTTGCATTAGCTTGCGGTCGATTTCTGGGTGATCCTTTAAATAATCCTTTGCGATATCTAGCTGCTGCTGACTTGGCTCAGCAAGTGTAACTTTGTCGGCGTACTTTTCTAAAAAGATACACAAGCGACCATAACCGCCGCCGATATCTACAGCGTTCTTAAAGTGGTGGCCCTTAAGTAGACGAGTCAAAGCCATTTCTTCGGCGTCGTTTTCGTAGTCACGACCATCCCAATAACGGAGGTAGTTGTGGCTTGGATCGTTGTACTGATCTGCGCGTCGTTTAGTTTGTTTGTCTTTAGAGTTCTTTGCTTGGTTTGTCATATCGGGTTCAGTATACCATTAGTTGCTAGTTTAGTTCGACTAGTGCCGAGTCTTTAAATGCCTTGCCCTTACGAATAAGCAGTCGGCCATTCTGGAAGTCTTGTTCTTGCAAGGCTTCTTGAGTCGTTTTTTGACCGTTAATAGCAATGGCGTTGCCTGTTAACAGCCGACGTGCTTCACTTTTAGAGCTGGCGAGTTTTGTAGCCACAAGAACTTCGAGTAAATCATCACCCGGCGCCGCCGTAGTACTTGCAATCTCCTTACGTAGTGCAATTAATTGGTCTTCGGAGGCATCAGTAAGTTGAGCTTTGGCGGTAAGGTAAGCTGTTACCACTTCGGCAATTTCCATCTCTTTGCTGCCGTGCACAATAGATGTCACCTCTTGAGCCAAACGAGTCTGGGCGTAGCGATCACGTGGATTTTGTTGATGTTTGGCCATAATTTCATCGACTGTTGGCTTGTCCAGTTCGGTAAAGATCTTGAGGTAGCCTTCTACGCCCTCGTCGTCAGAATTGACCCAAAACTGGTAAAGCTGCGTTGGTGTCGTCCTGGCCGGATCGAGCCACACGGCGCCCGCTTCGCTTTTGCCAAACTTTTTGCCGGTTGCTTTGTTGATAATTAGTGGCAATGTCATGATATGTGCTTCATTGCCAGTAGCGCGTCGGATTAGGTCTACGCCAGAGATGCTGTTGCCCCACTGGTCTGCGCCAGCCAACTGCAGGTTAACACCATATTTTTCGTGTAAATGTAAGAAGTCGTAACCCTGCAGCAAAGTGTAGCTAAATTCAGTGTAGCTAATACCAGCACCGCCCTCGCCCATACGCTTGGCAATGTAATCGCGCTGCACTAGAGGCGTCATACTAAAGTGCTTACCAACATTGCGCATAAATTGCAGTACATTCATGTCTTTGTACCAGTCAATGTTGTTTACCATCGTAAACTCGTAACCAGTGTAGATCTTTTTTAACTGCGCTTCAGCACAGGCTACGTTGTGAGCAATCGTCTCTTCGCTTTGTAAAGGGCGCTCGCTGTCTTTGCCGCCTGGATCACCGAGTAAACTTGTGGCACCACCAGCAAGTACAAATGCAGTATGACCATGACGTAAAAACACCTTGTCGAACATCATGGCAGCCAGGTTACCAACAGTTTGTGAGTCAGCCGAAGCATCAAAACCATGGTAAAAGGTCCACTTTTGCTTGTCGAGCTGGGTAATATCGCTGAATGTGGTTTGGTTAATAAAACCGCGCCACGCTAGTTCTTCTGATAGAGTCATTGTCATTTATAATTCCTTAATTCATCTTTATATAAGCCGCATAGGTCGCTGTGGAGTTGCTATACAGGTATTGATGATGAATTGGGTCAATTATTGTCATGCCTAACAGTATAGCGCATCTGGAAATTTACCGCATCTTAGCCGATTTCTATTGTGCTTTTTGGTGGCATTTTTGCTATACTAGCTACTAGTTATAAAACCCCTACAAAGGAGTACGGAAACGGATGAATGCACCCCGTCGAAGTCCAGGGCGACGTCGTCCCGGCAAGAGTACTTTTACCACCCGAAGTGGTAATACTATCAATTTAAATCAATCATTAAGCGACCGCTTTAGAGCTAATCGCGACGCTAAAGCACGCCGACGCGCTGCTTATTTAAGCACGCTGCCTCAAAATCGCTGGAAACGACTATTATATCGTCTCCACCCAAAGCGTATGTACCAATATTGGTTTAGCCGTGAAGGTGCCATTATGGCGCTTAAAGTTGCTGGTGTAGGGCTAGTGGCTTGTTTCATCTTGCTTGTTGGTGTATTTGCTTATTTCCGTAAAGACCTTCCAAACATTAAAGACATTTCTGGTGATAATCTGGGCGGTAGTATTGTGTACTACGACCGCACTGGCCAAACAGTGCTCTGGCAGGACTACAACGCTGTTAAGCGTATTCCTGTTAAAACCGACCAAATGTCCAAGTACATGCGCCAAGCAACAGTAGCCATCGAAGATAAAGACTTTTATAACGAAGGTGCTTTTAACGTTCGAGGCATTGTTCGCGCTGGTATTCACGACGTAACTAACAGTGGCGGGCCAGTTCAGGGTGGTTCCACTATTACTCAGCAGCTAGTTAAGCTAAACCAGTCATGGACTCAAGACCGTACTATTACCCGCAAGATTAAAGAGCTTATTTTGGCCGTTGATCTTGAGCGTGAGTACTCTAAAGACGATATTCTTACCGGCTACCTTAACGTTGCCCCTTACGGCAACGTACAGTATGGCGTAGAAAGCGCCGCCAATGATTACTTTGGCATTTCGGCAAAAGACCTCGACCTTGCACAATCAGCATTCTTAGCTGCTATCCCACAGTCTCCAGGCTACTACTCACCTTATAACTCACCTAAGTATAACCCTGCCACCTCAGAGGATAACTTTGGCTCAGAAGATGTAATTCACCGTCAGCACTACATTCTCGACCAAATGGTCAAACAAGGCTACATTAAGCAGGCAGACGCCGAAAAAGCTAAGACCGAAGACGTATTGGCTCAAATCAAGCCATTCCAAACTCACTATTCTGGCATTAAAGCCCCTTACTTTGTGCTAGCTGCCAAAAACCAGCTAGAGAAAAAATATGGCGCTGAAACTGTTAAGCGCGGTGGCTGGAAGATTACCACCACACTCGACCTTGGCCTTCAGAACATCGCCGAAGACTTAATACAAAAGAACTTGGCAACCGTTAAGCTGTACAAAGGCGACCAAGAAGCAATGGTAGCCGAGGACGTGCAAACTGGACAGATTGTTACCCTTGTCGGTGGTACCGACTTTAATGACCCGGCCCACGGACAGGTTAACTACGCACAAACACCGCTTCCTCCAGGCTCTAGCTTTAAGCCATACGACTATGCGTCGATGATTGATAAAACCACCAACACTGGTGCCGGCTCAGTGCTCTACGACCAGCAAGGACCACTTAAGGGAACGTCGTACACTTGTACAAATAAGAATAGCCCTAAAACCGACAAACGGCCTGCATCACAGGGCGGCCCAAACTGTCTATGGGATTACGACTTCTACTACCCAGGTCCTATAACTCTGCGTTATGCACTGGGTGGCTCACGTAACGTACCCGCCATTAAGGCCATGTTGACTGTGGGCGTTGATAAAACCATTAAGACTGCCGAGGCCATGATGGACGGCGACGCCGGCTACAAGTGTTACGCAGATGTTAAGCAAAAGGATGAAGCCCCTTGCTATGCATCAGCAGGTATTGGTGACGCCGCCTACTTGCACCTTGATGAACATGTAAACGGTTTGTCTACACTTTCACGCCTCGGTAAGGCTATCCCAACCACCTACATCCTTAACATTAGTGACTCAAGTAACAAGAACATCTACACCTGGACCCAGCCAAAGGGTAAGCAGGTTATCAAACAAGATTCTGCGTACATCGTTAACGACATGCTAAGCGACCCTAACGCCAGCTACCTAACTGGCATAAACAAGTTCCACAAGTACAAGAACTGGAAGTTTGCCATTAAGACTGGTACTACCAACGACAACTATGACGGTCTTATGACCAGCTATTCTACTAAGTATGCCGTAGTCAGCTGGGTTGGCAACCAAGATCGTACTACCGAAATGACCGGTGGACACATGGAGACCATGACTGCACCACTAACTCGTGGCTTTATGCAAGCCGCGCACGACCGTGTGAGCACCAAAGCAGAGAACTGGGTGGCACCATCCGACATTAAAACGCTCCCAGCCTATGTCGTAAACAAAAACCCAAGTAGCACAACCCGGGGTGCTGTTATCCCAAGCTCAAGTACCGATATTTTCCCATCATGGTACCAGCAAAAACAAGGCAGCTCATCTCAAACTATCGACCGTGTGTCCGAAAAAGTTGCCACTAGTTGTACACCAGAAGCTGCCAAGCAAACGCGTGGTGGAGCTAACTCAAACATCTTCTCGGCAGATATATTTGTTGATGGAAACAACAGCAGCAGCGTTACTGCCAGCGACGACGTACACAATTGTGACGACACCAAGCCGTCCGTTACCGTAACCACACCTTCTAATTGTGCAGTTGGCGTAGAATGTACCTTTACTGTTACGGTTAGCCAGGGTACACACCCTATCTCAAGCCAGAACTTCCCGGGAGTTGTTAACCTGTACGTAAATAATCAAAAGGTCCAGTCGCAAGGTGTATCATCTTCGCCAACGACCATTACCTTTACATACACGCCAACTTCAGCAGGAGCAGCCACTATTAAGGCTGAGGTAATAGACAGCGTTCTATACACCGGCACCAACGAAGCAAGTGTTAATTTCTCTAGCTCGCCAAGTGTAACGCAAAATAACAACGACAACAGCAATCGTGGCCGTCGCCAGACACTCGTTGGCGGCACCCTATAGCCCAAGTAGCGCAGTCCGTTCCTAATGAAACAGCCCGACCATTTTATCCCAGGCCCTGAGGCGCTGGTCCAGCTTGCCGATCGCTTTGACCACTATCCAATATTTGCAGTTGCCCAAGACGGCATCCAGCTACTTGACCCTAGAAGTAAAGAACCCATACAACCCAACACCGTGCCGTTAACCGTTAATAGTGACTTACACTTGGGCCGCGGACTGGACTACCTTGAACAGCGTGGCCAAAGTGGCGACTTACGTGTTGACCTAGTATTAAGCCCTCACCGTTCTGCTCGTGACTTTACAGCCACTCTATTGAGTAGTACGACCTTGCTAGAGACCACACAGGTTGTAGCCGTAAATTCACGGTCCAAAAATACACGGTCTCCATACACACCAGAGTCGCTAATGCTGCAGGTGGCCCCAGGCTACCGTGGCTTTCAACACAATCAACGCATGTGGCTTACTCAGCGAAACAAACAGGTCTTACCCTGCCAGTACGATACAAGCCCACGTAACTTTGGTGTGTTACCTGTGATTCTTAACAACCTAGGTATAGAGTTCAGCAAAGCTTCGCTACTCGACACCCAAAAATACGGCTACGAAGCGCCAACGATGCTCCAAAACGCCCTACGTTTGAGCCACGATACGCTCCGCCAGTGGGCATGGCTGGGGCGGCTGGGGGCTTTGCTACTCGAAAATCAATTCGCCACTGGCACACAGCACACGGAGGTGTCCTATCTAGTAGAACTTCGCCAGTCTGCTATTGCTGACAAATTAGCCAGCCTTGGTGTAACAACCGAAGTTCATCTGGCTACCAACTATACAAAGTTGTCTGAGGCAGAGACGGCATATCACGCCATCCATGGTGATATGACCAGACAAGGCAAGGCCAGCTTCACCCAACTAAAAATGCCGCTCCCATTATAGAAGCGGCATTTTTAGTTTGCGTATAGCTTATACTACATAATCTTTTGGTATGATGCAGCCCTGGTAGCAGAACGTTTTGGTGCTATGGGCGTAGCTGCGGCCTTGGCAGGACCTTTGCCATGCGGAGTAGCAGGTCGAGCCAGACGTTCACGCAAACCACCATTACTTGGCTTAGATTGGCCATGTGAGTTATGAGAACTGTGCGAATTGTGCGAGCTATGTGCAACGTTCGGCGTACTAGCCTGTGAATGAGCCTGGCGAGGCTTAGCAGGGCTTGGCTGTTGTTGACGAACAGCGGTCTGCACTTGAGCAGCTTCACGACTTGAAGCATTGCTAGCAGCGCGCTTTACTTCTTCTTTAACCTGGCCAAACACCATCTTGCCTGCCACTGTTTGGTGCATGCGAGTTACCACAACCTCTACAGCATGCTTACCTACGTAGCGGGCACCACCTTCGATAACAATCATTGTGCCATCGTCAAGATAGCCAACGCCCTGGTTAGGGTTGCTGCCCTTTTGTACGATCTTAATAAACAGTGCTTCGCCGGGCAAAGCTACTGGTCGCAAGCCTTGTGATAATTCATTTACATTAAGTACGCCCACGCCCTCAATAGAGGCTACCTTAGCCAAATTGTAATCGGTAGTGTACAACATAGCTTCAAGCTTTTTAGCCAATTGAATAAGCTTGTCGTCAGTTGCCGGCACGCCCTCAAAGGTTGTACGGTCAATTACCACTTTAGCACCAAAAGCTGCGTCTTGAAGCTCGTGTGCGATATCTAGGCCAAAACGAGCTCGCTCACGCTTGTGACTATCGTTGCCGTCGGCTAACAATTGCAGCTCGTTAATGATAAATTGTGGGATAACGAGTTCGTCTGCCACAAAACCAGTACGAACAATTTCTACTACGCGGCCATCAATAAGCGCGCAGCTATCTAAAATAATGCGACGTTGCTTGCCCATTATGCTGGTAATACCGCCCTTGTTTTGTATAACAAGCCAGCCGGCAATGAATAATAATAAAACTATTTCGATAAATGTAGCCATGAATAAATAATTATGAATCCTTTTCTAAAAATTGATTAAGTGCTGTTTTGACATCTTTTACAGAATGGAGAAGAGAGGAAGGGCTATCACTTTTTTGATGAGGACCGATAGCCGCGTCAAAACCCATCTTTTTTGCTTCTGCAAGCCGTTTTTCAATATACGGTACATGACGGACTTCACCGCTCAGACCGACCTCACCAAATACTACCGCATTTGCCTTTAATTGCAAACTTTTCGCCGCCGAACCAATTGCCAGGCATACCGCTAAGTCTGCGGCTGGCTCAGTAATTTTCATTCCACCCACGATGTTAATATAAATATCTTGCTCACCCAGTCGTAGTTTAGTACGGCGCTCCAGCATAGCAACAAGTAAGTTAACACGGTTTAAATCGATGCCACTCGCGGCGCGTTTAGGGTAGCCGTAGCTTGTTTTATTTACTAGAGCCTGTACTTCTACTAGTAGCGGCCGCGTGCCCTCTAAAGTAGCCAGTACTACAGAACCATCGCTTATCTGGCGCTCTGCCAGCAAAGCCGCCGACGGGTTAAGTACCGGGCGCAGCCCCTCGCCCACCATTTCAAAAATCCCAGCCTCACTGGTTGGGCCAAAACGGTTTTTAATAGCACGGAGCATCTTAAAGCCACCATAACGGTCGCCTTCTAACTGCAATACAACGTCCACAACGTGTTCTAGTACCTTAGGCCCGGCAATTGATCCCTCTTTGGTAACATGACCCACAAGCACTACAGCTACGCCGCTTTGTTTAGCAGCGTTCAAAATAAGATGCGTACTATTTGTAATTTGTGACACGCTGCCAGCTGCCGAAGACACGCCATTAACAGTAATAGTTTGTATAGAATCTACGATGACGAGTTCGTACTTTTTGGTGGCAATTGTGGCGGCTATATCATCGGCACTCGTGGTTGTGGCCAGTTGCAGCTGCGGCGCCTGCACACCCAGTCGTTGAGCACGCAGCCCAATCTGGTGGCCGGACTCTTCGCCGCTCACATACAGCACGTCATGGCCTCGGCCAATGGCGTCTGCCAGCTGCATGAGTAGTGTGCTCTTGCCAATACCCGGCTGCCCGGCGATGAGATTAACACTGCCGGCAACAATGCCGCCGCCCAGCACTGTATCAACGTCGTCAATGCCAGTTTGCAATCGCCGTTGATCTTTGGATACGAGTACATCCACTGATGCCGACGTAAGCTCCCTACCCAAGCTTGGTGCACCGCCCAGTACGCCGGTCGTTAAAATAGCTTCTTCTTCAAGAGTATTCCAAGCATCGCAGTGCGGACACTTACCCGCCCAAGTGGAACTTGCTTCGCCGCAGGCGGTACACACATATCTACTGCTTGGTTTCTTTGCCATATCTAACTATTGTACCACTGCTATGGAGCAGTCTGTAACTGCTTGCTTGAGAGTTCTTGTTGTAATTGCTGCTCTTGGGCAGCGATTGCATTACGCTTCTCGACAAGCGTGTTGTAATCAGCAATCTGGCTCTTAAGTGACTGAACACCGACATTATAGGCATCCACCAAGGCGTTATAGGGCTTTACCATAGCATTAAAAGCTGCAATGTTGCCCGATTGCTTGTAGTTATCCATTTGCGCCTTTTGCTGCTCTAGCTGAGCATACTGACCCTCAAGTTGACTCTGGCGAGCTGCAATTTGGGGCTTTTTAGCCTTGAGTTGTGCGTCATAGTCATCAATCTGCTTCTGGCGTTCCGTAAATGCCGCTTGGTAGTTAGCATAGAGTGCCACTACTTTGGATCGCTCAGTAAAGTAGCGCTTATAGTAGGTTTCGAGCTCCGTGGGCAAATCTTTAACTTCTGTACCAAACAACGAGTGCATTTCGTTAACAACAGCATTCGGCTCAGATTTCTTGTAGCTTTCTATCTGATCTTTAACCGCTTGGTCTTGCAGCTTATATTTATAGAAATCTTGCAGTAAACCATCGATATGCTCACGCTCATGTGTACTTAAGCGGTCATAGGCCTGGTGCAACATTTCGTGAGCCGCAGTCACCTCTTGCACGCCCTTAAGCTCGGCGCTGTCTACCCTAAAGATAAAAATGCCCTGGCGATTACCGTGGTAACAGCCCAAAACCAAAGACTGCTCATTTTTATTAGTGCAGTTTTTATTAAATGCTTCGCGGTCTTCTACCTGAGGCTGGTTAACATAAAACAGCTTCTTAGCCGTTTGATTCATGGTAGTTGCGTCGGCCAAAGCAGTAATGGCCGGCGGCGGACTGTAACCACGCAAACTCGCCCAGTCTAAAATAGGCTCACGGTTTAAGAAAACGACGACGCATAATGCAATCAACAGCAGTGACCAAATATACGAAGGGCCACGCGATAAACCACCAGATCTTTTCATATGCTCCTAGTGTAGCATTTTTAGCTATTCAGCCGTACGGGCATCATACACAAGCTTGCCGCTCTTAGCGCCAACCTTGATGATTGTACCCTTAGGGAATTCTTCACCTAGCATACCCGTGGCAATATGGTCCTCTAGCGTATCCTGGATCAAACGGCGGAGTGGGCGTACGCCATTCTTAGCGTCGTAGCCTTCGTCCAGAAGATACTGCTTGGCAGAAGTTGAAAGTTGAATACCAATGCCCTGCTTTTGCAAACGCTCACGCAGCTCATCAATCTGCAAGTCAATAATGCGGTAAATATCTTTTTTGGTAAGTGCACGGAAAACGATTGTTTTATCAATGCGATTAAGCAGCTCTGGACGCATTTGCTTTTTAAGAGCGTCGAATACTTTGTCACGGTTCATTTCGTGCATTGCGTCAAGGTCATCGAGGTCGTTGGCATGCACAGCGCTAAAGCCAAAAGATGCTTCCTTTTGAAGCTTATCCGCTCCAATATTGCTGGTCATAATAACAATGGTATTAGTAAAGTCGATCTTGCGGCCCTTGGCATCTGTTAACACACCGTCTTCCAAAATTTGGAGCAGCATATTAAACGTGTCTGGGTGAGCTTTTTCGATCTCGTCAAACAATACCAAGCTATATGGCTTGCGACGGACTTTATCTGTCAGCTGGCCGCCTTCGTCATAGCCAACATAGCCAGCTGGAGCACCCACAAGGCGCGATACATTGTGATGCTCGCCAAATTCGCTCATATCAATCTTAATTAAAGCATCTGCTGAGCCAAAGAACTCTCGCGCCAATACACGCGCTAGCTCCGTTTTACCAACGCCAGTTGGGCCTAGGAAAATAAAGGAGCCAATAGGGCGAGACGCACTGCTAATACCCGAGCGGTTGCGGCGTACGGCACGAGCTACGGCCTCTACGGCTTCACTCTGGCCAATAACATGCTTACCGAGCTTCTTTTCGAGGTTTAGCAAGTACTTGGCTTCGGCACGAATGACCTTTTTAACTGGTACGCCAGTGATGCGCGATACAACATCGGCCACGTCTTCGTCGGTTAACGTGATACGCTTCGCGCTCTTATCAGTAGTTCGTAGCGCCTTAAGCTGCTCCTCAATCTGACTTACACGCTGCTTAGATTTAGCGGCGCGCTCGTAATCTTCGGCGTCCACGGCTTCTTCGATACGAGTATTGAGTAGTTTTAGCTCCTTTTGCAGTTTGCGCACTTCAGGTGAGGTCTTGCCGCGGTCAACGCGCAAGTGTGCGGCTGTTTCGTCAAGCAAGTCAATGGCCTTGTCGGGCATAAAGCGGTCGTTAATATAGCGCTTAGCCAGGCGAACAATATCGTTGAGCACATCGTCACTTACTTCCACGCCGTGGAATTCTTCGTAATGCTTACGTAAGCCCTTTAGGATAGACAGCGTTTCGGCAGCAGTAGCCTCAGGCACCTGCACAGGTTGGAAACGACGCTCAAGTGCAGCATCTTTTTCGATGTGCTTGGTGTATTCGTCGGTAGTGGTTGCGCCAATCATTTGTATACGGCCACGTGCTAAGGCTGGCTTAAGAATATTGCCGGCATCCATGGCGCCCTCGGCAGCACCAGCGCCCACCAGTAAGTGCATTTCGTCGATAAACACGATGCTCTTCTTTTCTTGTTCCAGCTCGGCCATTACCTTTTTAAGGCGCTCTTCAAATTCACCACGGTATTTAGTACCGGCAATCATGCCCGCCAAATCAAGCATAATGATACGCTTGTCTAGCAAGCTATCAGGCACATCTTCGGCTACAATTTTCTGGGCCAAACCTTCGACGATAGCTGTTTTACCAACGCCTGGCTCACCAATAAGTACAGGGTTGTTTTTAGTTCGACGGTTAAGAATAGTGATCACTCGTCGTAGTTGAGCTTCACGGCCCACAACAGGATCAAGCTTGCCACTACGGGCCTGAGCCGTTAGGTCGGTGCCATAAAAGTCTAAGGCCGTCTTGCGGCTACCCTTACGTGAGGCTCGGCGCGGTGCTTCACCTACTGAGTTGCCGTCGTCATCATAGTGCTGGCGGTTAAGGAACTGCTCAAGCTCATTCATGAGTGCATCGACATCGATGTTCATGTCACGAAGCAAAACGGTTGCACGGGCATTCTTTTGGCTCAAAATACTGTATAGAATGTGCTCGGTGCCGCAATAATCCTGATTGTAGTCCTGAGCTGTGTCATAGGCCATTTTAAGCGTCAGCTTAGCCGTTTCGCTTAAGCCCTTGGCAGCAGCACTCATAACAGCAGTCTTAGGCGTTAAGTTAAGCGCCAGTCGAGCGCGGTCTAATGTTAGGCCGGCACCCTCTAAAATCTTGGCGCCCATGCTTGTATCTTGCGCCAACACACCCATTAGGAGATGTTCGGTTCCAACATATGCGCTACCAAAACTTCGCGCTATCGCGTCTGCATGCTTAAGACTATGCAATGCGTTAGTTGTGAGGTGGTTCAGGAACTCTTGAAAGTCTGCTGAATCTGGTGTCATGAGTTTTCTCACCTTCCCGCCTTGGTGGCGATAGATTATCTGCTTCGATGATAACGCCATGTCATCAGTGATAGAGACAGTCGGTTGATGCCATGACCGCGTTTCATATTCATAATACGTAATTAGCACTCCTGCGTCAAGAGTGCTAATTACTACTTTTTTACTCTGTTCAGAGTATGATCAGAATTGGCTATTCGCCGTGTTCTTCAATAGCCTCCAAAAGGCTGTTTTCGAGCTCGGTCTTCTTTTTAAGCTTAGGAGCGCTAATCTTGGTTACTTCCTCTTTAGGAGTAGACACAACGACTGGTGCTTTTTCGGCCTCAATATCAAGCTCGTAGCCAGACAATTTGCTTGCCAAGCGAACATTTTGGCCACCCTTACCAATAGCGATGCTGAGTTGGTCTTCGGGTACGCTTACAATTGCCTTTTTGGTTTCTTGGTTCACTGTTACCTTAGCAACTTTGGTTGGGCTAAGGGCATTGGTGATGTAGGTAGCGATGTCATCGTTCCATACAATGATGTCGATTTTTTCTTGTTCGCCAATTTCGCTCATCACAGCGTTTACGCGAGTACCGTGACCACCAACAAAGGTACCAACAGGGTCAACGCCAGGTACGGTGCTGTTTACTGCAAGCTTAGTGCGCACACCGGCCTCACGGGCGATGCTCTTAATCTCTACAGCACCGCTGTCCATTTCTGGCACTTCAGCACGGAACAACCACTCAATAAACTGAGTGCTGCCACGAGATACGATAAGCTGTGGGCCACGCATGCCACGCTCAACATCCTTAAGGAATACCTTGAGGCGTTGGCCTGGGTAGTAACGCTCACCCTGGATCTGCTCGGAACGAGGCATGATGCCCTGAGCCTTACCGAGGTCAACACGCACAATGTTGCCTTCAACACGAGATACAAGGGCGTTAATTACAGTGCCAATCTTGTCTTCGTATTCATTCATAATGATTTCGCGCTCTGCTTCACGCAGACGCTGCAAAATAACTTGCTTGGCAGTTTGAGCAGCTACGCGGCCAAAGTTCTTAACAGCTTCGTGTACTTCTACAGTATCACCAATCTGTGCGTCCTTTTTAATTACCTGTGCTTGTGCAAGACTTAGCTCGTAACCTGGTTCTTCAACTTCGTCTACAACTTCCTTAGAAACATAGGCGTCAACGTCACCACTATTAAGGTTAATAGTTACGCGAACTTCTTGTTCGCGCTCACCATAGTCGCGGCGGTAGGCAGCGGCCAAAGCCTGCTCAATAATTTCCTGTACGGTTTCTTCGGGCAAATTCTTTTCTTCGGCAATAGCGCGTAGGGCCATTACTAACTGTTTGATGTCCAAATCCATAGTATGTGTGCATCCTTTCTGGTTGCTTTATACGAAAAAAGTCGACCGCAGTGGCCGACCAATCACTTACTAGTGTAGCGGAGCTTGGTTGTTTTTGCAACATCTAGTGCTATGTCGCCCTGCAAAGTCCAGCTATTCTGCAGTGGTTTGAGCAGCGCTCGGCCCTGACTCCTCTGGGGCTGCACCCAGCCTAACAATATTTCGCACAGCTACGTTACCTAGCTGTACTCGTAATGAGCCGTCTCTGTGTTCGCCCGAAAAGTTAAGCGCATCATACTGGTCGTGTGGCACCACTAGAAGGTAGCATAGCTTTTCAAAAGTAGCTTGCGTAGCAGTGCGTGAACCGACTCGGTTATGCGGAATAACTTTGACGCCAGGCAACCCGTTAACGCCTTTCTTTTCAGGTCCAAAAACTTCCGTCCAATGCTTACCGCCACCAGCCCGTGACGAATAGAAGTAGGTTGCATGGCGATCTTTAACAAGGCATTCACCTACGACATTGTCGCCAACATGCTGGCCGTTCTCTATAATCGGCATTACTAGCGCGATGTAACTCTTAAGGGCCTTTGCTTCACTGACATCAGCCGATTCTGTGTGTTGCTTACGTCTGCCCGTAAAAATACCGCTTACAATTTGCGAGCCGGGCCATAGCGCCTTAAGGTTAGCCAGCATTTGCAGGCGGCTCATGTCAAGTGGCGGAACTTTTTGGCCCTCTTCGCGCAAAGCTGCAATTTCGCGCTCCAGCTTCTCTGCAGCCTGCTTGAGTCCACTCTTATGTCGTGACTCGCCTAAAATTTCCATATCCGACCACTGGTCTACCATGGCGGCGAGTTGCTCGAGTGCTACATCATGGTCGCTACCCTCGACAAGCGCAGGCAAATCATCATCCGGCGCCTCTTTACCGGGCACATCTACTGGAGCAGCCTCCGACGCCGGCGTAGCTGGATCTGTGCCCCGGGAGTCACTAAGCTCTAGCTGTTCATGTCCAGACTGTGGGGCTCTACCTAAATCAACCATCTGGCAGGCCTGGTCATGACTGGCGTCCATCATCCTAAAAAAGGCGTACCGAGTATCAGGTTGTGCGGCATAAGCTATACTTTCGCGCACTCTATCGCGCACAGCCGTAAAAGCGGGGCGTTTCATTCCTAGCACGCGCCGAGCAGCTTGTTCGGCTTTAGAAAGTGCTTGCTGGTATGCAAAATCACGAAATGCGTCCGACAATTCATCGCCCAACACGCGGACCGTAGGCACAAGAGGCTTATAGTCGCGTTCACGGCTCAACATAGCCCTGGTTAATAAGCTATGGCGAGATGACTGGTATGGAAAATTATTAATAAGCCCTTTTATGGTCTTTTGGGCACCAGCTACATGGTCTTTATTGCCCGATGCCACAGTACTCAGTAGCAATGAACGCAAGACGAATGTGGGCTGCCCGGCGCTAATCAATAAAGTTCCCTCTACGGTGGGAGACTCTTCGCGCTCCTCGAGCTCATCCCTTGCGGCGGCATTCGTCATTACCGTGACTTCATTAACCAGTGCGTCGTAGTCATATGTAGGCAGTTGGCGCGGCAATGCCTCCAACTCTATACCAGTAATCTGGGCCATATTCTCTGCATAGGTATTCATCTGCAAAAATACCGTGGCAACACTAGCTGCACGTAGGGCGATAAAGCCTTTTCTGTTGCTGGTATGGTCGGGCCGAACACCACGCATAGCACCCATAACCATGAACGCACTACTAAAAGCAGTGCGTTGCACATCCTCACCACCAAACAGATCGTTTGAGGCGTATCCGTCAGTTCGATTAACCATTTCATCAAAGCCATCATGGCCGAGTACGTCCAAAAGCGTACTACAGCGCTGCTGCCCCTGTGCATAGATCTGATATTCGTACTCACCCCAGCCCCGAACGTGCGGCACAATACTTAAGCCCTCTTGTTGCTCAGTGCGCGCTAGGTCAAGATGTGGTATCGACGTAACAGGCGTCTTATGTTCTGACATAATTCACTTTTATCATATTCGAGGCATTAAACCATAGAGTAGCTAAAATACGAACAAAAAATATCCCAGATTAGATAGTTGTAATGCTAAACTGTAGTCATGAGTAAAAAAGTACGCCGCCTCTTTACAAGTTTCCAGCCCCAAAATTACCAACTTACAATCGATCCCGATCGCGAAAGTATGACCCTTACTGGCACCGTTACCATTACGGGTAAGCGGATTGGTGCCCCTAGTCAGCGTTTTACATTTCACCAAAATGGCCTGACTATCACCGAAGCCACGGTTACTAAACACGACAAAAAAGCCACTCACCACATTGAAGTAACGCGCATTAATCATCAAAGCAGCCTCGAAGAAGTACGTTTGCACACTGCCGAAAAGATCTTTGGTGGCAACTATACTATCACGCTCAAATTTACAGCGCCCATTACCCGCCAAATGAACGGCGTGTACCCTTGTTTCTTTACCCACGACGGCCAAGATAAAAAAATTATTGCAACACAGTTTGAAAGCCACTTTGCGCGCCAAGCATTCCCGTGCATTGACGAACCCGAAGCTAAGGCCACCTTTGACCTCACGCTTATTTCACCAGTTGGCGAAGTCGCCCTTGGCAATACACCAGCCATTAAACAAGAAGAAATTGACGGCAAGTTGGTAACCACTTTTGAAACTACGCCCATCATGTCGACATACCTTTTGGCATTTATGTACGGCGACCTAGGCTACAAAGAAGCAACCACCAAAAATGGCACGGTCATTCGTACCTATGCTACCCCCGACAATGTTGAGCACACTGGTTTTGCCCTCGAAACTGCCGTTCGTTGCCTTGAATATTTTGAAGATTACTTTGCCATACCCTTCCCATTGCCCAAATGTGACTTTGTGGCCCTGCCCGACTTCGCCTCTGGCGCTATGGAAAACTGGGGTCTTATTACCTTCCGTGAGCATTGCTTGATTGTAGACCCAAAAAATACTAGCCTTTCTATTAAACAATATGTAGCCGAGGTAGTTTGCCATGAGCTCACGCACCAATGGTTTGGTAATCTGGTTACCATGCGCTGGTGGACTGACCTCTGGCTTAACGAGGGCTTTGCCAACCTTATGGCTTACCGCGCAGTCGATCACCTCTTCCCTGAGTGGCAGATGATGACGCAGTACATCACCGGCGAGCAACAAGTAGCGCTCAAGCTTGATGCACTGCAAAATACTCACCCTATTGAAGTGGCCGTAAAGCACCCGGACGAAATTCACACCATCTTCGATACTATTAGCTACAGCAAGGGCGGTAGCAGCATTCTAATGCTGTCGCAGTTCCTTGGCGAAGAAGCTTTTCGTGATGGCCTACGCCATTACCTTAAAACACACGCCTACAAAAATACCGACACTGTCGACTTGTGGGACGCCCTAGAAACAGTTTCTAAAAAGCCTGTTAAGCAGATGATGGAAGCATGGACTAGCCAGGCTGGATATCCTGTTGTTACAGCCACCGTGAGCGGTCCCCAGGTAAGCCTTAGTCAAGAGCAATTCTTTGCTAATCCCAAGGTTCGCAAGCAAACTACCGAGCACCAGCTCTGGCCAATTGCGCTCAACGGCGGCCCGGGCGTGCCTGATGTGCTCGACAAAGCCTCGCTCGACTTTAGCCTAGAGGGCAACACCGTTCTTAAGCTCAATCAAGGACAGACCAGTTTTTGCCGCGTCATTTACGACGCACAGCACACCGCCAAGCTTGCAGAGCTGGTCACCAAGAACACCCTTAAGCCGCTTGATCGACTCGGAATTTTAAGCGATGCCTTTGAAGCCGCAAAGGCCGGATACCAAGGTACAACTTCGGCGCTTAAGCTGCTTGAAGCGTATGCCCATGAAGACCATGACACTGTATGGGAAATTATTGCCGGCAATATTGGCTCAATTCGCGCCGCTATGAACGATGAGGAACTTCGTGAAAGCCTCAAACCCTTTGGTCGCCATTTAGCAGCGGAACAACTTGCCAGGCTCGGCATGGACGCCAAAGACAGCGATAGCCACTTTGACCGTCTGCTACGGCCAACAATCATCTCACTGGCCGCAATTAGCGATGAGCCAACCGTAATCAAGACCATTCTGGAACGCTTTGAGGCTATGGTTACGCCCGAAGACATCGACCCTGACATGCGAGGCTTAGTATTTACAACCGCTGCACGGCTTGGTGACGAAAAAACTTTTGAGAAATTACTGGCCATTCACAACGCCAGCACCCAAGCTGCCGAGCGCGTTACTTTGGCAAGCGCACTCACCAACTTTAAGCAGCCGGAGCTAATTACCCGGGCCCTGAACATGATTGATACCGATGATGTTCGTCTGCAAGACGCCATGTATTGGCTTGCATACAGCTTTACAAACCGCTTTGCACGTCAAGCCGGCTGGGAATGGATGACAACTCACTGGGACTGGCTCAAGGAAAACCTAGGCTCTGACCTAGCGTTCTCGCGACTACCGGTATATGCAGCTCGCGTACAAAGTGATGCCGCGTTTATTAAGACCTATAAGGATTTCTTTGAACCAATCCTAGAACCAACTATTGAACGCACCTACAAGCAAGGGCTTGAGATTATTGAATGGCAATCAGCATGGCGTGACCGTGACTTAACAGCCATTAAAGCTTACTTTGCAGACTTTGAGGCCGCACACAAATCATAGTTAGTGCCCGCATTTGCTATGCAGGCTTAGTCGGGGCAAATATCCCTCACCACACGGGTGATAGCGTAATTGTCACCCGAAACTTCAATGGCACAGAGTTCATATGCTCCGTGCCATTGTTTTATATGCAGCCAACTTTGGGCGGCAAAATACATTTGACGCACTTTTTGAGGCGTTACATAGTCAATTCCCGAACCCGCCACATTGCTGCGGCGATATTTTACCTCACAAAAGTACATAATATTTTGGCGCAAAGCGATAATATCTATCTCACAGCGTGGAGTTCGCCAGTTTTGGGCAATTATTTGGCAGCCTTTGCGCCGCAAAAAGTCTGCCGCTACAGCTTCAGCCCGCCGACCATGTTCAAAGCTGCTCACCAGAGGTTATCAATTCTGCATCCATTTCGGTTTTGCGTCTGATTGGCGCAAATAAACGCCGATGTAAATCACATAATCCATGAGTTTCAATAGCTGCCCTGTGCCGCGGGGTGCCGTAGCCCACGTGACTTTCAAATCCGTACAAGGGGAATAACTTGGCTGCTTCAGTAGCCATCCAGGTATCGCGGGCCACCTTAGCTACAATGCTTGCCGCGCTGACCGCTGGAATCTTGTCGTCGGCCTTAATCATGGTTTTGGTGTTGGGCACATGCGCCAAAAAGTTATAGTTGCCGTCAATAATAATCTCGTCGTATGCCTCAGATATTTGCGCTACAGCACGGTCCATAGCCAATCGCACTGCCTTAGTCATGCCTAGCTTATCAAGTTCAGCAGACGATACCCAGCCGATGCCAATCGCCTTAGCTTTGGCCCGGATTTTAACATCAAAAGCTTCGCGCTGCTCACGAGTAAGTTTTTTGGAGTCTTTAAGTCCACGGATGGGCTTTCCTAGCAGCACCGCGCCTGCCACCACTGGGCCGGCCCAGCAACCACGGCCGACTTCGTCTACACCAACAATTGTCATACCACTTAGGCTAGCACACCGTCGCTTGATATGCATACGATTATTGTTAAAACCCGTCCATCAAAACTACCAACTGGCTGCTCCGCCCCTCAGGGGTAGATTTGACGAGGTCGTTAATACCGCTTATGATTAATAATTGTGGAAATTAAAACGTTTATTAATGAGTTTCATCCCAGTACAAAGATATTTGCCGATGAGAAATGGCTTATTTTTGCAGCCATGCAACGTGTGAGCCGGCACAGCGAGAGCCTATCTCACCAGGTTGACGACTTGATGATTGCCGTATGTTCTTCGGCGCCCGGCAGCGACATGTTGCCCATCAAGCACCCTAAGCGAATTTTTGACCTCATGAGCAGACAAACCACCATTCATGATGGCATGTTTGCGCTGCCAGCCCGTGAATACCCCTTCGCGCAGCGGGGTGTGCTTCGGCGAGTCATTCAAGACCCCGAGGCTAACAAGCTGATTGATGGCCCGCTGGATCAATATTCATCTACGACCACAATCCCCAGCGGCGTCGATGAGGCGATCGAGCGTTACTATGCAACCACAGTAGAACATGATGAGTCAACTACCATGTTCGGCATTGCCGATGATCGCTCGGCCGCCAGACTTGGCAATGCTATATTACTTCCACTTACATTCGGCTAGCTCAAACTAGCTCACATAAAAATACCCCTCGAGATGAGGGGTATTTAGTGTACTGTAGGTAGTACTATTTTTCTGCTGGAGCTTCGGTAGCCTCAGTTTCGGCAACTTCAGGCTTAGCAACTTCGATGTTGTTAACAGCGCTAGCGTCAAAGCCGACACCAGTCAAACGTGCAGCCTTACCAGTGCGAGTGCGCATGTAAGTAAGGTAGTTACGACGAACCTTGCTACGCTTGGTTACTTCAACTTTTTCTACAAGTGGGCTGTGGAGCAAGAAGCTCTTTTCTACGCCAATACCGCTTGCGATACGACGAACGGTAATGCGGCTCGTGTGGCTACCCTTGCGGTCGGTACGAATTACCAAACCTTGGAAAACCTGTACACGTTCCTTGTTACCTTCTTTAATCTTTTGGTGCACCTTAACAGTGTCGCCGCTTTTTACGTCAACAACAGCTGGCTTTTTGAACTTTGCTTCAATTTTTTGAATTACAGATTCCATAACCTGACCTACTTTACACTAATATTTGCTTTCCCACAAGTATATCACATCTGTTATAACAGATCAATACAAACACGACGCATTAGTAGCCGCCATGGCAATATCTATCAAGCATGAGCCGGCCAGACCTAGCCTGCACTTCTGCAAACGTGTCTACTACCGGCGCAATTGCCTCGGTAATCATGTCGAATGCTGCTGGCTCAATCCAATCCCTTGCCTGCTCTGAGAGTACGTTTGCAACCGTTATAACCATCTGCGAGCGCTGATTATTGTTTCGCTGGCCTTGCAGCGGTATATCACCATGGTAAAACGAGCGAAGATTCACTCTGCCTAAGTTATTAGCCACTCCAGCCGCTAAGTAAGGGTGACCGCGTTCAAAAACGGGAAATTCAAAAGAATTGGCGACTGATAATAGTTTTTGGCTGTGCGATGAACAGTTAACAGACTCACGTCCATTGACAATAACGTCCCTTACAGAACAAATAACGCCATTGTCCCTAAAAATACTTAGGCTTTGCGCGTAAACACCAAGAAACGAATCCAAGGGCCGGTCTAATCTAGCTTGTAGCGCTGTGTTAGCTAAAGCAGAAATAAAATCCGGCGATAGCACAACTTCGCGCATTACCTTCGGGTCTTCCGACCTATAGGCGTCAAGTATTTCCGTTTTACTAATTCGTGCCCTGGTTTGGTGCGTCATAGTATGCCTTAAGCATACCATTTTTGTGTCATCAGCTGCTATCAATTTACAACAAAACTCGCAGGAGCGTACTGTACAATACTAGATATGGATTATGCAAAACTCTCCCTAGAAAAACACAAAGCCTTAGGGGGTAAAATTGCCCTCGTTGCCAAGGATACCCTCGACAGTAAAGACAAGCTGAGCATCTATTACACACCGGGCGTAGGTGCCGTTAGTTCATATGTTGCGCAGCACCCAGAGGAAGCCCGAGACTACACTTGGCTCAACAACACCGTTGCCGTGGTCAGTGACGGCTCAGCTGTGCTGGGCCTCGGCAATATCGGGCCATATGGCGCACTACCTGTTATGGAAGGCAAAGCAATGCTCTTCAAGCACTTTGCTAACATCGATGCCATTCCAATTGTTCTTAATGCCCATACTGCTGATGAAATTGTTAGTGCCGTTAAGGCCATTGCGCCAAGCTTTGGGGGTATCAACCTTGAGGATATTGCAGCACCTATTTGTTTTGAGGTAGAAGAACGCCTTAAAAGCGAACTCTCAATACCAGTAATGCACGACGACCAGCATGGCACCGCAGTCGTCACACTAGCTGGACTTATTAATGCCATGAAGGTTACTGGCCGTAAGCTGAAAGATACCAAAATTGTTGTCGTTGGTGCAGGCGCAGCAGGAACAGCCATTATCAAGCTGCTTCACCTGTACGCTAAGCCCCGTATATTTGCTGTTGATAGTAAGGGCCTTATCAGCAAAAATCGCACCGATCTTAATGATGAAAAGAAAAAACTGCTGCAGTACACAAACTTCGCGAGTATCGATGGATCACTAGCCGACATTGTTGAGGGTGCCGATATCTTTATTGGCGTCTCACAGCCTGGCCTGTTAACGCCTGAACTTGTAAAGACTATGAATAAAGACCCGATCATCTTTGCCATGGCTAACCCAGTGCCCGAGATTATGCCAGATGAAGCCAAAGCAGCAGGTGCGGCGATTGTGGCCACCGGGCGCAGTGACTTCCCTAATCAGGTTAATAACTCCTTGGCCTTTCCGGGCATTTTCCGCGGCGCCTTAGATAATCGTGTAAAAACCATTACGGATCAACATAAAATTGCCGCTGCCGAAGCGATTGCCAGCCTTGTGCCCAACCCGACTGCCGACAAAATCATTCCCGGGCCATTTACGCCTGGGCTTAGCCAAGCGGTAGCAGCCGTTATTGTATAGACAACGTTGTAAATTTATATTGCTTATAACCTGTTTTTGTGGTATAGTATTGTTTTTGCTTCAAAGAACTATAATTCAGGAGTTACACCCATATGCCAATGCCACGCCCGGGCGGAATGCCACCCGCCGAAAAAGAACCCATTATAACCCGACGCGAGACTGGGTGCTGCCTTGGTGTCTTAGCTGCAGCAGGGATCGTTATTGGTGGCGGCATTTGGTTTGGTAATATGCTCAATGAAGGGCTTAACTCGAATAGTGCTGACTCCCCTGCAGCTACAGCAAGCCCGTTTGAGCACGATACCCCAGCCCCACAAGACACTTACGACAATAGCGATAGTTTGGTAGACCCAACAGAATCAGCAACTGCCGAAGAAACGCCGGAAGCTACCGCCACAGCAACTACCGAAGCTCCAGCCGATAGTGAAGCTACCCAGGATGGCAGCCAATCAGCCCCAAAAACAGGTGCCGACAAATACAAAGAGTGCCCTTGGGATGCCGACAACCCACAAAAACCAGACAGCAATAATGAGGTAGAAATATGGTCATCTTGTGGTGAGGCAGGCTTAGCCGCATATGAATTCAATGGAACCGACAACCCTCAGGTCAATTTAAAAGATGGCGATAAAGTTACTGCCATCTGCAAGTGGGATGACGGCAGCGGTTACATTGGCGTTAAAAATGAGGGCCAGCGTATGCTTATTCTTGCCCCTGACCTTGGCTTCGTGTCAGTTAAAGATATCTGCCAAGAACAATAGTAGTCCGCGCACCCAGCGTAAACCCTAAAATAGGCCAGCATATGCTAGGCCTATTTTTATGTGCAATACAGACAGCCCCTTAGGTTGCACTACCCGACAACGCGGTACACTTCTTCGAGTGACGTCTCGCCATTAATAGCCTTGAGCACTCCATCTTGCAGCATCGTTAACATGCCGTCTTCTACAGCTTTAGCCTGCAAGATATCGGTAGTGATCTGCTCGGGCGACATACGCAAAATCTGCTGAATGCCCGGTGTCATCTGCATTTGCTCGCGAAGCGGTATCTGGCCGGTGTAACCAAATGGACGTTCCGGCGAGGAGCCAGGCTTGTAGAGTGTGATCTCGTCGACATTTGGGCGTGCCACACCTGGTGGCAGCGTATCAATAACAGTGCGTAAATGCGCTTTTAGGGCATCATCAGGCCTGTATGCCTGCTTGGTTTCGTCGTCGAGACGACGAACCAAACGCTGCGCCATAATAAGGTGAATAGCCGAGGCAAATAACGGGTTCACACCAATAAAGTCCAACATACGAGTTAAAGCAGCGGCGGCGCTTCCGGCGTGGAAAGTACTCATCACCAAGTGACCGGTAAGTGCAGCCTGTAAGGCTGTTTTGGCAGTGTCTTTATCACGGATCTCACCAACCATCACCACGTCAGGGTCTAGGCGCAGTACGGCGCGTAATTTATCGGCAAAACCCGAGCTATCAATGCCGCCATGCACTGGAATTTGCACCACTCCCGGCATAAAGTATTCAATTGGGTCTTCGAGGGTAATAATTTTTCGCTCATCGCTGTTAAGTGTATTGAGCAAAGAGTACATGGTTGTGGTTTTACCTGAACCAGTTGGGCCAACAATCAGCACCATGCCGGTTGGGTGGCGGATAATGTCGTCAACTACTTCACGCTCGCGTTCTGACAAGCTTAAATTATCTAGCTTTAGCAGCTCCATCTTCATGGTGAACAAACGCATTACCACATCTTGCCCATAGCCAGTAGGCACGGTTTCGACACGCAGGTTAACCGTTACTTCTTCGCCTGTGGCCAGGCGATACTTGCGGTTAATGTGCCCGGCCTGCGCTTCATCAACACCAGTTGACACATTGGCCGCTACTGCAATTGACGACAGTAGCGTATGGTATTTTTCGTTTGAAAGCGTTGCAATTACGTGCAGTACGCCATCCACGCGAAAACGGATGCGGACACCGTTTTCTTGCGTCTCAAGGTGGATGTCTGAGGCCTTAAGGTGGTAGGCCTGTTGCACTAAGTAGGCCAAAATGTCATCAGCGCGCACCTGCCCAAGCGTAGACGTAACGGCCTCCAATAAAGATGCCTGCTGGTCGCCTTGGGTGTCTTTAGCGGCAAAAGAAATGTCTTGGTACACAACCTGCTTTGGCGGATCATACAGCCGCATGTATTCGCGGTAACCAGCGTCAGAAATAATCGCAAACGATACACGCAGGTCACTAAAACGTTCTTGCAGCTCCTTAAGAATTTGCTGGGAAGTAGTGGTGGTAATACCAAATAAAATATTACTCTTGTCGGCATGCAGAGGCACGACGCGGTTACGGTACATTTCTTGTACCTGCAGAATATCTTTGTACAGTGGTTTGTCGGGCACGCGAGTATCGGCATAGTTTAAGCCTAAAATACTGGCTCGTCGCTGGCTGGCGACCTCTTCATCATAGCGTGCGTCTTGACTCATATCAGCTTAAGTATAGCATGAGCAAGATGCTTTGTGCAGCAACCTTAAGGCCATTTTGTTTGGGTTTTAGCAACAATCTGTTCTTTGACTGGCCGGTAGCCAATCTACGATCCGCCATAGAAGAGGACCGCCTCTGTTATACTAAGGGTAGTCATGCGCGATCTTATTCTTATTGCTCACAATTTACGCAGCTGCCACAACATTGGTTCTTTGCTGCGCACCGCCGAAGGCCTGGGCGTTACCAAAGTATACCTAACAGGCTATACGCCATATCCTTTAGCACCTGGCGACACCCGATTACCCCACCTGGCTGCAAAAATTGACAAGCAAATTCACAAAACTGCCCTCGATGCTGAGCATCAGATTAGCTGGGAACACGTTGAAGATATTGCTGCCGTGCTTAAGACCTTAAAAGAGAGCGGCCACACCATAGCCGCCGTTGAACAGACCGCTACCTCAATTGCCCTGCCCGACTTTGTACCACCCCAGAAAGTAGCCTTGCTAATGGGCCGCGAGGTAGAAGGCGTTGAGCCAGAAGTGTTAGCCCAGTGTGGCTTAGCACTAGAAATCCCTATGTTTGGCCAAAAAGAGTCATTCAACGTTGTGCAAGCCGCTGCTATGGCCCTATACCATTGTCGTTTTTACAAAGCTTAAGCAGTTTGCTATACTGATTCTATTATGGCATTGTCTAATCAACCGCAAAAACGCCCAACTATACATCACAAAAGGCGTAGTGGCACACATCACAAACAAAGCAAAGACTACCTAAAAACCTACTGGCCCTATGTGCCCTTGTTTGCGCTAGCTGGCGCACTTAACGTGCTTTTAGACCACACTATGCGAACATCTAGCCTATCTACCGTCGGTAGCTTTAGTAGCATCAGTCGCATAGAAGCCTGGGCAAATGTAAGCCAGTCTATAACAATCTTGATAGCGAGCGTGGCCTTTGTATGCGGCAGCATGTGGGTACTACGTCACGCCGATGCCTGGCAGCGCGTACTAGTTAAAGGCGAGCAATTCGTAGTACACAACCATAAGCTCGACTTAGTTTTGGCCGGCATAGCCTTGTGCGGCTTTTTGCTAACACGCAACGTAATTTTATAGCCTGCTTCAGGCAAAATAAAACTCCCAAGCAAAATAGGAGTTTTATTTTGTTAGCTTAGTCTTTAACACGTTTGTTAGTCGATTTATTGGACTTTGACGTTTTCTTTGCCGATCAGCTCGCTAAGTTTGGCAATTACTTCTGGTTGGTTATTAATACCAGTAGGCAGCTTAATAATTTGCTTACTGTCGGTTGGGCCTAGCACCAAAATAACATCGGTGTCACCTTTTTCGCGGTCAATCATCTGCTTGAGTGAAAGTAGTAGTGGTTGGTTTTGGCTGTCGATTAAGCGCAAATATACACGTTGGTTTTTGGGCGGCATTACATCGGCCTCGGTTTTGGATTCTTTTTTATCTTTATCACTTACCGAACGGTCTTTTGTTGCTGTAACAGAGGCCGCCGCACTGCGTTTACTGCCTGGCCCGCGCATACGCTTACCGGTTGCTCGGTAGGCCGTGGCTTGGTCGGTAGTGATCTCGCGGGCGTCATCAACAAGGATTTTCACATCTTGCCCAATGTTACCCTCGCGGTCTTTAGACGAGATCTTACCCCTGGCAATTACCACACGATCGCGTTCCCACAATCCAGCCGTTTGCTGGTATGAGCCCGGGAACAAAATAAGTTCTAGCTCGGCGTGCTTGTCTTCTAACTTCACAAAGGCCATTTTTTGCCCGTTGCGGGTAGTAATTTCCCGGATATCGTTTACTGCACCACCGATCACCACGCCGCGCCCTTCGTGTTCTGGGCGAAGTTCGTCAAGTGGCATGGTTTGCTCGCTCAAAAAGGTCTCGAACATTGAAAGTGGGTGCTGGCTTAGGTATAGGCCCAGCAGCTCGCGCTCCCAAATTAACTGTTCACGTGGCGAGTACACCGTAGTAGCTTTTTCTATGGCTAGTTGTGGTCGAGCCGAAGCCGTGGCGTCGTCGATTAGCATGCCGAACAAGTCAACTTGGCCGCTATTGGCGTCTTTGTGGATGCGGTTAGAGTAAGCCAGCATCATGTCTAGGTTGTGCAACAAATCTGAGCGATTGCCAAAGCGGTCAAAGGCACCGGCCTTAATAAGACTTTCCACGTTCTTGCGGTTAACGATGCGAGGCATCACCTTGGCCAGATAGTCTTCAAGACTAGCAAACTTGCCGTCTACTTCGCGGGCACGCAGAATTTCTTCTACTGCACCGGTACCAACGTTTTTAATGGCGTTCATGCCAAAGCGAATTGGCGCTTTGCGGTTATCTGGGTTTTCGGGGTCACGCACTACAGCAAATTCCATAAAGGATTCGTTGACGTCGGGTGGCAATACGTCGATGCCCATGTGCTTACACTCGGCAATTTCAATCGCCAGGCGATCGGTATCGTCGTAGTCACTGGTCATAACCGCCGCCATAAAGGCCGCCGGATAGAGTGACTTAAGGTAAGCCGTCCAGTAGGCAATAAGCCCGTAGCAGGCGGCGTGTGACTTGTTAAAACAGTAGTTAGCAAACTCTTCTAGCTGGCCCCAAAACTGCTCAGCAACTTCTTCGGTGGCACCACCCACCTTAACGGCACCAGCCACAAAGTCTACCTTAACCTTGCGCATTAGGTCGATCTTCTTTTTACCTACTGCCTTACGCAACGTGTCGGCCTGCCCGCCAGTAAACCCGCACCATTCCTTAGAAATCTGCATGAATTGCTCTTGGTACACCAAGATGCCATAGGTGCTCTTAAGTGCGTTTTCCATGCCAGGGTGTAGATAGGTAATCTTTTTGTGGCCGTGCTTACGCGCAATAAAGTCGTCAATAAACTGCATCGGGCCTGGGCGGTACAATGCCACCATAGCGATGATATCTTCAAAAACAGACGGCTTGAGCTCTTTAAGGTACCGCTTCATACCTGCGGATTCCAACTGGAAGACACCAGTGGTATCACCGCTACCTAATAGCTCGTAGGCTTTTGGAGAATCCAGCGGGATGTCTGACAGATTAATGTCATGGCCATACACACGCTTAATAATACGCAGTGCATTGTTAATAATCGTTAAGTTAGACAGGCCCAAAAAGTCCATCTTAAGTAGGCCCAGCTCTTCAACCTGGCCCATTGGGAACTGAGTAGTTACCACACCTTTTTGAGCCATTTCGAGCGGTAGGAATTTTACTAAGTCGTCGGGCGCAATCACCACACCGCAAGCGTGCACGCCGTGGCTGCGCACCGTGCCCTCCAAAATCATGGCCTGGTCAATCACCTGCTTAGCTACTTCGTTCTCGGCATACTCACGCTTAAGGTCAGGGTCATCTTGCAAGGACTTAGGTAGCGGAATATGGCGCCCCTGCACCGGCTGCGGGATCATTTTGGCCAGCTTGTCAGCCTCAGCATAGGGCACTTGCAATACACGTGCTACGTCGCGAACGGCGTTGCGGGCAAACATACGACCAAAGGTTACAATGTTAGCCACGCGGTTAGTGCCATATTTTTCGGAACAGTACTGGATAACTTCATCGCGCCGGGTATCCTGAATGTCGATATCAACATCGGGCATACTAATGCGATCGGGATTTAAGAAGCGTTCAAACAGCAAATCATACTTAAGGGGATCAAGGTCGGTAATCTTAACCGCGTAGGCAATAATTGAACCAGCTGCACTACCACGGCCTGGACCAAAGATAATACCCTGAGCCTTACCCCAACCAATAAAGTCCGACACAATCAAGAAGTAGCCGTTAAAGCCCATCTGGTCCACCACACTTAGCTCATAGTCAGCACGCTTTAGCGCGTCTTCTGGTGTTGCAGCTCGTGCTTCCTCTATGGTCATCTCGGCAGTTTCTTCTTCGGTTTTGCCTCCGTAGCGCCAGGCCAAGCCGCGGTACACCAACTTGTCCAAGAAAGTTTTTTCGGTCTCGCCCTCTGGCACCGGAAATTTTGGAATCAAAATTCGGTCTAATTCAATATTTAGGTCTACGCGGTCAGCAATAGCCTTGGTGTTGGTGATTACCTCTGGGTGGTCCTTGCCCCAGCGGGCGATAATTTCTTTGGGATCCTCAACATGCAACGGGTAGTTTTTGAGGGACATACGCTTTTCGTCGCTCAAGAATGAGCCAGTACCAATACATAGCAAGATTTCGTGGGCATCTTGATCTTCGTGCTTCAAGTAGTGGGCGTCACAGGTTACAACAACCGGGATATCCAGCTCTTTGCCTAAAGCAATAACACCTTGGTTCATGTCGCCCTGTTCTTTGTTATAGAGCGGGTTTTCGGGGTGGCCGTGATCTTGAATTTCTAGGTAGTAACGGTCACCAAATACACTCTTATACCACAAGGCGATTTCACGCGCTTTATCGATATCGCCGTCGCGAATTGCCGAGCCAACCTCACCACCCATGCAGGCGCTGGTAACAATCAGGCCTTCGTTATACTTTTCGAGTAAGTCATGGTCGATACGTGGATAGTAGTAATACCCGTCAAGGTTGGCAGTAGTACTAAGCTGCATGAGATTACGGTAGCCAACCTCGTTCATGGCAATAATAATCAGGTGAAAACGCTGCTTGTCTTTTTGTGGGTCTTTGTCGGTATGTTTGCGGGCAGCAACGTAAGTTTCGATACCGATTAATGGCTTGACGTTGTTGGCCTTGGCTTCTTTATAGAATTCAATAGCGCCAGAAAGCGTACCATGGTCGGTCATGGCCACAGCCTGCATGCCTGTTTCGTTTACAAACTTAATCAAATCAGGCACACGTGTTAGCCCGTCGAGCAGACTAAACTGCGTGTGGTTGTGCAAATGCACATAATCAGCCGATGTCAGTGCAGACGAAACCTCTGTCGCCATACCTTAGCAAACTCCCCTTATCCCCTTTTACATATATTATAGCGAATAAGCTTCGGTTAAATAAGCTCAAGCACCAGCTTTTACAACATTATTAAAGCGTTGCCTTTACAACGTTAGCTACCGGCACAGCCTGCTTAAAGTGCCCTATCTGTTGCTGGTCAGCAATTGCCCAAAATTGTTCGTTGTCCGTTAGTAATGTCTGGCGTGCCTGATAGGCATCGCCCTGCATCGTGCCTAAAGAGTAGTGCGCCACTGGGTGATACTGCAAAATATCCGAGTTGTCACTGGGCGGGAAATTATACTGCTCAACCATGTGCGTCAGGCCAAAAGTTATCGGACTAGCCATTTCTATAAGATCACTGGTAATAGGTTCGACTGCGAGCGTCAAGCCCCTTTCATCTATTTTGCGGCGCAAGCCATCGGCACCAACAATGAGTGGTGGCTCAACATCTTCAGGGTCTACAATCTGCCCAAGGCGATGATAGTAGTTCTGCATACCCGTCACATAGCCGCCAAGCACCGTGTGGAGTGCCTGGGCCGCAGTTGTACCTTTGCGGATTGATTCATCATCACTAACCACCCTTATAAGTTCATTAAAAAGCGCTTTTGTCATGCGCCTGGAAGAGCTAAGGCCCTCACCTGCATCAAGTAACTCCATACGTTCCATATCACGGTGCGCACCAACAAAGGTGTAGCGTGTAGCGTAAGGTATCGTGTGTTTCTCGGTATCGGCAAAAATCATCGGTATCTCCTTGAGGGATTTTGGGTTTATTCTTGAGGGTCAGAAAAGGCACCTCCCAGGAGGTGCCTTTGTTGTTTGTGCGTAGGGTTACTGCTTTTTGAGGTAAGTGCGCAAGTGAGCAATTGACTTGTTGGCGTCGTCGATTGCCTTGCGAAGCTCTTTGTCGTCGGCATCGCCTTCGTGCACAGCGCTTAGCAATTCGCGGGCCTTTTCTTTAACAATCTTGGTCTTATCCATGGCCCGGTCCATGTCTTCGCGGGCCTTGCCCTTAAGCTCCTTGGCCTGCTCCTTAGCTTGGTCCAAAACCTTTGTAAGCTCAGTGTGCAACTTCTTGAGTTGCTTTTCGAGCTCAGCCACACTTTTAGCAGTCTTTTCTTTGATATCTTTGCGAGTTTCTTTACCGCTCTTTGGAGCAGTTAGAATACCTGCAACGTAGCCTGCCGCTGCGGCTATAAGTGTGCCGACTGCTACTTTTGTTGTCTTACCCATAGTAATGCTCCCTTACCTTATTTCTTCTTATCCGCTTGGCGTTCCATGAATGCATTTGCAACCATACGCATGACGCGGAAAGCCGCAAAACCACCGGCAGAACTCTTTAGCGAGTCTGTCAGCGACTCAGCCGTGTTAACTACGCGACCTGCCTTATTGGCAATCTCCTGAGCACTTTTTACCAAGCGCAATACCATGATCGCAATCGTAATAGCGAGCACCAAAAAAATGGCCAGTGCTGACGAAAGAAAAATCACTAAAATTTGTTCTGCTGTATTCATACCTTAAAGTATACCCCGGCACGCTTATGCTTTTCAACCAACTACTAAAAACTATACGATTTTCTTAAGGTATTCCCTGAATTCTTCGCCAATATCTTCACGTTTTAAGGCAAATTTAACAGCTGTCTTCATGTAATCAAGCTTGTCACCAGTGTCACAGTATTCGCTGTCTTTGAGGGCGCAGGCATACATTGGCTTGCCTTCGTCCAGCATTTTCTGCATGGCGGGCTGTACGTAAAATTCTTGACCATCTTGCAGCTGGGCGCTGGCATCATCTAGATAGTTAAAGATGTCGGGGGTCATAAGATAACCGCCTACACTCGCCAAATTAGATGGAGCGTTTGCACGGCCCGGCTTTTCAATAATCTGATTCATTTTGATAACGCCGTCACGTATGTCGGTACCGCCCATAATGCCATAGCGGTCAAAGTCTTTGTCGGTCACGGCTTCGATGCATGGGAATACCGCACCGCCCAGCTCGTCGTACAAATCAATCATCTGCCTAAAACGGTTTACTGGTGTTAGTATCAAGTCGTCGGCGTAAGTATAGATAAATGGTTCGTCGCCAATAAGGTGCGCAACATTTGTTAAGGGTGTAGCGTTGCCGTAGCGCCCCTTTTGACGCACATAAATAAAGTTAGCTAAGTTAGCGATTTCACTCAATTCATCTAGTAAGTGAGCTTTTTTAGGGCCACCAGCAACTAAGTTGTTAATTAAGTCCTGGTTAGGTGCATCAAAGTGGTCTTCGATACTACGCTTACTGTAACCAGTTACGATAATAATATCTCGGATACCGGCTTCTACCAGCTCCTCTACGACATATTGAATAATTGGCTTGTCGATAAGTGGCAACATCTCTTTAGGCATTGCTTTGGTTTGAGGTAAAAACCGGGTACCAAATCCTGCCGCTGCAATAACTGCTTTTCGTACTTGCATCTAAATTTCCCCTTGTTTTCTATTCACCTTATCCATTGTAACAGGTTACAACCGACTTGCCACCAGGGCAAAACCCCGCTTACAACCCCAGTTGCTCTTTAATAAGCTTCTGAGCAATTTGTGGGTTAGCGCGGCCCTGAGAATGCTTCATGATCTGGCCAACTAAGAAGCCGATAGCCTTCATTTCACCATTCTTTACGTCTTCGGCTGCTTTAGGGTTTTCGTCTAGCACCTGCTTAACAATAGCCTTAATGGCACCTTCGTTAGATTCCTGAATAAATCCATGTTGGCCGGCAAAAGCCGCAACATCATCTATCTGCTGAGTGTGTGTTAAAAGCTTTGTAAGGAGTAATTTAGCATTAGACGAACTCAACTTACCATCTTGCACCAGCTTATATACGTCGGCATATATGCGCAGTCGTGCTTGATTGGTGATGTCGGCGTTAAATGTTACTTCTTCGTCGTGGCGAAGTGGCAACTCGAGGTTTACAAACCAGTTAGCTAGTGTTTTAGCAAACGCTGCGTCTTGTTCAACTTCAGCAATAAGCGATAGATAGCTAACGGTTGGCTCTTCTACTTCAGCCTCAAGAAGTGTTGCGATTTGCGAACTATCAAGACCAAGGGTCTTAAGACGGTCACGCCATACATCTGGCATCACTGGCATTTCACTGCGTACAGCTTCAATCATGGCGTCGTCAATCTCAATAGGCGGCAGGTCAGGATCTGGGAAATAACGGTAGTCGTGAGCATCTTCTTTGCTACGCTGCGAGAATGTAGCCTGCTTAGCATCGTCCCAACCACGAGTTTCCTGCACAATAGCGCTGCCCTTTTCGAGTTGCTCGATTTGGCGTTTAACCTCGTACTCTACAGCCTTTTCTACAGCCTTAAATGAGTTGATGTTTTTGGTTTCGGTACGCGTACCAAGGGCATCGGTTTTGCTAACGCTCACGTTAACATCAAAGCGCATGTTGCCATAAAACAAGTTAGCATCAGATACCTCAGCGTACTTTACACGCAAGAATAGCTCTTTAGCGTAGGCCTTTGCTTCTTCGGCGGAATGCATGTCTGGCTCCGAAACGATTTCGAGCAAAGGTGTACCGGCACGGTTTAGATCAACTAAACTATAATCTGCACCAGCTGGGTGCGTGCTCTTACCGGCATCGGCCTCAATGTGTGCTTCATGGATGCCAATTCGTTTAGGCTCGCCCTGAACTTCGATAGTCACTGATCCGTTACGGATAATAGGATTTTCGAACTGGGTAATCTGGTATCCCAGAGGTAGGTCGGGGTAAAAATAATGCTTGCGGTCAAAGGTGCTGTATTTTTGCGGCTCGGTGCCCAAAGCAAAAGCAGCCCGCATAGCCAAATGCACAGCTTCACGGTTAAGTACTGGCAAGGCGCCTGGCAAGCCAAAACAAATGTGACTTACGAGCGTGTTAGGCTCTGCCTCACGTGCATCATTGCCAACACCAGCAAACAGTTTCGTAGCTGTTTTAAGCTGTACGTGGCACTCAATGCCAATAGTTACCGTATATTGGTCGCGAATATCTTGAGTAATCACTTTGGTAATGCTCCTAGATCTTTGAGGGCTTGGCGAAATGCAATCAGAGCACTCTTAACTTCATTTTCTTTTAGTTTTACGTCGGGCTCACTTTCGATTTTGCTACGTAGTTTGTGGCCAAACCAAACGCCATCGTTATCGCTAAATTGGCGCTGGGCACGAACCATACGTTCGCCCATAGTTTTGCCGCCAATGCGGCGCTTTTTAAGCGCTTTGTCGAGCAATTGGTCTGCGCCCGTGATAGCCTGCGCCCACGTTTCGCGGTCACCACACATTTTTTGCAATTCTTTCCATTGCTGCTGGAAATAGGTAACATTTATCGAACGCTTACGACGGATCATTACAACCGTGATAACCAGTACAATAAGTACCGCTGCGCCGCCTGCGGCTAAAAATACCGTGGAGTTCATGATAATAGCCCCTCAGTTCCCTGTGCCAAACCAAGCAAAGCTCGATCTTGGTGCTGGGCAGCCATAAGCTGGAGGCCTACTGGCATACCTTGGCTGGTACCAGCTGGGATAACAATAGCCGGAACACCTACCAAACTCGGGCCAACCGTCATTACGTCAGTAAGATACATCTGTAGCGGATCGCTGGCATTTTCTCCGATCTTAAAGGCAGTTGTTGGCGCTGTAGGGCCAAGTAAAAAGTCTACTTTTGTAAAAGCTTCGTTAAATTCTTGGATAAGCTTGGTGCGCACGGTTTGTGCCTTGCGGTAATAGGCGTCGTAATAGCCGCTGCTAAGTACGTACGTGCCCATCATAATGCGGCGTTTTGCCTCTTTACCAAAGCCAATAGAGCGTGTTTTGTTATAGCTTTCATCAAGATTCTTAGCATCGTCATAAGAATACGCAAAGCGCTGGCCGTCGTAGCGGCTCAGGTTGCTACTCACTTCTGCCGGGCAAACGACGTAGTACACAGCAAGGCTCAGAGGAAGTGATGGCAAGCTAATTTCTTCAATGACAGCGCCAGCCTCTTTGAGCTTAGCAATTGAGGCTTCAATAACTTCGCGTACGCCATCAGACAAACCTTCGCCAAAGTATTCCTTGATAACGCCAATCTTTTTGCCAGCAATGTCTTGCGGCAGATCAGCAACATAGCCGTTTGCTTCGCGCTCTACAGTTGTACTATCAAGTGGGTCCTTACCGGCCAAAACATCTAGTACAATGGCAGCGTCTTCGACGGTGCGTGTTAGTGGACCAATCACATCAGTACTGCTGGCCATAGCCACAACACCACTACGAGAAACAAGACCATAGGTTGGCTTGTAGCCTACCGAGCCCGTAAAGCTAGCGGGCTGGCGAATAGACCCACCTGTATCGGTACCAAGAGCAAATGGCGCCATATCAAGCATGACGGCAGCGGCCGAACCGCCAGATGAACCACCCGGAACGCGTGTTGGATCATGTGGGTTTTTAGTAGTAAAGAAGTCACTGTTTTCGGTACTACCGCCGTGAGCAAATGCATCGAGGTTGGCCTTTGCGACGCAAATTGCCCCTTCGCGCTCTAAAAGCTCAATTGCAGTTGACTGGTATGGAGCCTCGAAACCCTTAAGAATATTACTAGCTGCAGTTGTGTCGGCGCCAAAAACCAAGAAGTTATCTTTAGCAATAAATGGCACTCCTGCCAAACGCCCAGCGGGCTTGCCTTCTTTTACGGCAGCGTCAATTGCAGCAGCACGTTGGTGAGCCCGCCCGCTGGTAGTAGCAATAATTGCCTGATATTCTTGTTTGTCAGCAATAGTTTTGAGCGCAGCATCAACAAGATCAGTAGCCAAAAGCTTACCGGCTTGTACTTGCTCGGCGATCTGTGCAATAGGCAGCCACTGGCTCATGACAACATCCTCTTTACTTTAATAAGGTCGTCCTGGCGACCAGGAGCCAACGCTAGCAACTGAGTATTACTAATGCCGTAGTCAATGACTTCGTCATCACGCATCACATTCTTGAGCCCAGTTACCTGTGTTGTAGGCTTAAGGCCTGAAACGTCAGCGTCTTTAAGCAAGTCTACGTACTGCAAAACACCTTCAAGCTCTTTGCGAAATTCTTCTACCTCTTCGTCGGTCAAAGCCAAGCGGGCGAGGCGAGCCAATTTTAAGACATCTTCTCGAGATAATTTTGCCATATTTCCTATACTATACCAGATTACGCTTCTATTGTTGAGCTTTTATCTATTTGCTTATTATACACCCAGCGCACTGAAAAGTGCGCTGCCCACCAGCAAGGCTACCGCTTATAACGCTACAGCGCATCAAGCTCGGACTGTAATGGCCACGGGTTAAAGGCACACCCGTTTAGCTCTATAGACTGCTGCATCATAACCGGCGCCAGCTCACCAGACTGGCTACATGTAATGTTATTATCCCTAAAACCAAGGCGATGGCCAGTTTCATGATTAATAATCAAACTTCTGTATTCTTCGATAGTTCGCCCCGTCTGATTCCAGGGTTCTGTGGCTTTTTCCCAGCGGTCATTATTAACAATGACATTTGTGCCAACTTGGCAGTTGTAATAATCGTCACAAATTGAGCCAAAGCCAGTCATATACTGGGGAGCACTGAGCCATACCGTGTAGCTACAACCTGAGTCGACATGTTCAAAGGCAATTACACCACCGTCATTCCAGCCTCGTGCGTCAGCATAAGTGGCCGCCAATTTACCAGCCAGGTCATCAAGACTTGCGGCACCCACACCCTTCACTGCTGTGCAATAGGTATGCTTGCGGCTGGTGGCTGCATTAAGCATCCTAAAATTATATGACTGACCCTTATTGAGCGCATACTTGGTAGCAGTTAGCAAATCAGCACGGTTGGCAAGTGAGGCAACACCCAGTTTTTGAGCTGTTTGATCTAGATAGCGGCCAACCTGATCGTCAGAGAGCTTCATAGTCTGGCCGTCGACCACAAGCCACTGAGCCTTTTCGTTAGTACTTGGTACGATTTTTTGACTATTGGCGGCGGCAAAGCTAACCGAGGGGCCAATAAGCTTTGTAAGCCTTGCCACTTCGCCGCTCAAATCGTTAGTACTCCTGCCAGCCGGCAAAGTTTGCATGGGTACGGTGACCTTATTTTTACCATCTGTGATGGCGGCAGTTAGTTTTTGCTTTAATAATTCACGTTGAATTTTATGCCCCGCTTCGCCTTCGGCCACATAAAATGAGCCGTTAAAAGCCACGTGCCGATCGGTAGCTGGTCGCTCAAAATCAGGCACCAAATCATCGATTGCGGACTTAAATTTAGCATCGTCGACACCTGTTACAAGAGCAACTTGTGGGTGGATAACAAAGCTAAGCATAGGCAACCAGGTTTTAGATTTTTTGAGGTGTTCAATACTAGCAGGCATATCTGGCGTAACACCAAATTCACTCACTGGCACTGTTTTTTGAGCTGTGGCCTTATTAGCTTTCATAGTTAAGTTAATAGAGATAATCATGACTTGATTGGCCTGCAGCTGGCTTATTTCGCTATAGCTCATACCACCAACATTTTTAGCACCTAGCCGATAGCCCGGAAGTGCCTTATTGTGATAGGCAATAGCCATAATCACATTAATAATGATTAGTGCCGCCAAAATAGCAGCTGTAATAAAACTAATCCGCGTCAAGGGTAACTGACGCCGAGGGGGTTTTTGTTGGAACCGTCGGTGATCAATAGTCTGCATACACAAAAATTCTTACGCTTAGTATACCAAGTATCGTAAGCCTGGACCATTGTAAAAACTGTACCTCTTAAAAAAGACCCAGACGGCCAATAGACAATGTAAGGCTATACCTATTCATTTGCTCCACGCGTTCAGCAAATCGTGGGTTAAGCTCTGGAGCACTTACAATTTCCACTGATGTCCATGGCTCACCAGTAGCCTGCGGGGCCTGCAGACCCAACTTGGCACGCATGGCAGCAATCTGCCCATGCCCGCTCCAATCCTCATGACCAATACGCACCGTGACGCTGTCGTTGTGAGCGTGCACCGTATACGGTACCGCTGGGTAGCTATCTGATGATTTGTCAGCTTCTTCGCGCAACAAACGCTCACCAGTCGCACCATACTGGCGCAAAAAGTCATATGTCTCATCTTGTGACAAGACTGCTATATGCGGGTTAAGCTCTGGTGGCCTCACGGTTTGTCTAGTCTTTGCTGCACGAGCGCCCAAAGTTTGCAGCGTTTGCCTAAAGTCAGCCAGCTGGTAACCAAAACTAGGACGGTCGCCATCAGCCTCCTTCTGAAACGTTAGCTGCTGTACATAGTCACACTCAGAGCGAGGGCCAAGCTCCGGCCCCGGGAAATCATCCGGGTCAAATTGTCTTTGGCCGGTACTAGGTGAGTATCCAAGCGGTGGACCCAAAGTCTTTAGTGCCCTTGCAAGTCTATTGCGTGAAATGCGTTGTGGGTAGTGCTGTTCTTTCACAGTAAACTAGGTTACATTTTACCTTTTATATCTTCAATAATATCACGCAGTTCAGCGGCTTTTTCAAACTCTAAGTTTGCTGCAGCCATATCCATCTGGGAGCTTAGGTCACGGATAAGTGAAGCGTATTCATCCTTTGGAATCTTTTTGAGGTCAAGTTTAGCCTTTTTAGCTTCTTCGGGGAGATCCGGACGCATACCCTTTTCGATAGCCTTACTAATACCCGTTGGTGTAATGCCGTGCTCTGTATTGTAAGCCTCCTGAATACCGCGGCGACGCACTGTTTCGTCCATAGTTTTGCGCATGCTATCGGTTATACGATCAGCGTACATAATTACGTGACCTTCTACGTGGCGTGCAGCACGGCCTACTGTTTGTATCAAGGCTGCTTCGCTACGTAAAAAGCCTTCCTTGTCGGCGTCCAAAATAGCTACCAAGCTTACTTCCGGAAGGTCCAAGCCCTCACGCAGCAAGTTAATTCCTACCAGCACATCGTAAACACCAAGGCGTAAGTCACGCAAAATGTCGGTACGATCCAGCGTATCAACATCGCTGTGTAAATACGCAACTTTAATATTAAGGTCGTGCAGGTACTCCGTTAAGTCCTCAGACATACGCTTGGTGAGTGTGGTAACCAGCACACGCTGGTGCTTGGCAATTGTCTTACGAATTTCGGCAATTAAGTCATCGATTTGACCATCGATGGGGCGGATTTCGATAGGTGGATCCAACAAGCCAGTTGGGCGAATTACCTGCTGTGCAGGTTCGGGACTACGACTTAACTCGTATACTGCGGGCGTGGCGCTCACGTATATAGCCTGGTTAACGTGCTTTTCATACTCAATAAAGGTTAGTGGACGGTTGTCGAGCGCGCTTGGCAGGCGGAAGCCGTGATCAACAAGTACTTCTTTGCGCGCACGGTCGCCGTTATACATGGCGCGCAGCTGTGGAACCGTCATGTGGGATTCGTCGATAAGCATCAAAAAATCGTCAGGATAATAATCCAGCAGCGTGGCTGGCTGGTCGCCCGGCTCACGATTTGTTAGGTAGCGGCTGTAGTTTTCGATGCCCTTTACAAAGCCAGTTTCTTCTAGCATTTCTAGGTCAAAACGCGTACGTTGCTCGAGGCGCTGAGCCTCTAATAATTTGCCCTCACTCCTAAATAGCTTAAGCCGCTCCGAAAGCTCTTGTTCAATATTACCCAGTGCAACCTTAAGTTTGTCTTTAGGTGTTACATAGTGACTACTCGGGAAAATAGTTAGCGTTTGTGGCTTGCTTAAAATCTCGCCAGTTAGCGGTTCAATTTGTACAATGCGCTCAATTTCATCGCCAAAGAACTCTAAGCGGTAGGCAACTTCTTCACCTGCCGGAAACACATCTACCACGTCACCACGCACGCGGAATGTACTACGGCGGAAATCAAGATCGTTACGAGTGTACTGAATATCGGTAAGCTGACGGATAAATTTGTCGCGCACGCGGCGTTCGCCGACTTTTAGGCGAATACTCAGACCATCATAGTCTTCTACCGAACCAATGCCGTAAATACAGCTTACGCTGGCAACAATAATTACATCGCGGCGCGACAATAGTGCGTCGGTAGCGGCGTGACGCAAACGGTCGATTTCTTCGTTAATCTGGCTATCTTTTTCGATATACGTATCCGAGCGAGGAATATAAGCCTCTGGCTGGTAGTAATCGAAGTAACTTACAAAATAGTGCACAGCATTATCTGGGAAGAATTTCTTAAACTCCCCATATAGCTGTGCGGCGAGTGTCTTGTTGTGGCTTAAAACCAGTGTTGGTTTTTGGGTATTCTGAATAATATTAGCCATGGTAAATGTCTTACCAGAACCTGTTACACCTAACAGCGTCTGGTCACGCAAACCATTATTAACACCCTCCGTAAGCTGTTTAATTGCAGCTGGCTGGTCGCCTAGTGGTGAGTAGTCACTCTTTAAGACAAATTTGCTCATTGGTACATTGTACAATCTTTTAGCAAAACCGTCGCCCCGTAAACCGAGGTATAACGTTAATAAAGGCTAATTTTGTTTGAGCGAGCGCAGTAGCTCAATTGTTTGACCAAACTGCACGCTATCGCGCTGCTGGGCGTACGAGAATGACGTAGACAGCCCTTGGGTCCAACAGAAAGACCCAGTTGCGGCTAGCCATTTACCATTTTTAAGCTGGAAGCCAAAGGCATCGTTGGATGCAACGCGAATGCCTGGACAGTTATTTTCGGCACGCCCTTTTTGCAAAGTCTGTACCTGGTTGTCTTCCCATATATCGATACCGTTCTTAAGCTCTTCGATTAAACTACCGTTGGGATACATAGGCCAAGCAGCATCACCCGGCGCATTGGCCGCGAGTGTTATGTCAAAGCCATAATTGTCGACCTTGCTAGTTGCTTCGTCGGCCTGTTGAAAGCGGATATGGTCTTCGTCTCCATCAATCTTGTCCAGCTTTTTGCCATCGCGGTAACCAGTAATTATCCAGCTTTTAGGGTAGCTAAAGGTAAAAGCCCCGCGTGTAGATTGATACGTTGCAAGCAGCGAAGAAGATTGGTCACTACCTGTTTCGCCAGAAGTGTCATTAGAGTTAGACGCATTAGTATTTTGCTTCGTGGCGTCAGAGTTATTGGCGATAACGTACCATACAGCTGCGCCGGTGGCTAAAATTATTACAAAAACCAATGCCGCTACTACGATTGCCGAACCTTTTTGATTGAGCTTTAGAGAATATTTCATATGTCTTACTTGTTTTACTTTAGCCAGCGCGCGATGGTGGCCCCTGCTCCGCATCATGGTGCAAATACCAATGCTCATCATGATTCTGAATTTGCTTGTGAATATCTGCGTACTTCTTATCGAGCAATTCCACCATGCGACTAACTAATTTCTCGGGATTGTCATCGTAAATAACCAGATCACTTACTGATGGGTCAAGCTTTTTAATAAGCTCAGGGATAAGATCAGCCGTGCCGCCACTTCCAAGCAAAATACCGCAAGGCTTGCCTGCTTCTAGGGCTGAGGTAAACTCATGCAGGCTACCAAATCGGCCGCCCACGGTGAGCACAGCGTCGCTTGACTGTACCAAATATAAGTCACGGCCCACATAGTTTAGGCCCGTATAATTAATGAAATCAAAAACGTCGTGTGGCAAGCGATACTTGCGCATATGTTCACGCAAGGAACTGGCAGGCGAAAAACCTATACTAGTCCCGTTTTCTTTTTTTGCACCATAAGCCGCGTAGTATGGCAGGCCTACCGTGGCCCCGGTAGTCAAAATATGACCCTCTTTAGCAATTGCCCGGCCAACGCGCTCGGCAAGCTTACTTGAGTCTTTTACGGTTTGCCCCGCTGCTGCACCCGACACACAGATAGAGTAGCGAAGAAATTTAAGGTCATGGAGATCATTTGTCATCGCTTTAAGTGTACCCGAATTTGCGCTATTCCGCTAATGGTATTTCGTCTACAAGATTGCGTGAAAGTTGCCGCTGTACAGCCTCTTCGAGGTTGCTCTGGTTTAGATATCGCAGCAAAAGTTCGTGCCATAAATTATCACGTACAAAATGCACAATACGATCGCTAAACGATAGCTTATTGCAGTAGCTGAGTGCCGTATCCAAAATATTACACGATACCGGCTGGCCGTCTGCGTCGAGCAAACTCAAATGCTGTGTACCCTGCCAAAAGCTCAGTTCTGGAGCAATTTTAGCCAGTACATCTTCGGCCTGCTGCCAATGCAAATCTTCGGGTTGCACATGTGGCTCAAAAATTTCAGCGTGGTAGGCTTGTTTAAAGCGTGAATAGTAGCGGTGGATTGTTTGCCATGTCACCCTTTGGTTGGCTAAGTACGCCGCCACTTGCGGTTGCTCTAAAGTTGACTGCTGTACAATTTCACCAAAATTTATCTTTACTTGTTGCAACTTTACAAATGAGCTAAACGATCGCACACTGTTCATTTCGTGCAATGTAAGTAGCAATGAAGTAATAGTAAGGCCGTCTACTGCATCTTGCATTGGCAGAATAACTACTGTGCCTAATTCCCTAAACGTCAAAACGTTGTGACGCGATGTAGCCACATATGAGGCTGCAAGCGTTACCCAGCGGCGTGAACGCGGCAAGGTTACACTAATATCTCGCGTCTCAAAGTCGCCTGGCTGCAACTTAGCATACTGCTCTTTGAGGGCCTTATGCCAAGATGCCGATTCCACCATTTGGGCCGCCGCAAATAGGTGCGCCGCTGGCTCGTGCTTAAACATTGATTCTGCTGAACGATATCCCAGCTGCTTCATCACAGCCTTGGGTACTCTTTTTTTAAGCAAACGTTTAGCAACACTCGCCTTAAGAGCAAAACACTGCTTAGGCATTTCTACTGCGGCTACGCATCGTTCAACGCGTGCCAGAATATCCATAGGCGTAGCAGTATCGGCAATTGTTAGAGCTTTTCTAACAATTGCGTCATCATTGCGCAGGCGCTCGCGAAGCGCTCCGTACAGTTCAGCAGCCGTTGTGTCCTGTGGATCTAAGCCAAGTTCGGCAATCTTAGCTCGTAGTTGCTGGATATTCTCCGTGCTTAAACGGATGTCGGCATTAGGAGCACCGCTCGCTTGTTCCAGTTGCTGAATACTTTGCGAGAAGATTGGCTCCTCAGCCCCCAATGCTTGCGACAAATACCGAGTCATTTACTCCAGATTAGCACAAGCGGCAAGTAACGGTAAAGCTTAAATTAGGTATGACCCCTGTATGCTCCTAGAAGCGGTCGGTGTGGTACCAGTCAGGTGCTTTTTGGAGGTAGTCCTGGAGTTGCTCTTCGGTTAACAGGCCTTCTTGTGCGCCAACTTTTTGCACAACGCTCATGGAGTTAATCGGCGCCCACCTAAGAGCCTCTTCGATGCTCAAGCCCTTCATTAAGGCAGCTACAAAGGTAGCGGCAAAGGCATCACCGGCACCAGTTCGCTCGTATGGCGGCGCTGGGTCTGGGTACAGTGGCATTTTAAAGCGATTTTGCCCGTCACTGGCATACGCGCCAGCAGGGCCATCGGTAATCACCACAATACGTGGGCCAAGTGCATGCAAGCGATTCATAAGGTCATGCACGTCAGCATGATTGCCGCCACCCACGGTTACGGCTTCTTCACGGTTTAGAATAAGAACTTCTGTGCGCTGGTAAATGTGCTGCAATCGCTCCGCGCCAACTTTCATTTGGAATGTACCTGGCTGAAAAGCTAACTTGACGTTTGGTTGTGCATGCAGCCACTCCGCCAGCTCATCGTGGTAATCAAGAGCTTTCTCGCTAATAGAACTAAAGTAGATCCAACGAGGCACTTCTTTTGGCCTCAAATGTGGCCAGTGGTAATCGTATTCTTCGTGCTTAATAAGCAATGTGCGCTCGTCTTTATACCACAGCCCATAATGATAGTTGCTCTTTTTGCCAGGATTAATGCGGACTAAACGAGTATCGACGTTGTTTTTATGCAGTTCTTCAATCATGTCACGGCCCTGTTGGTCACCACCAACATTAGTAGCGAAGCCCGATTTTAGACCTAAACGCGCAAAAGATACTGCTGCATTAGATGCATTGCCCACGGCTTTGATTTCGACTACTTCTTGGTACGGTAATTTTGAGCCGAATTCCATAGCAAGCCATTTGCCATGTTCGTTTTCGTAAGCCTGAGCCTTGTCATCCAACAACTTAATAAAAGCGTCCGTGACAATATCACCTACGCATAAAACATCAAATTGCTGCATTGTTATCCCATCCTTTTGATATGCTTATGGCTATTTGTTTTTATTGTGCCACATTTTGGGCACCACACGCAAACAGTTTATGTCATATACATCACGCTGGTCGCCCAACTTTTACCTGTTGTATTGCGGCTGGGCCTGATGCGCACGCGGTGGTACTCATCGAGAGCACTACAGCACGCCCAGGCGCAAAGCGCCGTTACAGGTCTTGGCTATGCGAGACAAATTCGTCTTGATCTAGCAGGTGTTCGTCGAGCTCACCCTTAGACGCGCTAGTGGCAAGTACAAGTTGTCGATGGAAAATATCTTGTACTTCCTCGGTGGCATCAGGTGTTTTGGCCCAAGCCTTAAGCACTGGATCTTGTAAAGCCCGAGAATATGAAAAAGTTATTCCCCAAGGGTGTGGTCCGCGCTGTGCAATACGGTTGAGATTTATAAAAGCATCACGGGAAGTTTGGCCGCCGCTCAAGAATACAATTCCACCCAGCTCATGCGGCACATGCTCGTGGAGTACTCGGCATGTACGATCAGCAACATCATTGTTGTCAATTGGTGTGCCACTGTCCTTGCCAGGCAATACCATGCTTGTTTTTAAGATAGCACCGGGCAAATGTACACGGAATGCGCGCAATGTTTGGAATAGCACGTCAAACATATGAGCCATGACGCTCTCACACTGGTCGCTGCTGTGTGTGCCGTCAAACAACACTTCAGGCTCAATAATTGGCACGATGCCTGCATCCTGACATATTCGTGCATAACGTGCTAACACAAAACTATTGGCGCCAATACATTCTTCGGTAGGAATGCCGTCGCCAATAGTAATGACAGCACGCCATTTAGCAAACAAAGCACCAGCTTCGGCATACTTTGCTAGGCGTTCTGGCAGACCATCAAGACCCTGGGTAATTTTTTCGTTCGGGAAACCCGGTAGATCCACTAAACCTAGATCCACCTTAATGCCCGGCACAGCGTCATGTTGGTTTAGATAGGCGCGGAACGTTTGGCCATGATCAGTTTTTTGCCAAAAAGTTTCGTCGTACAAAATAGCACCACTTAAACAATGTGCGGCACCAGGAGTTGTAAGCAATAATTGGCGGTATTGCCTGCGTGTTTCTTCGGTAGATTGCACTCCTACAGCAGCAAAACGCTTGGTGCAGCTGGGATTACTTTCGTCGGCAGCCAACAAACCCTTTCCAGCCGCGACCAATTTCTTAGCTGTATCTTCCAGTCTCTGTACGTCCATCCCTAGCCCCCTTTGGCATGCTTTTGTATACATTGTAGAAGTTTATAGCCCTCACAACAAGTCGTTGTTAAACTTACTGCTTGTGCTTAGATTCTGCGGGACTATACTCATACTTTTACGGAGTTTCATATGGAACAATCACCTTCTTCGCAGCAGATAAATCGTCGTTTTCCCCGCAAAGTCAGAGCTTTATTAGCCGCCCTCGGCATGAGTGGCCTCTTGCTACAGCCCAGTACAGAGCAAACACAATCCACACAAATCTACGCTGAAAGCATGGAATCATGCATAGACCAAGCTGGCCAGCAACTATCCGAGCTTGTAACGCCCACTTTAAAAGATTTAGACTTGCTCGACCGTCCCCAAAGCCACAATGACCGGTATGGAGTGCGCGAGCCGCTCTTACCTCAAGCGGGATTTTCTCCCAGCGATGTCATGTTTGAAGATGACCAATCGTGGTCTAACGTTGCTTTTTAGGTAAGCCCGTTTCTTGCAGTTGGTGAGCAGCCATGGCGATATGCGTGGCTGTTAAGCCAAAGTGCTCAAGTAGCTGGCTTGGCTCACCAGATTCGCCAAACTGGTCTCGTACTCCGATGCGAATCATTGGAGTAGGCAGTTCTTCGCTCAATAGCTCGGCGATGGCGCCACCCAAGCCGCCCTTTACTTGAGCCTCTTCGGCAGTAATCACAGCGCCAGTTTTTTCGACGCTGCTCAAAATAGTTTTTTCATCCAGCGGCTTAATAGTAGGCACATGGATCACCTCGGCCGAAATGCCATCTTTTTTGAGCATATCCGCTGCGACCATCGCTTGGTATGTCATTGTGCCAGTTGCGATAATAGATACGTCGGTACCTTCGGCATATACATAGGCCTTGCCAATTTCGAATGGTGTCTTGTCGGTGGTAAGAACGGGCGTTTTCTCGCGTGCTAAACGCATATAGCCCGGCCGAACCTTATCGGCAGCCAAAGCTAGGGTTGCCTTTTCTGCCTCCACACTGTCACAGGGTGCCAACACTACCATGTTAGGCAGCACGCGCATCAAAGCTATATCTTCGAGCATTTGGTGAGTACCGCCGTCAGGGCCAACACTTACACCAGCATGCGAACCAATAATCTTAACTGGTCGATAGTTAAGACAGATCGTCGTACGAATCTGTTCCCAGTTGCGGCCCGGACTAAAAGCCGCGTAGCTGCTCACAAAAGGAATCATGCCGCCCGCAGCCAAGCCAGCGCCAGTAGTTACGAGGTTTTGCTCGCCAATGCCAATTTGTACAAAACGTTCAGGGAATGTCTTAGCAAAATCGCCCATTTTGGTGCTATCTGTTAGGTCCGCGCAAGCTGCTACAACTGTTTCGTCGGCAGTGCCCGCAGCCACCAGCCCACGGCCAAAACCGGCACGAATTGGCTCCTGAACAATATTTTTGGCTCGAATATCAGGGATTAAGTGCATGTTATTAGTCATTACTCGGCCTCACTTTTAATCTTGCCTCGCAACGTGCGAAGCTCCTTAAGGGCAATTTTAGCCTGCTCATGGTTAGGCGGCGCACCGTGCCAGTGGAAGTCATATTCCATAAAGTCTACGCCCTTGCCAGGAATGGTGTGGGCAATAATAACCACTGGCTTTTCAACAATAGCCTTAGCCATATGACAAGCGTCAATAACTGCCTCAACATCGTTACCGTCAATTTCAAGCACATGCCAGCCAAACGCCTCCCACTTAGCTCGCAGGTCTTCAAGCGGCATGACTACTTCTGTTGGTCCATCAATTTGAATATTATTACGATCGATAAAGGCGACAAGATTGGTGAGCTTTTCTTTGCCGACCAGCATAGCCGCTTCCCAGATGTTGCCCTCGTTAAGCTCACCGTCACCCATCGTAACGTACACCCAGCGATGCATTTCTTTTTTCATACGCAAAGCCAAAGCAATACCAGCTGCTTGGCTTAAGCCGCTGCCTAAAGGCCCACTTGTTGTCTCTAAGCCAGGTAATTTAAGGCGTTCTGGGTGGCCCTGCAGACGCGAACCAAACTTGCGCAAGGTCATGAGCTCAGCAGTCGGAAAATAACCTGCCGCAGCCATGGTTGCATAGCGCACCGGGCAGGTGTGGCCATTACTTTGGATTAAAATATCGCGCTGGCTCCAGTCTGGATTTTTAGGATCATGCTGCATAACATTAAAATAAAGGGCAGTAAAAATTTCAGCCTGACCTAGCGAGCCAGCAGAGTGGCCGCTACCAGCCTCCTCCAGCATCTTAATAATGAGCTGGCGTATATCGTTAGCCTTTAGCTCGAGCTCATCAATTGCATAGATGTATTTCATAACGCTTATGATACCTTACTGCTTATACCCTTGGCTAGGCGCCCAAAGCTTCAGTTAATGATTCGTAGGCCTCGTGCGGATCGGCACTATGCTGAAAAAACCCGCCGCTGTTGAGTACATCCACGCCGCCATCAGCCAGCTGGCGCACATTTTCGGGCTTTACACCCCCGTCCCAGCCAATCTCAAGCCGAGGCTTCATTGCACGCAGCTGCTTTACTTTGTCGAGCAGTGACAGATCCACCTCACCGCCAAAATAGCCTAACTTACCCGAAAAAATCAAGACATGGTCGATATATTGGATAGCCGACGCTAAAACTTCAGCTGGAGTATCCTGCTGGATAGCCACACCAACCTGTACACCTTGGGCGTGGGCCTTTTGGGCAAAAGCCACAAAGTCACCCTCTGCCTCGGCGTGTACAATAATTAACTGCGGGCGTAGGTTTAGCAATAACGCGGCATGCTCAAAGGGCCACTTGTACATAACATGGATATCAGCCTGTGCGTTACCTGGCCACCACAACTCACCAATTTCAATCAACTTAGATGGCGTTAAGATGCCGTCACTTACATCAAGATGTAAGCGCACTGCCACAGCGGTAGCGCGTTCGATTTGCTTCCTGAATTCATCAGGAGTTGAGGCTGTTATTGCCGGGCAAATTGTTGCTTTCATATCTATAGCATACCGCTTACGTTTGCAATTGACTACCTGCTAGCTGGCCTTAGGCTAGCTGATCGAGTTCAGCAATGCGCCGCCTAAAGCGTGGCGCCCCGGCAAACGAAGTTTGTAGCCACACCGTAGCAATGCTCAAGGCTTCGTCTTTAGAAATTGAACGAGCCGGCAAACAAAGCACGTTACTGTCATCGTCGTTACGTGCGGCCTCAGCCTCGTGAGTATTCCACACCAAGCTAGCGCGGATACCCTTAAAGCGATTGGCGGCCATACACATACCCTGGCCGCTGCCACAAATTAAAATACCGCGTACGTCAGGGCCATTACCGGCCGCTTTCATCTCTTGTACGGCACGTGCTGCAAATTGTGGGAAATCATCTTCTGGTTGCAGCTCAGTATCGCCAGCATCAACTACTTCGTGTCCAGCTTTTTGTAACTGTTCGAGCAAAAAAGTCTTGTATTCAAATCCGTTGTGATCTGCGCCAATAAAAATCTTCATTAAGCCGTCCGCCTAATCAGCTTTGTGTAATAAGCGGCCAGTATCAGCAACAACCTCGACTAGGCGATTACTATAGCCCCACTCGTTGTCATACCAAGCCACTACCTTGAGCATGTTACCACCTACAACCGCAGTCAAGCTAAGGTCAACAATTGCCGAGTGGCTATTGCCGATAAAGTCACTACTTACAGGCTCATCTTCAGTTACCGCCAAAATACCTTGGTAGTATGGCTCAGCTGCAGCCTTTTTAAAGACGTCGTTTACTTCTTCGGCGGTCACATTGCGCTTGGTTACAATAACAAAGTCGCTCAAGCTCACTACTGGAGTTGGCACACGGAGTGACAAGCCGCCAAAGTTACCTTTTAGAGATGGCAAGGCTTCGGTTGCAGCAATCGTTGCGCCGGTACTGGTAGGAATAATGTTTTGTGCCGCAGCACGAGCACGGCGCAAATCTTTATGCGGCGCGTCTTGCAAACGCTGGTCGGAGGTATAGCTATGCACCGTGGTCATCATGGCTTTATCAATACCAAAATTGCTTTCGATAAGCGCTGCTACCGGTGTAATGCAGTTAGTGGTGCAAGAACCGTTATTAATAACTTCGCCAGCTGTATCTAGCAAGTCTTCGTTAACGCCAATTACCACTGTGTCAGAGCCTGCACCCTTAGCAGGAGCACTAATGACTACCTTTTTAGCGCCTGCCGGGTCAACATGAGCCCGAGCCTTTGCTGGGTCGGTAAAGAAGCCTGTTGATTCAATAACAACGTCAACGTTCAAGTCTTTCCAAGGCAAGGCTGCTGGATCTTTTTCGGCCAACACTTTAATTGCCGTACCATCAACAATAATATTGCCCTCATCGGCAGAGACTTCCTTGGCATATACACCGTAGTTGCTGTCGTACTTAAGCAAGTGTGCCAGTGTTTTGGTATCTGTTAGGTCGTTAATTGCAACAACTTCTACGTCATTGCGGTCAAAGGCAATCTTAAAAGCATTGCGTCCGATTCGACCGAACCCATTAATTGCTATTCGTGTTTTCATACCATTCCCCATTTATACATTGTTTGTATAGAGCTTATGCTTCTATACCTATTGTATGGGGTGATGGCCTGTCGTGCAAGCGAGCTAAATAAGTTTTAGGCGTCGCATTTTAACAATGCTCGGCATGACTTCAGCCAAACGTGGGTCATCTGAGGTGTGCGGGACCCATACCGCTTCGTTGATCTCATCTTCTTGCTCAACAAGTTCTTCGCTGTCTACCACAAAGATGTAGCGAAAATCATGATGTAGATGCGCCGGCTCGCCTTTGCTTGGGCGCTCCAAAATATCGTGAGTGTCGATATCAATAGGTACTGACAGGTCTGAGCCAGGAATAGCAATGCGTTCAGCAATTGTCACACCAGTTTCTTCTTCGGCTTCACGCTGTGCGACCTGCCACGGGTACTCATCCTCCGGGTCCCAGTGACCACCGGGCTGGAGCCACTTGCCTGATGCTTTATGGTGGATAAGTAAAATCTTTGAGCGGTCAGGCGAAAGCACAATCGCGCCGCCAGTGCCATGCCCACTAAAGCTTTTACGGTCGTTAAACGGCTCATCGCTACTATTTAAGCGATCTGTTAAACGTGCTAATTTTTGTTCTTCGTCTGGGAAAATCTCTAAATAGCTGCGTACCAACTGTTGAATTTCAGCAATGTTCATATGTGCTCCTTGTCTTGACTCCAGAATACACATAACCGAGCGTGCCTACAAGCGCCGCTCGGTGTATGTGCGCAAAGGTGCTACCTTATTTGTTATTCCAACGTTCGATAGATTCTTTAACAAAAGCCTTGGCTTCTTCTACGTCACCCCAACCCTGCACAATGGTAGTGCCAGGCTTTTTGAGGTCTTTGTAGTGTGCAAAGTGGAACTCAATCTGCTGCTTCCAGCGTTCACCAAGATCGTCGAGTGAGTTGATGCGGTCGCCAGTGTTGCGGTCATCAGCTGGCACTACAACAATCTTGTAGTCCATTTCACCGTCGTCTTCAAACTTAAGAACACCGATAATCTTAGCTTCCATGTATACGCCAGTTGGCACTGGTTCGTCGGTCACTACCAATGTGTCGAGCTCGTCACCATCTTCGTCGAGGGTCTGTGGAATAAAACCGTAGTTAACAGGTTTAGCAAAAATACCTGGCTCTACGCGGTCAAGCATAAATGCAGCGCGCTGACGGTCCCATTCAATTTTAAGCATTGAGCCCTTAGGAATCTCAACAACGGTATTAACCATACCTTCATCAACACTACCTGGGGTCAGGACTTGGTTAAAATCTGCCATATTAAAAACTCCTTTGCGGCAATTTACAACTAGTTGTATGTCAATGGATATTGTACACTATTTGCAGCAAATATGAAGATTATCGGCCACCGAGGGGCAAGAGGCCTTGCCCCAGAAAATACCCTTGCCTCCATCCAAAAAGCTCTGGAGTGTGGGGTACACGAAATAGAAATTGACGTTCGTGTCACTAAAGACAACCAGGTTGTGCTTGTTCACAATCGGTTTGCCGAACACAACGGGCGACGTTTATTAGTTTCGACCAACACTTACCAACAGTTACTGCAGTTCAAGCCCGACCTCGCCCTACTTTCACAAGCCATTCATACTATCAATCGACGTGTGCCTCTTATGATTGAGATTAAGCCACACGTGCCTATTGAGCCCGTGATTGAAGTCATTAGGCAGCTACTCGCAAATGGCTGGCAAGAGAGTGACTTTACCTTTGGGTCCTTTAGTCAAAAAACGCTCAAAGGTATTAGGCGAGCAATGCCAACCGTGGGTATTGTAGTTATCGAACGATTTTCGGGCGCTAACGCCATACGCCGGTCACGACAAGTTGGCGCTCACCGCATCAGCATTAATTACTTCTTTTTACGTCGTCGTTTTCTTAAAAAGGCCATCGCCCAAGACTATGAAGTCTGCGTGTATACGCTTAATGATCCAGTCAAAGCCCATACATTTGCCGAGCAAGGCCTAACTGGTGTAATCACCGACCGCCCAGATTTATATAAGAGTGCGTAATGTTGCTCAAGCTTGATTCTATCGAACAGCTCACCTCGCACGTTACTACCTTTTGGTTTGTCCCCGAACGGCCACTGCGTTTTATGGCTGGGCAATACATAGAAGTCACCGTGCCGCACAGCCCCATGGATAGTCGTGGCGACAAACGCTGGATGACAATTTCATCTTCGCCAAGCAATCCTAAAATCGCTATTACTATGAAATTTGCGCGGCCGCCGCATGCAAGCAGCACCTATAAGCAGGCCTTTAGGGCGCTTAAGCCTGGGGCTACATTACACGCCTCCGACCCTATTGGCGATTTTGTACTGCCCAAAAGCCCTCTTACACCACTTGTCTTTATGGCACTTGGGATTGGCATAACTCCGGTTGAAAGCATGATTCTAGCCCATGAAGAAAGTGGTCAACAGCGCACCGCTCACATTGTGCACGGCGGACGGACCATTGAAGACCTAATCTTTAAAGACCACCTAGACGGCAACAGCACCACAGCCTACACCTCGCTGCTTCTAGACCCGCCCGTAGGCTGGAACGGGGAAAGTGGGTATCTGAGTGGCCAACGCCTGCTAGACCTCACACACAACCCTGCGGCAGCGATTGAAGACACTATGTTTTACATGTCTGGCCCCGAAAAACCAGTTTTGGCTATCATTGAGCAGCTGTATGCACTTGGCATTAAGCGGCATCAAATTGCTATGGATTACTTTCCGGGCTATATTTTACCCTAAAGTCCTATATAAAAAATAAGCCAGACGTACGGCTGACTTATTTTTTATATTGCTTATAACTTAGTAGGTTTGTTTAGCGTCGGCATCGGCTGTTTCAATGGGGTTATCGTTAAGATATTCACGCATGTACAACGCAGCTGAGGCGCCCTCACCAGTAGCTGTGGCAATCTGCATGGTAGCCCCGGAGCGCACATCACCAGCTGCGAATACGCCGGGCATTGCAGTCTGTAAATGAGCGTCAGTTTTTACAAAGCCAATCTCATCAAGCTCTATTGCACTGTCGGCCAAGAACTGTGTATTAGGCTTAAGGCCCACAAATATAAACACGCCATCGGTAGGGATTTCGACTTTATCACCTGCCACCTTGTCAGTGCCGATCACCTTAACAACCTTACCCTCCTCGCCAACAATTTCGTCAGTGGTAGTGTTAAAGTGCACAGTAATTTTGTCTTTAAACTTATCAAGGTCATGCTGTAGCACTTCGGATGCGCGGAATGACTCACCACGCACCAACAAATCAATATGTGAGGCAAATCGTGTCAAAAACATGGCTTCCTGCACGGCGGAATTGCCACCGCCCACAACCACCAAGCGCTTGTCACGGTAAAATGCACCGTCGCACGTCGCGCAGTAGTGTACACCACGAGCATAAAATTCTTTTTCGCCCGGTACACCAATCTTTTTGTAGTCACTACCTGTCGCAATCAGAACGGCTCGCGCAAGCATGTCGCCGTCGGTAGTTTCTAGGCGTTTGTAAGCACCTTCGTCGGTGATCTTAAACACTTCGCCCAGTTCGATAACTGCACCAAAACGTTCAGCTTGCTGGCGCATGCCATCAGCTAGCTTTAAGCCCTCCAGGCCCTCAGGAAAGCCAGGATAGTTATCAACCCAGTCTGTTACTGCCGCCAAGCCGCCAACTGCACCGCGCTCAAACAGTACAGTATCAATATCTTCGCGTGTCGTGTATACCGCAGCACTTAACGCTGCAGGGCCTGCACCAATCATAATCACATCATGAACAGGAGTTTGTGGAGTTTGTGTGTCGCTCATAGGTTTTAGTGTAGTCGCCCAAGCGATACTTAAGCAACTGCCGGCGCCAATTTCGCCAAATTATACCCAACTACCACCTCTTGGTTATCGTTTTCTTTTGTTACTACAATTACCGGCACAGTTAAAGCACCGCTTAGCTCGAAGGCTTCGGCCTGGCGCTCCGGGTGCTCGTCGAGGTTAACCTCGTCGTAAGCATGCCCCTTTGAAGCCAACCAACGCTTAACCTGCACGCAGTATGTGCACGTATTAGTGGTAAAAATAGTAATTTTTTTAGCCATCCCCTCAAGTCCCCTCTTTTGTATTTTGCTTATGTCTTTCATTATATATAGCGCACTTACCGTAAGCAAGTGCGCTATATATTGTGTTTTTTACATGTTGGTTGGCCTATTCGCCAACGCCGTGGAGTGTCACATCAAACACCAGTGGGGCGTTAGCAGGAATACCAGAACCTTGCGGTGGGTTAGCACCATAGGCCTTTTCGGCAGGGATAATCAAACGACGCTTACCGCCCGTTTTCATGCCGGGAATACCCTCTTTCCAGCCATCAATAACTTGGTCAAGGCCAAAAGTTACCGGCTGGCCAGAATCGAGTGAACTCTGGAATACAATGCCGGTGGCAGCCACAGCGCCAGTGTAGTCAACGGTTACCGTGTCGCCCGCCTTAACTTCGCTGCCCGTACCCTCCTGGAGGTCAATCTTTTGCAGTTCGGTTACTGAACTGCTTGGTGAGTAATCCTTCATAGGCTTGCCTTGTAATTTGTTCTTGTCGTCCACTTTTTTCTCCTTACTGTTTTGATTAGCAGCGCTTTGACTGGTATTATTTGCAGCTGTCTTATCGCCAGCCTTATGGTCATCGTTCCACATTTGGATAACTACCGCGATACTCAGTGCAATTGACGAAATAAAGAATATTGCCGTACCGATTAAAATAAAAATCCTGTCTCGTTTTTTAGTCATGCGTTCCCCTCTCTTAGTGACTTCTTAATGCTCATGTGATGAATGAATAGTGATTGGCGGCTGGGCAAATCCAGAGGCAAAACCTTTAAGCAGCTCTTGCTTTAGAGTTTCTGATCGGAATGGTGCCTGGGATAATTTGCTCAGCGGTAGCCACATTGGCGTGTACAGGTTTTGGCCAAGTGCATGCACTTTGGCTTCCTCTGAATCTATGTGCAACTGTGGTTCGCCCGAAACGTAGCGGCATAAAAATACATACTGGGTGCCAAAAGGCTGGCCAGCTTCTTCTACAATAACCATTACAGGGTCGGTCACTTGTACGCCAGTCTCCTCTGCGACTTCGCGCAAAAGAGCCTGTTCGTGCGACTCACCCATGTCTATACCCCCACCAATGAGCGTATAGTACTCTTTGCCAAACTTATTACGGTGCATTACCAAAAGATGGTCATCTTTAACTACAATCGCCCTCACTGCTCGTCTCATATCCAAGTATTATAGTCCGCAACCGGGCTATAAGCCAGCACTTTATGGCTTCTAGGCGGCGATTTCAAAGGCCTTAAGCTTGCGCTTAGTAGCAGCAGAATGGCTACCCTGAAGCTTAAGAAGCTGCGCGTAGACGCCATTACCCCTAGCCAGCTCAGTGGGTGAGCCAACTTCAGCCACTACACCATCTTGCAATGTCACAATCTGGTCCACTGCCTGAATAGTGCTAAGGCGGTGGGCAATAATCAGCGTAGTGCGGCCCTTCATTAAGCGTTCGAGGGCTTCCTGTACCATTGCTTCACTCTTGCTATCAAGGCTGCTTGTAGCTTCATCCAATATCAAAATAGGTGCATCTTTTAATATGGCGCGGGCAATAGCTATACGCTGCTTTTGGCCGCCGCTCAGCTTAAGACCGCGCTCACCAATCTCAGTATCGTATCCGTGGGCTAGCTTTTGCACAAAGTCATGGGCGTTAGCAGCCTTGGCAGCAGCTTCGACATCTTTTTGTGAGGCACCCGGGCGCGCATAAGCAATGTTATCGCGAATGGTGCCGCTAAATAGTGCTGGCTCCTGAAAAACTACACCAATATTTGACCGTAAACTTGCCTGTGTAACGCTATTTACATCTTGGCCGTCAATACGGATCTGACCGTCACTTACTTCATATAAACGCAATAATAGGTTTGTGAGTGTTGTTTTGCCCTGGCCACTCTCACCAACCAAAGCAACTTTAGTATCAGGCGCCACGGAGAAATGCACGTCATGTAGCACGGTGCTTTCAGTATCATAGCCAAATTTAATATGGTCAAACTCTATGTGTCCTGCATTAACTGTAAGTTTTTTGGCACCGGTCATATCAGCAATCTCGGGCTCCACATCCATAGCCTCAAAGTAGTCTTTGGTATTAGACACAGCGCGTTGGGTCTGGTCCACCAAAAAGCTAATACTAAAAATTGGGATACGAATTAACATGGCGTACTGAATTAGTAGAATCATTGTGCTAATAGAGTAGTGGCCATGCGCTGTTTGAATAAATATGTAGGCGTAGACAATAAAGAAAATAGCGTTAAGCACACTTCGGCGGATAACATCCTGCTTGTGCCAGTAACGGCTCTGTGGCCTAGTCGTAGCCACAACCGTATTGTAACGACCCTGGAAAAACTTAAGCTCACGGCGCTCCTGCAAGAAACTCTTAACAACGCGCACTTGGCCTATGGATTCTGCAAAACGGCCGCTCGCCACATCTTGCTCTTGGTTAATTGTTTTTTGATAATCTTGCCACTTAGTACTAGTGCGAGTAGTCAGGTAAATGAATACTGGATACAGTAAGCCTAACATCAAGGCCACCTGCCAGCTAAAGTAGGCCACTACCGCCAGTGACAAAATAGTACTAAATATAAACTGCAAAAAGTTGTTGCTCACCATTTGCATAAAAGTGGTGATTTGGCTAATACCACGGCTCATGCGGTTGATAATTTTACCGGATAGCTCTTGGTCGAAATATTTTTGCGGCAAGCTCAGCAAATGAGTATAGTACCGCTCGCTCAACAGTTTTTGCATGCGCACAGCCAGCATGTCACCCCAGTAGCCACTAATATTACTCAAAATAGTCTGACCAAAGTCAGTTACAAAAATAGCCACCGCGCACCAAGCCACTACAGTGACACTGGCCGTACCGCCCTTAACCAACAATTCGATTTGATCAATAGCAATCTTAGTAAAAATTGGCTGCAGCTGTGTCATTACGGCAAGCACAATAGTCGTTGCCGAAATGGCAAAGTAGTACTTTTTTAAATCAGAGGTAAAGCGAATAATTCGCCAGATGTCTTTCATGTCGAGGCTTAGTATACAACATTTTTACCTCTTATAAAAGCATCTATAGCTTAGCCTGCAGGCTACGATGCAATGCAGCAAGCAATAGTGCAGCCATTGCAGGGTCGGGACAATCCATGCCAATACGAGTCAACATCTCATTATCAGCTTTTTGCAAGCCATGGATATAGCGTATTTCAGCTCGTATTTGTTCGCTCAGCGTTTCATCATCTACTGGAGCATCGGCTAAAGTAGCTTTACGTAGTAAACTCATGCTGCGCCACAACGGATCTTTTGGGCGCATTGGGGCTGGCACGGCTTGTGCAATAACCTTGTATAAGTCCTGTTGCTCTGTAAGCACAAGCAATTGCCGCAGCTGAGACTCTAAGTCGCTGAGCGCCGAAGCTGTTTCGCGCCGGCTATTGTGTGTCTTCTCAACTTTTGTTAAGGGCTGTGCGGGCCTGATTGAATCAACAATCGAAGGCTGGGGCGCCTGTGCACTAGGCGGCATAGTATCGGAGCTAGCTTGCGGCAACTCACCAGGTAGCTGATTTCTTTTAACCCACAATGATAGGCGTGGAAATCTTCCAAATAAACCCTTGCGCCAGTCTGGTGGAGTCGCTGGGCGATCAGTGCTCGGGGTAGGGTCAAAAATGTATTTTCTGTTATAGCCGTGTTGCACCAGCTGCCTATGCCGGCTGCCCGTAATTACTCCGTTGCGTAACGGAAGGATATTGCCACTAATAGTCTCCAAATAATGATCTGATGTGGCCGCTATCGCCATTCCAGCCACTGCTGCTGCAACCGTACACTGCACTAAAACTCGGCCTTCCTTATCTAGCAGCACGCCCCAGTTTCCATTACTAAACTCTTCGGCAAGGTCCTCCGCCTCAGGCTCAGTCCATGGCTTATAGTATGTTGTGCGCCATGAAATATACCGTGCAAAGTCTGTAATAGTTTCAACCTGCGGCTGCATCACTAAGTCCTTAGACATAATCCCCAGGCCCATACTGCCAATATATTCAGCGAGCTGGCGGCGATCTACAAGCATCTCTTCGCGCGGTGGTGGTATATACAAATCAGCTTGGCTGTCATATTGATACAGGCCTGTATCGCGCCCTTTGCCCTTGCCTAGTTTTTTGTAGCCCACAATTTCCGGCGCCATAACACTGGCCGTACGCACCGCAATATCTGCGCCATCTTCGGGAATTGCGTGAAAGTTAAGATCGAACTTGTCTGATTCAGCGATGAGCCTTGTGTAGCCGCCTGTAGGTGGTGAAATATACCGAATGTCGCCCACTACCTGCTTTTTCTCATACTCCAGCTCACACTGAGTCCCAAAATTAACCTCTGCAAGCTCGGTAGCTGCTACCTTATCCTGTAAGCCATAGGCTCTGTTCCTAGTTTTAACAAAAGCCGATTCTGCCTGTGACCTGTCACGCCATGAACCTAAACGCTCACCATGAGGCGCACAAGGTAAAACCAAAAACGGCCGGTTAATGAGATCTCTATAGTTACTGTCATCCGAAGAAAATCCAGCCCGCATCAGTAAGCTATCGGCGGCTTTTGTATTCCATACAGCTAAGGCTTGGGTAGCGGTCAGATCATCTTCAAACGAATCCCTTACCAGCTCCTCCCAAGCGCCATAAGAATAACTGCTTTTATATTCAGGCTGGTCTACCCTGCCTCTTGTCTCTGAGCGCAGATAATAAGCCAAGTCAAAGGCGCTAATAGGCTTTACTTCAATCGTGCCATCAGCCATCTCCCAGGCGATAGTAAAACCTCGGTCATCTTTATTTTTTGTAATCTCAACAAGTGAGCAACTATCCATGTCTTGATGATAAATAAACCGCCTGTTGGCTTGCGTAGTCTCAGCTAAGCGTTGGCGCAGTCGCTGCCGCCAGTCGCCCTTACCTTGATTACTTACCTTAACGCGATCAACCCTGTCGTCAAGCGCGCCTATCTGCCTATGATATGTGCGTAAAAGCCCGGGGTGCTGCCGCAAATCTTTTGCAGGCTGAGCATCTGCAGTTGCAGCGCTTGCTAGTAAATTATTCTCAATAATAGATGCTGCCACCTGCTTCTTGAAAGGGCTAAGCGGCTGATCCTGCCACTCGGCGGGTCTGTCTGCGATAAGTGCCACGAGGGCTGCATATTCTGGAAGTCCCCTAGCAACCTGCTCGGCACTTGCAGAACTAAACTCACGGCCAGCCCGCATTTGTACAAGCTCTTTAACGCGCGGATCTTCGTGGATGTACGGCAGAGCATCTTGATACGCCCAGCTTGCCTGTTTTGAAGAAAAGTCAACAACCTCCGCATCTTCTGGGCTATATGCCAATCCGGCAGGAAGCACTTGCCTTGGCTCACAAAACAAGGCCCACTCGTAAATTTCAGCAGCAAACTTGATTTTAGGTGCCAATGTTTCATCGGCCTGCTCTACTTGGATGGCGACTGCTGCAGCAAAGCGGCTTTTTTGCTCTTCGAGGGGCATTTCTCGGCAAGACCATGCCTGCCAGTCTTCGTAAAATGCCTGGCGAGGGTCGGCAAGCTGCTCCGGTGTTAAGCCGTATGTTTCATGAGCTTGAGGGTCACCAAAAGGAGCGCCCTGGGGCGCCCCTTCGTTAGCTGGACTCGTCTCGCCTATTTGTATAACCATAGCTGCAAAAAGCCTAGTATACTATGTTGTTGCTTCTTTGGCTATTCTAAACTGTTTTAGACTCGTTCGGCCAAAAGCTCTTGGGCAGCCTCTTGTGCAATAGCGTCAAGTACTGCGTTTACTTCACTATCGCGCAACGTTTTTTGGAAATGCGATACGCTTAAACGCAAAGTAATCTGTTTATGGTCTGTGTCGTCCGGCCGCTGGAAGATATCAACTGGCGTAATGCTAAAGTCGACATGCTGCGGATACGCAGCTGCGACTCGGTGTAGCATGAATTCATACAGTTGTTGGTAGCTTACGCCTACAGAAACCTTAAAGCAGATGTCTTGCTCTACCTTAGGGAAACGTGATAGCTGGCGATACTGCTTACCGCGTTCACTCAGTACTGAAAATTCTTGCGTATCAATCTCAAAACCAGCGGTGTGAGCTGGCAACTTAAGCTGCTTGCGAATACTCGCGCGATACTCACCTACAATACCCAAGAAAATCTTTGTATGCCTAACGGTTACAAGAGACGAACGAGTAAGGTCAAAAGGTGCAGTGATTGGGAAGTCCATGTCTTCCGTAATTGGGGCGTAGTCGAGTGTAATACCAAAGGAACTGGCGATATGGTCAAGGTATTTACGAGCTTCATAATATGCAGCACCAGCCTTGGGGTCGGCTTTCTTATCACTGGTTGTTGTTACAAAACTAAGCAACGAGAATTCGCGTGGCAAACCATTATCGTCACTAGCGTGCAATAAATTGTGCGCCTTACCAAGTTCAAACAAAGCAAATTTGTCGTAGCCAGCCTTAAGATTAGGTGACACTTTATCAAGCAAACTCGGTGTAAGGCTCGGCCTAAAGTACTGCAAGTCAGGGCTTAGAGCGTTAGCCAAGCTAAAGGCCCACTCGCGCTTTTGGCCCACTTTGTCCAGTAAGTTGCCGTGCACAAAACTATACGAAAGCACTTCGTTAGCGCCAGCTGTACTTAAAGTATCCCGCAAGCGCTGCTTAATATGCAGGAGGTCATTAATTGGCGCTGGCGTAAGCTCGCGGCGTGGCAGCTGGAGCGGTAATTTATCAAAACCGTACAAGCGGCCTACTTCTTCTACGATATCTTCGGCAATTTCGATGTCGGTGCGCCAAAATGGAGCAGCAACAATTAAGTCATCGCCATCAAGGCCGACGGTAAATTCAACGTCTGTAAGCAAAACGGCCATTTCTTGAGCCGACAAATCAAGGCCGAGGCGGGCATTAATAAACTCAGCCCCTACCTTGATTGGCTCATGCAACGAATCACGCTCGTAGGATACTTCGTCAACGTGATTGTCGTCGATCACTTCACTTGCCACCTGCGCACTGGCTTCGCTGCGCAACATAGCAACCGTTTGCGCAAAAACGCGCTCGTTTTGCAGGGGTGATTGGCCCTTATTGTTACGCGTAACTGCATCTGTAAAGATGCCGTGCGTCATAGCCGTACGGCGGATTGAATACATATTAAAGGTGGCGCATTCCAAAATAATATTCTTGGTATTTTCGTCAACTTCAGTATCGGCACCACCCATTGCGCCACCCACGCCAATCAGCTTCTTCTCGGTAGCAATCATAATCGCTTCGCTACGTGGCTCAATTTCTTTACCGTTAAGCAATGTGATCTTTTCACCCTTGGCTGGATAACGAACAACTAGTGTTGCTTGTGTACTATCATCTTGAGCAGCAACCTTATCATAGTCATAAGCATGCAATGGCTGACCAGTTACCATCATCATGTAATTAGTTATATCCACGATGTTGTTAATAGGGCGAATACCCACGCGCACTAGGTAGCTTTGTAACCATACCGGGCTTGGCTTAACTTCAACGTCGCTCATAGCTACTGCCATAAAGCGCTGTACATCAACTGGCAACTCGTTGCGCACGGTTAGTTGCAAACTTGTGCCGTCGTGACTTAAAACGTCCTGTAACTGATGTAAATACCAGTCTGGAGAGTAAAAGGACTGTTGCCTAATACCTACTATTTCGCGCACTACACCCAACTGACCAAAGCAATCGGGACGATGGGTAAACATCTTATTTTCGATATCTATAATTGTGTCGTTAAGCTGGTAGGCCTCTGCAAATGTCGTACCAGGTTCAACCTGAGCATCAACTTCTAAAATGCCGTCGTGGCTATCACCCAGGGCCAGCTCGCGGGCGCTAGCTAGCATACCATTGCTCACTACACCACGTAGTGGACGGGCTTCAAGCACAAAAGGATCAGTGTCAAAGCTTTCTGGAACCGTGCTGCCTGGAGGCAGCCATGCTACCAACAAACCTTCACGCACGTTTGGCGCACCGCACACAACTTGTACATAGCCATTCTCGTCACGCTCAACGTCCGGAGTTTTACCGCCGTCATCAACTTTACATACGTGCAAACGATCTGCATTTGGATGATCCTCGCACGAAACAACGCGCGCGACTACCACACCCTGGTAGCGACTACCTAATTCAATTACTTCTTCTACTGCGCCAAGTTGGGCGCCAATTTTTTCAACCAGCTCAGCAGTACCTTGCGGCGCTAGGTCCACATCGGTAAATTGTTTCATCCAATTAATACTAATTTTCATGCTGTACTGCCTTTATACGTTGTTGAATTTCTTTAAGCTGCTCATCGTCCATCTTTGGGCCTTCGATCGAAGAAACATAGCCCGGATATGCCGGGAAGAACACGGTCTGCTTTGGGTTGTTGCTGCGGTCGGCGTGCATGTGATGCATAGGATATAGCTTGGCATGCACATGGGGTACGGCTTCGCCTTCAAATACCATGGCCACGCGCTCAACATCAAAAGCTTTTTCTAACAGTTTAGCGACCTTTTTTGTGGCGATCATCAAGTCTGCCAATTGCTGATCTTCAAGGTGAAAGGCGTAGTCACCTGGATTTTGACGCGGCACCACCACTGTGGCACCCGGAGTGTTGGCAAACGGAGTCAAAAAGGCCACAAATTGCTCATCTTCCCACACAAAATAAGCTGGAATCTCACCTGTAATAATTTTGTCGAACAAAGTTGGTTGTACGTTTTGTGAATCTGTCATACTAGTGCCTTAAAATTGCCTTAAGAAGTCGAGTTTACCGGCCTCAAAGTGCCTAATATCCTCGATGTCGTGTTTCATCATAACGAGGCGTTCAATGCCGCCACCCCAGGCAAAGCCAGTGTAAACTTCTGGGTCAATACCGGCCATTCGCAGTACATTAGGGTGAATCATGCCGCAGCCCAATAGTTCAATCCAGCCAGCCTGGCCACAAATTTGGCAGCCTTTTTTGTCACAGAATGGGCAGCTTAAGGCAAACTCAAACGATGGTTCAGTAAATGGGAAGTAAAACGGCTGCGTCTTAACTTCAAGTTCTTTTTGGTAGTACTCCTGCAAGAAAGTCTTGAGTGTTGCAATGAGGTCGCCAGCATGCACGCCGCGGTCTACGTAAATACCCTCAAGCTGGTGAAAGGTATGCTCATGGCGCGCATCAAGGTCTTCGTTACGAAAAACCCGACCAGGAATTACAGCAGCAATAGGCTGGCCTTTTTCTAAGTTAGCCTTGTACGCCTGTAAAATGCGGCTCTGCATCGTACTGGTGTGAGCCGGTGCGATTAACTGCTTGCCGTTACCGTCTTTTTGAACGGTCATAAATGTATCGTAATCATCGCGTGCTGGGTGGCCCTCTGGGAAGTTGAGCAGCTCAAACATATGCAAGTCATCATCTATCTGGCGAGACTCGATAGCTGTAAATCCCATGCGGTAAAAAATGTCCAAAACTTTTTGTAGTTCGGCCATCAGAGGGTGCTTGCTTCCCTGTTCTAACGGCAAAAGCTGTGGTTTTTTATCGGCCGCTACATTCACGTCAAAAGGTGCTGTAACGTCAATTGGAGGCAATGCCTCGGCCTGCTCTTGATGAGCAGCCACTAAAGACTCGAGCTCGTTTTTGAGCACGTTAATTTCTTTACCAAAAGCTCCTCGCTCCTCGGGTGGCAGCGTTGGAATTTCGGCATACAATGCCTTAAGCTCCACCGCCTTGAGGATCTCAGCTTTGTTGGATAGTTCGTTTAGGCGCGCCTTGAGATCATCGGCAACGGCACTAATACGTGCATTTTGATAGTTCATCTTATCTTTTAGTATAATCCATACCTCTGTAGGGGCCAACCCCTACGCAGTGGATTATTTTTTGAGTGAAGGGCGATCGCTTGCCGCCAAGACAGCGCCAGCAATCTCTTGCAGGCCAAATAAAAAGCCACTGGTTACTTTTTGTGGATTTTCGGCCATTTCTTTACTGAACATACTAAAGGGATAGTACTTGCTGTCTTGGCCGCCAGCTGTATGTGTGACAAAGGTGGTAACGTCCATGGCGTCGCGTGCCATTATTTGCCCCAGCACAGAATGCACTTGCCAAACTTCAGGCCGGCCTTGAGTATCATGATTAAAAGTTTCGAGGCTTGCCGCAAACGTTTTATTTACAAAGTCAGCGCCCACGGTAACTCGCTGATTATTTATGACTTTAGAAACAGCCCAGATTGGCAGCAGTTTGGGCAACAGCTCAGTGTCCATATCAAGCGCTTCAGGACCAGCTACTTCAACACCCTCAGGCTTCCATAAGGCAACTGTAAGTAAGTGGTCACCAGCATAGCCTACGGTGCGCCCTAATTCCATATAGTTAGAAACGCTACTTGGTGAAACCTTACCCAGCCTTGAAAGTGCCTCATGCGAAGCATCATACATATGACGAGTAGGCTCAATAATCTCTGGTCCGTGAGATGTTACAAACATAGACTAGGCTACTCGCAGTGTTGTACACCTGGTTTTAATGGTAAGAGAAACATATTACACAATATTATATCATAATATTCAATATCTTCCAAGTATTACTTGCTTTGCGCACCTCTGGTATACTATACAAATGGCTACATTTTCTTTTGATATTGTTTCGGAATACGACAAAGCCGAAATGAATAACGTTTTCGGACAAGCAGAGCAAGAAATCGGTAATCGCTACGATTTTAAAGGCACACCTGCCCTTATTGAGTGGCTCAACGGCGATAAAACAGGTATCAAGGTTACGGGCAACGGTGAATGGCAAATAGACGCCATTTTAGACATTGTGCGCAAAAAACTCGCCACCCGCGGCCAGAGCCAAAAAGTGCTCGACACAAGCAAAGAGGCAGTTATTAGCAATCTTAAAACCTCCAAAGAAGTGCCGTTTAAGCAGGGTCTCGACCAAGACAAGGCTAAGCAAATTACCAAGCAGCTCCGTGAACATTTCCCTAAGGTTAAAGCCCAAATTCAGGGCGATACCGTGCGCGTTATGTCACCCAGCAAAAACGACCTACAGGCCGTTATGCAATTTCTTAAAGAGCAGGATTTTGACTTCCCGCTTAATTTTACAAACTACCGCTAGGTTCTTCGCGTAAAACATCTTCTTCGATCACAGCCGGGGGCAGTACAATTACTTCCGGCTGTTTTCGTAGCGTAATACTCAGCGTGCGAGTTACCAAAATCGAAAAAGTCAGGCCGGCTGCTACTTGAGCTGGTAACATCATGGCCGCCGGAACCACGCGACCATACGACAAGAGTATAACCAAGCAAGCGACGCATTGGATCAAAAAAACTGCGTGCTCGATACGCAAACCGTAGCGGCTAATCACGAGTGCACGCCCCACCCACAGCTGGCAAGCAAAAAGCACCACTGCGCAGGCAATATGAAATATATGTAACACCGACGGTGCAAAAGAGGGTGTTACTATCAATCCAAACATACAGCCGGCCGAAACCAAGAGCGCCTTACGGATCTGCCGCACAAACACGCCGCTAACTACCCTGAGCAAGTATACAGCGTATGTCACGCATGCTGCCGCGGCGCCAAAACCCAAGCTATATGCCACAAAAGTAGCCTGAAAATTACCATAAAAACTTAGTCCGCTCCGGTCCACAAGGGCTGCGGGTTCAATCAACAAACACCAGATGCAGCACAGAAGAAAACAGAACTGGCTATACTGCACATATCGGATAGCTCGTTGAAGCATTACAATTTTGAGTATACAGAGCCAATCGCCAGACGACAAATTACCACTAGCCTAATCGGCATATGCAGATCGATACGCTCGCCCCTTACACCTGCTATACTAAAAGCATATGCGTGACAGTCAAGACACTCTGGCCCAAGCTGAAGCAATTCTTAAAAATAATGACCGCGGCCTATACACCATCCCTGCGCACGGGCTCTATCCGCATCAGTGGCTATGGGACAGCTGTTTTATTGCGCTTGGTTGGCGCCACCTAGACATTGAACGTGCAAAAATAGAAATCTTAAGCATGCTCCGTGGCCAATGGAAAAACGGCATGGTACCCCATATGATCTTTACGTCAGGCCGTGCATACCAGCGTGACCGCAATATTTGGCGTAGCTGGGTAAGCCCCTTCGCCCCAGACGATGTAGCCACCAGTGGCATAACTCAACCACCCATGCTCGCCGAAGCCATTGTGCGCATTGGCGAAAAACTTGAGCTTACCGAGCGGCGCAGTTGGTATCGCCAGGTCTTCCCGGCACTGCTTGCCCACCATCAGTGGTTATATGCTAACCGTGATCCCCACCAAGAGGGTTTAACCCTGCAAATACACCCCTGGGAAACCGGCTTCGACAATACACCGCCTTGGATGTACGAACTACACAACCACCTACTGCCATGGTGGATCCGCATATTAAAAGAAACCAAGCTCGATACCGTAGCGGGCATGTTTAGGCGCGATACGCACTTTGTACCCCGCGCCCAACGATTCTCTAACCTAGATGCGCTGGCGCTCTACGATGCACAACGTCGCTTGCGCCGCAAAGCCTACGATATTGATAAAATCTTAGATCATTCACTCTTTGCAATTGAAGATCTGGCCTTTAACTCAATCTTAATTCGAGCCAACGAGCAGTTGCTACACATTGCCAAAAGCATCCGGCAACCAGTTCCGCCCGAACTCCTAAAAAGCATTGAGTCTACGCGAAAAGCCCTGGACGATTTGTGGGACCCCTATACCGAACAATATTACTCACGTGACTTTGTAACCCACAAGCTAATTCAAATACCCAGCATTGCCGCATTACTACCACTATACGCCGGCACTATTAAGCCCGAACGTGCCGCATTACTAGTCAAGAGCCTCGAAAATGAGCATATTTTTGGCCTGCCCTATCCAGTGCCAAGCGCTCCTCGCAACTCAGCTTGGTTCGACCCGGAACGCTACTGGCAAGGCCCGACCTGGTTCAATACCAACTGGCTCATCGCCGACGGCCTCAAACGCTACGGATATCACCACCACGCTGAGGCGCTCATAGAAGGCTCTTTGGAGCTGGTGCAAAATGGCGCTTACAACGAGTACTTTAACCCTGTGAGTGGTGCACCTTTGGGAGCGCCCAACTTTAGTTGGACAGCCGCTATTGCTATTGATTGGCTCAAACGCTAAGGCACCGCCATACTTACAGATAGGCTCTCGCACTATCAAAAAACACATGCCTGCAAATCT
>CAZBRP010000008.1:0-71103 GCA_964494765.1 uncultured Candidatus Saccharibacteria bacterium
GTATTTACAAATAATGCTAAATATGGTATTATAACCCTTTAACACATGTATATAAGGAGTTATAGTGCATGAGCAATTATGACGCATATCCTGAATTTGTACCTGAAGTGAACCCATGGGTTGTACCAGTAGAGCGCACCGAAGAAGGTACGCCTAGTACAACATACCCAGGCGAACTGTTACAGGGTGAGGCAGCTGCCGCTGCCCTAGATCAATATGAAGCAGCTGGTGAACACCTTACACCGATTTCTATAACGCTGGAGACACTTCTGCCGCTCGCTTCGCAACACGCCAAGTTATTCACCTAGAATCGTCTGAAGAAGCTGACCAACGCGTAACCAACGAAATGGACCCCGAACGAGACGCCGTTTTGGACCACGCTATCCAGTCGCTCCGTGATCAGATCGCTTTTAAAAAGCTCGATCAACTAATGGGCGATCAGGAATAAGCAAGCACCTTATGGTTTGAGGCTTAGCCTTCGACTACAGCCTCAAACCCACCATAAGCCATCTTTGTCATATCAACTGGCATCAAGAAATCAGGCTTGTCCTGGTAGGTCGCAGCCATTTCTTCCATAACTTTTTTATTTACTTCGTCGCGGTGTTCTTTTGACTCAAAAACGATAAAAGAGAACCATACATTTTCATCGTCAGCAGTACCGGCCATGTCGGCAAAAGCTCGTGTTTTTTGGTCACCCATTTCTTGTTGCTTAAGGTCGTCACCCCGACACTCAAAGTATTGAAGAGCACCGTGCTTCATCCAGGAATCGCGGCCTTCTTCTGCCATTTTTTGGTATTCGGCTTCTTTTCCCCTGGGAACTACAACTACAAAACCATCAACATATTTAGCCATTTTTAGCACTCCTTTGATTAAGGTTATCCTTACTTAAGTTTAACACCTTGCCTGGACATAGTAGCCAAGCTGGCTACGCAAAACTTAAGCCAAAATTCAATTAGCACTCTTGACAGTAGAGTGCTAATTTTCTACAATTAACCCAGAAGCTAATTATGCTTCTCACGGATTTATGTAACAGTAATGAAAGGAGAAAAATAATGAGTAACCTTATGCGATGGGATCCATTTGCAGAGCTAAGTGCATTGCAAAAGCAGTTCTTTGGCGATGATTGGATGACGCCACCAAAGGGTGTAAATATACCAACCACCGATGTTTACACAAAAAACAACCAGCTTGAAGTTGAGGCTCATCTGCCAAACTTTGAGCAAAGTGATGTAAATATTCAGGTGGAAAATAACGCACTGGTTATTAGCGCTGAGCGTCACGAAAAACAAGAAGACAAGGACAAGAAATACGTAGTCCGCGAGAGTTCAAGCAGCTTTTATCGCCGCATAGCCTTACCAGAGAGGGCTGATACGGATAACATACAGGCCAAACTGGATGATGGCGTGCTAAGGGTGAGTGTACCACTTACGCCGCTGCCAGAACCAAAGAAAATTGCCATTGCTTCGGGCAAAAAGAAGTAAGCAATTTGATAGAAGTCAAAATGAGGCTCAAGAATATTCTGAGCCTCATTTTATTTTAAATTTTCACTCTGTTTTTCAAATAAATCAGACAAGGACTTATCAAGCCATAAAAAAGGTTCGCCGCGGCTAAAACTGCTCCGCTCGTAAAGACTGATTGCGCTATTAGCATCAAGCGGAACGAGCGTTGCAATATACTCACAGCCCATTTCTTGCAGTATTTCAGATGCTTTTTGTAGCAGCTGATCACCGACGCCTTGGCCACGCATCTCGGCACGAACGTATATATTTTCGATCAAAGCTTTTTTGAGCCTTTCGAATATTCATTCAAAGTCCTTGTAGTTTTTTAGGGTGGCTATTTTAACTTCAAGTTCTTCGGCTTGCTTGGTGTCTATATCTTTGTATATCGCCGCTGCTTCTTGCATTTCGTTTATTTCATTGTTAATAATTTGTTTTACGTCATCAACAGACAATACGCGCCGTGCAACTTCGGTTGCACTAGTATCGACAGGTGCATCTACTGCGCTTGCATTGTCTATGGCATTTAGTAGCGAAAGTAAAGCTTGTGATTTTACCGCATCTCGTTCTTTGCGTGCCGCAAGTGAATCACTCCTAATATTTGCAATGAGGGTTTGTGCGTCCATCTTCTTACTATAGCAAAATACGCCCGGTGGGGCGTATTTGACAGTTTGGCTAAATTGGCGTGGGTCGGGGGCTTTAAGCCTCAAATATTTCAAACTCGCCTTCGCGCAGTGCGTAGACCGGTAAGTCTTTGTTACCGTGGTTAGCCGCCTAGGCTATCGATGTTGCTCATAAAACGATCAACTCGCCCAGCAAAACGACCGACGTCGTATTCAGAAAAGCGGGTGACCCTACTAGCCTGATAAACCCGATTGCCACTCGTTGTGTTGGGGTCAGGATAAAAATAATCGTCATATTGTACAACTTCGGGAACATCAATGCCTGGAAATTGATCACCGGCAAGGTCAAATCGTAGAGATAAGTCAGGGTGAGTGCAGCCGTCATCTATGTTATTAATTCGAAGCCAGGTATGATCATCGCCCACCCGTGCGCCAGCTGCTGTGACTATTTTGCCCTCCTCAAAAAACATTTGGCCAACGTCGGCAATGCCAAGTCGAGACAACCATAACCCAAACCCATAGTTAGTAACGCCGCATTGACCATTTGATTTACCGGCGATGTACTCACTTTTAGGGTAAATTGTGTCTCGGCCCCAGGCCAAGGCTGCAAGTCTGCGAAAATTTTCTGCTTGGCGCAACACAGCAAGTTCTTGAGAAACGTAGGCTTCTCGGTCTGAGCCTCGCAAAATATTCCTAGCAGAAAACCTCATAATGTACCAATAATAACAAAAATATCTGTGGTTGGATGATGCACTAAGTTCGCTTTTGGCTTTATTGAAGATACAGGTACTAAATTCTTCGAGACTACCCCTGATAATAGGTTACGGTGTAAACAGATATTATTTCCGGCCGGATTTTACCTTGATGCTAAAAATAATGTTTACACTCCCGAAATTAGCCCACTTTACGGGTTAGCGACAAAGAAAAAGAGCGCCGAAGCGCTCGATAATTCCCAATTGGTGCGCCTCGTGCGACTTTATTTCAACCCTTCAACAGAATAGTCCGCAATTTTGGCAGCTATTCTTTCGAGTAATAAAGTATGAAATTCTGTCATAAATGGGTTCCAGAGCATATACGGACGTTTGTGCTTTTCTATCAAGGCAATAATCTGATCAGGCTCTACTCCTACAAAATGTTTGTAGCGCCAGATCGTAATCTCAATCGGCGTGAGGTAATCAAGAATATCTGGTGTAATTTTATCAATTGCTTTTGCAAACTTGGCCGAAGTGCTTCCCTGGGTTTCTACGTCGTCATATATCTCATGATATGAAGTGTCGAGTAACGAAAGCGCAGCTGCATATTCTGGGTCTTTGGCGCTCGCCTTTTTAGTGAAGGTCATTTCATCACCGGTTATTAGTTCACCGATATCGTGGATTGCCAACATGATGAGCGATTGGCCAAGGTCGACCTTTGGATCTGCAATATTTGGGTACATTGCCGTGGCTACCATTGGTAGAGAACCTACGTGTTCCATCAACGTCTCCCGGACAAGATTATCCTCTGGATGATATTCGTAGTGCGGAATCTGATTTTTTACCCTGCGTAAATAATATGGCTGGGTTGTAGCCCGCAGTTCATCGGAGTATTTTTCGAATAGAAATTCTAGTTGGTCTAATAACGTAATTGCCTGTGATGAATAGCGATTCTTCATGTATTTATGGTAACAGAGTAGGTTGAAATAAGGAGCATCACTCGCCTTAATGGATTCTAACCCTCAATTTAACAGGGTTAGAATTATAGAGAAGTTTACAAAAACAGAAAAAATGACCCGCATTTCACGATTCATTTACAGGATTATCAAATTGGCGCGGGTCAGGTCCTCTAGCACCCTCTAGCCGAGAGGGTCGCTACCCTGGCCTATTTATATCTGGAGATGAGGCCAGGCGCCAGGCACACCTAGCTCAGATCAAAGAAAAACACCCAGACCTTTCGGCATGGGTGTTTTTCTTTGGTGCGGAGTTACATAATCTACTTAAACTTTTTGAATGGCTCGTTGAAGAGGGGCGACATACGGTTCCAGACTTGTCTGTTATGAATACGTCTTTAAGCAATATTATTTACTGATAAAATCAAAACTAAATTCTAATCTTACTTGTTTTGATGCTTCTCTATTTCTGCCAACAGTTCAAAATAAGCAACCAACGATTCGATATCTTGTTGAGTAAGTTGGTCTGAGGTATTTTCAGAATTCCGGTTCATGAAAAAGTATCTTACTTATCGAATCTTAATTTGATTACCTGCCTAAATATACTCATAGCGTAGTCAATGTCGTCTTCAGACTTCACATATAACAAACTTACCGGTGTGTTTTTTGATTCGAAACTGTTCTTTTTATATGACACTAGTGATAAAGGATCGTTAACTGATTCGGGTCTAATTCCTGGTATATCCAATCGTAAAGAACCTACTTGTGGGTGAACATACACCAATGTATCCCAACCGTTTTCTCGCAGCGAAAAGCCTATGTACCCTCCTCTAGGGTTTTCATTTATGTTAGGGTATACGGTTGATAACTTATCTTTGAAGGTTTCGTAGAGTGAATATGTGTCATTTTTTGCCCCTGTAAAATGGTCAGACACATTATAAACTTTCACTTCATTGCTAACTTTTTGAACAGTAAAATCTTTTGTAACTGTTTTTATGGATTCTGTAGTTTCTTTAGCCCGCAGTTGATTGAATAGGACGCTATCATTTTCGTACTGTTTTACCTGCCATAATTCGATAGGCATATCCCTGAAATTGATAGCCTGTTGCTGGTGGATAGTAAAAGATTGCGCAACAAAAATAACTCTTGATTGAGTCCAATCTACTTGCGCCTTTGTAAGGGTCTTGCCAGTCTGTTCGTTATAGAGCAGAATAAATTCTGCTTTGTTATTAAGTAATAGGGCTAAGTAAGCGTAGCCCTGGTCAACGACACTAAAACTTCTATCTCGCTTATATTCAATTATTACAAAAGCATTGCTGTTATCATCGTAGGCGACCGTATCAAGTCTTAACCCATTATGTTCAAATTCTGTAGCAACGAACCTTAAACCAAATACGACTTCAAGATTTTCCTCGCATAATTGCTGTATGTGCTTTTCTAGACTTATTTTGGTCTCAGAAATTTCTTTAAGTTTGCCGTCAGTATTCTTAAATAATGCCATATCTCAACTGTACTCCCCTTAATAACATGTCATAAATTATTGCCTTTATTAACATAATGCTACTCATCCACTAAATTAATGGTTTCATCAATATTCATCGAATCTAGCATCAAATACAGAGATGTAACTGACATTTTTAGTTTGAATATACTAATCGCAATTATAGTCTTCGCGGCATCAGTCAAATCTTTTCTAATTGGATTTATTGCTAACACAAATTCGAGTTCTTTATAATCAGCACGAACCTCTAATAATTTTATTCTTACTTCTAACGGTAGCGCAAAAGAGTAGAGTTGCATTATTTGATCTATCTCATAAATATTGTTCCGAGACTCTGACATTAATCTAGTAGGTAAGTTTTTAAAGTCAAGATCCGTCCTTGTATGTTTAATATCTTTTAACATTTTTACTAAATCTAGTGTTTTATTTTCATGGTCCTCAAAGGAGCGCATTTTATAGAATTCATTCGGATCCATTGGATGCCCATAGATTTTACCCATATCAAGAATAGTGCCATATATTGTTGTGTGTATATTTGACTTAGCCAAGCGGTAAGCCGGTTTTGTTTTGTCGGTTGTGTTCTTGTGTCTTACATACCCTACGAAAACTAATGCTACCGACGCGGTTATTAAACTCGCACTTAGATTTATCAGGAGGTCACCTACGAACTGATACTTACCAAAACAATACGCGAGTATCAATAATAGTACTGAACTTAATGCGCTGAGTATTATCAACTGCTTATTTATACGGTCAAAGTAATTCATAATTTTTCGTAATCATAGGATAGTAAATGAGAGTTTTATCATTTCAACATATCTCTCAATGCTACCGGTAGTTGATCCAATTTTTGCAACGTCGACTTATGTCCTGTTTCAAAACTCAGATAGGTTATTCCATTCTTATCAAACTTATCAAAGAATAATAATTCAAGGCGCATACATGTCTGACATTCCTCAAGCACGATAAATGGATCAAGGTTAAGATAACCACCATCTTCCCGCATTATTAATACCGCATCGGTTTTTATAGGCTTTACGGTCTGTCTGGTTTGAATACTGAAATGACTGTTATCTCCCATCAAATCGTAATATTCAACTTCAAATGAATCGTCATCAAAAGTTAATTTGGTGGATTTTGCGAGTTTGTATTTATATACAAAACCCAATAAATTAATCGTATCTGAAATAATGGGTCTTAAGTTATCAAAGTGACGCCGATATTCTAGGTCGGGCATAGCAGCGCCATGACCTAATAAATCGTTCCTGTCCCTGATAACATCGTGAAATGTCTCTGCGTATTTACCCAAACGGACATCTTTTAGTTCAGATAAAAAGGGTTGAGCATCAGGTTGATTTTTTAGTTTTGTCAGCGCGAAAAATATGTTTACCCAATCGCCCAATGCTGGTCGTTGAAGCCTATCTATACCCATCCCAGGGTCCTCGCCCATATTTAGTCGAGTAAGGTAGTCAGAAACATTGATAAGTGCAGTGTACTTTATTAGGCTTTCAAAGAGTTCGACTAAGATGCTGTATTTATCCTTGTAGGTCTGCGCGTTATCAAGTTTGCGTTGAACAATAGCGATTGGGAAAGGAAGTAATTGAGAGTACGACTCCTCTGCCTTTAAATATAAGCCTTTTAGATTTGCATTCAATGATTCGTAAATGAATGGATTAGATTCGAAGGATTTCTTAGTATTATCTATTACACTAATTAGTTTTTCACTTAAGGCTTCCATCTCTTTGTATGCAGATGCTATGTTCCACTGTATCTCGAGTTCAGGGACAATAATCTCCAGTAAGCCTAAATCTTTAACGGAAATATAAGGAATGGTTGAGCCTTTTACAATTTTAGATAGCGCATTGGCTCCTATTTCCGAATCAAGGAAAGCAATAAAGTAATCGGGGTCAATACTTTCATTGAACGTAATGAAAATCGAGTTTTTCTCATTGACCGTATGGTCATCAGCCTTTTTTATGTTACTCCCGGTTTTATTGATAGCAATTTGAGAAGAATTCTGTTTTTTACTAACACTAAATGAGGCGACCTCTTCTAGATTCATAACCTGATGCGAATAAGGAAGGTTTTTGAGTTGTTCCGTATTATCAATGGGTTCGTGGTACTTATAATCCCATCTGTCAGTTGCATCAACTTCTGCTAGAAATCCTATTTTAGGCTTCCTACCTTCTCGTAACTCATTTATTGCCTGTATAACATGATTTAATTCACTTAAGTCTTCAACTTCAATGAATAGCGTATTCACGATTCTTGTATTTTTTCTCAATACAATTAAAGACGTTTTGACTCCTGTATATGGAGAAAAGGTAGCAGACGGCAAAGATACAATAGCCTCTAAGCCAAAGTTTTTTAGATAAAACTGTCTTAACTTTTTCTGCCTATCGCCGTATAGGAACACTTCTGGAAGGATCAATATTGCTTGGTCATTTGTGCCCTCATTTATTGCTTCGGCGAGTTTAGTATCAAAATCACCTTTTATGCCAAATGGGGGTATTGTTACTACATTTTCAAATTGTGTACTTCCACGCCAAGAAGTAGGATCATCTGCGACTAGGGTGGAAACTTTCGCATTACCGATACTTATTAAACGGCAAAAGTTCAGCAATTCTTGATTAGGCTCGACTCCTGTATATTCGACTCCTTGCGTTAGTTCACCGTATCGCGAAAACAAGTTCAGCGTTTTACCGGGAACTAATAAGGAAACCACTAATCGATTTATATCTTTTGGTGTATATGGACTTCCAGAGGCAACACGGTTGCCCATGCCTGTTCTGCTTATGAGCCGTGCAGCAATTTCCTTAAATTCCTCACTCTGATATTCCTCTTTAGTGAATAGTTCGAAACGACCTGATGTGTAATCCTCCAGAAGTGGTGTCGCTTCAAAACCATAAGGCAGATTACTGCGATGAGTTTCAAATTTCTTCCAAAGTGATTGAGTTGAGATGTTAGTCATTTATAGATACCGCCATATACAACTCACGTTGCAATTCCAGATAATCACTAACAATTTCTTCTGGTGACCCAAGATGCTTTATCGCATCAGGCATAGTGCGGTACTTAAGTTGCACTAATCCTCTTAAGTTCTCCATAGATAATTCATTCTCACCTGATTTTTCGTAGGTATCAAGTACAAAGGTCACGAAGTCCCGTTCATCTTCTTCTAGTTGGTCCAAATAGTAATCACGTATAATTCCAGCCCTTTCGTGTCGCGACATCGTCTCACGAGCGTAGGAAATGTATCGTAGAACGTCATATACATCACTATCCTCGGCGTCTACAAGTTCTTTCAACTTCTGTAGTTTTTCTTCATCGAAACCACGTTCCGCTAAGCCTTGCAGTAAGGCTTTGCGAGTGCGAGGATCAGACCATTGTTTCTGCAGGTCCTCTTCTGAAATATAAAATTCTGGCAACTTCCCATAGATTAGTTCCAAGAATTCGGCAGGACCTACGGGCTTTCCGTCCATATAGAATTGAGTCTCTACACTGTATTTAATTAATCTGCTTTTACCGTCTGCCAACCGAACAACGGTTTTCTGTTTTCTTTCCGTAGCATCAGGCTGTTCCTCACCGGTCCAGTCATTTTCTGGCTTATCTGTGTCTCCGCCTTCTTCATCGCCGCGTACAGCAGGACCCGCAGTAGTGGGCTCGGTAGGCACTCCAACATCAGTAGTGTCGATTTCGGTAGGATCGCCATCCCATTCAGGGTCTTCAAACTTCGTCTCATTACCGTAAAAATCTACAATCGTAAAATAATCTTTGCCATCATATATTCGCGTACCGCGTCCAATAATTTGCTTGAACTCGACCATACTGCCTACGTTGCGCATGAGAACGATAAACCTGACATTCCTAGCATCTACGCCAGTAGATAATTTTCGGCTAGTCGTTACAATGGTCGGGATTTGGCGTTCGTTATCTCGGAATTCCCTTAATCGCTGGTCACCTAACTCTTTTTCGCTAGCAGTAATCCTAACGCAATAGTTTGCGTTATCGCCAAGCGTGCCCTCTGGTTTGTACTTGTTTACCGCATCTCGCACCATCGCAGCATGCTTCTCGTCATTGCAGAATACAATTGTCTTTTGATTAGGATTAATCTGCTCGAGCATGATTTGAACCATTTTCTCTTCACGCTCTGGTAGATAAATCTTATTGTTAAAGTCACTCAAGGTATATTCACGTTCTTTATCTACTTCGCCGCTCTCCACTAAATCGTAGGGGTGGAATATGTAGCGGTCCATAGTAGTTGTAACTCGTTTAACTTTAAACGGAGTTAGGAACCCATCCTCAATGCCTTCCTTTAAGGAGTAGGTGTATCGTGGGTTACCAAAGTAGGCATACGTATCAACGTTGTCATCTCTTTTGGGCGTTGCGGTAAGCCCAAGATGAGTTGCACCCGTGAAATGATCCAGGACAGCACGCCAGTTGCTTTCATTGCCTGCGCCACCACGGTGACATTCATCAATTATCACCAAGTCAAAAAAATCCGCGGGGTAATCTTTAAAATATGGGTTTTCTAGTGGTCCGCCAGTCATCGCTTGATAAATACTGAAAAATACATTGCCATTCGTTGGAATTTTTCCTGCCTTACGGACAGCCTCACCATTAATACGAACAATCTCGTCTTCGAGAGGATTAAAGTCGCCCATGGCTTGCTCTACAAGGACATTACGGTCGGCAAGAAAGAGCACACGAGGACGACGACCATCACCCTTCTTATCCCAACGTGCCTGGTATAGTTTCCAAACAATCTGAAAAGCGATTGTCGTTTTACCCGTACCCGTTGCTAGCGTCAGTAATACGCGGTTATCACCGGCTACAATCGACTCTATGGCTCGATTAACCGCATTCTCTTGATAATAGCGAGGGTTGAATTTGCTTCGCTGAAAAGGTTCAGTAAGAACTGTTTTTTGAGCCTCACTGTAACCCTCAAAAGTTTTGCCGAATAATTCATCTGGTGTGTGATAAGAATCTACATTCTCACCACGCCCTTTTTTCATATCGAAGAAATAAATACCATGACCGTTAGTACTGTATACAAACCGAATATTCAGGGACTCTGCGTATGCTTTGACTTGCTCAAGTCCATCAGTTATCTCTTTATCTTCAGATTTTGCCTCTACGATAGCCATTTTTAAGTTTTTGTAAGCCAGTACGTAATCAGCCTTTTTTTGACGACCACGTTGTCCGGCACCAATTAAACGTCCATCAGTGAAAATATATTCAGCAATGACTTGCGAGCCAACTGTTTCATTCATGCCCCACCTGGCATCACGAATTTGAGGATCAATTAATTCACGTCGTGTAGTGGCTTCATTCATAATGATTATTTTACATCACTGCTAGAGAATGTACGTAATAGCATAGATTTTTTTAGAGCTCTTAAATTTTTCATTTTTTCATCATATAAATGCACTAGTTCGGTCGTATTAGTGTGTGCTATTTCAATTTTTGATGAAATACTTTCCTGCACATCCAGTGGCGGTATTAGAATATTTTGGTCTTTGAATATTTTATGGGTAATGTCAGGTTGTGCAGCACGAGAGGCAAGTTTAGTAATATTTTTTCTGAATTCTTTATCCTGTAACCACCAATACAGATAGTTTTTAGAAAGTGTTGAGTCGGGAGATATTTTGAAACTATTATTATGCAGAATTCCGTAACGGTTCCTGAAGACTAATCCAATCTGTCCGGTGCGCGTATATATCAAATCATCGGGCATAACCAACGCTTTTTTTGGAAAGTTTTCTTCATCGACGAACTGTTCAGCACTACCCGATCTAAGGTCTTTTATTCTGAGAAGTGGAAGACTACTTTGCTGAACGAGTAGGTGTTTGGTCTTGGCATTTATAGCAAGTCCTTGCGCTAACTCGCAGACTTCTCCAATTTTTTTCTGGATCCAAAGCGACGAGTCAGCGCGCAATAGTGCTGAAGTTACGTTGTCAAACAATAATAAGGTATCCTCTCGACTAGTATCTGTCATATCAACAGATAAGTTTATTTTTTCAAAAGCAGCGTCCAATTTCCTTACAATTTCTTTTTGCTCGTCGAGTGATTCATCGTAATGTATTACATACTCACCGATAGACGCCCTTGGAAGTTCTGTTTGTCCACTCGTACCGGTAGCCATGCCGATAAAATCGTCTTCACACATACTAAATAAATAAGCCAGATAGCGCGGAATAAACAAACCCGGCTTAGTGCGGATAATGGTGATGTGTGAATCGACCGACATTTTACTGACAACATCATTAACTAATGCTGTTCGACCTAATGTTCCTTGTCCGGTGGAGTTAATCAAGATATCTCCCGGCTTAAGGAGTTTTGTTTGCGAGACAGGTTTCAATGCAGAATCATGACGCCGGCTAAATTCGTATGATATTTTATGGTTACGTATACACCTTTGATTCAAAACGACCAAGCCGCTGGTTTCGTCCGTATACTTCGGCGATATTCCTCGCGTTATAATTTCACAGATATCTTTAAGTTGAGCAGATTTCATCTAAACTTCTAGACCAGCAAGAATCTCTGCGACTCTTGCATCTATTTTTTTTATATCCTCAAGAATATTTTTTGGGTCTTTCAACTCCTCCGATTCTTCAACAAAAGGATTTCTCACTCCAAGGTCGGCAGAAGTTTTATCAATATCATTAATAGAAATTGTCCAACTATGGTCACTCTGCTCTCTGCTCTTGTACTTTTCTACAAAATCATACATGTCAGAAATATTTAGTGGTGCAGTCTTACCGAGCGCTCGGTCCACTTTCAACTGATAGTAAAATATCTCCTTAGTTGGTGCACCCTTTCGAAAAAATAATACGACTGTCTTGACACCTGTAGATCCTGTAGCGCTGAATACGCCACTGGGTAGGTCTAGAATAGTATGCAAATCAAAATTATCTAAAAGATGACGACGAATAGCGCCCGATGCGCCCGATGGCTCATTAGTTAGAAATGTGTTTTTTATTATAATTGCCGCTTCTCCACCAACACGAAGTTTTTTCATAAAATGCTGTAGAAAAAGGCTTGCTGTTTCTCGTGTTTTTACGTCAAAATTACGTTGAATTTCTGGATGTTCATTTCCCCCAAATGGCGGATTGGCTAAAATATAATCGTAACGATCCTTTTCTTGAATATCATGTGTGTCTTCTGTAAGAGTGTTGGTGTGAACCATATTTGGTGATTCGATACCATGAAGAATCATATTCATTGTTCCAAGTAGATATGGTTCAGGATTCTTATTTTTACCAAAAAAGGTACTCTCTTTGAGAAACCTCAGTTCCGTAGGTGTTCCTGCCTTTTCGCGTAAGAATGCATAACTTTCGGTCAGGAAGCCCGCGGAACCCGCAGCACCATCGTAGATGGTTTTGCCTAGTTCAGGATCAATCGCTCTAATCATTGCCTGGATAAGTGGGCGTGGCGTGTAATACTCGCCGCTTCGACCAGCACCACCCATAAGTTTGAGACGATCCTCATATAGCGCAGAAAGTTCATCGAGTTCTTCCTGGGTTTTAAAATCTAACTTGTCAATTATATCGATAACTTCTCGGAGATTACGCCCGCTTTGAATCTTGTTGCCGACTTCACCAAAAATTTCACCAATTTTATAGAGTAAAGATTTAGGGTCCTGGGCTGTATTCTTAAATTCTTTCAGATATGGAAATAATTTTTGATTTACAAATTCGATTAAATCCTCGCCCGTAACTCGAGCATTGAGGTCTGGTGATCCATCCGTAAGTTTCTGCGCAGCCCAGTTATCCCATTGGAATTCGTCTTTGAAGAGCGGTTCATATTGTTTGCTTGAGAAGACCGCTTCCTGTTTTCTGATGTCTTCTAAATCGTCTAGGTATTTAAGGAAGAGTATCCATGACATTTGTGCCATATAGTCGTTGGCGCCGTTAGTACCAGCATCCTCAAAAAGTATATTATCTATTCTTTTAAATTCATTTTGTAATTTTGTTGACATGTTGTGTAATATTATACCTTAAACTTGTCAAAACTCTTATTGCGCTTTAAAGGATTATTGACAAAAATGAAAGTAAGAATACAGGGGGGTAAGCGCCCTCTGTATCTGTTAGCACTACTCCGCCGTATAAATGCCGAATTTATGGGGGTAGAACTGCCAAGCGTTTTTTTGGGTGGTCCTAAATTTGTGGGGCTGAGTGCGAAAATGCACTTTTTTGTTACAATAAAAGTACATTAAAAATCTATCGTAATTTATGTGGTTACCATTAGCGGAGACAGGACCGTCAAAAAGACTGGGGTAGCAATACACAAAAATTGTAAGAAAAACGAGATACGAACTCGGCAAAAAACGGGCTTACACGCGTACTAATCTGAAGCATTGCTTCAAGGAAGTTTTCGTGATGCCCGTAAACGCAGATGAAACCAATAACTCAGCAGTAGAGACCCTTTTAGATATGCTACGTAAATACATTGACGTTGAACCTGAAAACACGCCATTCCTCGTCAAAGACGGCGTAAAAATCATCTTTTAGTCAGTAGCCTAAGGTAGCTCTAACTACTACTCTCCGTATATAATCAGACGCATGGATGAGTTGAGCAAACAACAACAACTGCTAGAGATGCTTAAGGGCGGTGACTCAAATGAGGATACACTAGATAAGCAAAAAGTAAGGTATGCACTTTATGCTCGTAAATCAACTACAGGAGATGAAAAGCAGTCGTCATCTATCGAGGACCAGGTCCGGGATTGTATTGACCGTGTTATTGAACCGCAGGGTCTGAATTTAGTTGCGACCTACGAGGAGAAGTTTTCTGCCAAAGAGGCTGACACGCGCGAAGAATTTAAGCGACTCATAAACGATATTCAGCGTGGCAGGATAGACGGAGTGATTGCCTGGCATCCGGACCGGCTATCGCGGAATATGAAAGAGGCAGGTACGATTATTGACCTCGTTGATAAGGGTTCAATCAAGGATCTACAGTTTGCTACCTTCACTTTTGAGAATAACCCCGCAGGTAAGATGTTACTCGGCATTACGTTCGTAATGGCAAAACAGTACTCGGAACACCTCAGCGAGTCGGTAGATAGAGGAAATCGCAGGGCTATTGAGGATGGAGAGTTTATCGGAAAATTCAAACATGGATACGTAATAGACGCTGAACGCCATTTCCAGCCCGACCCCGATAGTTTCATAAAGATTAAGCATATGTTCGAGATGGCGCTTGCTCGTAAATCTCAAAAAGAAATAAGGCTGTGGATCAATGAGCAGGACTACAAGGTCCAAAAGAAACAAGGAGCAGATCCAGTAGGTCATAAATGGAGCAAGGATGATGTGTCTGAACTCTTACGAGACTCTCATTATGCGGGTGTACACAAATGGGGTAAGAACTTAATTGCCATAGCAGAATTCTACGAGTTCCAGCCGATGATAACCGTTGACCAGTTTCTGGAAATTAATAAAATAGATAGCCTCAATTCTTCTAAGGTCCTGGCGCTGAGGCGACCGAGGACCGAAACAAGAGCGGACTTTCTAAGGGGCGTTGTCTACTGCGGACACTGCCACAAGACTCTGACATCAATGCTAATCGATAAAAAGAAAGATGGTGCGATAGTCAGTTCAAGGTATTACTACAAATGCGAAACGGCGGGTTGTGAAATGGAGGGTAAGTCCGCCCGTGCCAAGTACGTGATAGATGCTGCACAAGAATTTCTGGCAACTTACCTATTTGTTAACAAATCGAACTATGCAACCTTTCTAAAGAGCGCAAAAGCCCAGATAAAACGCACCCAACACGACATAGACTCGGCGATTGCAAAACTAACAAAGGACATCGCGAATAAGCAGTCTGCATACGAGAATATAAAGAGACTAATAGAAAGAGACGAGGCTGGCACACTTAAGCGGCATTATGACCTTGATGAAATATTGGCTGCTGTAACCGATATGCAAGAGCGACACGCTAAATTGGTACAGATGCGCAGGGATGCACCGAACGCACTGCCTACATTCGAGGAATATCTCAAACTATTTGAATCGACCTCTGTTATTTTGGGCAAAATACGCGATATGAAGCAGATGGACGCATTCATCAGGATTTTCTTCTCTAACTTTACAATTACAGCTACCGGAGAAGACTTCAGACGGGGGTCAACAGTAGTGTATAAACTAAACGAACCCTATGAAGGGTTCGTTAAAAATGGTGATTTCGTTCTTGGTGCGGGTCAGGGGACTCTAACCCCTGGCCTCATCCTTGGCAAGGATGCGCTCTAAACAACTGAGCTAGACCCGCATTACGAGAGTGATTATACCGATATTTTGGCTTGTGTGCAAGGGGTGGGGTAACAATTACCACATGATTTGGGCGAAACGGGTGAAATATATGCGCCGCCGCGCCCCAGCAAAGTTCTTACGCTTGACTATTTAGGCATTTTAAGGTATAATAACTCTATGATGAACTTGGGTGAGGCCAAGCAGGCCATGCCGTTTTCACGGATGCAAAAGGAGCAGAATGCACAGTTTGTTGTGGCTTCTGCTCGTCGTAAAACCCCCCGTTTACGACCCCTGTTTGTAGCAGCTTTTTTGGCTGTTATGGGTACGGGTATGATTTTGTGGGGCACTGGTGCTATACGTCCGGCTCATGTGCTGGGCGAAGCGACTGGTACGGGCACTTCGCAGTCTTCTGGCTCGGCTCCTGCTGTAGCAACAACTGGCTGCCAAGAATCTCAACCTACTGCCGGGCAGCTTTTTGCCACGTGCCCAACTTTTACTCAGGACTATACAACGCAAAAGAATGGCTCAGTAAGTTCTAAAATCTTTAATATTACCAATGGTAAGCCCGAGGCTAACCAAGAGGCCCAGTATTACACTGGTAATAGCAAAAACCTGCGTGTGCAGGATGGCAAATTGGTATTACAGGCCTTAAATGAATCTAAAGAAGGCTACAAATACACTTCGGCTCGTATTGATACCAAGGGTAAAAAAGACTTTTTGTACGGCAAGATTGTGGTGCGAGCCACATTGCCAACGGGTGTAGGCACTTGGCCAGCAATTTGGATGCTGCCCAGCGAGTCAAAATATGCATCGTTACGGCCCGAAAGCGATGTTAACCGCTACCTAAACGACGGCGAAATGGACATTGCTGAATCAATTGGCACCGAGCCTCACCGTATATATGGCATTGCTCACTCACTTGTCTATGCTCAAAATAGTACTAATAAGGGCTACTTTAGCACGGTTAACGTGCCAGATAGCGACACGGCATTCCATGACTACCAGCTTGAATGGACACCTACCAAGCTTACCTTTAGCGTTGATGGTAAAGCATTTTTTACAATCAGCAAACAAGCCGGTGCCGATTATCGCTCATGGCCATACGACCAGCCATTTTACTTGGTCTTGAACCTTGCCCTTGGTGGTAGTTGGGGTGGCACCGACCGCGCCCACTTCCCAGAAGACGGCGTAGACAAGCAGGCATTACCTGCCGCACTTAACGTGCAATCTATAAACTACTACCCGTACGTCGGCCGTTAATACTACGGCAACCATAAGCACTTAAACCACAAATTGCACATAAGGCAATTTGTGGTTTATAGTATGAATTACATGAAGTATAGGCTTGGCCATAAGGTGCAGAGGGGTGTTTTTGACCGTTTTGGTACAAAGCGTATTGCCTTGGGTGCGTTTGGGGGCTTTGCGGCTATTGCGCTAAGTATTGGTATTATAGGCGGAGTTCCGGGCGTTTCTGGTCTGGGTGAGCATACAGCGGCTGCACCACAGGCAGGCGCTAGTACCACTGTAGCAACCAGTCAAAAGGGCAAGAGTACTACTGGTGGTAAACAGACTGCAAGTAGTAAAAAAACCACTCCTATGGCCTCTGATATCAAAACTTCGTCTGCTGAGACAGGCTTGCGCATAGCAAGCTGCACTGGCCACGCACCAAAGGTGTCTGGGCTTGATATAGCGGCTAATGCGCAGCTCCGTAAGCTGGCGCAGTACCAGCAGGTGTGTGGTGGTCAGTTAGCCAGCCGTTTGTCATTCTTTGTGCCTACTCCGGCTACTGTTGCCGATGCGCGTAGTTACGCTAACGACATTGTGGTAACGCTGCGGGCCTATGCCCAGTATGGCGTGGCGCCACTTGTATTTATGGAGCCGGCCACTGCCACTGGCGCGCATTTAGATCTTGCACAGTACCAAAATGGTGCCTACGATGAAGCACTAGATGCCTATTTTGCCGCCATTAAAGCAGCTGGCATAACAGATAGCGCAATGGGTATGTGGGTTATGTTGCCCGAGGGTAATTTGCCTATATGGACGAGCGTTGACCCCAGCACATTTGCGGCCAGCGTTACTAAGGCGGCGCAGGCTCAAAAGAAGCATTTCCCGGGTAGTAAAACGTCGGTTATGTTGGATAGCAAAACCTATCCGTCGGCTACATCATGGAGCGGCGGCGCCTACACCAGCCTGGTGCCTTACGTGCAGTCTATCCCTAAAGGCCTTATTGATAGTTTTGGTTTGCAGGGCTTCCCCTGGTCGCCGCCAGCTAACGAGCCAGGACCCAGTATCAACGACCCTAAGGCCTATTTGCAGATTGACCTGGCTGCCGCAGCTGCGCGGAGCCTTGGCGTAACCAATATTTGGCTCAACACGGGCACCTTTAGCCGCCAACACACCAATAATGCCGCGCAAACAGTTACGGCCACACCCATTGCCCGCCAGGCACTTTTAGACGGTGTTACTAGCCAAGCAAAGAGTCTGAACGGGCAGGGTTTTGCGGTAAGCGTGCACTTGTTTGCTCAAGACAAGACAGCCACAGGTGAAGCAATAGACTGGTCGTACTGGCATGCACCGGGCGACAGTCCTAGCACCGATGTGTTTGCCACTTTTGCCCACGACCTTACGGCGGCAAACGTACCGCTGTGGATTTTTGACACATATTAACAGACCGGATCACAGGGATCCGGTCTGTTAATTTTTGGCGTAATAGCCCTTATTTTACTTGAGCAGTTACTTCTGCCAGTGCGGCTGCCTGAGTTTTTACAGTAATGCCAGACGACTTAATGTAGTTAAGCTGTGCGTCGAGGTCGGCAGTTTTAACGGCGTCGTCATCTTCTGGTGCAACTTGGTTTTCTACTTGGTGGTATACCAGTACCAACCAGGTTTTTTGAGCCATGGCTTGGTCTACCCACGCCTTAACTTGGGCGTTGGTGGTTGTGGCCATAACGTTTTGCACCACGATGTTGTAGGGGTTAAAGTTGTCTTTGCTGTTAAAGCCCACATCAGTGGAGCGGTGAGATGTATAGTATTTCTTGATGTTAGTAATTACGGTGGCATTGTAGCTACCATATGGGCTTGCAATCTCGGTGGCAACGCTACTGCCAAATTTGCTGCGCAGCGTTGTTTGCGATTGGCTAAGCTCGGTCGTGAGCTTAGCGCTCGTTAAGGTTGTTAGGTCTAAGTGGCTAACGGTGTGTGAGCCAATCTCGCTACCTTGAGTCTGGAAAGCCTTAACTTGGGCTGTGGTCATATAGCCGCTGGTGCCTATTTTGCCACTAATAATGTACTGCGTAGAAGGCATGCTGTACTTGGTGAGCAATGGTAGGCCATTGGTGTAAATGTTAGTCCAGCCGTCGTCAAAATCAAGGCTTACTAGCCCCTTAGTAAAGCCAGTTGGCGTGTAGGTAGACAGGCTGTAATCGTCGGTTTGTACCCAGCCGGTGCTGGCGATTAGCATATATACGGTTACAGATTGCGCATCGCTTGGGCCAGAGAAATTGGTTGTGTACTGGCTCCAGGTGGTTGCGTTCGTGCCCATTGGCAAGGTGAGGGTTTGGTAGATTACTGAACCGTCGGCCTTGGTAAAGGCGGCTACGGCGCGTACCTGAGTACTTGCCTTAATCCAGGTTGAAAAGCGGTAGCTATCGCCGTTTTTGAGGCCTGTTACGGGCTTAAATGCCCACTTAGCATCACCGTCGGTGTAGCTGGTAATGCTCGTTTTAATGCTCTTAGAGCCAGTGTGGGCGTCGCCCACGTAGCTAAAGCTGGCATTGTTTGTGCCCCATGAGCTGCGTTCCCAGTTATCTGGTGTGGTGCCATTGGCTGATGTCTCAACAGAGGGGTTGGCAATGGTAAGCGGTGTTGGAGTAGTAGGCGGCGTGGGGGTAGTAGGGGTTGTGGCCACAAGGCTCACGTCGTCAATAGAAAGGCTACCTACGCGGTCTAGCAAGTGGAAGATGGTCACATTTGTGGCGCCGGTAGGGGCGGTGAGCGAAGTAGAATAGGTGGCCCACGCGGCTGCGGCCGGTGCCTGGGCGAGTTCAACGTAGGCTGTAGTGCCGTCGGTTTTAGCGTAGGCAGCTACAACACGGGTTGCCACAGAACTGATGTAGCTATCGCTGTAAGTATAGGCTTGGCCAGCGGTAACAGTAACAGGGTTGGCGTGCCATTTAGCATCACCGTCGGTGTAGCTAGTGATTTTTACTGTTGCGCTGCGGCTGCCAGTGTGACCGGTTTGGTCGTAGGTAAATGCGGCATTGTTTGTGCCCCAGCTGCCGGTTTGCCAGCTAGCAGGAGTATTGCCGTTTGCAGTTTCAAACGATGCGTTAGTAATCAGATTAGTGCCTGTAGGCTGCGTAGGAGTAGTGGGCGGTGTTACGACTGCTGCAGAAGTAAGACTGGCGTCATCAATAACTAAATTGCCTGTTGTTGGCAGAATGTGCAATATAGAAACCTTTTTAGCGGTTGCAGGCACCGTAAAGGTTGCGCTCGTTTGCATCCAGCCTGTGGCAGGGTTTACTGCGCCCAGGTAGGCATAGGTAGCAACGCCGTTGGCGTCGGTGTATACCGCGTCGAGTTCCGTTGCAACAGATGCCTTATAAAAGTCGCTGTAGGTATATTGCTGGCCACCAGTTACGGTTACGGCGTCAGGTGTCCACTTGGCGTCGCCGCTGGTACGAGCTGTGCTGGTAATATTCAGTGCCTGGCTACCAGTGTGTGCATCGCTAGTTGGCTGCATGGTAGTCGTGCTTGTACCCCAGTTGTCGGCGGTCCAGTTAGCGGGCTTGCCACTAACGAGCGTTTCGGCAGATGGGTTATTGATAAGGTTTGTGCTATCAGCTGATACAGCTTGATGCAGTGCACCGGCTAGCAGTACAAAAAAGAGCATCGATGCCATTACTAAGGGAAACAGTCGCTTCATGAAAACTCCTTTTACATGAATATCGTAAAGTTATCTTTATAATACAATAATTTACAAAAATAGTCAATGTTTTACTCTGTTCGGGCTATATGCAGTACATACATATACTTTACATATTTGCACATATAGGGTATAATAAGTCTAAGATTTGAGTACTACCTTGAGTGTATGTTTGAGCATCCCCAAGGCGAGACGCAGATTGAGGTAAAGAGGCATAGTTTTATGTCTCACAATAAGGAGAGCCGTATGTACGGAAAGGGACTTGGTGTCACAAATGTGGCAACTGGTATTTCTTTGCTCACCCCTCGCCACAACCACGTGTTGTTTGCGATCGGTGCTACGTTGCTACTGAGCGGGATTGTAATCCTGGTGATCTCTTTTGCACTCAGCCGCAGGCAGCCAGTTGCTAAATAAAATTTAGTACACAAAAAATAACGACCACAGATGTGGTCGTTATTTTTTGTGTTAATGCATTTCTTGGTTGTGGCCTGAGGTTACTGGGTTATGGTAGGCAATGGTTTGCCGTGCGCAGCTATCTTATACCCTAGCCTCAGCTAATGTCTTGGAGGGCGGCAGTATTCAGTGCGTAACGGCGGCCTTCTGTGCCCCAACCCTTGATTTCTTCTTGGAAGCGGTGCAATACAAGGATCTCAAAGGCAGACCATAGGTAAATGCCAATCTCTACCCAGCGCAAGAAGTAAAAGTATGGTAATGCGCCTAGCATGTTCCAGCGGCGAATGGCTACCGAAGCCCAGAGTGCAATGATGCTATTTAAAATGAAGTCAACTGTAACGGCAACCGGGATATACATCAGGTCGTGCGTTAACAGAATGGTCAGGGGAATTAGTACCAGCAATTGCAGTATAAAGAAGGCAGTTTGCAGCATCTGGAAGCCAAGACTTACGTCAATGCGTTGTTTACCAAGACCAATGCCGTATTTTTTGACTCCCTGGAAGAAGCCACGCTGCCAGCGCTGGGTTTGCTTGCAAAAGTCATCAAAAGTTTGAGGATCTTGCGTGTAGTTAACAGCCTGCGGGATAAACAAAATGTCACCTAGCTTTTGGCGGTGTACCTGCAGGGTAATGTCAAAGTCTTCAGTAAGCGTTTTAGCCTCAAAGTCGAGCTTAGATAGTATGTCGGTACGGAAACAGGTAATAGGGCCAGGGAACACCGATATCATGCCTAATTTGGCTTGAATACGACGGTTAACGTGCTGGCTAAAGGTGTAGGTAAGCGCTCGGTAGGTGCTAATCCAGTTACCACGCATACTTTGTACAAAACCTACGGCAACAGCGTACTTTTCGTGATCTAACTTGCTGCTATATACGCGGAAATAGTCAGACGAGAACACACTGTCGGCATCTGCGATGTGCAACCACTGGTAGTCGCGTTCAATATTAAACTGCTTGATGGCTTTTTTAACAGCTAGGGCTTTACCGCTTCGTTCTACACTGAGTACGTTGCGCTTGCCAAGTAAACGAATGGCAATGGCTCGAGTTTGGTCGCTTGAGGCATCGTCGACAACAAAAATGTCGCGTTTGTTTTGGCCAGCCGCAATGGCTGACTGAATAGTAGTGGCAATAATCAACTCTTCGTTGTGGCCAGGTAGTAATAGTGCAAGTTTCTTTTGCGTTGGCTTAATAACTCGCTTGCGTACGGCTTGCACCTGCTTACGTGCTACCTGTACTTTGGCTTTGGTCGAGCGAGCTGCGCGCTTTTTAGGCGGCGCTACTGTACGACGGGTATAATCTGTAGGCATAGCCGCAGACTTCCCGTTTTTAAGGGGTCGATGTGCGTATTCTGCCTCGCCTCGCGGCGCTAGTGGCGTAATAACTGCTGCTCTCATGTATTACATATGATATCATAATTTTAGTAATTTTGCAAGTATTGGGCTGTATTGCAAGAGGCCTGGCCGGCCTAAAAAATACCTACGAGCCCATTAATTACAGATAAAAAATGCTTGTAAGGTACAGCGCGACTGATTATGATGAGAACAGAATGGAAAATCTACAACAAAACTCAACGCCAAATCAGAATAGTTCGTACCCATCTCAGCCGCTAACATGGCAACCGCAGCCCTATGACACCTCTGTTGGTCCGCATAAAAAGAAGCCAAAATTTAAGTCAGTAGGCATTGCTTTGCTTGTGTTTGTGCTGGTAGCAAGTGCTATTGGCGTGCTGGTGTATATGCGCTTTTTTACCACTCCAAAGGCGGACTACACGGGGGCCACTCATGCTGTACAGAAGTCAATGCAGGTTAACGGCAGGGTCACTGATAGCGATTTGCAGGCTATTGATAAGACTGATCTGTTTTTGGCGGGTATGTATGCTGCCAGCCGCCAGCCGATTCAGCACCTTATAAGCGCCCACGATAGCTTGGAGTCGGCCAAGGGCTTTAAGGGTAAAGAGCAATATCCAAAGCACCTGTTTGATGCAACATTTAACTACAGCAGCAAGGAGTTAAACTTAACGCATCAAGTATTGGCGGTGGCTAACGATCCTACACTGTCATTTAACCGCTGCGTAGATGGCCAACAGTACAGTTTTTATGACATTAAGGTGCGTAACAATGTTACTTGGCAATCCGATGGTAAAGATAATGACTATTGCGATACCAGCGAAACTGGCGCGCGTCTGGGCATAAATGACGGTCTTAATAGTGGCGGTCTTAACCAAGAGCAAGCCGATCGCTTTATCCAGAGTATTTTTAAGCAAACAGGCTTAGTGCAAGTGGGCGATGTGAGCTTAACTACTCGTGATAGTAAGCAATATATAAAGATTAAGGCGCAGATTGTGCCGGTAAAAAAGCTTATCGATGGCAAAACGTCGTATCATGGCACGCAAGCCTTAACGTGGGCTTTTAATGACACCGGGCTGGATTCTTTGCAGCACCCGTATTCTATATATGGCATTAACTCGGCAAGTATGACTATCACCGAATATCTTGATCCAGCTACCATGCTGCCGGCTTATGCTGAATATGTAAAAGACACTGGCCTAGAAAACAACGGCAAAGCGCGTGCTACCTCTGTAGATAACACCTATGATTTGCATCGAGTTCAGTACGATTTTGGCGGTAATGTATCGCGTGGCTCGGTAGATGCGGCGCCAACGCCAATCCTGTTATCGTGGCCGGCAGAAAAACGTTAGAAACATCTGTTAATATCGCGTGGTATACCGTATAATACTACGGTATTGGCGCCGTGGCGGAGTGGTTACGCAGAGGTCTGCAAAACCTTGTACACCGGTTCAAGTCCGGTCGGTGCCTCCAATGAATACGAGCGAATAGTTCACCGAGGGTGGGCTATTTTTGCGTTTATATCTGATATACTAAGGATAAAGCTAAGAGCTATTGCACTATGGACCCTAATTCAATAAACAATTCAAACCCTCAAAATAATCCTCAATTACCAAAAACGGAAGAGCTATTCGCGCCGCGCTACGCTACTCCTAACCAGCCGCAGCCGCATGGTTTTTCGTGGCAGCAAAATGAAGCTGCCCAGATTCAACAGCCCACGCAAACTGGCCAAGCGCCGCAGCAAGTAGCGCCAGGTGCTCCAGCGCCAGGCATGCCTGCAGGCCCTATGAGTCAGTTGCCACCCATGCCAGGTCAGGCTGGCCAATGGCAACCACGCCCATTGTCGCAAGCTGGCCAGGCACCAAATGCTACAGTAAATACCCCAGGAATGCCGCCGCAGTATGGTGAACCTATGGCTGAATTACCTCCACTTAACAGTGGTGCTCCAGGCCAAAAACCCCAGCACAAGTCGCGCCAAAAGCACAAGGTGGTTCTTATTAGTCTAGCGGCAATTGTTGGCCTAGCTTTGCTAACTGTTATAGCGCTTTTGGTGGTTTCAATCCTCAATGCCGACAAGAATAAGACGCCAAGCGTGCCTGCCGTAAGCTACATTAGCGACAAAATCGATGAATTAGCCAAGAACAAGCAGGTAGATGTTGAGCACGTGCAGCAACTCGATAAAACTGCCGCTTTTTACACAGTATTTAAAAAAGCTTCTCAGCAGCCAACAGCTCACACCAGGTGGAGCGTATATTACTCAACTACCGAGCAAGAAAAGCGCGCCGACCAGTTTACGATGTATGACGTATCTGTAGATTATCGCAGCAAGGCCTACGCCTATGCTGAGGATTCTAACAGTGTAATTGGTGTTATCCAGAGCCGCTGTATCGATGGCCAACAATATACTTTTAACGGCAGTAAATTGTCTGGTGGTAGCGGTTGGCAGCCTGCCAGCGATAGCTCTACTTGTAAGTTTGGTGTGGTAGCTACACGTATGAACGACGGCGTAAACGCTGGTGGACTAACAGATGGCCAAGCTAATACATTTGTACAAAAGCTTAATGCTAGCCAGGTTGTGCATGTTAACGGTGTAACAGTCGAAACCGTTAAAGACGTGCCATACATGAAGTTTGACGTGAGCGTTACGCCGCGCCAAGCAGCCCAGGGTATTTACTGGGGTATGCAGAACTTTATGACGGCTTTCCAGGCTACTGGCCTAAGTCCACAAACTCACCCATACACCTACTTTGGTACAGGCAACGAAGGCTTGCACCTTATTTATTACGTAGATCCAACTACGCAATTACCGGTATATGCGCAAATGACTTCAACGCCCGCCTACAACCAGATGGGCAAGCCAGTTACACCTGATAGCTGGAGCCATCGCTTTATTGAATATGAATTCCCAAGCAGCATTTCGCAGCCAACGCTTAACGACAATGCAGCTATTGGCTTTAAGGCTTGGTCCGACCGCTAAGGACTAGTAGTTTTAGCAATATAAAAGACCGGCATGCAAGCCGGTCTTTTTAAGTAATTTGAGTCCGGAGAGGAATCGTTTAATTTAATCATCTTCGCAGCAAGCGCTCCAGACTCAGATTCCCGCTTGATTTAACCCATCTAAAAAGAGCCAACGCAAGGTTGACTCTTTTTAGATGGTGGGCGAGGAGGGACTCGAACCCTCAAGGCTGTAAGGCCAGCGGATTTTAAGTCCACCGCGTATACCAATTCCGCCACTCGCCCTAAAATGTTACCTGGCTATTGTACCAGATCGACCCCTAAAAGAAAACGTCTTTACAGCGCTCAAGACAAAATACATACTAAGCGTATGCGTAATAATTCAGCCACCGAAAGAGTAACCGAACTACACCAACAATATTTGGCATTTGGCGAGCAGCAGCCACCTTACGAAGCACTTGTTGACCTCCGACACGGCATACTAGGCGCAGATGGATTAACAACTAGCAGAGAGCATTCCCTGTACGGGCAGATTTGCTTAGAAATGGCCACCATTTTAGGCGACCCAGCGGAGTGCGATGCGCTCCTGGACTCTAGCGAGCAATGCTTTAAAGAAGCGGTTAGCCTTGGCGATCCCAAGAAGCATAGCAGTGCAGACTTATTTTTGGCGCATCTACCAAAGTATAGGGCGCAGCTGGCAGAGGGTCGAAATCCTGGTATGGAAGAGGAAAAGCTGACTCTAGATAGCTTGAGGCAGTTAGCTGGTAGGATAGAGTTGAATTTTGGTTGGAGAACTGCTGATTTCGTCGAGCGCCAAGAACTTGCATGCCATATTGTTTTAGGCCGCACCAACTTACGGAGCGGCGAGATACTTGCATCATCTTGGCCAGCCTTAACGCGCCAGCGCCAAGGTAGCTGGACAGTGGCAGCTAGCAAGCGTGGTTTTTTGGGCCAGAACTTTATGCGGCTCAACACTGCAGGCGGTGAGCCTTTACCCAAGACTACGATTAAGCAAGTGCAAGTAAGAGCCCAACGCGGCGGTGATATGTCGATGGCTTTTTTGCAGCTTGTGCGCCTTGAGCATGAGTTGCAGCAGAATCTAGCCGATCCAGTGCATGGCCAGCAAAATCGCAGTGAGCTTGCCGAACGCAGTTTGCAGCTAGATAAGCTAAGTAAGCGAGCTTTATATCGTATGGGAATAAGCTACAAGGGTCTAAGTACAGGAGGCGAATAATGACAGAAATACCACACGAACACCACCAGGCAGACCACCAGCGTATTGGGGAGCTGCGGGCGCAGTACGTGCAGCTTGGCACCGAATTGCCGGAGGGCGAGGGGCTTAGGGGGTTTTGGGCCGAGCTACGTGAGATAGCTACCGGGGACTCTAAGCCATCGCTGCTGCTTGGGTCTCATGTTGCGCTTGACCTAGCGCACTCCACGCTAACTGAGCCGTCTGAAGCACGTGCGCTCACGCACCGCGTGCGCAATTATTTGCAGGATTGGTCAGATGTGCCGATTACACCCCAAGAAGCTCACTCAGCGGATGCACTGCGCTTCCAGTTGGTGCGAGCATTTTTGGGCAAGCAGTTTGTTCTGTTTGATCACGAACACAAGAAGCCAGAAAGAGTCCAGATGGCTGAGCGGCGAGTGGTTGATAAGCTTAGGGATAATATTCGACACCCTAATTTTTGGGATACTATGCATCGTCCAGCGGACGGGCCTGTCCAACTTACTGCTGCTCATCAGGCGTCGGTGACTCATTTGTTGGTGGCTCGCTATTCTATGAAAAGCGAGCATGCCAGGGTGCACTCTTGGCCGTCCTTTTTGCGCCAAGAAAAAGCCTCAGCCGGCTGGGATTTATCGGTGAGCAGCCGAGGTTTTTATGCCAAAGATGCAGTAAAAGTTAAATTCGCCGAGCAGACATCGCCTGAGCCAATAGATGGTGTACGACACGTCTCGACCGGTGATTGGGGCATGCCACTCGACCGCGTGGCAGGCATGTTGGCTCATGAGGCTAAAGTGCTTCTTAATTTAGAGGCCCTACGCCGAGCACCAGCTAACGAACGTACTAAGTTTAGTAATTTGCAGGGTGCACTCGATACTTATAGTAAAGGCGTGTTAGCACACCTAGGTGTTTTATCGTAAATGTACCGCTTTTTGGCAATATGGGCCATATTCTGGCCTAAAACAGATAAAAAGTATATAATTGCTACCATGATCGTAGGAATAACACTCCCTACCGCTGCCAAAATGCACCTCATGCCCCCGCGGGCATAGTTTTCTCTCCTCTATATTTATGTATAAAGATTTCCGTTAAACAGGTAGACTGTAAGTATGAATTATTTTGTAACCACCTCAATTCCGTATGCCAATGGCGAGCCACATGTTGGCCATGCGATGGAATTTATCATGGCCGACGTGCTGGCGCGCCAAGCCCGTAAAGATGGCAAGACCACGATTTTCTCGACTGGTAGCGATGAGCATGGCTCTAAAATTGCCGAAAAGGCAGAATCCTTAGGTATTACACCCCAGGAATTGGCTAATCAGATGAGTGATCGTTTTCGCATACTAGCCCAAGATCTCAACATCAGTAACGATCGTTTTATCCGCACAACCGATAAGCCACACGAGCAACGTGCTCAACTTATTTGGAAGGCGCTCGAACACGACATTTATAAAGACACTTACACTGGCTGGTATGATGTTACGCAAGAAGAATTTGTTCCTGAGTCTAAGGCAGATCCTGCACGCATGCAGCCAGACCACCCTAAGGCTTATCGTAAAATCCAAGAAGAGAACTACTTTTTTCGTCTGAGTAACTACACAGCCCAAATTAAAGAAGCTATCGAGAGCGGTGCTTTTAAGGTTGTTCCCGAAACACGCCGTAATGAGATTTTAGCCGTGCTTACTGAGGGCCTGGACGATATTAGTATTTCTCGCCCTAAAGACAAGTTAGAGTGGGGTATTGCCGTGCCTGGTGATTCAAATCAGGTGATGTATGTGTGGTTTGAGGCTTTGATGAACTATATTACGGTGCTTGGCTACCCAGAGCATGACGACTTTAAGCAGTTTTGGCCTGCTCATACGCAAGTAATTGGCAAGGATATTATTCGTTTCCACGCCGCTATTTGGCCGGGTATGCTGCTGTCGCTTAACCTACCACTGCCTAAGCAGCTGTATGTTCACGGTTTTATTAACATGAACGGCGAAAAGATGAGCAAGTCTGTGGGCAATGTGGTGGCCCCGCACGAAATTATCAATAAGTATGGCCCAGACGCTTTCCGTTATTACTTTTTGCGCCATATTCCAAGCTATAACGACGGCGACTTCAGCTGGGATACCTTTGAGGCTGCATATAACAACGAGCTAGCTAACGAGCTGGGCAATGCCGTGCAGCGTACTGCAGCCATGATTATGAAGTACCAAAATGGTATTATTGGCGATATACCTGTGGCCTCACACGATAGTGAGCCTATTACAAGAGCTATCCAGGAGTGTCGATTTGACCGTGCCCTTGATGAAATTTGGGACCAAGTACGTGGCCTCAACCAATATATTGACGAAACAAAGCCATGGGCTATTGCTAAAACCGACGACGAAGAGCATTTGCAGGAAGTTTTAGCCTATCAAGCTGGTTGCTTGATAGAAGTCGCTGACTTACTCGAGCCATTTTTGCCAGACACAGCTGCCAAAATTAAGGCTGTTTTTGAAGAGGGCGTTGTGCGTCCAATCCAGGGCACGCTATTCCCTAAGCACGAAACCCCAGAAGACCAACAAGCTCAACAACCCCAGAAAGCGTAGGAGATATGCAACTCGTTGATACTCATTGTCACATCCAAGAATCTGACAAACTTTTAAAGACGAATGACGAAACTCGTAAACGCTGGGAGAAAGCCGGCTTTCCTACGGCTCAAAAGTTGATTGACGACGCTGCAAAAGCAGACGTCACACGCATGATTTGCGTTGGCTGTAGCCTGGACGATAGCAAAAGAGCGGTGGAGTTAGCGCCAAAGCATGATGAGCTGCTGGTATCAATCGGTATTCATCCACACGAGGCTCAAGGACACATTGAAAGCCCACAGTGCTTGGCTGATTTTAGCGCTTTGGCCACGCGGCCTAAAGTGGTTGCGGTGGGTGAGTGCGGTTTGGACTATTATTACCAGCATTCACCCAAAGAAGCGCAAGAAAAAATACTACGTTTCCAGATTGAGCTGGCACTTAAATATGATTTGCCACTAATTTTTCATGTGCGTGATGCCTTTGATGACTTTTGGGCTATTTTTGACGAATATGAAGGTATTCGCGGAGTGATCCATAGCTTTAGCGCTGGCACTAAAGAACTTGATCAGATTTTGGCTCGTGGGCTGCATGTGGGCCTTAACGGCATTATGACCTTTAGTAAAAATGCCGACCAGTTGGCTGCCGCCAAAGCAGTGCCGCTCAGCCATTTACTTCTTGAAACCGATGCGCCATTCTTGACACCTGCACCTTATCGTGGTACTATTTGTGAGCCAAAGCATGTGCGAGTTACGGCTGAATTTTTAGCCGAATTGCGCGGTGAGACCGTAACGGATATCGCCAAAGCCACCACGCATAACGCGCAGATGCTCTTTGATTTTTAACGAGGTAGTATGAATCTTTTCGCACGTAACACCGGCCGCGAGTCAATTAAGCAAGCCCAAACGGTTGAACCACATACCGCCCGCCGCGCCGTACGCTACGCCGCCGCCGACAATGCACAAGCTGCCTTGCAGCGTCAATTTCCAGGCGCATCCTTTGTGATGAGCCATGCGGCTATGCCCGCGCAGCCAGTGGGCAAGCAAGCTATGCAAACTAATGTAGTTGGAGTCCAGGATGACTTTACTCAAGCTGCTTAGCAACACACAGCAAGACGAAGAGCGTCGCCAAGAGGCATATCGTAATCTTATTCGTAATGAAGCTAAAATTGGTGGCGGTTTATTTGGCCCTGTGTCTCATAATGGTCGCCGTGAATTCTTTTGCCTCGACGAATCCACCTGGGTTTGGCACGAAGAATGGACTGACGCCGAGGGCCGCAAACACTCTGTGACAACCCGTTACGACGTTCGCCCTAACGGTATCCTTAAGGCTCAAGACCAGCAGCCATACCAATACATTGGTCTTGATGAGGCTCGTCGCTTATTCCAGGCTGTTTCGATGTACAACAAGCAGATTGATGCTGAACTGTACGCCGTAGCCTAAAACGCTATACTAGTACGTATGAACACGATCTACCTAGATTACGCCGCTGCAACACCGATGGATAAATCGGTGTTTGTTGCTATGCAGCCATATTTTACTGAACGGTTTTACAATCCTTCAGCCACCTACTTGGCTGCGCAAGCGGTGCGTAAAGACCTAGAGGCCGCTCGCGCTAAAGTGGCCCACTGGCTGGGCGCCCGCCCGAGTGAGATCATTTTTACAGCTGGCACAACCGAAGCTAATAATTTGGCAATCAACGGTGTTATGCATCAGTATCCTAACGCCAAGATTGTGGTAAGTAGCATCGAGCACGAGTCGGTGTTGGCTCCAGCTCATCAGTATGACTATACAGAGACGCCCGTTACAAAAACCGGGATTGTTGAACCGGAGGCTGTAGGCCAGACCATTGACGACCAGACGGTACTAGTGAGCGTGATGTATGCCAATAATGAAGTGGGCACCATTCAGCAAATCCATAAAATGGGCCAGCTGGTGGCTGACATTCGCCGCGATCGACGAGCTCGTGGTGTTACTTTGCCGTTATATTTGCACACCGACGCTGCCCAAGCAGCTAACTATTTAGATTTGCACGTTGCACGGTTAGGAGTCGATTTTATGACCATAAACGGCGGTAAAATCTATGGTCCCAAACAAGCTGGTGTGCTGTACGTTAATGCGCATGCACGCTTACAGCCTCAAATTAAGGGCGGCGGGCAAGAACGTGGCCTGCGTAGCGGCACCGAGAATATTGCGGGTGCTATTGGCCTAAGCGTGGCCCTAGATATGGTGCAGACAGATCGCCACCAGGAAGCAGCACGTTTACAGGCGCTCCAGAAATACTTTATTGGGTTACTTGCACAAGCTATTCCGAGCGCTATTTTAAATGGTTCTCGCAATCATCGTTTGCCAAATAACGTGCATATTACGATTCCCGGCCAAGACAACGAGCGCATCTTGATGGCCTTAGACGAAGCCGGTATTTTATGCGCCGCTGGATCGGCTTGCAGTGCGAGTAACGAAGAGCCATCGCATGTTTTGCGTGCTATGGGTTTGAGCGATGCTGATGCCCAGGCTAGCTTGCGGTTTACTTTTGGGCGGCAAACGACTAAAGACGAGTTGACTCGCACTGTCGAAGTTTTGGCTTCTTTGATCTAGCCCAAGCAGGGCGGGATTGTTGCTAAAGTAGGCTGCCGCAGTTACCAGTAGTAGCGCCTTGCATATATGCGGGCGCCTGCGTGGTGGGGTGAGCCGAATGATCAAGCTTCGCAAGGTAGTCATGGACGGGCTTTATAGATCGTGGTTCAAATTCATTGGCAATAATGCCAGCAAAACAGGCGGCTTGCGTCTGGAGCTTACCTAAACGCTTTTCGTCAAAGAGCATCTCTGGCTTCAAATCGCCTTTAGCATACTGAACGGCACTGCCCACTAGGTGGTCTAGGGCGTAGTCTGCACTTTTTTGGCCAACTCCTTCTGTTAACTCGATGTCTAGTGTAATGCCGGTGAATACAACGGTATTTTTAGTGGCGCAAAAGTTACTCATGCTATTGGCTTTGTAATGAGCGGTGCCTTTGTCTTTGCCCAAGGGGCAGTCAAACTTGGCTTGGTTGCCACTCAAAATAACGAGCTTGGTAGCGGCAATTTTGCCAACACTATGCGATTTCCAGTAGGCAACGTCTCGCTCAAAGTTTGTGCGGATATGCTTTTGTTGGCTAGGGTATAGCTTGGTGCTGTATGTGCCGGTGGCACGAGGGTCGACAACTTGACCAGGCTGGTCACCCTGTTCGGCACAGCCAAATAGGAGGGGCAGGGCCGCTCCGGTGGCTAGAAGTTCACGGGTTCGTCGTTTCATGCTGAAGACTATATCACATTATGTGCCATTTACCACTGTTGCCGTCTTTTGTGGTTGGTGGTAATGCGGTATACTGAACGTAATGTTCAAGCGTAAGCGTTTATTTAAAGCACTCGTTGTAAGCGCACTTGTGGTTTGTGGCTTTATGACGATGCCCGCTAACGCCCAAGAAGTTACCCAAGGGTATCAGAGCGAAACAACTTTGCAACCGGGTATTATCGTGCGGCTTAAATCGGGCGATGCCACAATTGTTGAGCCGCTCAACCAAGATAGCGAAACAAACATGCTTGGAGTGGTGGTTGCCCCTAACGATGCTCCTGTGTCGCTGTCAGGCGACCAGGCAAAGGCGCAGACTTATGTTGCTACCTACGGCCAGTACGATGTACTGGTGAGCAACCAGAATGGCCCTATTAAGGCCGGTGAGAGCATTACGATATCGTCAATTGATGGCGTGGGTATGAAAGGTGACACAGGCCACGAAGTTGTGCTTGGTAAGGCCGTGGAAGCCTTTGACGGCAAGAGCGATGCCCAGAGCACATCTATTTTGACGACTTCTGGTGGTAAGCGAACGGTAACTATTGGCCGTATCCAGGTAAATATTAATGTTGCCCACAATCCTGATTACAAACCGGTGGCGGTTTCGGCTGGCGTTCCTGGCTGGTTGGCCCAGGCGGCAGATGTGGTTACCGACAAACCAGTGGGCGCGGCACGTATATATGCTGGACTGGTTGTTCTTATTTTGTGCACATTTATCGCTGGTAGTATTTTGTACGCGGGTGTGCGAACAAGTATGATTGCAATCGGCCGCAACCCTCTGGCTAAAAAATCTATCGTTCGTAATTTGTTGCAAGTAATTTTAATATCACTGATTATTTTCACAATTGGCTTAATTGCGGTATATTTATTATTGAAGATCTAAAATGCTTGTGTTTTGAGGGATGGGTAGTTTTATAGCATGACATTAGGGTGGCTGGTACTTATTCTTAGCTTCATATGGGTGGGCGGCGCTGCCTTTATCTATTTGATTATTATGCTTCACCGCGCTGGCGGTGGTGGCAAGCGTGCGTCTGCGCTGAGCGAGTCCGTCCAGCGCTCTGCCGAAGAAGACGTAGATCATATCTTTAATGAGGAATTCCGCGAAGAGCTTCGTAACAGGGGCCGCTTGCACTTTGAGAAGATTTTGGGCGAAAATGCTATGTTCTTGCAGCAGGACTTGCGCCTTACGACGTCGCAACTTAACGACTATATGAAACAGGAGATCAGCAAAGAACTTAAAGAGGCATTTGCTAATTACGAAAGTGCTATTGGTGATGCTAAGCAGCTGGCTGTTGAATCTATCGAAAAGACTAAAACAGCTATCGACGAGCAGCGCCAAGCCATGAGCGCCCAGCTAGAAAAAGAAATTGCCGCCGAAAAAGTACGGCGCATTGCCTTGTTCGAGAACAACATGGCTCAAGTGGTTAACCACTATGTACTGGCCGCTGTTGGCAACCAGATTGATCTTAACGACCAGCTCGAGTATATCTTGGGTGAGCTTGAGGTTAACAAGCTGGCCATAATTGAGGACATTACAAATGGAGCCTAAACAGGCTGCGCCCGTGGCTGGTGCGGTTGCTGGCCAGTCCGCTGCTGGGGCAGTGCAGCCAGCCCCTGCCGCAAAGGAAGCGCCAAAAATGGTGCTGCCTACCTTAGTTTTTGGCGCAGTAGAAATACATCGTTTACAGCGTGAAATAGAGTCCTTAGAAGATTTTTTACAGCAGGCGGCCTTGAGGCAGACCGGCGAAAAAAATGCCGAAGCTTTGCCGCGTGTTAGCCGTTTGCTAGATGCCTTGGCCTCAGAAAATAGCTGTAATTTACTCAAGAAAGCAGAGCGCGAGCGTTTAGTGCAGTTTTTGCAAACCGTTAGCCAGTCTGCACCATCTATCCATATGAGTTTTGCTACTGATCCGTCGGCAGCCTTTATCGCCAAAATTGTTAGTTGGCTGCGCGCAAATATTCACCCTTTGGTGCTTTTGCAGATTGGCCTCCAGCCTTCAATTGCTGCCGGCACTGTTATTCGTACCACTAATCATGTGTTCGATCTTAGTTTGCGTAGTCACTTTGACGCACAAAAGGCTCAGCTTATTGCGTCACTTGAAAGTGGTGCCAAATGAGCGATAACCGCCATTTTGACCAACTTGTACAGGCTGGCAAGCCCGTTGGTGAGGTTATATCAGTTGAACGCTTTATTGTACGTATTAAAGGACTCCAGCCGGTTAACGTACACGCTTTAGTACTCTTTGAGGATGGCAGTAAGGGTTACGTGCATCACGTATTTGAAGATCACGTGGTAGTGTTGCATCTTGGCTTGGAGCATGCTCGAGTTGGTATGGTGGTAGTTGTGCAACACGACCAGCTAGTGACTAAAGTTGGTAAAGATTTTATTGGGCGAGTTATTTCGGTAACCGGTGATCCGCTTGACGGTAAGGGTCCGATTGCCGCTGACAGCGTGTGGCCAGTGTTTAACCCGGCGCCCTTGTTATACGAACGTGAGTTGCTTGATAAGCAACTCGAAACGGGCATTACAGTAGCCGACACACTTTTCCCCTTAATGCGCGGCCAACGTATTGCTGTGCTTGGTGATGGCAAGTCTGGTAAAACTACGCTTGCTACCCAGTTGGCAATTAATCAAAAGAACACCGATATTGTGGTAGTGTATGTGCTTATTGCTAAGCGTCGTAGCGATGTTGACATGCTACTTAATCGCCTACAGGCTAACGATTCCCTTAAAAATTCTATAGTAGTGGTTTCTACCATGTCAGATTCGCTCATTATGAGCTATTTGGCACCGTATGTGGCGTGTAGTATTGCCGAATATTTGTGGCAAAAAGCTGGGCAAGACACGTTAATCATCTATGACGACCTCACGGCGCATGCCCATACCTACCGTGAAATTGCCTTGTTGTCTGGCATGAGTCCGGGCCGTGATTCGTACCCGGGTGACATGTTTTATGTACACTCATCACTTTTGGAACGGGCCGGCAAGCTGGCTCACAACCACAAAACCCTAACGAGTGTTCCTATTGTGTTCACGGCAAGCGGCGACATTACCGCGTACTTACCAACCAACGTTATGTCTATTACAGATGGTCAGTGGATTTTGGATATGGACATCTTCCGCGATACCATGCGCCCTGCTGTAAGCGTTGGTTTGAGCGTGTCTCGTGTTGGTGGCCGTGGCCAAGGCAAGCGCCAAAAGGCCCTTGCCACGCAGATGTTTAAAGCGCTTACCACCTATGCCCAGGCTCAGGAATTTGCGCACTTTGGTTCGGAGCTAGCCCTAAGCGCCAAGCAGGACTTAGCCCGCGGTGAGCTTTTGTATAAGCTCCTCAACCAGGCCCCTGGCGAAAGTTATACATTTATGGCCCAAACACTGATGCTAGATATTGTGCTTAATATGCAAGAAGGTGAATCAATTAGTATTGAGGCGCTTAAGAAGTCGGTGGTTGAGGCTGCAACTAAGGTAACCGATGATGCCCAGTTTGAAAAAGTGCGTGATGACCTTAAAAAGATCAGCTTAGTGGAGGCCAAACGATGAGCCGTCTGCAAGAAGTTGCCCGTCAGCGAGCAACTATGAGCACTATTGTAAACCTAACGAGCGTGTTTGAGGGCTTGGCCAGTATGCGTATTTCGCAAACTAAAAACCAGGTGTTGCAGTCACAGCAGTTCTTTAACGAGCTCTGGCAAATGTATTCCCAGGTTCGTGTGGATAATCTGTTCCGCTTTGGCCGCACCAAAGCCGACCGAATTACCGACAAGCAATTATTTATTGTTGTAACTGCCGAGGGTGGCTTTAGTGGCGATATCGACCAAAAGCTTATCAGTTTGATGCTTAAAGATTTTGACCCCGAAAAACAAGACATTATTGTTATTGGACACCACGGCGCCATGCAGTTGATTCAGTCGGGTGTAAGCTTTAAGAAGTATTTTGCGTTGCCTTCTCGCGACCGTAACATTAACGTGCAGCCCTTAATTAAGGAGGCTCGAAGTTACAAGAGTACCATTGTGTACTATCAAACATACGTGTCACTCATGTTCCAGGATGTAAAACGCATTGAGCTTAATACGGCCGTACAAGAAAAGGGTAAGCGTGTGAGCGAAAGTGAAGATGTGATTAGTGAAGCAACCTACATTTTTGAGCCTTCCGCGTTTGACGTTATGGCTCATCTAGAACGTTCGATGATGGAAATCGCCCTCAGCCAGGTAATTCTGGACTCAAAATTAGCCCAGTACGCCAGCCGTTTTAGGGCCATGAGCATGGCTAACGATAAGGCCGATGAGTGGTATGGCGAACTTACGAGTAAATACAACCGCACTAAGCGCCGTACGCAAGATGAGCGGCTTAAGGAAATTACCAACGGTCTACGAAAAACGAGGGCAGCATGAACCAGGGATTAATCCGATCAGTTAAAGACTTGTTGGTAACGGTGGTATTTGACGACCAATTGCCCGATATCCAAGAAGTTATTGTTGTTGAAGAAACCGGCACGCCGCTGTTGGTAGATAGTTTGCAGCCTGGCGGGCACGCTGTATGCCTTAATATTGAGTCCGACTTGCGATTGCAAAAGGGTATGCATGTTAAGCGTACTCAAAAGAGTATTGAGATTCCATTAGGTGATGAAATGATTGGCCGTGTTGTGGATGCACTTGGCAATCCGCTCGATGGTCTTGATCCTGTAGACGACACCAACATGGCTCACCGCAAAATCTTCCAATCGCCAGCACGAACCACCGACTTTAGCACCAAGGCTCCGGAGATTTTAGAGACAGGTATTAAAGTAATCGACTTCTTTGCACCATTTGTTAAAGGCCGCAAAATTGGTATTGTGGGCGGTGCTGGCGTAGGCAAGACCGTGCTCACTATGGAGCTTATTCATAATGTTGCTCAAAGTGGTTCAGGGCTTAGCTTCTTTACCGGTATTGGTGAGCGTATTCGCGAGGGCCACGAATTATACGAAACGCTTAAAGAGCGCAACCTGCTTAAAAATACCTGCATGTTCTTTGGCCAAATGAACGAAAACCCAGTACGTCGCTCTATTATTGCGCTCAGCGCGGTAACACTTGCCGAATATTTCCGCGACGAAAAAGGCAAAGATATTTTGTTCTTTGCCGACAACATGTACCGCTATGTGCAAGCCCGCAACGAGGTTGCTACTATGCTTGGCCAGGTACCTTCTGAGGGTGGTTACGAGCCAACTATTTTCTCTGACGTAAAGATGTTGCAGGACCGTTTGAGTTCAACTAGTAGCGGCTCTATCACGGCTGCCCAGACTATTTATGTGCCGGCTGACGACATGAGCGACCCAGCGGTGCAAATGATTCAGCACGAGCTTGATTCGGTGATTGTATTGAGCCGTGCGGTTGCAGAGCAGGGTATTCGCCCGGCAGTTGACTTGTTGCACACAACATCATCACTGCTAACGCCAGAAGTTGTTGGCGATCGCCACTATGTACTGAGCGTGCAGGTACAGGCTTTGCTGCAAAAATATGAATCACTCAAGTCGATCATCGCCATTATTGGTGAAAATGAGTTATCACCGTCCGATCGCGCCGATTACGCCAAGGCCAAAAAACTCATTGCCTACTTCTCGCAAAACATGTTTGTCATGGAAGACCTTAACGGCTTGCCCGGTGAATTTATTCCCCGCGACCAAATGCTCAAGGGTGTTGAGGAGATCATTGTATGACCGCGCTGCGCACTAACGCCTCCACGGGTGAAATCGAGAGCCTGCCTGATTCGCCGCAGGGCTCACACGACAAGGACACAAAAGCCACTCCCACTATGCGCATCAAGGTCTATTCGCCATTCAAGACCTATTTTGACGCCGACGGCTACAGTATATCTGCCGTAAACGCTACAGGGCCCTTTGATATTTTGCCTCGCCACCACAACTTTTTAACACTACTAAGCCCTGGCGAAATGAGCATTGAGGCAGTACGCGGTGGTCAACAGCGCATTCGCATTTCTGGTGGCCTTATGCACGTTAAGGCCGACAAGGTTACAGTCTTCTTAGACATCTAAGCTACGTAGTCTTAATACGCTAGATAGCACAAGGCCAATTTACCATGCTCAAACAGCCGCCTCGCGGTGCCTTTGGCACCCGGGCGGAACTGCGCGTGGCAAATGACCTTGCCGTCATCTAGCGCGCCAAAGCTGCAGTGTATGGCTAATGCGCGTACTAGTTTAAGATAATATAGTCGAAGCCAAAGGTTTGTGAGCCAGGGGCCGGATTTATAGTGCAAACGCTAAAGCTGCTACTGGAGCGGTTCACGTAATAATCTACCGAAGCAGCACTGGCACCAATCGGTGTAACAACTACGTGGGGTGTGCCGTTAAAAGCGCGCGTGAAGTTAATGGTTGCAAAACAGCCGGCACCCGGAGAGCTACCGGTGTTGACAGTAATTGACCCGGTAGTGTCTGAACCGCTGACTGAGGCCGTACCGCCGCCGCCCAAGGCAATGCCTTGGCTAATACCGGGTATAGGCCCACCGGCTGTAATGTGCCTAGTAAGTACGAGGTCGCCGTTAAGCTGTAAAGCTCCGGTAGTAATTTGGGTGGCCGAAACGTTACCGCTAAAGTTGCTATTGCCCGAGACGTTAATGCCACTACGGGCTGTAAGTGCTCCTTGTACGGTTGCGGCCCCGGTAATTCCTAGGGTGCTTGCCTGGATCTGATTAAAGTTACTAGTGCCAGATACGGTAATGCCAGGTAAGGCAAGAGCGCCGTTAACACGAATCGTGCCGGCTACTTCTAGGTCGTTACGCACTAAAACAGTGCCCGAAAAGATGGCATTAGACTCAATATTAAGCGTTTGCTTGGCGCTGCCAATGGTAGAGTCGGTGCTGGCCAGCTGCTTAAGTTCGCTTTCGGATAGGCCTTGTGTTGTAACAGTGTTGCTGGTGGTTTTTTGCTTGTCTTTAACGGTAAAGAACACTACCACAGCAATGGCAACTAGTACGATCAATACAAAGAGTAGTAGGTATATGTTAAAGCGGTGCCAGATGCGTTTAAAAATAGGCGGCTTAGGTGACGGTGTATCGGGAGTGACATTAGTGTCTTCAAGTGTACTCAAAGAAGAGTCACCGCTGGTGGGCGTAGAAGCGGTTACGTACGGACTGGCTGCGGGCGCAGCGTGAACTGCCGGCTCTTCACGCTCCAGCGAAGTACTATCGTTATCGGTGTCGGATTGTAGTTGTGATGGGTCCATTGCTCTTGTATTACTGCTTATAGTAATAATACTAAACTCTGGCTAAAAAGCGTAAACGGATTGTGTTTATGTTCGCATTGGGGCACAATAAAAAGCATGCAACGCAGGCTTGCGAGGGTAACAATGGCCATACTTACTGCGGCAGTATTAGTGTACTGTCCTTTTGCGGCCGCTCAACAATCTTCGTCGAGCCATTACAGTGTCGATGAGGTCTTTTTTGGATCTGGCGGTGAGCTTAACGCCTGTTCTACTAACTATTGTTCTAAGCAATCGGCCGGCGAAATGGGTTCCGGGCGCTCGGCCTCTACAAACTATACAGCGCAAACCGGATTCAATACTGACCGTGCGCCTTTTATCGCATTTAATGTTACTGGCGGTAGTACCGACTTGGGCGTACTTTCTACAGGTTCAACCGCCACCGCCACGGCTACTTTTTCGGTAAAAACATATTTGGCGGGTGGCTATGTGGTGCAGACCGCATCTGATCCCCCTACAAATACTTTGCCAAATAGCCCCATGCTCCACAATCTAACTTCGGCCACGGCATCATCGGCGGGAACAGAGCAGTTTGGTATGAACCTTGTGGCTAATACTAGTCCGACTACTTTTGGCGCTAATCCAATCCAGGTACCCGATAGTAGCTTTAGCTTTGGTAACGCAGCTGCCGGCTACAATACGGCCAATCTATTTAAGTACGTTAAAAATGATACGGTGGCTTCTTCTACTAAGAGTAGTGGTGAGACTGACTACACTATTTCGTACATTTTTAACATCTCAAATGTTACGGCTGCTGGTGAGTACCAATTCCATCATGTCCTCGTAGCTACGTCTACTTTCTAGGCGTCAAGGTCTCCACAAATAATTAAAAAGCTGTGGATAATTTACTTTTGCTCGTTGTTTTGTTTGCATAAGCATGATAACGTTAAGTCATAAATTAAAACATCAAAAATGAAAATAAGGGAGAGATCCGTTATGTCGATCAAAAAAAGAGGATTGCGTCTTGCAGCGTACAGCGCACTCGCGCTTGTACTTTCCGTTGCTGCTGTACTTCCAAGCCTTAACCAGCACGCTTATGCTGCTCAGCTTACGAGCCGTAGTATTGAAATGAGCAGCTCAACCGCTGGTGCAACGGGGACCACTTACCTTATTAGTTTTACAACCGCTACGGCCGGCGTGCTTAAGGGCATTGTTATTGATTTTTGTGATAACACCCCAATCATCGGTGATAGCACGTGTACTGCACCTACGGGTTTTAGTGTTGGTACGCCAACTGCTAGCACATCTGGTTTGCCAGGTTCCTGGACGGCTGCATCAGCTAACACTAACCGTACGCTAACACTTGTTAACGCAAGCAACAGCACGTCAGTTGGTGCAAGCACGGCTATTACTATTACATTAACAACCGCTACTAATCCAAACACCGATAACCACAGCTTCTATGCACGTGCCTTAACATACCTTAACTCAAGTGGTGCTAACAGCCCTGCAACATATGCGCCAGGTACAGAAGGCACCTATGTTGATGCCGGTGGTATGGCAATGAGCACTGGTAAGGTGATTAACATTACTGCTCGCGTTATGGAAAGCTTGGCATTCTGTGTATACAACGCATCTTGTGGTGATGACCCAAGTGTAACTATCGGTCACGGCGCCAACAATATTTTGGACGCCACTGCCGTTGACACTAAAACAGCAAACTTCAGCATTTCTACTAACGCCCAGTCCGGCGCAACCATACGCTTAAAGGGTACAACACTTATAAGCGGACCCAATGATATTGATGCCGCTGGCGCGTCGGCTATTACCTTCGCGGCTGGCACCGAAAAGTTTGGTGTACGTGTCTCAAGTGCTGGTACTAACATTACAGCAACATCGCCATACGACGGCGGTTCGGGCTCACAATACGCCTTTAACACAACTAATACCACCAGTACTTATGGCGACAACATCGCCACTCTCAGCGGCCCCGTAAACAGCTCAGTAACAACCCTAACTTTTGCGGCAACTGCTGCTAACACAACTGCGGCCGGAATCTATACTGCCGCTCAGCAGTTAATCGCAACTGGTCAATTCTAAAGTAGTGCTTTGGCGCAGAAAGGCAGCTGTCCCGGTGCGCTTGCATAAAAAGCTTACCGTTACTATACTCGCGATCTCCCTATTAATAGGGGGGTCGCTGTATGCTTCTTTTGCGCAAGCCGCACAAATTACCTCGCGGTCGTTACAGCTTGGCTCTAACATTGCCGGAGAACACAATGTTAACTACAAAGTTGGCTTTTCTATCGCAACTGCTGGTTCCATCCAGTCAATTGCTATTGAGTTTTGTGGTAACTCAGCACTTATCGAGGATCCTTGCGTGGCTCCATATGGCTTTGACGCCCTCAATGCGAATTTAGTCAATTCCACGGGCATATCAGGCTTTATCATATCGCCCAGCTCTACAGTTAATAAGATTGTGCTAACCCACGCTCCCTCGGGTCCGGTAAGCGCTGGGCCAGTGGGCTTTGAATTTGGCAACATTGTAAACCCAACAGACCCAGAGTCGTACTACACCAAGATATCTACCTATACCAGCACCGATGCTACGGGTTCGCCTGTTGACTTTGGTGCGTTGGCTTTTTCAATTAACAGGAGTTTTGACGTAAGTGTTGAGGTGCCGCCTTATTTGTTATTCTGCCAAGGGGTGTCTATCGATGGCTATGACTGCTCCACAGCTCAGGGGGACTTGCTTAACCTGGGCCAGCTCAGCGATGAACTGCCCAGCGCTGCCCAATCGCAAATTTTGGCTGCAACTAATGCATCCGGTGGCTATAACGTTTCTATGAATGGCGGTACGATGACTTCCGGTAATAACATTTTGCCTGCTATGGCTGGAACGGCGTCGGCAGTCGGCACTAGCCAATTTGGTGTAAACTTACGCTCTAATGCTAACCCCGACATTGGTATTGACCCTGATGGTCCCGGTACGGGAACGGCAACCGCAGGTTATAATCTTCCCAATCGTTTTAGGTTTAATAATGGCGACGTAATCGCTGTTGCCTCCGGTGTACAAGATTACAAAAAGTATACTATTAGTTATTTAGTCAATGTTGCCAAAGATCAAGCTCCAGGGGTGTACTCGACTACGCTCACGTATATTTGCTTGGCAAATTTCTAATGCTTTGTGCTAGTATAAGCTAAAGAAGTTTAAAAAGGGGAAGTAATGTTACGACGAAAGATCGCTTCGTTGGGATTCGTGCTTGGTGCATCTGCTATATTGTTTAGCGCCAGTACGGCCTTCGCTGCCACACAAACTGCCGCAACGGCAACATCACAGAGTACCGGTAATGCACTTAAGGTGTCGCCAGTACGAACAGACGTAGAAATTAAGGCAGGCACTAGTCAGACTGTTGAAATCTATGTTCAAAATATGACTGATGACGCCACAAAGCTGCGCGGAATCATTAACGACTTCGTAGCTGGTAAGGGTGAGAATGGTACACCAAACATTATTCTCGATGCAGATCAGGCGGCCCCCAGCCATAGCTTAAAGCAATATGTTGAGCCGGTTGGTGATTTTACTTTGGCTGCCAACGAACAAAAGACCATTAAAGTTAAAATTACTATTCCAGCTTCAGCTTCGGCTGGTGGTTATTATGGGGCTGTACGTTTTGCTCCTGCCTCTTCAACCAGTGACCAAAACGTGACTTTATCGGCGAGCGTCGGTTCGTTGTTGCTCGTAAAGGTGCCTGGTGATATCAAAGAAGACCTAAGTATCGCAAGCTTTGATGTGCGCAAAGACGACCACCCCGGCAGCTTCTTTACCTCGGGTAAAGACCTAAAGTCTATTGTTCGCTTCCAAAACAAGGGTGATGTGCAAGAAGCACCTTTTGGTAAGGTATTGCTTAAAAAAGGCAATAAAACTCTGGCAAGCTACGAGATCAACAATGAGCAGCCACGTGGTAACGTTTTGCCTGACAGCGTGCGCCGTTTTAGTGTTGACCTTGATAAAGTAGACTCTTTTGGTAAGTATAAGCTTGAGGGCAACTTTGGCTATGGTGCCAAAGGCCAGCTACTTGCTGCGAGCCAAACATTTTACGTTGTACCTATCCCTATTATCGTTATCACGGTAGCGGTAATCCTGCTTATCTTAGCTGCCATCTTCGTGATCCCACGAATGGTAAAGGGCTACAATAAGCGTATTGTACAAAAAGCAACCGGCAGCAAGCGCAAGTAAAACTGCGAATGCTTACAACAAAGGCTGTTCCTGGCTCTGGAGCAGCCTTTTTATATTGCTTAAGGCTATATTGACAGGTAAAGTAGTGGTAGACATGAAGAATATCCTGGTAGCATTCCGACGGATACTTGCCGCTACAGTGGTGAGTAGCTTAGTGGTGCTGCAAGCCGCATCAGGATGGGTGGGGGTCGCCTCGGCAGCAGCCCCAGCACCCGAAAACCCTAAGTCAGGTTCAATGGGTCTTACTGGCACACTTGCTAGCGCACCACCCACAACAGGTGCTACGATTACGGCGCCGCGTAATGGCCAGAGCTTTACAAACTTGCCTGTAACAGTAGCTGGCTTGTGCCCTCGTGGCCTGATGGTTAAGGTGTTTGATAACAATGTGTTTATGGGCTCGGTATTGTGTGCTTCGGGCAGCTATTCTATTCAAATCGACTTATTTAGTGGCCAAAACGACCTTATTGTACGGGTATATGATTCTTTGGATCAAGCTGGTCCGGACTCTAATATTGTAACGGTTAACTTTAACGATGCGCAGTTTAACCCCTCTGGATCACCGCTACTAAGTCTTACGAGCGACTTTGCTCGCCGTGGTGCTAACCCTGGCGACACCTTGGTGTGGCCTATTATCCTGGGCGGCGGTACAGGCCCTTATGCTATTAGTGTGGACTGGGGCGACAACAAAGCACAAGACCTTATCAGCCAGCAGTTCCAGGGTGTCGTTGATCTTAAGCATATTTACGATACGGCTGGCGTATATAGCGTTATTATTAAGGCTACCGACAAAAATGGCCTCACTGCTTACTTGCAGGTAATTGGCGTAGCCAACGGGGCTGTGACTCAGTCGGCAGGCACTGGTGGCACAGGCTCCGAGATTATTACGGTTGAAAAGGTGTTATGGTTACCAGCCATGATTATGATTCCGTTTATCATCGTGTCGTTTTGGCTCGGCCGCCGCTTTGAATTATCTACACTCCGCAAGCATATCCAAGAATCTGACTATTAGCAGTGGCACTAAACCTCTGTAATTTGATATAATAAGTATATTATGGCCAAAAAAGTATTTGTTGGTATGAGCGGTGGTGTAGACAGTTCGGTAACTGCGGCGCTTTTGCTAGAGCAGGGTTACGAAGTCACCGGCGTGTACATGAAAAACTGGAGTCAGGATCTACCTGGCTTTGATTGCCCATGGAAAGAAGATTACCAAGACGCCAAGCGCGTTGCTGTACAGCTGGGTATTCCGTTTAAAATGTATGATTTTGAGACCGAATATCGCCAAAAGGTGGTTGAGTACATGCTGGAGGGCTACAAAGCCGGCCGTACACCGAACCCCGATATTATGTGCAACCAAGAGGTAAAATTTAAGCTTTTCCTAAACACAGCTTTGCGAGATGGCGCCGACATGGTTGCCACTGGCCACTACGCACGCATCAAAGATGGCCAGCTGCTAACTGGCGTAGATACTAACAAAGACCAGAGCTACTTTTTATACCGCGTTACCGAAGACGCCCTACGCAAATCATTAATGCCAATTGGCGAATATCAAAAGCCTCAAATACGTGATATGGCTAAAAAGCTTGGCTTAGCCACGGCCGAAAAGAAAGACTCACAAGGTATCTGTTTTGTAGGCAAGGTAGGTATTAAAGAATTCTTACAGGCGTTTGTGCAGACCGAGCCTGGTAATATTATCGACCATTACGGGCGTGTTATTGGGCAGCATGACGGGGCCTTATTTTACACTATCGGCCAGCGACATGGCCTTAATGTTGGCGGCGGCTTGCCATATTACGTAGTTGGCAAAGACATGGCCAAAAATGAAGTATACGTAACGGCCGACTTGCAAGACGAAAACTTATGGAGCAGCAGCCTACATCTAACAGACGCTCACTGGATTAACGACGCTCCAGATACTGCCAAGACCTACCAAATCCGCACACGTTACCGTGCTGCTCTGGTTGAGGCTCAAAACCTGCGCTTTGAAGAAGATGGAAGCTTGCGCCTAGATCTAGGCGAAGAAGTACGCGCCATTACCCCAGGGCAATCAGCTGTTATCTACGACGGCGAGCGCGTTGTGGGCGGCGGCATCGTAATTTAAGCCCAGGATATTTGGCCAGCAGGCGTTGGTTTAGCGGTAATTTTACCAATAGGTTCACCTCTGTTATAATATCTTTTATGAACGCACAACAAATCCGCACCGCATATCTCGACTTCTTTAAAAAACGTGGTCACGCAGCGGTTCCACGTGCGCTGTTGGTGCCTCAAAACGACCCAACAACTCTGTTTACCGGCTCCGGCATGCAGCCAATGATCCCATATCTTTTGGGTGAAGAGCACCCGGAAGGCACTCGTATTGTAGATAGCCAGACCTGCTTGCGCGCTCAAGATATCGACGAAGTGGGTGACAACCGTCACACTACCTTTTTTGAAATGCTTGGTAACTGGAGCTTGGGCGATTACACCAAGGCCGACCAAGTGCCATGGATGTTTGAGTTTTTGACCGAAGTTGTAGGTTTAGACGCTTCCAAACTGTACATTACGTGCTTTATTGGTGCCCCTGAATATGACATTCCTAAAGATACCGAGGCTGCCCAGATGTGGCAGAAGCTTTTTGCAGCAAAGGGGCTAAGCTCGGGCATTGCTGATATTGGTTCCGAAGAAGATGGCTACCGCCGCGGCGTTAAAGAAGGTGAGCGTATTTTTTATTACGACGGCAGTAAAAACTGGTGGAGTCGCAATGGTGGCCCCGAAAATACACCTGTTGGTGACCCGTGCGGCCCAGATAGCGAAATGTTCTATGACTTTGGCACACCGCACAATCCTGAATATGGCGAGCACTGCCACCCTAACTGTGACTGTGGGCGCTTTATGGAAATTGGCAACAATGTCTTTATGTCGTACCGCAAAGAAGCCGAAGGCAAGTTTGTACTTCTTGAAAAGCCAAACATCGACCATGGCTCTGGCTTAGAGCGCATTGCCGCTGCAGCTCTCGACGAGCCGGACGCTTACAAAATTAGCTTACTGTGGCCAATTATCGAAAAACTCGAAGCCCTATCTGGTAAAAAGTACGATAGCAACACAAACGCCATGCGTATTATTGCCGATCACTTACGTGCCGCAACTTTCTTGGCTGTAGACGGTATCGTGCCCAGCAATAAAGAGCAGGGCTATGTTATGCGCCGCATGGTTCGCCGCGCTATTATGCGATCCTTTAACTTGGGCATCGAACAGAACTTCCTCGAAGAGCTAGTGCCAGTAATTGCTGATTTATACCACCAGGACTTCCCCGAAGTTGCTACCAAGCGCGAAACAGTCGTTGCTATTTTGGTAAAAGAAGAAAAAGTCTTCCGCCAAACGCTGCGCAAGGGCCTTGCCGAGCTCAACAAGTTTGTTGACCGCAACCAAAAAGACGAGAGCGGAAAGGTTGTCGTACCTGGCGACTTTGTATTTACCCTGTACGACACCTACGGCTACCCTGTTGAACTTTCGGAAGAGGTTGTCGCTATGCACGAAAGCGCAGACTTAGCAGAAGACTGGAAAACAGTATTTGAGGCCAAGATGGCTGAGCAAAAAGCCCGTTCCCAAGGTGCCACTAAAGGTGTATTTAAGGGCGGTTTAGGTGGCCAAACACTACAGCACAAAAAATACCACACCGCTACGCACTTAATGTACCAGGCGCTCCGTGATGTACTCGGTAGTCACGTTATTCAGCGCGGTTCAAACATTACCGAAGAGCGTTTGCGCTTTGACTTTTCACACGACGCTAAAATGACGCCGGAGCAGATTGAGCAAGTTGAGGTTATTGTTAATGCTCAAATTGATAAAGACTTGCCAGTATTCTGGAAAGAATACCCAACTAAGCAGGCCCTAGAAATGGGTGCTTTAGGCGCCTTTGGTGATCGCTACGGTGAAGTAGTTAAAATCTACCAAATGGGTGAGGGTGACAATCGCTTTAGCTTTGAAATTTGTGGCGGCCCACACGTTGACCACACCGGTCAGCTAGGTGAAGAAGGCAAGCGCTTTAAGATTCTCAAAGAAGAAGCAAGCTCGGCAGGCATTCGCCGCGTTAAAGCCGTATTGCGCTAGCCTTTTATAGGTTGCCCCTCTATAATAGGGGGTATGAAACAAACTCCCACTAAGCCTCAGAATAAGCCTATGCAAGGCTGGATTTCGCAAAACAAGCGATCCATTATGTTCACGTCACTCGCAGTAAATATTGTATTTGTTGTTGGCCTTGTTGCTGCCTATGTTATGACTCACACCAGCAACTACTGGACTGCTAAAATGGCCTACCAAACCATGCAGCGCACATGCCCAACAGACATTGCTTCTCGCATGGAAACAAAGCGCGAGGGCGACATCACTAAAACCGAATACTACGTAGGCGTTAAGGCTTTGGAATCTGGCTGTGCTGATTACCTAATCCAGACGGCGCAAATTGACGACTTCCGTGCCTATCCAGACCACGCTAAGACTTCAGCCGATGCCCTTAAGCCACTGTCACCAGACAAGACACTGCAAGTTACAATTGTAAAATCGCTGGAGAATGGGCGACAATTATCGCCAATTAAGTTTGATAAGTAGGGGAAACAGCTGCGGCGCTATAAACGCTTATGCTATAATAATGGGCAATTATGCTTAATCTTAATAAAGTTAAATCCTTAGGCCAAAGCATGGCCAGCAAAGTTGCCGATAAAGCTAACGAGGTTAATACCAAAGTAGCTAGTCGCACGCCTGCCGAAGAGCAGTATATTGTTGGACTCGACATTGGTACTGAGTTTGTAAAAGCCTTAATTGGTAAAGTTAATGGTGATCATATCGAGATCATTGGTGTTGGCCGCCAGCACCAGGGCTTGGCCGACATGCAAGCCGGCGCGATTGCTGATATTGGCCGTGTGGTACAAAACTGCGACACTGCCTTGGCTCGAGCCGAAGAGCAGGCTGGTGTAAGCGCCCGCTCAGCGGTGATTGGCATTGCAGGCGAGCTAGTTAAAGGTACAACTACCACCGTGCGTGTTACGCGCAAAGACCCCGAAAAAACACTCGACCTACCGGAGGTAGAACGCATTATCAAGCTTGTGCAGCAGCGCGCCCAAGCCAAAGCTAAGCAGCAGCTTACCTGGGAACTCGGCGGCAAAGATGTTGATATTCGCTTGGTTAACAGTGCCTTAGTGGGCATGGAAATTGATGGTTACCGGGTAACCAGTCCGGTTGGCTTCCAGGGTCGCGATATAGTTGTACAGCTTTACACCGCTTTTGCGCCGCTTATTCACATTGGTGCCCTAGAGCGTACTGCTCAGCAGCTTGACCTTGACCTACTAGCGGTGGCCGCAGAGCCATTTGCTGTTTCGCGCTCAGTTATTGGTGATGACACTAGCGCCACAATGAGCGCCATTTTGATGGACATTGGTGGCGGCACTACCGATATCGCCGTTATTAACGAAGGCGGCGTGCAAGGTACTAAGATGTTTGGTATTGGTGGCCGGGCCTTTACTCGCTCTATTGAGCGTGAACTCGGCGTAGAGTTTGAGCAGGCTGAAGAATTTAAAATTAACGTTTCTAGCCCAAGTATGCCTCAAAATAAGTCAGCTGCCACACTTGGCGCGCTGCAAAAAACACTAGATGTTTGGGCAAGCGGCGTTGAGCTGGCATTGAGTGAATTCGACAAGCTTGATCATTTGCCACACCGTGTATTGCTATGTGGTGGTGGTTCTAGTCTAGAGTCACTTGTGGACTGCCTCGAAAAGAGCGACTGGTACACCAAGTTGCCATTTACCCGCAAGCCAATTGTGCAGCATATTCACCCCGACCAAGTTATTGGCATAGTTGATAAAACAGGCCAGGTAGACGACCACACCTTTATTACGGCAATGGGCTTACTGCGCGTTGGGCTCGACACTATGCAATTCTCCGGGACTGACCCCGGTGGCTCAATTCGTGAAAAACTTGATAGGATGTTGCGCACATGAACAGTATTCCCGCTAAAGATGTTATTTACATCGATGTCGATGACGAAATAACCGCCATTATCGATAAGGTACGTACGTCACAAAGCAAAATTGTTGCTTTGGTGTTGCCAAAACGCGCTACCACACTGCAGAGCATCGTTAATATGAAGCTGCTAAAGCGCAGTGCAGATGCCGACAAAAAGCACCTAGTGCTGATTAGCTCGGAAGTCGGCCTGATGCCGTTGGCTGCTGCCACTGGCGTGTATGTTGCCAAAAACTTACAGTCTAAGCCCGAAATCCCCGAAGCAAACGCTGCCGCAGCAGAATTACCCGAAGACTTAGAGGAGTCGGTAACTCTCGAGGACGAACCCCTTAACAAAAACACCAGTGTCGGTGATTTAGCACGCACTCGCGGCGCTGCGGGTGCGGTGGTAAGTCCATCCGCGCAAGACCTAGATGCCCCAATTGAACTTGATAATACTACGGCGCCTAAGCCATCTGCCTCCGGCGTTATCGCTGGTGCCCGTGATGACGGCAAAAAAGACAAAAAAACCCCATTTGGCGGCAAAAAAGATAAAAGCCTTAAGGTGCCAAACTTTAATAACTTCCGCAAATGGCTCATGATTGGCGGCGCAGCCTTAGTAGTACTGGTATTTGGCCTATACTTGGCCTTAGGCGTGATGCCAAAGGCCAATGTACTGGTTAAAACCGACAGCCAGGCAATTGATAGCTCGGTACAACTGTCGCTTAACACTAAAGCCAGCAAGGTAGATGCCGACATGGGCATTGCTCCGGCTAAGTCCCAGGAAATGCAAAAAACCTATTCCCAGCAAGCTCCAGCTACTGGCCAGAAAAACAACGGTCAAAAGGCCTCAGGTAACATTACAGTTATCAACTGTAATGACGACACAGTAACCTTGCCGGCTGGTACTGGCTTTAGTTCTGGCAGCAACACCTTTATCAGTCGAACTAGCATTTCCATTCCTGGCAGCAACTTTAAGAGCGGCGGCGACTGTAAAAATGACGGTAAAGAAGTGGTGAGTGTGGTGGCCCAAAACGGTGGTGCTAGCTATAACATTGGTGCTACTAATTACAGCATTGCCAACTCGCCATCTAAGCTTTCGGCTTCTGGCGATGCAATGACTGGCGGTACCGACGATATCACCAAGATTATCCAGCAATCAGACATTGACGCTGCTAAGCAAAAGATTACCAGCCAAGATACCAGCGATGTTAAAAAGCAGCTGCAAAGCCAACTGAATAGTGCTGGATATTTCCCAATTGTTGCTTCGTTTACTAGCGAAGAACCAGCTGTATCGGCTAGTGCCAGCGTGGGCGATGCCGCCGAAAATGTTACGGTAACCGAAAAAGTTACCCATACTATGTATGGTGCTAAAAAGGCCGACCTCGAGAAGATTGTTAAAGACAGTGTTAAGGATAATATCGACACCAGTAAACAGAGTATTCTTGATTACGGTATTGACGGCGCCAACTACTCTACGCCAAGTCCAATACCTAACGGCGTAAGTACGACTATGCAAGTAACTGTTGTGGCTGGTCCAGACATTGACGCCGAGGTGCTGGCTAAGCAGGTGTTAGGCAAGAAGTCTGGCGAAGCCAAGTCTATCATCAAGAACTACCCTGGCGTAACCGACGTAGAAATCTCGTACAGTCCATTCTGGGTTACCAAAATGCCAGGCAAGGCAAATAAAATCACGATTACTATTGATAAGCCTCAAACCCGAACGAATGCAAAATAACTTAGTAGTCCTACTGGCCTTGGACGTCGGTACACAGCGTATTGGCGTGGCTGAGGCCAACAGTATTGCGCGCATTGCGCATCCACTGACTACCTTAACGCATGGCGACACTATTATGACTGATATCGCCGAGCTTATTAAAAAACACGACGCCACTATGCTCGTAGTTGGCCTACCGCGTGGTATGCAGAGTCAGGATACGCAGCAAACACAGTACGTAAAAGACTTTGTAGAAAAGCTTAAGATCACTATTTCTACCCCAGTTTTTTGGCAAGACGAAGCGCTTACCTCACATAAAGCCGAAGAAGAGCTCAAGTCGCGCAAAAAGCCCTACCAAAAGGGCGACATCGACGCTTTGGCGGCAACATATATCCTGGAGGATTTTTTACGAGATTATAACGGAGCGCAGCTATGAGATATTCAGCAAAAGCCAAGCGACACCGTTGGCCACAGCGTCTTACACTTATTTTGGTAATTGGGTTGGTACTGGTTGTTGGCGCCACTGTTGCGGTGCGCAAAGTGTATAACGAAAAGCTTTTACCTGTTAGTAGCAGCCAGGCTACTAAGCTGGTTACGGTTGGTGATGGCGCATCGGTGGATGCTATTGGCCAGCAGCTCGAAAAAGATGGCCTTATTAGAAGTGCCTGGGCTTTTAAATTGTACGTGAGCACCAAGCAGCTCAGGGCTAATTTGCAAGCCGGCACCTACGCATTGTCGCCTAGCCAGTCGGTGAGCGAAATAGTCTCGCAGCTTACGAGCGGCAAGATTGCTACCGATAACATTACAATTTTGCCAGGTAAACGTATCGACCAAATTAAGGCCACACTTATTAATAGTGGTTTTGCGCCTAAAGATGTCGACATTGCCCTTGACCCTGCCACCTACGCCTCCAACCCAGCATTAGTTGATAAGCCGGCGGGTGCAACGCTAGAGGGGTATATTTTTCCAGACTCTTTCCAAAAAGATGCAGCCACTACTGCAACGTCGGTAGTGGAGCGTAGTTTAGCCGAAATGCAGTCGGCGCTTACGCCTGATTTGCGTGCGGCCTTTGCCAAGCAGGGCCTTAGCACGTACCAGGGCATTATCCTGGCATCGATAGTCGAAAAAGAAGTTTCTAAGAGCGACGATCGTCGCCAGGTAGCGCAGGTATTCTTGTCGCGGCTCAAGCAGGGTATGTCTTTGGGGTCAGATGTTACTGCCTATTACGGGTCGATCGCAGACGGCAAAGAACCTTCGGTAAACTACGATACGCCTTTTAATACACGCCTGCACAAAGGCTTGCCGCCAACTCCTATCAGTAACGTGAGTGTTGATTCGCTCAAGGCAGTGGCATATCCATCAAATACCGACTGGCTGTTCTTTGTAAGCGGTGACGATGGCCAAACGTACTTCTCTAAGACACTACAAGAGCACGACGCGCTTACTAAGCAACACTGCCAAAAGCTCTGCGAATAAGTGTAATCCTACCTCTGTTAAAAAGAGTAAGCATATTGGCAAAAAAGGTAGATTTGTTATAATCATATACGAAGTGCAGGCGATGTAACTCTAATTTAGGGTTATCTGGCACACTTCCTTCGTGGATGTCCCACTTTTGCATCTAATCCATTCATGAAGCCGGCCTACGTGCCAGGAGTAGACTATCAGTAACTCACTCATACAAACGGCTGCGACGTCTAAGACAACGCAAAACCGTCGATCCATTCGTTCGGGCCGTGTATACAAGCGATTTACCAAGTTTATATCGCAGCGTCGTACCATTCGGTACGGTCTTCTTATTGCTAATTTCCTCGTACTTGGCGGTATTGTGGCATTTGTTGCGTATGGCAACACCGGTCCACACCAGTCGGTGCGTACCTCACTTAACTCCGCCAGCGGTAATGTAAGCGACCCAATCGACCAATTATCGTCAGCCGACATTGCAGCCAGCATCTCGCGCAGCGTAAGCTTGCCAGAGGCAACGGCTGTTACCAACCAGGCCGACACTGTTAAGGCCGAAATGGTGGTAACTGCGACTAATAATATTATTACTAAGCCCCAGGTTGTAGCCACCTCACTTAAGTCGCGCCGCGACATTCAAACCTACACAACCAAGGCAGGCGACACTGTAACCAGTATTGCGGCGGCATTTAACGTAACATCAGACAGTATTCGTTGGTCTAACGATATTACCGGCGATGCTGTGGGCGTGGGCGTGAGCCTTAAGATTCCACCAGTTAACGGCATTGTATATACTGTAGCAAATGGCGATACCGCCCAGAGCTTGGCATCTAAATTTAATGCCAACGCTGATCAAATTATTGCCTACAACGACGCCGAAATTAACGGTCTTAAGCAAGGTGAGCAGATTATTGTACCTAACGGCCAAGTACAGCGGGCTGTGTCTGTTTCTCGCCCAAGCTATGCCTTCTCGTTTGGTTCAACGCCAAGCTATGGCTACAACGGCTATGACTACGGCTTTTGTACCTGGTACGTGGCTAATCGCATTAGCGTGCCGAACAACTGGGGCAATGCCAACACCTGGGACAACCTAGCGCTGTTAAGTGGTTGGACAGTAAGCAGTACGCCACGTGCTGGCGCTATTGGCCAGACCGACCGTGGTAGTTTTGGGCACGTAGCTTATATCGAAGAAGTATCGGCTGACGGCACCAAAATTAAGTACAGCGACATGAATGGTCTGGCAGGCTTTGCCCGCGTAGGCCACAGTGACTGGACCGATGCTTCTCGCTTCCCGCACTACATTTATCGCTAGACTAGGTAACCACCTAGCATCTCTACTTACATGAGCGGTAAAGTACAGCAACAGCCTGTATACTTAAAGCATGATTGAACGCTTTGATGAAATGCTTATGGCAGGCGGTAAATCCAATTCGCTTGGCCGCGTTAACGAAGTAATTGCCCTTGTGTTGGTCGACAGGTCCCGGCTCGACGAATTATACAATTGTTTGTTTGTTGAGGATGCCTGGGCTAGGATGCGTGCCGCCGACGCACTAGAAAAAGTCTGTCGCCAGCACCCCGAGTGGCTTGTGGACTATATCGATAGATTCTTTAGCGACTTAGCCGATAGCACGCAGCCGTCTATACAATGGCATTTGGCTCAAATATATGCCCAGGTTCAACTTTCTACAGCGCAAAAGCGCACTGTAATTGCGTGGCTTAAGCATATATTGGCAAGTCCGCAGGTTGACTGGATCGTTGCTGCCAACGCAATGGACACCTTGGTACAGTTTGCGCAGGACGGATCTGTGTCGGTTGCTCAAGTTATTCCGTTACTTAAAGTGCAACAAAAGCATAAGTCAAAAGCTGTTATCAGGCGCGCAGATAAGCTACTAGCGACACTCCAAGCCGCGTAGTACACAGCGGATATGCGCTTACAGTAGTCTTTCATCTGTTTTTATGGTATAATTATCTGGATATATGAGTTTTATCGACAAAGCAACAGTTTTGATTACGGCAGGCAATGGCGGCAACGGCAAGGTCAGTTTTCGTCATGAGAAATTTATTGACCGAGGCGGCCCAGATGGTGGTGATGGCGGCAATGCCGGTAATGTTGTATTTGTAGCTAGTCGAAACCAAAACACCTTAGCTAACTTCCGCTACCAGCGTAAGCTTAAGGCCGAAGATGGCCAGGCAGGCGGTAGCCAGCGCAAGCACGGTAAGGCCGGCGCCGACTTGATTGTTGAAGTGCCTGTAGGTACCGTTGTTATTAACGAGCAAGGTTTGGCTGTTGCCGACCTGAGCGTTGATGGCCAGCGCGCTATTATCGCCAAAGGTGGTCAGGGTGGATTTGGTAACGCTCACTTTGTAAGTTCAGTACGCCAGGCGCCACGTGTTGCCGAAAAGGGCGAGCTGGGCCAAGAAATGCAGGCTGAACTCGAACTTAAAATGATTGCCGATGTAGGGTTGGTAGGTATGCCAAATGCCGGTAAATCAACACTACTTAGCGTTACTAGCAACGCTACTCCCGAAATTGCCAACTATCCGTTTACGACCCTTAAGCCAAACTTAGGCGTTGTTACAGTTGATAAAGAAAACAGCTTACTGATTGCCGACATTCCTGGCCTTATCGAAGGCGCAGCCGAAGGCAAGGGGCTTGGCGATGAATTTTTGCGCCACGTTGAGCGCACTGCTGTGCTGATGCACATGATTGACGCCTACCAGCCAGATGTTGCCGAGGCCTATAAAGTGATTCAGCAAGAGCTTAAGGCCTACAAAATTGACCTTTCGGGCAAGCCACAGATTGTAGTATTGACCAAAATCGAGGCACTCGACCAAGAAATTATTGACGACTTGCTTAAGCAGCTCAAAAAAGCCGCCCCAAAGGGCACGCCAGTATTTGCCATTTCAGCACAGACTCACCAGGGCCTTAAAGAACTATTGCAGGCTACCAACCAATTGGTAGTTGCCGAGCGCGCCCGCGTTAGCGAGCTTGAAGAGGCTGGCAAGGCTCCTGAGCAGGGTTTGCCTGTGCTTAAGCTAGCCGACGATAACTTGGCTTGGACTGTCGAGCCTGTGGGCCAAGGGCGCTTTGTGGTTACTGGCCGCAAGATTGAAAAATTTGCTGCTCGTACTGACTTTAATGACGAACACGGTGTGGCACGCATCCGCGATATTATGAAAAAAATGGGCATTATGCACGCGCTCATCCGCAAGCGCATTAATGCTGGCGACACCATTCAAATTGCTACCTACGGCAGTTTTGAGTACTAGGAGTTAGCAAGTGCTAGTCCCAACTCACCCAAATCAACTTCCACAGCAGGCTGCTTTTGACGTGTTGTCAGATGGCGCGCAGTCGTACGTTGCTGGCATACGTCAGCAGCAACAGATTGCCCGGGGTGAACATTATGGCCGTGGCTATCTGTTATACGGCGACTACCAGGGCTACTTTTTTGAACCTTTCTTGCCAGCGCCAATCTTGGCCGGGGCGACCCGGGAGAGTCGTGACGATTTAGAAATAACTGGCCGCTTACGGTTAGATTTTAATGGCCGTGCCCAATTTAGGGATGAATTTCCTTCCACAGAATGGGATAAGTTAGACATAGTGCCTAACGCTATTGGTGAAGCTGCAAGCGACATGGCCGTAACGCTCGTATTTTCAGGCCTCAATGGTCAGCTCAGTAGGCCACAGCGTATCCGCAGGTGGCTCGAACGCAAGCTTGCTGGTCAACAGCCACAAACCCAGGCAGTTGTTAGGCGAATTGGCAGTATCGCAGCTGGCGAAGCCTAGGCCTAAGTCGTAACACTGGTGAGCGCGTCCGTGCTACACTGGTACAATGAGTGCTAGCCTTTTCTTTTACGACCTCGAAACCAGCGGTATTAGCCCGCGCAATTCTCGCATTATGCAATTTGCAGGTCAGCGTACTGACCTAAACTTGAATCCGATTGGTGAGCCAATTGATCTGTATGTTGCAATGACTCCCGACATTCTACCTGATCCAGAAGCAGTGCTGATAACCGGTATTACCCCACAAAAGACACTCGCCGACGGCTTAACCGAAGCTGAGTTTTTGCGGTATTTTACTGATGAAGTTGCCACCCCAGGCACAGTATTTATGGGCTTTAACACCGTGCGTTTTGACGATGAGTTCATCCGCTTTTTGCACTACCGCAACTTTTTTGACGCCTATGAGTGGCAGTGGCAAGATAACCGAGGTAAATGGGATATGCTCGACGTAGTGCGCATGACACGCGCATTGCGCCCCGATGGCATAAAGTGGCCGTTTGACTCCAAGGGCCGGGCCTCCAACCGCTTAGAGCTACTAACTGGCATCAACGGCCTTAATCACGAACACGCTCACGACGCCCTAAGCGATGTGTTTGCAACCATAGAGGTGGCACGGCTTATCCGCAACAAACAACCAAAGCTTTTTGATTTTATGTTTACCATGCGCGACAAGCGAAAAGTAGCCGACTTGGTCGAAAAAGATCAACCATTTGTATATACCAGCGGGCAATATAGCAGCGAGTTCGAAAAAACCACTGTTGCTATTCGTATTTGCGAAAATCCTAAAAAGCAGGGTGTATTTGTGTACGACTTGCGCTTTGATCCCACGCCATATAAAGATATGACCTCGGAGCAAATGGTAGACGCCTGGAAATGGAAAAAAGACCGTGACCCTAGCGACTTGCGCTTGCCGGTAAAAACACTGCAGTACAACAAGTGTCCCGCAGTTGCGCCTCTTGGCGTGCTGGACGAAGCCAGCAAAAAACGTTTGGCACTAGACATGGACGTTATTAAAAAACACGCTACTATCTTAGCTAGCATGTCTGATTTTGAAGCTCGCTTAAGTAAGGCCGCCGAAATAATGGACCGCCAAATGCAAGCCAGTATGTTTAGTGCGGATACGCAAGTCGATAGCCAGCTATACGACGGATTCTTTGGTCCTCAAGATAAAAACGCAATGAGTGTTGTGCGTGCTGCTGACCCTAAAGAACTTAGCGACCTCAACTTACACTTTAAAGACGATCGTTTAACCGAACTATTGCCGTTATACAAAGCCCGCAACTTTCCGCGAACACTTTCGAGCGAAGAGCGAGAGTCGTGGGACGAATTTTGCAAACGGCAGCTTGTGCAGGGTGGTCAGCACAGCCGAATGGCTAAATACCTTGGTATATTGCAACAGATTTCCCAGCGTGATGGCCTAACTGGCCATCAGCAATACTTAGTTGAAGAGCTGAAGCTATATGCCGAGAGCATTATGCCCACCGACGATATATAGAGCCGTGGAAGCACATAATAATAAAAACCAGCGAGAAATACGCTGGTTTTTATATTTCCTAGACGACATAGCCGTAATTAAAGCTAAAATTGGCGACGCTGCGTTTCGATGCTGATGCTGGTTGCAATCACCCACGCATGAAATAAACGAGCGCGATATCCACTGCGCAGCGTAATATAGCCGGTAACGCCAATAAGAATTACCAACCAAGAAATAAATGTTATTTGCATTTGGGTGCCCGGAATAAGGCCCAAAACAATAAACTCTGACACGTTTTTGCCACCTTTTTACACTAATTTAATACAGCTCTTAAGCTCTATTTTACATGTAATTGTGCTTGAGTCAAATATATTGCTATACAGCTTATGCTTACTACTTTTTGGGCTGTTTTTTGACTACTTTTTGCCACCATTTTTGGGTAACGGCAAAGAGTTTTTTAAATTGATCCACCATCCAATTGCGCACCTTGTCGGCAAAGGCAAATTCGGTAGCTAAAATTGCAAAGCCTAAGAAGATAGCAGCCCAGCCAGGGCCGGGTAAAACGAGCATAGCTATTCCTGCAATAATCACGGCTGTGCCGACCATAAAAACAAGAGGTTGACGAATGGGGCGGGGTATATGCTTCCACCAGCGCTTTAGTGATTCCATAGGTACAGTATAGCATTGTCAATTTGGCGAAGTCGTGATGTTCTTGTAGAATAGCCTAAATATGGCAGAATTTATTAATCTCCAAGTATCGAACCTCTGTTTGCCCAAAGCCGATGCAAGCTTAGGTGGCATCGGCACGCACGTTAAGTTCCTAGAGGCAGTCGATTATTACGCAACTCAAGAGGGCTTTGATGGCTATGATGCAGGATACGAAATAACCCCGGCACGTGTGCTCATGGGTTCAATCGCCACACGGTCTTTGCTTAACAGGGACGTACACGCATGGCATTATGGTGCCCGAACAGTGGACGGCCTACGTGCCCGTCCTATCTGGACTTCATCGCATGCCTCATTTGCTCAGTTTGGTTCAAAATATAGCGGCCCACTCGAAACGGAAGCTAGCTCCTTTGGCTCCATGCGCTACCTAGATGATTCCCGAAGGTTGCATTTGCCTAAGGTGGTGTTTGGTGATTCGCGTAATCGCAAGGGTCAGCTGCGAGACTACCGCGCCGAAGGGTTAAGTCGGGCGATAACTCAGATTCACCCTGAGCTTCTTGAGGCTTGGCGTATTACATTACCTGGTCAATACACCAGCATTAAAGACCGCATGGACGAGCAGGGTATTACGGAGATTGTTGCCGACCCGTCGCATGTTGAGCGCTCACACCGAAAGATTGAGGGCAACAAAGTCAATGCTAATCGTTTATTAGACGTAATTGATGCTAAGGGCATTCAGGTTAGGCGAGCCCACCTTGCCTTGGCTCGCACCGATTTTCCACATAAAAAGGATGTTGAGCATTCGGTAGATAATCTCAAGGCGCTTATCGATAGTCCTGAGAAATTTGCTAAGACAAAAGCAGGCAAGTTTTTGGCGCAGTGTTTTGATATTTGGCTAGCCCGTGATGAAGCCGAGCGGAAGGTTCGCTGCGGTCCAACATATGATGCGTTTACCGTGACCACAGAGATCACAGTGGACGGTATGAACGCAGTAAGTGGTCATAGTGAAGAATTTGACAAGCTAAGCCTGCCACAAAAGCATGCCTTTATCATTGGGCGAACCCGCGGTTTCTTTGCAGAAATTGAACAGCAAGGCCGCACCACCTAACCAGCCAGTGGATAACTTTTCTCTTTTGGCGTATACTTAAATGCGTCTATGGCTGAGAAGATTATTGTTAAAGGTGCGCGCGAGCATAACCTCAAAAATATTGATGTTGAACTACCCCGCGAAAAGCTGGTAGTTATTACTGGTTTGTCCGGCTCGGGCAAATCATCTTTAGCGTTTGATACAATCTATGCCGAAGGCCAACGCCGCTATGTTGAATCACTTAGTTCTTACGCGCGCCAGTTTTTGGGCCTTATGGAAAAGCCCGACGTTGACCAAATCGATGGCCTGTCGCCAGCAATCTCAATCGATCAAAAATCTACCAGCCGCAACCCACGTTCCACGGTAGCCACTGTTACCGAAATTTACGATTATCTACGTTTGTTGTTTGCGCGCATTGGTGTGCCGCACTGCCCAGTTTGTGGCAAGCCGGTAACGCGTCAAACTACGCAAAACATTGTTGACCAAATTGTGCATGTGGATGCCGATGCTCGCCTAATGCTTTTGGCCCCAGTTATATCGGCTAAAAAAGGTGCTTTTGAGCACATTCCCGAACAGTACATGCGCGCCGGTTTTGCCCGTGCCCGCGTAGATGGTGTGGTATATGCTCTTGATGAATTCCCGGTGCTTGACAAAAACTACAAGCACACTATTGAAGTAGTCATTGACCGCCTCGTAAATAACGAAGAAAGCCGTTCACGCTTAGCACAATCTGTTGAACAAGCTCTAGAAGTGGCCGAGGGTAAAATCCGCGTGGTTAACGCCGACTCAGCCGAAGAGTATCAATACAGCTTAATGTACGCTTGTATTGATCACCCGGACGTTGTGATTCCAGAGCTTGAGCCACGCACCTTTAGCTTTAACTCGCCGCAAGGTGCCTGCCCAGTATGTACTGGCTTAGGTTCACGCCTAGAAGTTGACCCCGAGCTAGTAATACCTAATGGCCGGCTAACTATTGCTGAGGGTGCCATTAGGCCTTTTAACCGCGTTAACGCCGACGCTTGGTATATGAAAAAGATGCAAGCAGTGGCCGATGAATACGGTTTTAGTTTGCACGTGCCAACTGGCCAGTTAACCGAAGACAATCTTAATAAGCTGCTATACGGCACTGGCAACCAAAAGTACCGCGTGTCCCTTGGCAGCGGCCGCAGTTTTGAAACAACCTACGAAGGTGTTATCCCTAACTTAGAGCGCCGCCACAAAGAAACCGACAGCGACTTTATTCGCCACGACATAGAGCGCTTTATGCAAGAAAAGCCATGCTATTCATGCAAAGGCCGCCGCTTAAAGCCAGAAGTTTTGGCCATTACCATTGCCAAACACTCCATTATGGACATCTGTGAATTCTCAATCGACGAAGCCATTGAGTACTTTAATTCGCTCACCCTCAACGACAAAGAAACGCAAATTGCCAACCTGGTACTTAAGGAAGTGTGTGCTCGCCTGAGCTTTTTGCAAGATGTTGGCCTTAATTACCTAACGCTGCTGCGTGGTGCCACAACCCTGAGTGGCGGTGAGGCCCAGCGTATCCGTTTGGCTACCCAAATTGGCTCCGGCTTGCAGGGTGTGTTGTACGTTTTGGATGAGCCAAGCATTGGTTTACACCAGCGTGACAACGACCGCTTAATTGCTACGCTCATGCACCTTAAGGAACTCGGTAACACGGTTGTAGTGGTAGAACACGACGAAGATACAATCCGTACAGCCGACTACTTGCTGGATATTGGCCCAGGTGCTGGTATCCATGGTGGGCATGTTGTAGCCGCTGGCACACCAGACGAAGTGGCTAAAAATCCAAAGAGCATTACCGGCCAGTACCTATCTGGTAAAAAGACTATTGCTGTGCCTAAAAAGCGCCGCAAGGGCAACGGTAAATCTTTGGTTATTCGCGGCGCGCGCGAAAACAACCTTCGCGGCGTTGACGTAGAAATTCCACTCGGCCAGCTGGTGGTAGTATCTGGTGTATCTGGTTCGGGTAAGTCATCGCTAATCAACGACATTTTGGCCAAAGAACTTCAGGCCCGCCTAATGCGTGCCAACACCGTGCCAGGCAAGCACGACGACATCGAGGGAATTAAAGAACTCGACAAAGCCATTATTATCGACCAATCACCAATTGGCCGCACACCGCGCTCTAACCCCGCAACCTACACCGGGCTATTTACTCCAATCCGTGAACTGTTTGCCCAAACCCCCGAAGCAAAACTACTCGGCTACATCCCCGGCCGTTTTATCTTTAACGTTAAGGTCGGCCGCTGCGAAAACTGCGCCGGCGATGGCATTATCAAGATTGAGATGCACTTTTTGCCCGACGTATACGTACAATGTGAAGTATGCCATGGCCGCCGCTATAACCGCGAAGCTCTAGAAATTCACTTTAAGGGCAAAACTATTAGTGACGTGCTAGAAATGAACTGTGAACAGGCCCTGGAATTCTTTGGCAACATTCCGTCTATCGCCCGCAAGCTGCAAACACTTGTGGACGTGGGATTAGGCTACATTAGTTTGGGTCAACCTGCAACACAATTATCGGGCGGTGAAGCGCAGCGCATTAAGTTAGCGACCGAACTTTCACGCCGACCCACAGGTCGCACATTATATATCCTCGACGAGCCAACAACCGGCTTGCACATGGCCGACGTTGATCGCCTACTCAAAGTGTTACACGCCCTAGTGGACACCGGTAACAGCATGGTAGTTATTGAGCACAACCTAGACGTTATTAAGTCCGCCGACCACATTATCGACATGGGCCCTGAGGGCGGTTCGGGCGGTGGTTACGTTGTGGCAATCGGCACACCAGAGCACATCGCCACCGTTAAAGAGTCACACACCGGCCACTTCCTTAAGCGCATGCTGTAGATGCTGCAGTATTGGCAAAACAGCTAAAAATAAACACGCCTTTCGGAGATATGAAAGGCGTGTTTTGTTGAATACTGCATAATGCCCAAGAAGAGTGGAGGGGACTCTTGGGGATCTAGGGCGTTATGCAGCGGCCAAGGCAATGTCAGCAAGTGCTTCTTGAGAAGGGGCGGCTTCGGAGGAAACCAAATCACGCAGGTGGTTGCGTACTTTTGAGCGAATCAAAATATTGTCGTGAATATTCAACGAATAATCAATTTTAGAAGCATTATTGAGATAACGCAGGGCAGAGCCAATAGACTGCTTGTCGCCACGCGTTAAATTAGAAATCGAGAAATTGTGCAAACGACTGGCAATGATACGCTGTGAAAACGTATCAACATCGTCCGCGAAAGAAGGCAATTCGTTCAAAATGATAGGTTTTGACTTTTGCATTGCATACATAATCTGCAACGCAAGCTCGCGCGAAATAATGCCGTAGTCACAGTACACAACATGGAAAGAATTGTTGGCAATTGACTCGTACACGTTAATACGAAAATCGTGGCTGTGCCAAGGGTTAGACTGGTGTTCGGTGCTTAAAAAATCTGGCTCAAGATCTAAAAGCGCCACCTGCACTTGTTGCTCTTCGAGGATACGCTTAAGCGCGGCCATTTTAGTTTGATTATTTCCACTAATCTGAGTAACAAGATGCATGACGAATCACCTATTTACGTTATACGCATAGTATACACATAATCACCGAATGTGTATACTAAATATTAATGATCTCTAGGCTTTTTGTTTTGACGGTTATTTATGATATGGTGTATATTCCACATTAGAGATGTGTGTTTTTAGAGAGATGCGATGAATAAAACAAACGTTGAAAAGCTGATTTACCGATTATTGTCGGAGCTTGAGAGTAATCCCGACAGGGAAGGACTCTGGGACACCCCGAGCCGTGTAGCTAAGGCATATGCTGAGACTTTAAGCGGCTACGATAGGTCACTTGCTAGTGAGATGACTGTATTTAAGAATGAGTATGGCTATAAGGACATAATCTATTCAGGAAAAATTAACTTTTACTCAACATGCGAGCACCACCTCCTGCCTTTTTTCGGTGAGGCGCACATTGCCTATATCCCCAAAGATAAAATAGCAGGAATAAGTAAGCTCGCCAGGGCAATTGATATTTTTGCACGTCGCCTGCAGGAGCAGGAGCGTATAACTGTACAGGTAGCGAACGAGCTAGAAAAAGTATTAGAACCCCTAGGGGTCGCTGTTATGCTTAATGCAAAGCACTTTTGCAATATGTCTAGAGGAGTTCACCAGCAGGACTTTGAGCTCAAGACCTTTGCTTATCGCGGTAACTTTGCTGATAGCACCGAGTTGAAGTCGCATTTCTTGAGGCTTATGTAATTAGATCTCAAATCCTTAAGTTACACAACGATTGTCACAAATTTGGCGTATTACTTTTCTTCTTGTGAAAACAAGGATGCTATGTTAGAAACATGTGATAGAATAGGAACTGATTATGATAATACACTTTATTGCAGCCAAGGGAAGTATAGTTCGGGAAATCGATAATTACAGAGAGATTGTTAAATATATTAAGGATAGTGGCCATAGCTTGGCTCGTGACTGGGTTGAGGATTACTATAAGTTTGCTAAGGGCAGCAGCGCAGCTGAGGAGAGTGAGACACAAGTTGACTGGGGCAAGATGGACGTTGAGAATATGGCGGCCATCTCAAAGGCAGATATAATTATCGCTGAGGCGACTGAACGCAGTTTTTTTGTTGGCTACCAAGTCGCTCAAGCAGTTAACCAGAAAAAGCCAGTTCTAATCCTTGCTAGAGGCCAGACCTTTGCTGGTGTTCACGACCTCCATGTATCTTCTGATTTCATGAAAGGCAAGGTCTACACTCCAGAGACGTTGAAGCAGATTATAGACGCATTTATTAGTGAAAATACGATCGAAAATAAAGACCTACGCTTCAACTTCTTTATTGACCGTAAAATATATAACTACTTGAGGTGGGCATCATTCAAGACTGGTAAGACTAAGGCGGAAATTCTCCGCGATCTAGTACAACATGAGATTGAGCAGCAGGATTACCACCCTTAAGAGTTTTAGTATACAAAATACTTCACAAAAACTAACCTTCTAGTATAATACGTAATTATCTGTATAAATCGTCATATGACGCTAGGAGCTTTTAGTGATCGTACATATTGGAGGCGGTGCCCGCTCACTGGGTGATGATCTGCCTTACCTTCGCAAAATTATTGATGTTGTCCGCGAGGGTGGTGACGAAATCTCGCGAAACTGGATAGAAATAACTAACCACAACGTGACGGTTAAAGAAATAAAGCCAGAGCAAGTTGACTGGAAAGATATTGCCAGCCAGAACAAATTAGCGCTTGCTCGTGCTGACGTATACATCGCGGATGTTACGGCATACAGGCTTTCAAACGGTTATGAACTTGCCCAGGCCCTACAGCAAAACAAGCCTGTGCTATTAGTAGCGCGCAAGTCGTTTAAGCAGTTTGCTATTTCTGGTGTCCAGAATGATCTGCTTACCATGCAAGAATATTCTACCCAGGAAGAGCTTAGCGAAATTGTTGCGAAATTTTTAGAGCAAAATAGAATACCTACAGACCTGAAAACTGTTGAAATTCCTCTGGATTTAGAACTGTATAGGTATATAAAACAACAAGAAACTAACACTGGCAGGGCAACTAGTGATATCCTGTACGAGCTCGCCAAAAGGGGGCTTAAAAAAGACTTAACAACAGTAAAGGATATGCCATGTTAGTTCACTTAACCGGTAGTGCGCGAAATCTACAAAATGATCTTCAATTTTTACGTGCAATAACCCAAGCAATTCATGAATCTGATTCGAGTCTGGCCCGCAACTGGATTGAAGCAGCGGCTAACCGCGTTTTACGCGGTGGTCTGCCCGACAGGGAAGTTGACTGGACGCATGTAATTGACGATAACGAGCGCGCCGTGCGTGATGCTGATGTTTTAGTTGTTGAAGCATCAACCGGTGGCTTCTTGCTTGGTTACGAAGTATGCTACGCACTATCCCTCAACAAGCCGATACTCATTGTTAGCCGCCCTGACGTAAGGGCACGGGCACTTTACGGTTTAAAGGACAGGGAAATAGAGATCAAGGAATATACTACCGAGCGTGAGCTTTATAAGATCGTTAGGGCATTTATTAGCGAGCACACAGTTCCCGAGCAAAGCGTTGAGCAGGCGATACCTGTGACCCCAGCTCTTCATCGATATCTTGAGGCTGAATACAAGAAGACTAACTTAGACAAGTCAGAGATTTTGTTAGCTCTTGCGGAGCGTGGGCTTAACAGCAAATAGGATATATATGGTCATTCATTTAGTTTCAAGTTTCAGGCAATGGAATGGTAATTTTGAGTTTTTAGAGAAAATTGTAGAAACAGTTCACCAAAATAATGGTGAGTTAGCGCGAAATTGGCTGGATTTGGTAGCCGCAAAGGTAAAGAATGACACACTCATTAAGGAGAACTGGAAGCAGGTAGTTCAAGAGAACATTGAAGCTATTGCTCGCTGCGATGCCGTAATTGTCGAGGCTAGTGATTACGGATTTTTGGATGGCTTTCAGATGGCAACTGCTCTTCGATACGACAAGCCCATTCTAGTAGTTGGTAGGATAAGCTTAGACGACTGGGCGATATCTGGGCTAAAAAGTGAATCAGTGATTATCGAGCAATATCAGAATAAGGAAGAACTGGAGCAGTTAGTTGTCAACTTCTTGAGTAGCGATATGGTTGCCGCTCAACCAGAGGTAAAAACAGCCCTAGGTCCACAGTTATATGAAGCAGTGCGCAGCGCGGCAACCAGAGCCGGGGTTAGCGAATCGCAGGCGCTGCGTGATCTCGCGCGAGCTGGACTGGAAGCAACGACTACATCAGGCAAATAGACTCAATCTGTATAACTGGTATTTACACACGCTAAAGGGGTGCTATAATCAGGGCTTGGAGTCTTTTTATGATTATTCATCTTACAGGTAGTGCACACAACATCGAAAAAGATATGCCTTTTTATAGAAGGATGATTCAGGTTATTCACGAGAGTGACGGCATTCTTGCACGAGACTGGCTTGAGACAGCATTTCATAGCCGAAGCAAAAAAGGCAGTGCTAGTGACGAAGAGGCAGTATCTGACGCTGATCTTGCAGCTATTAGCCGTTCCGACATTGTGATTATAGACATCACTCACCATGCTTTTTCGCAAGGTTTTCAATCTGCAATAGCTATCAACCAAAAGAAGCCGCTGCTTCTTGTTTCGCGTACGCCAATTAAAAAGCATGCTATTTCTGGCTACAAGAGCAAGCTGCTTACTACTGCTGAGTACAAAACCGAGGAAGATTTAGACAAGATTGTTAAGGACTTTATTGTTGCTAACACTATTGCAACTAAAGACCTGCGATTTAACATGTTTATCGATCGTCCAATTTATAACTATTTGCGCAGTGTTTCTTACGAGTCGGGCAAGAATAAGTCTGAGATTATTCGTGAGCTTATTGAGCGCGAAATCCGTAAGCAAAAAGATTAGCGAGTAATTTTTAGCCAGTTGTGGATTTTTGTAAGACGGGCCCTGATGGGCTCGTTTTGTGTGTGTAGCAATCGCTAGCAAGCGCTAAGGCTGCGAGCGCGCGCCATGGTAATACGCAGGCCCCATAGTGTAAACACTAGTCAAAAGTAATATGGCAAGGTTCGCGGCAGCACCGAATGGTGTAGCCGGCAATGTACTGTGTGAGCGCCTTGGGCGGTGAAAAATTGCCTTGTGGGCTATTTTTAAGGCTCCTGTGGCTTTCTGGTATCCTGTGTGCGTAATTATGTGGCTTGGTGTCTGGCACAGACAGCGCAAGGCCACAGAAGGCGCAGGCGCGGCCCTGCAGTTGGTCTTCTGTGAGTAGCTGCTTGAGCCTTGTGTGCCAGTATACCCAGGCGGTGTCGTTAAGAAAGAGTGTGTCATGAAAGTGGTATGAGTACCATTCGGCCGCCGCATCGTCCATAGTTAATAATAATTGCATACAGTTAAGTCCGGTCAGTGTGGTAAGGTGAGTACGTAATTATACGTACGTATGCGGATAATACAATTGAACCGGCATTCTTGCAAGTGCAAAATAAAAAATAGCCCTGGCTTTGGGCTATTTTTTAGATTTCCTACATAAAGCTTGCTTTTGCAGCTCAGCCTATGGTTTTATTTTTTGGCCTCAGGAGTAGAGGCAGCCTTTTCGTAACGCTTAAATACTCGTTTAAACTGGCCAGCTACAAACTTACGCAGGCGTTCTTCTCGTAGCAAGTGGTATAGCGTTGGTCCAACGGTAATGAGCATGGCGCCAAGCACAGCAACCAAGATGTATTTTTCCATGACTTTGGGGTCTACCAAGCTACCAAGCCAGTAGCCAAGCATGGTTACCGAAAGGGTCCATACGGCAGCGCCAACTACGTTGTATAGCATGAACTTTTTACGGTCCATGTTGCCAATGCCAGCTACCATTGGGGCAAAGGTGCGTACTACGGGGATAAAGCGAGCAAAAATAACAGTTTTGCCGCCGTGCTGTTCGTAAAACTTTTCGGCACGAATAATGTACTCTTGCCTAAATACTAGGCCGTCTTTTTTGCGGAACATGCGCGGGCCGGTTTTTTTACCAATGGTGTAGCCTACGTTGTCGCCAATAAAGGCACCTAAAAATATAGCCAAAAGCACGCCTGCTAGTGGCAATTTGCCTTGGGCGGCAAAGAAACCTGCCGTAAATAGCAAGGTGTCACCTGGTAAAAAGAAGCCTAATAACAGGCCGGATTCGGCAAATACAATAGCGCCAATAATAAGTACGCCAGTCAAGGCTCCAAAGCCTTCTAATAGGGAGGTAGGGTCTAACATAATAGTTATAGCCTACCCCGAAAAACTGCAAGCGTCCACCAGAAATTAAGAATTATACTGCTATACTATAAGAGATGGGCAAACCACAAGGAGGATATATGTCAGATGTGACGCTCGAACTCGAAAAACGTGAAATACTTGGTAAGGCAGTTAAAAACCTGCGCCATCAAGGTTTTGTGCCAGGGGTCATCCACGACCATGGCAAAGATTCAATTATCGTTTCAGCAGAATATCAAGCTCTTTATAAGGTATACAGCGAGGCTGGCAAGCACAAACCAGTTAAGCTAACCGCAGATGGCAAAAACTACACTGCCATTATTAAAACGGTAACCTTTGACCCGCGCAAGAACTCTTTAAATCACGTGGTATTTAACGCCGTTAAGGCCACCCAAAAGGTGACTACCGAAATCCCAATCCACATTAAGCTCGACGAAGGCAACGAGACAACTCCTGCCGAACGCGCCAGCTTACTGGTATTGCACAACCTTAGTACTGTTGAAGTTGAAGCCCCAGCTAACAAGCTGCCAGACTTTATCGAATTTAACGGTGAAAAACTAGTAGAAGTGGGCGACCACGCTACAGTTGCGGACTTAATTGTTCCAGCTGGCGTAGAAATTAAAAGTGACCCCAACCAAACAATCGCCAGCGTATTTGAACCAAGCGCCGTAGCCGCCGCTAACGACGCTGCAGGTGGCGACGCCGAAGAAGCCGACACAGTGGCAGCTGAGTCCGAAGGTGAAGCCGGTACCGAAGAAGGTGCCCAGGCCCCAGAGGGCCATCCTGCCGACACAAAGCAGGCTGACGCAAAGAGCGAATAGCCTAGCTAAGTCTCCGCAAAAACTAATATGCCCACAGAAATGTGGGCATATCTTTAGAATTCTCGCCCAAGAAGTTCTAGGCAATTATCGAAAAGCTCTGCAGGTGTATCTGGGGCCACGATGCCGGCTTTTATATATGAGTCAAACGGATAGTTTCCGTAGCTGTAAGTTTGAAAGGGAACTATGTCATGCAGAAGATTAGGGTTAATCGCATAGCCAATCTTTGACGATTCCGCAACGACGCACGTATTGCCAGAGTTTCTGAAGATAGAACCACTCAGCGAACATGCCACGGGCAACAGCACAACCGAAATCATATCGAGGCTATAAGAATACCTGGACGGTTATCACTCATCGACCAAATGGAGCGAAGTGGTGGGCTCCAAACATTTTTAGTTGAGAAGCTGACCTTGTAGCGAGCTTATCAACCTTTCCAATTCGTGATTGTACAAGTGGGCCTGTCCCTGGGTTGTTTCCCGCCCTGATTGGTTTAATCTCCAATAAAGATAGAGGGAAGCGCCGAGCTTGTCTATATTCATCCAAAGTCGGATGCGCTCTTCGTCTATTTTGCCGCCGCCGGCTCGGTAACCGGTGAAGAGTGCTTTCCGCTCATTAGGGCTAATATGTACGCGCCACTTGCCATGATTGTAATTCATGTCGTCATAGTAAATTGTCGAGAACTCCGCCATCGGATCATTCAGATGCGAGAACTCCCAGTCAATAAGTGAAACGCTGGTATCGTTGACCAGAATATTCGTCGGGGTCGCGTCACCATGTATCAAGGAACAAGGCAAAGAATGCTGCTTGCCCTGAAACGTTTCGACATACGATTTAGCGTAACGGACTAATTCCCGGAGGCGTTTGTCAGGGTGATTCAATAAGGCGTTTTCATCGCCGTACTGTCTGCGTCGCTTTAAAAAATTTGCCCACACATTAACTTCTGACTCTTTAAGTGTCTTGTTATGAACACGGGCAAGTGCAGTACCGAGGCTTTGAAAAAGGGGAGGGGTTAATCGTGTCACATGTTCCCCTCCAATGTAACTCTCCGCAATCCATAACTTCCCCTTCAGCCTTTGGCTCTCGTCGAAAAATATCAACTTGGGCACCTCTGGCAGGTTTAGTAACTCCAAAGCTTCTGCTTCTGCCTTCAATGAAGTTTGTTCGGAGTAACGCGCAATACGGACGATCGCCTTCTGCGTACTGCATTCTAAAAGAAAGGTATCATTGATCTCACCACCGCCAAGTTCGGAGTAGGCACCGGTATAGTCTTTTAGACCCGCAATTTGCGCAACTTTCGCAATATCATCAGATGTAATACTACTCATGAACGTTAACCTCTACTCCTGCCATTTGCATAAAGTATTCCCCTAAAGCGTCGGGTGACGCAAGTCGGGTGACGGGCTCAGCTATACCTGCCACTTCATTGCTGCCGACAAGGATTCTTTCTTTAATTTTGGCAAGCCGCAATATAGGAAGATCATTATTGTCGTTGCCAGCATATCTAACAGACTCTAAGGGTATGCCTATGATGGCGCAGAGCGACTCCAGGGCGAAATGTTTGTCTACATCCTCGGCGATAACCTCAGCAATTCGCCTATCCCAAGCAACATT
>CAZBRP010000009.1:0-39359 GCA_964494765.1 uncultured Candidatus Saccharibacteria bacterium
TTTTAAAAGAATAATGGCGACCGAATAGCTTGCTTTTTGCTTGACTTATAAAAGTGGGTCCAGCGTAGTGCAACCGGTGTTATTTTGACTGAATAAGGGAAAATAACCCGCGTGTAACGCACACTTTTAGGAGGCGAGCAAAAAGCAAGCTATTCGGTTGTCCTTTTCTGCTATTTGGTTCGGCGATTGATAGTAAGCAGTTTTTTGATAAAAGGCATCAGATCGTCGGGGAACTCAAAGTCAACCTTATCCTTGTTTTTCAAAAGGTCAACCGACTCGGCAATCGTCTCAGCCGTAGCGTGCTTATCAAGCGTTTCAATGGCATACATAGTAATAGTGCGCTCTCCCTTAAGTGGCACGTCACCGAGCTCGTTTACACCCTTAACAGCCAGCTCTATAAACATTTGTGTTAAATAGCGGCGCTCTTCGTCGAGATGCAGATTTTTAGCCGGCTTGATAATGCGGCGTAGATTGCCCATACATAAGGCCAAAAGTTCTGGTTTTTTGTGTTCAATGGCGTCAAGGCCGAAGACGCTGTATAGCGAATATAACGAGTAAGCTAGCTTATTATAAGTGGAGTTGAGGCCAATGTATTGGCGGCCACTATTGGAAATGTCTGCTAAGCGAGCAAACAAAGCCTCTATAACTGCCTCGACAGCCTCAAAGTATGACTTTGGATAGGTATCGGTGTAGCGGTCGGCTAGGTCACGGTAGGAACAGAAAAAGCCAACCAACGCTGCAGTAACCGACTTGTGCTCACCAGTAGCATGGCCAATGATAGGCACTGTTTTGAGGGGATTGTCGTTTTGCAAATAGTAGGTTTCGGAAATACGCGTAACAGACAAACAGATATCTTCAAAGATCGGTGCAATTGTCTTCCAGGAAGCTTTAGGGTGGCGGGCAAGGTAGAGGTCGGTGAGATAGTGGATAGCTGTGATTGCTGCAATAATTTCGTCGTCGTCGCGTGCCAATTTAGCGATACCTTCAAGTGAACGAATAATTGTTAATATGCCTTCGTCACCGCCGGCAGCCAGCAGCATTTCGCCGTGAATGCGCACTAAGCGAATTATGTCCATTTTGCGCTTTTCGGATGAGGTCTTCTCGAAAATCATAAACAGCTCAATGGCGTTTTCGCTGGTGTAACGAGCTAAGTAGTAAAATTCGTTTTCTTTAGGATTTTTTTCGATTTCCTTGAGTGTCTTATCAAAGGTTTGGCCAAAAAACTTTAGGCCAGCGGCTGTGCCGTAGTCATAGGAATTAAAGGCATTGTCTTTAGTGTATTCGCGGATTGGCTGGAACGGATCATATAAAACCTTGCTCTGTTTTTTGGAGTTCTGAATTACGCGCTCCAGCTTTACCGGGTGCGGCGAAGACTTACTGTCAGATGACTCATATATTGCAGTCAGATAGGCCCGAATACGATCTGTAGATACATGCTTGACGTATTTTTGCAGATAATCGCGTGCATCTAACAAACCACGGGTGCGGTAGGTTAGCAGGGCGAATACAAACAGACTCACAATGCTTGATGCCAAAAAGAAAAACAGCACGCCACGGTTACTATAAAACTGTACAATACGGTAATCAAACATACTGGTAGCATCACTCTGGAAAGCCGCGACCCAGCAGCCTAAAGCTACGATCACTAAAGAAAGTGCTAGATAGCCAGTGTAGCCAATAAGTACTGGCTGACTAATAAGTAGCTTTGTTTCACGGCGCGGCTTAGCGTTGCTGAGCATTTGCATCAGCGCTACGATGCCTGCAATTACAAAACCGAGGATGGCCATTTGCAACTGCAAAAGGGCCAGGTAGTATTCAAATTCGTTGCCATGCATAATCGTTACCAGTATAGCAGTTTTCGGCACACAAAATGCTATTATTAAGCCATGAAGCGATTCTGGCGTGATAATTCACTTTCACTCGTATTGTTTGGACTCTTCTTTGTATTTCTTATTGGCCAAAGTGTCAGTGGTCACCACTATAATAATCAGGAACTACTTGCTCATGGGCAATCCGCACAAAACTATGCCGCCTATATACAGAGTGGCGACTTTATAGAAGCAACTTTTGAAAACTGGGAGAGTGAGTTTTTGCAAATGAGTGCGCTAGTATTGTTTACGGTCTGGTTTAGGCAAAAGGGCGCGCTTGATTCTAAAAAACTACGTGGCAAAGAGGCTGTTGATGCCCGTTCGCGATACTCTGTAATTCATGGCCATACGGCTCGGTTAAAATTTAAGGCACTGGGTCGTGCCCTATACACCAACTCGCTAACCATTGCACTCTTTAGTCTATTTTTGATCTCGTTCTTACTACATGCTATTGGCGGATCCCACGCATACAATGAGCAGGCGGCCTGGCACCACCAACACAGCCTAAGCACCTGGCAATTTATGCATACTTCTGAATTTTGGTTTCAGTCATTCCAAAACTGGCAGAGTGAATTTTTATCAGTCGGCGTATTAATTATTTTTTCAATCTTTTTGCGGCAACGCTATTCGGCTGAGTCTAAGCCAGTCAGTAGCCCCAATAGCCAGACCGGTTCTTAAATCTACAAAAACCTAAAACAGCGTAACACCCATGCCCAGCGACTAGCTCACCAGCGATTCGCGGAGACCCTGCAAACCTGGCGCAAAGTCTGGCAATTCTAGGCGGCGAGTAGGGCGCAGCACGCCCATGTCTTCTAGCAGCGCTCCGACCCGGTCGATAGACTGAGTTTCGCGAATACGAACCCGCAAATATGCCTGGTCAATATCAACCGAAGCAGTAATTGCTGCAATATCGCGGATGTCATGCTTACCAGCATCAATGCCGCGCTGCAAAATAGCCTTGAGCAAAATGGTATCAACCGGGTCGGCATAGGGCACTGCCCAGCCATCAATAGTGCCCATGCGCGTGCGGCGCTGTGCCTGGCGTGACATATGAAAAGGGAAGGCTGCAGCATGGCCAAATTCGTCCTTGGTATGGATAACCATATTGCCCATGAGTTCTAGCTTGCCGTGCTGGTCGTCTACAGTAATGATAGTGCGATCATGAGCGCGCAAAATTCGGCCGGGAAAGGCCTCGCAGGCTGCTGCTACATGTTTGTTTGGCAGCCAAAAGTCCACATCATCAGATACACGGTGGCCACCAAGCAAACCAGCATAGGTACCAGAGAATAAGGCAACAGTTGCCCCATAGGTTCGGGCTTTTTGCGCAACACGCAGTGCCAGCCGCCGATTGGCCTCCGACTGTAAAACCCGCGTTTGTGTACCGATAGCTAAAACAGTTTGCGTACTACTCATATATGCCGCCTTTTAGCACCTGCCAGGGGGCAGGCAGGTGACCTTGCATTATTGTTTAAAGAGTATATTGTAGCACTCATGTGTAGTATATACACATATAAAAAAGAATTTGCGCTTATGCTAACAAGCGGACTATACTAGCTACTAGCCTTGTATGGGCTGGAGCCTTAAAATTCCTTCCTCCATGCAGACTTATGATGCAACTGGGAGAGCATACACACTGGTATCCGTTTTAACGGAATATTAAGCGTCCCTGTACTTCCTAACTTTCAAGCAAGCCACCTGGTTACAAAATCGTCGGAGCGGTGATGATTTCTTTGTCCAGATAGCTCTAAAAACTATCCCGTTCATACGCCAGATCGCAAAGATTGGTACTTATAATTTTCCCCTAATAGGAGCTTGAACTATGGAAAATCGCGTTGCCGTTAACGAAGAAGTAAACGTTACGGAAGTCTACTTTAATAACAAAAAGACCTTTAAAAGTTTTCCAAAGCGCATGGAATACAAAAACCAGGAATACACCTTTATAGAGGGCCTACAATACCTCGTTAAAAAAGGTCAGCGTGCCATTCAGTTGTTTGACATGACCGACGGCGACAACAAATATCGCCTAAAGTTTGATGACCAACAGTTTACCTGGACGCTGGTAAGTATCTCGAGCGAACCCCGCGCCTTATAGGGCCGCTCAAAAAAGGATCTTACAAAAATACCACATACCCCGCACTTGATTGCGGGGTATTTTTATTGCATTGATTAGAAAACTGCGTACTATATAAGGCATGTCTTATAAATCCGACTCGGAAAAACTTGCACCTCTATGCAACCCAGCCTACTGGCAAGGGCTACAACCTGGCGTCGATATCGCGCCCAGTGTGCCAGCGCCACCTCGGTACGGTCGCATGACCCCAAAACCCGGCGACGCACTTACTAACTATGTCGAAAAGATGCACACCTACTTTTCGCATCATGCCTACATACCCGGTGACGAGTTTGACGCCAACCACCAGCCAGACGGTACAATTATCACCTATTTTCAAGAGTCCCTTACGGCAACTCCGGGCTGCGCCGAGGCGCTGAGGCAAGAGTTCCCTGAAGCGATGCAGCAAGCGCCTCAACTACCTTTTGACGAACTTGAGCCAGTATCCCGATACACCCATCGCTTACGCGCCAAGGGCGGCCAATACATCTACGCACAGCGGTGGGGCGTTGTAGCCACCCACAAGAAAACACAAGCTAAAACTGTGCTTACACTACCGGCCCACGACATAAGTTTTGATTATAAAAAAGTATATGCGGGCGCCGATTTAACACCATTAGCTACGCAATTTATTATCGGGAATACCTTTTCGTACCAGGAAGGGCCAAACACGCCGCACGACCCCGAAACCTTTGTGCGTGTTAAAAGATTACATATTGCCGGATACCAAGAAGAGGGCATCAACAATGGCCCTGGTGAACTGATCAGAACACTAGCATCGTTATTACTTCCTAAACCAGGCGGTAGCCCAGCAGCCAATCCATCGAAAGCCTAAAGAGTAACCCATGACACACAACCAACTACCCTCTACAGAACAACAACCAAACTTATTACCGCACGAACACATGCCCGAGCGCTTGCGTGACTTATTTGCACCTGGCGCCAACCCAGAACTTATTCGCAACCTCGCAGTTGCCAGTGCTGGGCCAGGCGAAGATGAAATTCTTAGACGTTACGCAGGCGAGATTCCACCATCCGAAGGCCTCAAAGACCTGCACGGCCTCGTTAAGGCCATTGGCAGCGAGGATACATTTGGCTGGGGTGCCGACCACCGTGACGCTGCGCTCAACACCATGCGCACCTTAAGTAAACGTCTCGAGGACATGCCAGGCGAACCACTCATTGACCGCGTAGCACTTTTGGGCACGTATCTTGAAACCATGAGTGCGCTGCCCGACAATAGCGACCCATACGGTGCCGCATATTCGTTATACGAAGCAGGAGTAGCCTTGCCAGAAGTACTAGGCGTTACCGCTAATAAACGCCTTGCCAGAGAGACTACAAAGGCCGTGCTTACACAGTGGCAGCGACTACTCGATCCCACATTAGTGAATCATCGCGCCACCGAACGCCAGGCCATGGCCATTTTTGGCTACGACCCAGAGGAAGAAGACGATGAGAGCTACGCTCAGCCCAGCATGCATAGCAGCGAAACGCAGGCAACTACCGAAAAGCTTATCGGTGAACTCCGCGAATATCTGTATAGCTGTGGTGACGAAAGAGTACTAGACGCCGCCCGCCAAGGAGATATCGAAGTTGTTGCTAACGGCTACGCTGCGGCCGTGGCGCCAACCATGTGCCAAGTACTTCGTGGCAAAGAGGCGTTTTTGCAGCACCGCCTTATGTTTAATGATGCTCCTGGCTTTTACCGGGCAATTGCTGAGTCTTTTGGCAAAGAATGGGAGCTGCAGCAAAACCCAGAGCAACTCGACGATGAAATGCAAGATGAGGGGAAGAACCTAGAATTTATTGCTGCCGAAATTAATGCCATACGCGACACCAGCGTTTACAACGCTCTCGATCTTTTTGCCTTGCGCAGCGAATATGAACTAACCATTGACCCATATGCCTTTTTGGAGGGGAAACAACAAGAAGTTACTTCCCAGGCCATACGCTACGACGCTTTTGTCGACCGCTTGCGAGCGCTGCAAGACACGCTGGGCATTAGCACTGGCGAAGCCCTCAGGCTGATCGTCTAGAGTTTACGCACGACGTCGTGACGTCAGTATTGTAGTCATGACGTCAGTACACCATATAATTACACAGTCTAAACTACTCTCAATCTGTTATGATAAGGTGATGTTACTCTCGGCGCAGATCAAAAATAAAGTCATGGGCTCCAAGCAATTGTTTGCTGATTTGGAGATTACCGTGCGTGCCGACGAAAAAGTGGCCATTATCGGCCGCAACGGAGCAGGTAAAACTACCTTGTTCCGTATTTTGGCCCGCGAAGACGCCGACTACGAAGGTGACATGCAAATCCGCAAGGGCGCCAGCGTGATCATGACCGCCCAGGAACACCTAGACAACACCGACCAAAGCTGCCTGGATTACATTCTGGCCAGCCTGCCGGAATACACTCAGCTGCACCATATTCTCGAAACCTATCCCGACACCATGGGCGACAACATGCGCAAAATCGAACGCTACAGCCAAGCCCTGGAACGTTTTAGCGAACTCGGCTATTACTTTGTAGAAGAAAAAGTGATTCAAGCCCTCGGCAGTTACCAGCTAGATGAAACCAAAGCTCGTGGACCATTGCATAACCTAAGTGGTGGCCAAAAGCGCTTTGTAGAGCTCGTAAAAGTACAGCAGGCTAATGCCACCGTTGCCCTAATCGACGAACCCACCAACCACATGGACTACTATGCCAAGGAGCGCTTTATTGAGTGGCTCAAAGAAACCACTTCTACTGTAGTAGTCATTACCCACGACCGCGACGTGCTCAAACAGGTAGACCGCATTATCGAGCTTAAAGATAAAAAAGCCATCAGTTTTGAGGGTAGCTACCAAGCATACTTAAAGCAAAACAGCACCAGCACCGTAAGCAGCATGGCCCAGTACGAAATTGCCCAGCGCACCATTGATAATGTAAAAAAGCAGATTCTGTACGCGCGCAGCAAAAAAGCCTCTTGGGGCGGCACCGCCGACAAAAAGAACCCTTTTGTGGTTATGGAAGAGCGTCTAAAGCGTGAACTCAAAGAGTTGCAAGCCATTGCTAAGCCATCTTTTTGGATCGACCAAGAATCTGCTGCCGAACTCAACAGTAAAGTCGTAGAACGCTACGAAAAATACAAAGACACCAATATTAAGCTACGCGGCCTCAAAACCGAACAGCAATACACGCAGCAATTTATTAGCGTAGAAAAACTAGCCCTGGGCTACGACGACATACTGTTTGAAGACTTGTCATTTGTGCTGGCACCTACCGGCCGCCTGCGCTTGCACGGCCGCAACGGGGCAGGTAAAACTACCCTTATTTCGTACCTGCGCAACCAAATCGTTGGCAGCCCAACTGCCACTACTAAATTTTACGGTGGCGTAAAAGTAAGCTCCAAAATCCGCTTAGGTGTGTACGACCAAGAAGTCGACCCACAGTACCTGGACTTTAGCCTGAGCAAAGCTATTGAGCACATGTACCACAGCAAAGACGCCGTCATTAACGAACAACGCATCCGCCAACTGCTATCCAACTATCTATTTAACCCCGTTACCGATTACGACACGCCCATCCGCAACCTGAGCGGTGGCCAAAAAGCCCGTTTCCAAATAATTAGCATGCTCGCCAACGAACCTAATCTGTTGATTTTGGACGAACCAACCAACCACCTCGATTTGCCATCTATTGAAGAGCTGGAAAACGCCCTAGCAGCCTACACCGGCGCCATTATTTACGTATCGCACGACAGCTACTTTGTGGACAAAATGCACGGCGAGAGTATTACTATCGGCAAATAGCAAAAGAGGGTAGCCGTCTAGCCCAACCCAGCCCGACCCAAATAACATCTTAAACCTCCCTGAAATGGGAGGTTTTTTTGTAGAAAAGCCCAATACTTTACCACACGTTCGTATCCGTTAAATAGTGTAGTAAAAACAACCATTTGCCGCTTGCAAACCGAGGGAACCTTATACATACTACTGCAGATAAATGTAAGCAGGAAGCCTGCGTATAGATGCACTAGTTTCACATAACAATGAGGATGCACCCATGAAACACAAACAATACGGATTTTCACTGCTAGCAATTCTTGCAATTGTATTGGCATTAGCCGCCATCGGCTCTGCCAGTTATTACGTGTGGCATAAAAACCACAGCGCCAAGCAAAATGCAGTAAAGCAAGAACCAACTAGCAAGCCACCAGAAACTCCTGCAAAAACAAATGACAAATACCAGGGATGGAAGGAGTACAAAAACTCCGCTTACGGAGTTAGATTTAAATACCCTGCCGACTGGAAAATAGAGGAGCATGAAGATAACCCTGCGACAGATTCGAAATACAGACAAGAGTACGAGATTGTTGTTTCTCGGCAACAACAGTATAAGTATAACCAAGCAGTAAGATTAGATGTGCTTGACAAGTCTATGGAGCAAATTTCAGAGCACTACAATCAGCTAGCGCTAGATAACCCAGATAGCAAGCAAAGCACAAAAGCAACCAGCTTCAAAGGCCTTAATTCAGTAGAGTATACATTTCGTGATAACCCCGGATTGCGTCGCTACCTAGTTAGCGTTGGGGCTAAGACCTATGTCGTTGAAAGCTTTGACACCTGGTTTAACGAAAATGATCCAAGTTATTGGCAAAAATTCGATCTTCTAATTGAGTCTCTTGAATTAAAATAAAGTCAGAATAAGGATGCATATGACGAACAAAAACTCACAGTCAGGTTTTTCGGTAATTAGTTTGATTGTAACTATCTTGGTAATCACAGGCATTGGCCTTGCAGGCTACTATGTTTGGCACAAGAATCACCAGCAAGATGACAAGCAGACGACAAGCAAGAGTGAGTCGCAGTCTACCCAAAAAAGTGGAGACCAAAGACAAGCCTCTGATCCAACAGAAGGTGGCAGGTATCTTGTAATCAAGGAATGGGGAGTACGTTTTCCACTACCACAAGATCTGCAGGAAAGGATTACTTACCAGCTCAGTGAGGAGCTTACTGATGAAGATGGCAACCATCTTCAAGGCGCAAAGATTTTCATATCAAACCCTGGCCCTGACACAGTCTGCACCCTAGAGCCAGGCACGACCTCAATTAATTCTGGTGCTCAATTAATCCGCAGCGAAAAAGACAAGCCATTTGATGCCTCTCGATACAAATGGACATTCAAGGAAAATGTGGCGAGTGATAACAAATATAACTACCACGTAAATTACCTTACTCCGGACTGTGCCTCAGATAAGCCAGGCTCAGAAACCGCAGAGCTGCAATTAGCACTCGAAAAACTTAGCAAAATTTAAAGTTACATAATAACTACAGGATAAGAATATGTCAGGTGAGTTCAACGCGCCCTCAGAATCTACTGAGGGGCAGTTTAAGCATGCATTTAATTTAAGCTTACGAAAGATAGGGAATATAACCTTAACCACAACTCTTGCGTTCGGGTTCTATGGTGCAGACGCAGAAGTTCTTAGTCCACAAGTAGCAGTTGCAGATGATGGCGGGTATCCATATGCGAATGCGAAAGATTGTTCGCAGTCATATGGTGAATATTCTTGGTGCATCGACAGGAATGGGAATAATAATTTTGAGAGAGCAGAACAGTATAGTCCATCAGCATACGGCTATAGGAATTGCACCGACTGGGCGGCGTTTAGAGCAACTCAGCTTACAGGAAAACCTGTTCCAGGCGGAATGGGGAATGCTGTTGATTGGGATAACAAGGGGCCTGGTAGCTGGAACATAGACAACTCACCCGAACCCGGAGATATAGCCCAAGACAATATGGGCGACTTTGGTCACGTAGGCGTAGTAGAGAGTGTAGATAAAGACGACGCAGGTAAGGTAACCAAAATCATTGTTTCCGAATATAATCATAACCGAGATGGCACGTTTGGGCGATATCCCTACAAGTCAGATAATGGCACTTTCTGGCGTGGTGGTGGCAAAAAGTGGGATAACTTCCTAGACCTCAACGGCACCGGCAAAGGCATAGACGGCAAAGATATTTCGGGTGGTACCACAGGCAACGAGGCTGCGCCGAAAATAGACAACACTGTTAAAAGAATCATCAAAAAGAACGCGCCAGATGGCACAAATCTTATCTTTTGGGCTAAGGCTGGCTCGGTGTTTGAATCGTACTACAAGCCGGGTGGAGATGGCGTACACCACACTAATTTGGCCGAAATTACCCAGCAAGATGTGCGCGATATTGACGTGCAGCTTAATCCAGACGGCCAACGGTTGGTATACACGGCCACACCGCACAACATTTTGGAAACCAACTATTACCCAGGCAAGGGCATTAAAACTGCCGGCATTATCCACGACGATGCCGATATCCACAAAATCCTCAAAGCCAAAGACCCGGACGGCTCCGAGCTGCTGTATGTGCTCACCGACGGGGGTGTTGACCAGTACAAATGGCGCCCGGGCGGTGAGCTAATTAAGCGGCGTATTTTTACCCTCAAAAATCCGGTAGATATGGAAAAATCCGTGGCACCAGATGGCACGCAAGAACTGTATGTTGCCGACAGTAGTTACGTGTACGAAAATATCTGGAAAGGCGACGGCGCTGTAAAAGAAGGTGTGCCGGTAATGCACATTCCACAAGCCGACATTACCGACATTGATTTTTCGCGGGGCAGCGACAACCTGCACCAAGTATACGCTGGCCGCAGGCAGTCGGGCGTATGGGAGGCGTCTTGGAAGCCAGGCTCGGCAGAAGGCGTTAGCACTTGGCAAATTACTGGTGACAACGGCGTGCGCAGCATAGAGAAATGGCAAGATGGCAACACCGAAGTTATGTATCTGGCCACAGGCGGTGGGGTGCTGGAATATTACTGGCCCAAGGGAACAAAAAACGTACGCAGTGGCGTTATTACGCAGCAAGCAGACATACAGGACATTGACCGGGCTACCACTACCGACGGTGCTCAGGCGGTATACACCGCAGCTAATACCCAAGCTTTTGAAAGCTATTGGTTTCCGGGCGGGGATGGCATCCATACCAAACCCATCGCCTAAAAGGGAATTAAATATTGACAGTTTTGGGCAAACAAAGGTTAACTCATGGCATGAAACTTCTTGCATCTATCCGCCCTGAAGATGTTGACGCTTCCGTGACTCCACAGGATTACTCGACCTTTAAAACGAGATTAGCAGGGCGGGCCATTGTTTTTGATGGCAACAAAGTGGCACTGGTTAAGGTAGGTAAGCACAATTACTACATGCTGCCAGGTGGAGGCCTTGATGGCGACAATATACAAACCGGCCTTGCTAGAGAAATTCTTGAGGAGCTTGGTGCGCAAGTAAAACTGGGCGAAGAAGTTGGCATTATAGAAGTATTGTTTGACCGCTGGCGAAACCGGCAAGTTGACCGTTGTTTTACAGCAAGTCTAGTCCACACAAACAATCCAATTACACTCACTGATTTTGAAGCACAAGAGGGCCACGAGGTTGTGTGGGCAGCAAACCTAGACGAAGCAATTAATCTGATGCAAAATGCTAAGCCGCAGCAAACAGATGGCAAACTTGTGCGAGCACGCGACCTAACATTTTTACGCGCCTGCCAGCAATATAAGGTGGGTACATAACAAAACCGGACACTGCATATGACAAAGTGTCCGGTTTTGTTGTGGCGCCAATTCGGAGGGGAATTGGCGCCAGTTTTGCAGCTTTGCTAGCTATTTCTAGTGCATTGCTACGGTTGCAGATGGATCTGCGCCGCCCTTGCTGTGCTTGAGCACAGTTGCGGCGATAAGTGCAGCCATAACCGCAAAGCTTACAGCAACATAGAAACCTACGTGGTAACCGTGCAGTGTTGCTTCGGTAAAGGTCATAGCGCCCTTAGTCACTTCTGGCATCTTGTTGGTAATTGCCGAAGCTGTAATACCGCTCAAGATTGCCAAACCAAGTGCACCACCGATTTGCTGGGAGGTGTTAAACACACCACTTGCCAAACCAGTTTGTGTTGGAGGAACACCAGAGGTACCGGCAATGGTGGCGCTCACAAAGGTGAAGCCCATGCCTACGCCCATTAAGATAAAGGCCGGCAAAATGTTGGTCCAGTAGTTACCGGCAACCGGTAGCTGAGCCAAAAGTACCAATGAGCCAGCTACCAACAATGGCGCTACGGATAGTACGCGCTTGTAACCAACCTTAGCGATAAGCTTTGGTGCGTTAGTAGCGGCAATACCGATCACGATTGGGATAGCTAAGAAGCTCAAACCAGTCTTAACAGGCGAGTAGCCCAAGATGGTCTGGATGTACAACGATGTAAAGAAGAACACCGAGAACATACTAGCCGAGATCATAATCTGGAGTAAGTTTGCACCGGTAACGTTGCGGATCTTAAAGATCGACAAGTTAACAAGTGGGTGTTTGGCTCGCTTTTCGTTCCAGATAAAGAACGCAGCCAATACGGCGCTTGCAGCCAAGTAGCCAATTGTCGTGGCCGACAACCAACCATGACCTGGAGCTTCGGTAAGACCGTACACCAACAACATCAAAGATGAAGTGATAGATAACGCACCCGGCAAATCAAGGCTGTTGTCACGAGCTTCTGACTCGTGCAAAGGCAGCATCTTGTAAGCCAAGCCAAAAATTAAGGCACCTACGGGAACGTTTACAAAGAAGTTCCAGCGCCAGTTGAGGTATTCGGTAAGAACACCGCCTAGTAGCACACCGGCAGCAGCACCACCAGAGGCAACTGCACCCCAGATAGCCAAAGCTTTGTTGCGCTCGGCACCTTCTTTAAAGGTTACTAGCACGATTGATAATGCAGCTGGTGTCATAAAGGCACCGGCTAGGCCCTGCAAACCGCGGAAGGCGATGAGCATGCCACTGTTTTGGGCTAAACCGTCAGCCAATGAGGCCAAAGTAAACAGCGCCAAACCAGCTAGGAACATCTTGCGACGACCGTATAAGTCGGCCGCGCGGCCACCAAGCAGCAAAAAACCACCGACGGCAAGCGTATAAGCGGTAACTACCCACTGCAAGGAGGTGTTACTAAAATGCAACGATTTCTGAATCGCTGGGAGGGCAACATTCACAATTGATGTATCGAGAACGACAATAAATTGAGCCATTGCCAGCAACACCAGGATCAGCCAAGGGTTGCGAGGTTTAATACTCACAGTTTTTCCTTTCTTGTCATTTTCGAGAAATGAGTATAAAATTAAATTACTCAATCATTGTAAAAGTAAAAGGTTGAGGTTGTCAACTATCTAATTGGTGAAGTCAGCATGAACAGGGAACAACTCATTAGTTTTTATCAGTCGCTCATCTCATTTATGGTGCTTTCTAAGCAGCAGGTGATTGCCATGAGTGCCCAATACGACCTAACGCCTATGCAAGCGCATGTGCTATTTTTAGTTGAACCTAATAAGCCGCAACCTATGAGTCATCTGTCTACATTACTGGGCTGTGATGCCTCAAATATTACCGGCATTATTGATACTCTAGAACGAAAAGACTTTATTTTTCGCACCGAAAAGCCCGGCGATCGCCGTGTAAAAATGATCGCGCTGCGCCCCAAAGGCCAAGAAGCTCGCGACCAGTTTTTAGAAGCCCTGACCGGTGCCTGCGAACGGCACATGTTTAATACCTTTACTGTCGAAGAAAAAGAACAGTTTGCCAACCTTATCACCAAAGCCACAGCTAGCTGCCCAATTAACAAAAAATAATTATTTCTTTTTGCTGCGTAGCGACGTAAAAGATAGGCGTGTTTTATTCTTTTTGCGGTAGTCGGTTTCGTCTTCGATTTCGCGGCCAACAATTTCTTCTAACACGTCTTCGATTGTCACAATGCCAATTATTTTGTCGTTGCGTTCTACGGGCATAAGGTGAGTGTTGCCACGAATGATTTTGCGGAACAGCGTATCCAGAGCGGTTTTGCTGCCCACAACTTGGCAAGGGTAGAGTGGCAGGTCATATACCACTGGTTCATCTTGGTTAAAATTAATATCTACTAAATCCTTAACCAAGAACACGCCAAAACATACGGTGAGCGCCTTGTTGAATACCGGGATACGGCTATGGCCGGTGGCTTTCATTTCGGTAACTTTGGCGGCATCAATAACTGTGTCGGGTGTTAGCCAGTAAGTTTGCGAAATATCCACCATAATATTGCTAACTTTCTTTTCGCTAAGCGTAATGGCGCCGCGCATAATTTCGGCCTCATCGGCATCAAGTTCGCTGGTTTGGTTGCCTAGGTGCTCGTTAATAATCATGCCTAACTCGTGGCGGCTTTGCAGCTTAGCTTTTTGTTGGCCAAACATGGCATCTAATAACAACTGGATAGGTTTTGAAACCGGATAGCTCACCAGAATCATTAAGCGCAGTACCGGTGCTAAGCGAGCACAAAAGGCCAGTGCCTGCCGAGCAAACAAAGCCTGTGGCATAATTTCACCAAAAATCACCATTAACAGGGTACTAACCACAACAGCAATTAGGCCGTTAAAGCGGCCCTCGAGCACAATAGAGTTAAGCGATACCGCTGCAACGTTTACTAGCAGCAAACCGGCCAACGATAAGTGAATATTTTTGCGCAGTGGTAATACTTGCTTTGCGGCAACGTTGCCACTTTTAGCTTTGCGGCGCAAATCAGCCAAATCAAGAGACATTAAGGCAACGTTTAAGCCCGAACAAATGCCAGAAAATACTACTAAACCAATAACTTCTAGAACGATCAATACATCTTGCATGAATTACTATAGTAGCAAAAAATAGTGCAGCAGCATATGGCGCGCTGAGGCCTCAAGTCAGCCTTACGGCCCTTTTTGGCGAATGCTCGCCCTGGTTGGGGCGCTTGACACTTTACTAGCATAAGCGTATTGTTGTCGGGTTAAAAGGAAAAACAATGGACCACTTGCCAAATACCGAATTCTTAAAGCAATACCAAGAGGGAACTACAGAATCTTTTATATTACCCCACGAGAAACCCCTTGTTGAGGCTCAGCTAGCACAGCTAGGCATATCCGAAGGCGCCGGTAAACAAGCGGCAATAAGCAGTGAGGACTGGCGTGACGGGGCCTCTGTAGTCGAGAACGAGCTGCGGCTCAAGTCGGAACGAGCAACAAAGCTTGGAGACTACCTAACCGCAAGAGTAGTTGACTATCCTGCAGCAGAAGACGAACAGGTAACGCTGGGAAGCCTTGTAACGGTGCAGCACGGCCGTGAAGAATACAATATCCGGGTTGTTGGCATACCGTCACTTTATGAGCAAGATGACTTTGACAATGAGGTGTGCTCGCCTAAATCACCTGTTGCCAAAAGTATTATTGGTAAGCGAGTGGGTGAAGTTGCCACCTTTACTACCGGCAGTAACCGTCAACAACGGCTCACCATCAAAAACCTCGTTCAAACTAACTTTCAGCAAGACTAAATAAGCTCCTCGTCCTACTGCCGATAGGATTACTAATAGAGCCGGATACACCGGCTCTATTTTTACCAGCGGGCAATGGTGGATTGCATAAATGTGCGCCACTTGAGTAGCAGTTGGCGGCGGCGTAATCGGCGGCGGCCGGCGGTAGGCTCTACATTAACCGAACGTTCAATCATCATGCGGCCCATAGCCTCAAAAGATTGCTGATCGCGTAAGCGATTGGGCGAACGACGCAATAAGCGGCGATAATACTGCGTAGAAGCAGCTCTCTCGCGTAATTTAGTCCAGCGTCGTACGGCGCGGCGGCGCGCAACCGAGTTAGGGTGATTAGTATATTCTAGTGTGTCAGCAACCGGCAGAGTGCGTAATTCACTATCAGTTGGTGAAGCTTCAGGGTATTTTTCCATATCCAAACTCCTTTCCTCCTGCTTTTGCTTTGTACGCAAATAAGCGTACTTATAGTGTACGTGATCTGTAAATACATAGCCGTTAAAAATATCACATCCCTGTTCAGGATGTGATATTGCCAAGGCGCCCATACTCTACTGGCTACCGGCCGTAGGTATGACTTACGGCTATCGCTTTTTTAGTACTTTCGGCACCCGTGGCGGCGACATGCACTGTTTTGCCATCTTGACTACGCCACACAAGGTAGCCAGTAAGGTATTTTTGGCCGTCAACGTTGCATCTGCCTTCTTCGGTTTGCGTACTAGCAACGGGGTCGAGAGGTAAGTCGCCAACATAGGTAGGCACCAAGTCTTTACATAGGTCAATATTACCCGGTCCAGAGCCAATAAGGGCCTGTTTGGTCGTGATAGCCGCAGGCAAGCGGCCTTCGTGAGCATAGTAGCGGTTAATAGCCTGCACAATTACTGCAATACCTGTTTGGCGTTCGGCGTCACGGGACTGCGGATCAAAATTCTGTGGATGAATAAAGAAAAACGTCGCTAAAGCTACGGCTGTAGTAAGCGCAATAACAACAAGCAGCTCCGGTAAGGTAAAACCACGCTGATTCATGCAGCTATAGTACCCGTTTTTTACCTATTTGTCGAAGCGCGTGCGCTTAACTTGCTCGAGCATTTCTTCGTTGAGCACGCGGTTAATACGAGTTAAGTCGGCAATAATGCCCAAGGTAAACGAAATAAATGCGGCAATGAGCAGCACACTGCCTAAAATAAGAGACTGCAAGTGGTCACCAGGAGTCTTATCTACCAAAAAGAAGTACAGGTACCGCACAAAAGGCACAAAGCCGGCAACAAGCATCAAGATACCGAGCGTGTTAAAGATCACGTACGGGCGATACATAATAAATGCCCGAGTAATTGCCGAGCCAGACTTGTAAATATGCTCCCAAGACGATTTAAACAGGCGGGATTCACGGGTTTTAGGGTTGGTAGTAATTGGCACACTGGCAATTGCCAAACGCTTGTTACTGGCTTGAATGAGCGTTTCCATGGTGTAGCTAAACTTGGTAATAACGTTAAGCTGGATGATTGCCTCGCGCGAATATGCCCTAAAACCGCTTGGCGCATCAGGGACCTTAGTGCCCGCTGCTGCGTTAAGGATTTTAGTGCCAAACGCTTGCATGATCTTTTTGCCCCTAGAGAAGTGCTTGATGGATTGCACTTGGCGATCGGCAATTACCATGTCGGCCTGGCCGTCAAGGATCGGCTTAACGAGGTCGCCGATTTTTTCTTGCGGATATTGGTTGTCGCCATCGGTGTTAACAATAATATCGGCCCCTAACGACAGGGCGTACATAACACCATCATGAAACGAACGGGCTAGGCCCTTGGTCTTGGGGTGTGTCACAAAGTGCTTTACCCCCAATTTTTTAGCAACCTCAACCGTCTTATCGGTGCAGCCATCATCAATAACCAATATGATTATCTCGTCGATACCAGCAATTTTTTTAGGAATTGTTTTAAGTACCAACGGCAATGTCTCTTCTTCATCGAGACAAGGGATTTGGACAACTAATTTCATGCAGTAAACCTCTTTATAGCCCCATTATACCTGTTTTATCAAAAAGCGCCCGAAGTCACCACTGGTAGACCCCTAATAAAACTTGCTTCCTTCAAATATAACAGGGGACAACACCTTACGTGCCGTATCATTAATACGTACAACAGTTGGGTTTTGCCAATCCCAGGAGGCGTCGCTGCGCAGTATAAACGTCGTTAAACCGCCGCCATGTAAAAAACAGAGCATTGCCACCGCGGCTAAAATCACACATGTTTGGCGCGAGCGGTTAAAAGCACACTGGTAGGCACGCCCCAGCAAAATGGCCATAAGGAACATTACAGGGATTAAATAGCGCCCATTAATAGCCACGGGCTGCCCGGTTTCTACAAATTGGCCGTACTCTTCATACCACAGTGCTGCGCAGTAAATTACTACAACCATCAAGCTGAATACAGCAAATGGATCGCTACCATAAATACGACGAGCATACCGGATACTAAGCAAAATACCGACGATAATTATTATGCCGGCCGCAGCATACGGCATGGGCAATGGTGGGTAGTTAGTGAAATTGCTTGTAGGCCCATTTACCGCAAAGAACGAGCGGAACCATAAAGCCTTAGCCCACGTAACAGTGTAGGCCAGGGGGTCTTTATTGACCGTAGTTTTGTTAAGTGCAAGCTCGTGGTTGCGAATCCAAGGGCCATATTCCTTGCAGTTGTCATAGGTGAGTACTTTGCCGCAGTCGGCAATTGGGTCGCCATACTTTATAGCATTTACTCCAAAGCGTTGTACAAATAAGCCACTGCTTACAACTGTTAGTAGCGTAAGGCCAATAAGCAGGGGCTTTTGCCAGCTGGCAATACTCTGGCGAACCTTGGGCCACAGTGGGTCATCACGCAGTGTATAAAAACCGTATCCCAGCACAAATAAGCCGGTAGCTACGGCAATGGGCAAAAAGGCATACTTCACCAGACTAGTAAGGAGTAGTGTATTGAGCAGTAATATAAGTGTGGCGACGTTAACTTTGCCAGCCTTAAACTGATCGATAATGCGGTATACCAGGGCGCAGGTCCACCCCATAAGCACCAAGATAAGGTTGTCGTAATTTATATGGGCTGCCAGCTGAGGGACAATTGGCACTAATACAAAAATAAACATGCTCACATTAGTAAGCGCAGGGGACTTTGTAGCCCGTTGTACTATGTTGCGGAATATTAGCAGGCTATAAGTTGCTAAGGCTAGATTGATTAATCGCAAGAATATAACTTGGTAGGTTTGATTGTCAGTAAAAGCCGCGATAAGCCGGTAAGGGAAGCTCATGAGGTAGTGGTATAAATAGGAAGGGTCACGAGCTACCGCCCCAAAAGCGTCAGCGCCATCTGGTTGCTGCGACAAAAATGGCAGCCAATGGTCGGCATACACTCTAATGATACCTAGGTGAAAATCTTCGTCGAAAGCCATGGGATAAACGGCCGAAAATATCATCCATAACACTTCGAAAATAAAGAATCCCACAATGCCATAAAAGAATTGGCGAGACCCTATAAAACGCTGCAAATGTGATGTACTGTTTTTCATTTCTTTGATTTTCATTATACACAGTTGACTCTGTGGTCCAGCTGAAAGCGTGTCTAACACCGTGAAAATCTTCAGTAAAACACCTGGAGTAAGCTATACTGGAGGGCAATGAAGAAGCATCTTAAAACCATTCTGGGCTTTACAGTACTGGCCGCAACCATTGTTGTTTTTAGCCTTTATATTAAAAGCCACCCCGAAGTTATTGAACAACTTAAGCAAACACCGCCGCTTACTTTGGTGGGATTAATCGCGCTATATACCATCTGGTGGGGAGCGTTAGCAGTCGTGTTACAAATTACGCTGCGCATGTACCGCAAAAAAATGCCTTTGCAAGAAAATATCTTGCTCAGCGCCTATTCGTCACTGATTAACTTCTTTGGGCCGGGGCAGAGCGGGCCTGGATTACGCGCTATTTACCTCAAAAAGCGTCATAATTTGCGCGTTAAAAACTATATATTTGGCACATTACTGTACTACGCCTTTTATGCCATTATTAGCGCTGGCATGTTTTTTGTGGGCAGCAGGCCTTGGTGGCAAACAGCACTCTTAATGGTTGCTGCCGCTGGCGGTAGCCTTATAGTGCTTAAATGGTATGCTAAACGTTCTAAAATTAAAGCCGACTCAGGCATTAACCTCATTACCTTAAGTCTGCTATTTGGTGCCACTGCTTTGCAGCTTATTACCCAATTTGCCATTTACCTTATCGAGCTGCATGCCGTAAACCCAGCTGTGGGTGTGGGCCAAGCGCTGACATACACCGGTGCTGCTAACTTCTCACTTTTTGTTGCCCTAACGCCTGGCGCAATTGGTATTCGTGAGGCCTTTTTGGTATTTACTCAAGGCTTGCACCACATTAGCAATACGGTAATCGTGTCGGCCAACGTTATCGACCGCGGTGCGTACTTACTATTTTTGGGCATCTTATTCCTACTAGTCTTTAGTATGCACGCTGGCAAAAAGCTCAAATGGCGCCAAACTATGCAGGAGGCCGAACAAGAAGCACAAGACGCTCAAAAACCCGTGGCTTCAAAATAACATCGCCCGCATGCCCAGGAATAAGCTCGGTGAATCCTTAGCAACCTATCTCTACGACGGCTCAGACACACTCTGTGACCTGGAATCGGCGTTTTACTCCTTGCCCGATAACGGCAACAACGCCTTTAATACTGTAGAACCGCAGGCCATGCTGGGTATATTATTGGGCGCCCACGATGAACCACCACAGCATATTGGCAATCTTCTGGAAAAGCTCGAGGTAGATGTACGCCGCCCAGATATGCCGCCTACATCTGTCATTATTTCGTGCAATGCACCGAAAGGTAAACAAAATACCGCACTATATCACCAGAATGTTCGTGCCATTAAAGAATTTCAGACAGGCAGCGACCATGATAATGGTTCACAACTAGCGGTTAGCTTTTTTGAACGAGCGTACCCCAAAGGCACCACCCAAGGTAAACGACGAAAAGACCTTGGCGATGTAGCTATGTTACACGCCTGGCAAACATACCAGCCCAATCACTTTCCGCCCAAGATGTCGTTTATGATGCTCGACGTTGACACAGAGGATGTACACCCGGGATCACTCGCCAAATTACACGCAGCTATAGAGCGCGGCCAACCGGTGGCAACACCGCGCATTAAGCATCATGTAGATGCAGCATATCCCAGATTAGCGCGGGCACTGCGTTTTGAGGAGGCGCTCTTTAGGTTAATACCCACGGGTGGCTTTGATGGTTACATGATGTTTGATATGGCAAAGCTAGCCGATATGGGCGGCTATCCAGCTGAGCCTAATACAGGGGAGGTGCAAGAGCTAATAAAACAGCATAACCTCGAGCCGTACATTGTGCCCCAAACGCAGTTTGCAACAAGCTCCAGGCGTATTCATGCTGAGTACTTGGGCGGGCAAACCTTGTTTCACAAATGCTGGCCATCTTTTTCGGCCACCGAGGCATACCGGCTAGGCCCTCCCACTATCGACATAGATGCCGAGCACATGCAAAAAAGCGCCGTTATGAGCCTAAGATTTGCCAGAGTGTATACACTAGGCGAACGTTCAAAGGCTTACCAAAAAAATTACAGGCTGCCGGGCCACGAGGCATTTTGCAGGAGCGTACAGGACATTGCCAAGCGCGCTCGAGTAGCCAATTATCTGTTTGGACTTGGCATTGAGGGCAGCAAAGAATACACCGCCTTGCAGGAAGCTGCTAAAAAATATTGTATAGTGTAGGCATGACTTGGGTTGATGTATTTATATGTTTGCTAGCGATAGCAGCTATTATTCGTGGGCTCAGCCTGGGGTTAGTGCGCCAGCTTTTTTCGGCAACCGGATTCTTTGGTGGTCTATTTGCCGGCGTGTGGTTACAGGGCACATTGGTACAGCTTGGACATACGTCAGCCGAACGTGCTTTGCTCTCGTTGCTGGTTATACTGGGGTCGGCTTTTTTCTGTTTAATTATTGGTGAGCACATTGGTGATGCTCTAAAGGCTAAACTTGCACCGCTGCATGTTGATAAGCTCGATGGCTTATTAGGCTCACTCACGGCAACAGTAACAATCTTGCTAGCCGTGTGGCTGGGCGCTAACATTTTTGCCAACCTGCCGTCTGCCAGTTGGCAACACCAAATGCAACAGTCATATATATTGAGCCGCCTCAACAGGGTTATGCCTCCGGCGCCAAATGTAATTGCTCGGATTGGCCATATCATTACCCCTAACGGTTTCCCGCAAGTGTTTACCGGCCTAGAGCCTAAGCCGCAGCAAAGCGACGTAGCCATTCCAAATATGGACGAGCTTACAGGCGTAGTGCGCCAAGTAGCGCCATCTGTGGTCAAAATAGAAGGCGAGGGCTGCGGCGGTATTGTAGACGGCTCTGGGTTTGTGGCTCGTGATGGGCTAGTTATAACGAATGCGCACGTTGTAGCCGGCGTAACGCAGCCGCAGGTAATTGACGGCAATGGTCGTCATAAAACAACTGTTGTATGGTTTGACCCTAATCTAGACTTTGCCGTGCTGCGCACCACTAACTTGGCTGGTGAGCCGCTGCCAATTGTGACGCAGCTAGCACCCACTGGCACACCGGCCACCGTACTTGGTTATCCCGGTGGCGGTTCATTTAAGGCTGATCCAGCTGCTGTGATTGAATCATTCACCGCCATCGGGCGTAACATTTACGACCAAGAAAATACCTCGCGCGAGGTGTACTCATTAAAGGCCGACGTGATTGGTGGCAACTCTGGTGGGCCACTCGTAAATAAGGATGGGCAGGTTATCGGCATTATTTTTGCACACTCAACCAGCTATGAACATGTAGGCTATGCACTCACCATGCAACAAACCGTAGATAAGTTAACGCAAGCTGAACAAAATCGCACACCGGTGGCTACTGGTAGCTGCGCCGAATAAAAAGGCGTATACTATAGGGTAATTATGAGTAAAAAATCACCTAGCTCCACTTCGACAGAAGCTGTTACGAGCAAAAAAATCACCCTAAAACGTTTTTTATCTTGGGTACTAGTAATTGGCGGCATTATTGGCACTATCTGCGCCTTTGTTATCACGCTCGAAAAACTTGAGCTCATGCAAAACCCTAGTTATTCGCCGCCCTGCGACCTTAATCCAGTAATTAGCTGTGGTTCAGTGATGGCATCGCCTCAAGCCCATGCATTTGGCTTTCCTAATCCGCTCATTGGCCTTATTGCGTTCCCAGTGCTCATTACCTTAGGCGTTATTGGGCTTACGGGCGTAACAGTTAAGCGCTGGATGTGGTGGGGAGTATTAGCCGGCACCGTGTTTGGTGTAGGGTTTGTACACTGGCTGTTTTACCAAAGTGTTTACAATATTAACGCGCTCTGTCCGTACTGTATGGTTGTATGGGCAGTGACTATTACCACTTTTTGGTATACGTTACTCTACAATTTGCAGCTTAGTTTTGACAAGCTCTCGCCCCTGGGCAAGCGGCTAGCCGTATTTATGCGGCGACACCACCTTGATATTCTTATCTTCTGGTTCGTGGTAATCGCAGCCTTTATTATTAAGCACTTCTGGTACTACTTCGGCTCATCGTTTTAGTAGCACTATCTAGCCAATATGTCCGAACAACTCCGCCTTGGCTCTATTTCGCGTTCACAACGGCTTATGCTGCTTGGTGCAAGTGTTTGCCTAGGCGCCAATATGCTAAGCGCCTGCGGTGCAGAACCCAACAAAGTACTTACGGCCATTGATTGTGACGACCCCAAGAATAATGGCGGCATAAGCACCCCCGAAACAGCTGTACCACCGTTTATCCCAGCAGACCACCAACAGGCCAATGGTGAAGTGGTAGACACGCAGCTTGGCCATATGCCGCTCCGCGGCTTTTCAGCCTTCTTGAGCGACAAGGCCATGCAGCAAATTACCACCAAGCACCCGCAGAGAGTTTACAGAGTATTCCTTGAGCCAACCGATGCCGAAAAAGATGACGGTAGACAGCCAATTGAGCTGTTCAATTTTAGCAGTCAAGGCACGACGTACGAAGCTAAGTCAGATCTAGCGCAACATGCCAATGGTGGCTGGTACCTTAAGTGGGACCCCCAGATGCCGAGTTTTCGTACTGAGAGCTATAATGGAGCGGCTGTTGGAAAAGCGGCCAGCTGCCAAGCCTATGATATCGACCCGCATGATATTCAAGCTGCCAGCGAGGCACCCGTATTAACCCAGGCTACTGCAGAGTGCAAAGATACGCCCACACGGCTGGGTGGCTACCGCAGCCTTACCACCCACCAGATTGGCGTTTTGTGCGCCAGTGCCAAGGTTATTCAGCCTTTTGACAAACAGGGAACGCTTAAGGCTTTGGTAGAAAAAGAGAATACCAATGCCGTAACGCTATCCAGGTCTAGCGGCTATTATGTACGGCAAACCGAAACAATGGTTACGCCAGATAATTTTTTAGTCTTTCCTAACGATAAACGCGCCGAACAAATACGCCCTATACACGAATGGACGCATCATGTTTATAGTAAAGCCAGAATACGTACGCCCGATGCTATTAAAAATCTAGAGGTCGCTTATGAGGGCATGAAAACAGGCAAGGGTGACTTTGTAGACGACCAAACATTTGCCACCCTCAGTGAAGAAACGTATCTTAAAAAATACCTGCATTCACCAGATACCCAGGGCCACCCATACAGCAATGCCGATGAGCTGGCTGCTTCTACCGTTACGGTGTTACGTACGTTCCCTAAGCAGTTTGTGCGCGAATACGATAGGCTATCAACCAAAGATCAAGCTGGTATACGCCAGGCAGTGGGAGCAGTCTGTGCCATGCTTGAGGCGCAAAACTCCGACCCCAAGGCCATACAAGGTCTGATCCCTGATATCGATACCATTCGTGTACATCTGTGGCAAAATTCTTAAGCTTACATAGTAGGCGCTGTTTAAAATCTGCTACAATGGTACCTGTAGAGAAATGCCGATATGGCTCGCAAAAAGAAAAACTTCATCACCAAAACCGCCGAAGCACCGGCTGTCACACTTGCTAGAACCGTCTTAGCCACCCAGCAGGTGAGTACCAAGGTGCGTGAAAACCGCGTAACCCGTAAAACCAAAGACTACTGGCTGATGCTTGGCCCAGGGCTTACCACCGGTGCCTCAGATGACGACCCTTCGGGCATCGCTACCTATTCCCAAGCTGGCGCACAGTTTGGTTTTGGCATGCTGTGGTTGTCGTTTTGGACCTTTCCACTCATGGCCTTTGTACAAGAAATGTGCGCTCGCATAGGGCTCGTAACAGGCAGGGGACTGGCCGGCAATATTCGGGTGCACTTTCCGCGAAAGGTGCTGTATGCCTGCACCATTCTATTATTTATGGCCAACGCCTTTAACATTGGCGCTGACCTAGGTGCCATGGCCAAAGCCGTACAACTTATTAGCCCTAAGCTTAATTTTTATGCACTGGTGGTTGGATTTGCAGTGGTAAGCCTATTGCTACAGGTGTATACGCCATATGTGCGCTATGCCAAGTACCTCAAATGGCTGGCGCTTATTTTGTTGTCGTATATTTTGTCGGCATTGCTTGCTAAGCTCAATTGGCATGAGGTGTTTAACCATCTGGTGGTGCCGCAAATTAGCTGGCATAAAGAGTATGCTTTTATGCTGTGCGCCGTACTGGGTACTACCATATCGCCATATCTGTTCTTTTGGCAGACGAGCCAGGAGGTAGAGGAGCAGATTTTGCAGGGCAAAACCACTGTGCGTTCACGCCGACATACCGAGCAATCTGAGGTACGCAGCATGCGCATTGATGTCTGGAGCGGCATGTTCCTATCTAACTTAGTAATGTTCTTTATTATCGCGGCTTGTGGTGGTATTTTGTTCCCACACGGCATTACCGAAATCCAAACCGCAGCCCAAGCCGCCGAGGCACTGCGCCCATTTGCTGGCGACGCCACATACTTCTTATTTGCCATTGGACTGATTGGCACCGGCTTGCTGGCCATACCTGTACTAGCTGGATCTAGCTCATATGCACTGGCCGAGAGCTTAGGCTGGAAAGAAGGGCTGTACCGCAATATTCAGCAGGCCTATGCTTTTTACGGAGTTATTATCTTGTCGATGCTAGTGGGGTTAGGCCTCAACTTTGTAGGTATTGACCCTATCAAGGCGCTTATCTACTCGGCGGTAGCTAATGGCCTCGTAGCACCCCTTATTTTATTGATGATTGTGCTTATTAGTAGCAACAAGAAAATCATGGGCAAGTGGGTTAACCGCAAGCCAGTCACCTGGATCGGCTGGATCACTTTTGGGGTTATGTCCATTGCTGGCGTTGCTACAATTATTTCGTTCTACTAAATGCGACGGGCTTTAAGCGAACAAAAAGCATAAACTTTTTGCCATATGCAGACCGGCTGGGTACAATAGCCCTCGTGTCCAATTAATAAAGGAGTGCCTATGTTAACAGTTCGTCCTATATTGGTTTTACGGAAACGTCTGGTTGCCAGTTTTATGGCACTTTCGATGCTTGTGCTCGCAGGAGGAGTGCCGGCCATTGCCAGCGCACAAACTGCCAGCCCACGCCAACAAGCTTTTTCTTCGGCCGCAAAAGAATTTAACATACCCGAGAGCGTACTACTTGCCGTATCTTACAATGAATCACGCTGGCAACCACACGGCGATGAGCCAAGCATTGACGGCGGTTATGGCCTAATGAATCTAACTACCAAAGTAGCAAAACAAGACTACAAAGGTAATGGCGATACCCCGGCCACTAGCGAAACAAATCGCACCTACACCCTAGACGAAGCAAGCAAATTGCTTGGCGTTCCTACAAAAGAACTACAAACAAGCGACCGCCAAAATATTCGTGGGGGTGCAGCGGTGCTTGCCGCATATGCAAAGCAGCTTAATAACGGCAGTATACCAACTTCCACCGAAGATTGGTTTAGTACTGTTGCTAAGTACGCCGGCAGTACCACGCAGCGCGGCGGAGAAAGCTTTGCCGAGAGTGTCTTTTTGACCATACAAAACGGTGCCAGCCTAACGACTCAAGATGGTCAGTTTATACAGCTTATACCAACAGCCGTTACTGTGCATCGCGGCTCAGCTAAGGCCCTAGGATTATCGGGCAACAACCTTAAGGCGCAAACCCTGGCCTCGCCAGCTCCAGAATGTCCAGCGAGCCTCAACTGTCAGTTTGTGCCTGCCGCCTACACCCAAAACAGCGCTGACCCTACCGACTACGGCAACTACGACAAAGCCAATCGAGAAAAAGATATGGATATTAAATATATCGTTATCCATGATACCGAAGGCTCTTACCAAAGTGCTATCGACCACTTTCAGGATCCAACCTCTTACGTAAGCTGCAACTACGTTATTCGCTCTAGCGACGGCGACGTAACCCAGATGGTACAAAACAAAGATGTTGGCTGGTGTGCAGGTGACTGGTATGTCAACATGCATAGTATTAATATCGAGCACGAAGGCTTTGCCGCTCAGGGCAAGACATGGTACACAGAAGCAATGTACCAGTCATCCGCTAAGCTCGTAAAATACCTAGCCGACAAGTACGACATTCCATTAGACCGCGCACATATTATCGGCCACGACAATGTGCCAACAATTACCCCTGGGCGCATGACTACCCAACACTGGGACCCAGGCCCATACTGGGACTGGAACCACTACATGGCACTTTTGCATGGCGTGAGCGACAACACCGAGCGTGCTCGTGAACTGCAAAAAGCTACAGGTTCGCAAAAAACCGTAACCTTTGCACCGCTATTTGCGCGCAACCAACTCCTGTTTAAAGACTGCTCCAGCGGAACCTGCCAGGATCTACCACAACAAGCAGCCAGTGCCGTACAACTTCGTACGCAGCCAAATTCCTCTGCGCCATTACTCAGCGACAAGTACGTTCACACCGATAATAGCGCTGGCACCAATCGTATTGACGACTGGGGCGCAGTTGCCGCCACAGGCCACCAATTTGCCTTTGCGGACCAAAAAGGGGACTGGATCGCCATTTACACTGGTGGGCAAAAAGCTTGGTTCTACAACCCTAAAAATGCTCCCGTAGCAGCCATAACCAAGAGCAGCACAGTTGTGCCACGCGTGGGAAGGCAAACCATTCCGGTATATGGTGCTGCATATCCAGAAGCAACAGCCTACCCACAAGATGGCTCGGTGCCAGTACAAACCCTGCAGCCACTCTACGAGATGCCTGCTGGCCAGGCCTATGTAACTACTGGTGAAATCTTGCCGACCGACTATTACTACGGTCCGACATACGACTACAGTATGCCGCGTGACCACACGGTTATCACTGGGTACCAAAAGTACTATCAGATTACATACAATCACCGTATTGCTTATGTAAAAGCAAGTGACGTGAGTCTTAGGAAGTAACTAGTCAGAAGTTTTACTACCAAGGTATAACAGCTTAAATAAAAACAGAGATGCTACTAGGTGTCTCTGTTTTTATATGCAGTTGGTCATACTTCAAATAAATTGTATTATTTATAATTTTGTTTTATAATATATAAAACTTATGTGCTCCCGCGAAAGGATAGTGCAAAATGAGACCACACGAAAACGGCTACGGCGTAGTACTTGAGACCGTCGAAGAGGCGCAAACCGTAAACCAGGCGCTTACAACAGCAGCTGAATACTTTAAAGAAGGTGCGCAGCACCCTGATATGAGTGATGCAGTTGATACGTTGAATTTCTGGGCAGCCGAACACGCAAAAGAAGCCCAAGAATTAGGCGACCGCCTAGACCTTTATAGTGTAGGTGATCAGACTGAAGAGTTTGCCATATCTTTGGCAAACCCTGGCACTCGAGCCAGACTACGCACAGCCCTAGACATTACTAGGCGCCGACATGCCGACAGCGAAGTTCGTGATGCCGCAACCGACATGCAGATTTCGCTTGGCCGTCTAGCACCAGAAACTAGCACCTTGGCTTTGCGTGCAGCAGGTACAAGTAACACTGAGTCAGCAACACCCGAAGTCTAGTCGCTGCATACACTTACACTAAAAACTACCTGCATGTTGTGGCAGGTAGTTTTTTATTCGTGGCGCAGAGCCTCGATTGGGTCTTTGCGAGCCGCCTTAATGGCAGGGGCTGTGCCAAATATCACGCCAACAGCAACCGAAATACAGGTAGCAATTAGCACTGGTTGCCAGGTAATAATTGGCTGGTAGTCGGTATAGGTGCGCAAGAACCAGGCCAAGAAGAACGACGTTACTACGCCAAGCACGCCGCCCACGCCGCTCAACACAGCTGCCTCAAGCATGAACTGGCTTAATATCTGGCGATTGGTAGCGCCAATGGCCTTACGGATACCAATTTCGTGCATGCGCTCGGTTACCGACAGCAACATAATATTCATAATACCAATGCCGCCCACTAGCAAGGCTATAACTGCTACCACGGTAATAAAGGTAGCGATAACATCAACTGTTGCGCCGCCGGCAGCAATACTCGATTTGCTGTCGAGCACCGAAAAATCACCATCGGCACCATTACGCACTTTATTCATTTGCTGTTCTACGGCGGCAATAGCTGGCTTTGCCTGACTATGGTCGGTGGGCTTGGCCAGGATAGAGTAAAATTGAAGCCCGCCGTTACTGAGGCGATCAGCTAACTGGTATGGCATAAAAATAGCATCGTCAAAGCCGGCAGTGGGTGACAACGGGGAGGCGTGGAATCGCTCAAACATACCGCGCACCATCATGCTTTGGCCACGGAATACAAAGGTTTGCCCTAGGGGTACGCGCTCGTTAAAGAGCTTTGTAGCAACGTTAGCGCCAATTACTACATCGTTGGCATCGGGGTCGCTAGTAAAGAAGCTGCCGTATTCTACTTTGTGGCTTAAGATTGATGCCAGGTCAGAACCAGTGGCGTACACCTGGATATTGTCTACTTTGCGGCCGTCAAACATTGGCAGGCCCGAAATAGTGCCCAAAGGCGCAACTTGGGTTACGTGGTCGGCCTTTTTAACTGCTTCCACGTCTTGTATCGTCAAGCCACTGCTGCTGTTGCGGCCAAAGAGTACGTCACTATTTGTGACTACTTCTTTGTTAACTGCCGAGTGGACTTTGCCAGGGCGGACGGTAATAAGATCTTTGCCAAAATGGTTAGCTTGGTCGGTTACCTGGTGCTTTACACCCTCGCCAATGCCCACAATAGTCACTACTGATACAATGCCAATAATTACGCCAAGCATTGTAAGTAAGCTGCGCCATTTTGTACTGCGCACGCTGGCTAAGGCCATCTTAAAATTGCCACGACCAGAGGTCATTTTTTACCCCCTCGGCGCTTTTTGGCCTTTTTTGGTGCTTTTTTCTTATCTTCGCCAGTACCTGACATATTAGCTTCCTTAACGGTGTGGGGCACAGCCTTCATGAGAGCCGAAACGCCCGCCAAGTCATCGTCGACGGTTTTAGTTGGAATAGTATACAAGGCTTTGCGAGCTGTAGCGGCAATTTCGCCCACAGGAGTTTGCTCGTCGTGCACAATCGAGCCGTCGTGCATATACAAAACGCGTGTTGCGTAACGTGTAAGCTCAGGGTTGTGCGTAACAAACAAGATGGTGTTGCCAGTTTTGTGGATCTCACTCAGCAGCTCCATAACCAAACGACTACTAGTACTATCGAGGTTGCCGGTTGGCTCATCGGCAATAATGATACTTGGATTGTTAACCAAGGCTCTGGCAATCGCCACACACTGTGCCTGGCCGCCGCTCAATTGGTTGGGGTAGTAGTAGGCGCGGTCGCGCAAACCCACACGCTCCAGCATATTAAGTGCCAGCTTGGCGCGGCGGATTTGGCCAACACCCTTGTAGGCCAGGGGAAGGGCCACATTTTCGAGCACTGTTAAACGTGGCAGTAAGTTAAACGACTGAAATACAAAGCCAACGGTGTCGCGGCGGGCCTTGGCGCGGCGGCCTGCGCTCAAGCGTTCTACCTGGCGATTCTGCAAAGCATAGCCACCGTGGGTTGGACGGTCGAGCAGACCAATGATATTCATGAGGGTAGATTTGCCGCAGCCACTGGGGCCCATGACCCCCATAAATTCGCCTTCATCAATACTCAACGAGACTTCGTCTAGTGCAATATTAGTTGCATTTCCGAAGCCGTAAAGTTTGCTAACTTCTTGTAGTTCAATGATCGGCATTTACACTCTAGTGTACCCCTGATGCCAGCCTCTTGCCAAGGTGTTTTCGTAGTAATTTCGTCGTCTTGTATGTATACTATGGGTTGAATTCCATGGAGAGGTGTCCGAGTGGTTGAAGGAGCACGCCTGGAAAGTGTGTATACGGGCAACCGTATCGGGGGTTCGAATCCCCCTCTCTCCGCCAAGCACGTACTTTGTTACCCTGAAGTAGGTGCTTTTTTATTTACCTCTTACCGCTGGTTAGTAAAGCCTTTCTACTGCCGGGATACCACAGCCTAGTCGGATTTTAGGGCCAGTGTTGACTGTGAAACCATATAGCGGCGAGCGGGGTCAGCCTGCCACGGCCAGCTGCGGCTCTCGCCGATACGATCAAAGCGCGCCGCCAACTCCTCGTTAATGCGTGCCGTTACCAGGGCAACTGGTTGATCGTTTTCGATATCAAGCAGTGTGTCGGCAAAGTGCACGACTCCTGTATCGGCAACTGATTGCTTGAGTAAATCAAGGTGAGCAATGTTAGCGCGGTTAGAAAATGCCTGAATAGACAGCTGCGCATCGAGTACTTGTGGAGCGTCATCTGGCGCCTTACCCCCAAGGTATGTACCGTAGGTCTGATAAGAAAGCCTATCGGCGTACACAATTGCCGTATTGGCAAGCACTGATGTAACAAGGTGCGAGGACACAAAAGCATAGTCCTGGCCCAAGTCGGGAAGGGCCTGAACAGGGTCAATATCCTGCAGTCCCTGGCCAATGCTGCACGCAAACTGTGGCCACTCTGGCTGCTGGACCGCCTGTTGGAGCACAGCATTAACTGGCTGCAAAAAGCCAGTTATATCTGCATGCACCACTTGCGTCTTTTTGCGCAGGCGTAGGGGCAGGCGACTTACGGCGAGCCTCGAAGCATCTACGTCCATTTCGACAATCGTTGTCTGTTCAAAGGCTTCAGTAACTTGCCTAAGCGGAATGTCAAAACAAGCGCCGGCGCCTAAAATGAGCGCCCTACGATTGGCGGGGTTGGGCGTGGTGCGAACTGCCGTGTCGGCTGCATGCTTAATGGCGCTCTTGCTGGCTATCATGTGCGGCTCTTGCAGTGCTGGGTACCGAGCGTAGGTGTCTGCCATCAAGCCGCCTAGCTCTTGGAAGAGCAACATCATATCGTTTAGATTTTGGGCATTGGGGTGTACGGGGGCAGGAGGGAATTGCTCAAAATGCGACATTTTGACACAGTATAGCAATTGTTGAATTGTTACGAAATAGTCGTACCGATTGTTTCGCCGCGCACAACTTTGAGAATATTGTCTGCCAGTGCAGCGTCGAGCACTGTAACAGGCATGTGCTGCTCCATAGCCAAGCCCAGTGCCGACTTGTCCATAACGCGTATGGCGTCGCTCTGGAGCGCTTCTTTGTAGCCAAGCTTAGCAAAGCGTACGGCGTCTGGGAATTTAGTGGGATCTTTGTCGTATACGCCATCTACCTTAGTAGCCTTGAGTACTACCTGGCAGTCAAGCTCCAGCGCCAGGCTAACAGCCGCCGTGTCGTGTGTAAAGTAAGGCCGGCCCAAACCGCCAGCAATAATAACAACGCGGCCACGCTGCAAGTGCTTTTCGGCTAAGCGATAGCTATAGGACTCGGCCAACTGCGTAGCATAAATGTTGCTCATGCACCGCGTTTTAAGACCTTCTGATTCAAAGATATCCGTGAGAGCCATGGCATTCATAAGCCCGCCGAGCATACCCATTTGGTCAGCCGTAACACGCTTGATTCCACTATCTGGTGTGGCAAGCTGTGCGCCGCGTACTATATTTCCGCCGCCTACAACAATAACCAGCTGGCAGCCAGCCTCAACAGCCTTTTTACATTCCTGAGCTATAAAGCGCGCTACGTTAGAGTCAATACCAAAGTCTTGCTTCCCAGAAAGCTGTTCACCCGAAAACTTGAGTAACACGCGCTTATACATTAGGCATTAATGTAGCAGAGGTTGGTTAGCCTAGCAACTACTTTATACAGCCTTTTATTCATTCGTACATAGGCGCCTCTTTGCAGGCCAATAAATGCTACACTGACTATATGATTAAGATCTATTCCTGGAACGTCAATGGCATTCGCGCCGTAGTGCGCAAAGAGCTGTTTGTGCCATTTATTCAAAAACACCAACCCGACATTATTTGTCTGCAAGAAACCAAGGCCCAGCAGGGGCAGGCCGAAATTGACCTGACTGGCTACGAAGAATACTGGAACTCTGCCGAAAAGAAAGGCTATTCCGGCACGGCTATCTTTTCCAAGATAAAGCCCATTGCCATTATTAATGGCTTTCCAGAAGATCTTATTAAGAAGTATCACGTGCCTGGCGACACCTACGGCGACCCCAATAAAGAAGGCCGCATTATTGCTGCTGAATTTGAGAAATTCTACGTGGTCACCGTATATACGCCCAACGCCAAAGACGACCTTAGCCGCCTGGAACTGCGCCATAAGCATTGGGACCCGGCCTTTTTGGCGTACTGCAAAGAACTTGAAGGCAAAAAGCCAGTTATATTCTGCGGCGACCTTAATGTAGCCCACACCGAGGACGACTTGGCCAACCCTAAGCCCAACAAAGGCAAAAAGGGCTTTACGCTCGAGGAGCGCGAAGGCTTTGACAACTTCTTATCACACGGTTTTGTCGACACCCTACGCATATTTAAACAGGGCAATGGCTTTTATACCTGGTGGAGTCACTTTGCTAATGCCCGTGCCCGCAACGTCGGCTGGCGTATCGACTACTTTATGGTATCCAAGAGCATTAAAGCCAATGTTAAAGCGGCCGACATTCATGCCGATGTTTTAGGCTCCGACCACTGTCCAATTAGTATTACTATAGATTTATAAGGAACGACGTATGCAACAAAGCAATATGACTTTTGACGAAATGAACCGTTTTATTCGAACGTACATGGAGGAGCGTGATTGGCAAAATGCTAACCCACGGAGCCTGGCTACATCAATTGTTTTGGAAGCAGGTGAGCTTTTGGAGCACTACCAATGGTCAGACAAGCCCGTAGGCGACAAGCAAGCATTGGCCGCGGAGCTGGCCGACGTGTTTGTGTACGCTTTTCAATTTGCCCAAACACTGGATATCGACATTACCGAAGCTATTCACAGCAAACTTGCTAAATCAGCACTCAAATATCCCGCCAGCGACTTTAAAGGTAAAACTGGCAAAGATAGGACTGAAGCTTGGATGAACGCCAAACTCCGCCACCAAAAGGACGGCCTATAACCCATGGACCGCAGCTACTGGATAAAACAAGCTGCTGATGCGCCGCTCTATCCAGAGTTGCTATGGAGTCGTCCCGAAAATCGGATGCACGCGGGTAAGCTGCTGATAATTGGCGGCAACGCCCACGGTTTTGCTGCGCCGGCCGAAGCCTACGCCGAAGCAATGCGTGCCGGGGCAGGAACGGTACGTGCTATATTGCCCGAAGCTATCCGCAAGATAGTCGGCATTATTATCGAAAACGCCGACTTTGCGCCCAGCACGCCCAGCGGCAGCTTTTCTAAGCGCTCACTAGCGGACTTTTTAGAGCAAGCCGGCTGGGCAGATAGCATGCTACTGGCAGGCGACCTGGGGCGCAACTCCGAAACGGCTATTGTTATCGAGAGTCTGCTGCAAAAAACAACCATCGCAGCTACTATTACTCGCGATGCTATAGATTACGTTACAGCCACACCGCACAGCATTAGCCAGCGTCAAAATACTACACTTGTACTAAGCCTTTCACAGCTGCAACGGCTGGGCATTGCCTTGGGCTTTGAGCAACCCATCTCATTTGGTATGGATCTTCTAAAACTGGTTGACTGGCTACACCAATGCACGAGTCGATTTGCACCGCATATTATCGTTAAGCATTTAGATACCATTTTTGTGGCAGTTGACGGGCAAGTTGTTACAACTAAGGATCCGCAAAAGACGCCTATTTGGCGGCTGCGTTGTGCATCGTATGCTAGTGTATGGTGGATGCAAAATCCGTCTAAACCACTGCAGGCGCTAGCTACTGCCGTGCACGAAACTGTACTCTAAAAAGCACAAGCGGCATGCTACAATGGCTTGGATGTAAACAGGAATTCATAGCATGACACGTAAACCAGTTCCAACTCCTGGCCAACTTGGCGGCATTAGTATTTTTGAAGCCAAGAGGCAAATCAACTGGGACACCAATAGTGAGCTTGCCAAAGCTTACGTGGCACTCACCGACAGTATAGGCGCTATTGCCTCCAAGCTAGGCGTAGCAGTAACCGTTCCGCAGGACCTCCCCCCATCACTTACTATGGTCAGTTCACGTACGCTACGCGAAACAAGGCGCCTTACGGGCAACGGCGACTTTAGTCGTGAGGTGATCGCCAAGCTTAAGGAGACAGCTCAACAGCTACCTACAACAATTGACGCACAAACAAGTGTTATCGGCTTGCCTTCGTTTACCAAAGAAAGCACACCAGAAGACGATGGAACCCTGACGGTACGAATCACCGGATCAGACATTAAAGCAGAGCAAAGTCGCCTCTTTGGTGCTGTTGCTGAAGTAAGCGGGGTAGATCTTGAACTGCCACACCTAGACCTCAGTGTCGCAAATATCAGCACAGGCGACTGGCAAACACATGCCGAAGCTTTTATGCACGGCGTTGACCGCAGTGTATTGCACATGCCAATAACGCTCGGCCGTTTTGTAACTCCAACACACGTGGGCGCAGCGTAATATAAGGGGATTCCTATGGCACAGAATCGGCAAGGACGAAGAATATACGAAGTCGGTAAAGACCCGGGTGCAGGCAGTCACCGCGATAAATACGATACGCAGGCACCCAAAGAGCCACTAGCACTATGGCGTCCAATTTCCTTAACAGAGCAAAATATCGAAGCAATTCATAGTGTTCATGAGAGATTACAGCCGCTTATCACTGACTCAGGCAAAGCAGAATTTGTTGACCCGAGCGAACTGCGTTTTAAAGTACTCGGTGGGTCAGCTGTTGGGCGCGCCCAATACCTCACCAACACGCTTTCGGTGAGCGATTTTAATCAAAGCCTCAAGAGTAGTCTTGCGAAGACTGCAAACACTGCCACCATTTCCAACAGTACCGGCGTTAAAGGGATACGGCCCACCGAATTTCGGCCGTTGTATATTCACGTTGGAATAGACGGCGTGCCGCTCCATGAAATGCGTGTCGCAGCAGCTACCCTCAATAGATCATTTCAGCGCCATATAATAGGCCGACGACCGTTTGCCTCATTTGAAATTGCCACTATCGAAAATCCAAGTCAAGACGCGCACCAAGTTACCGACCTGCTTAGGGGCATTAACTTTGGAAGCGTCGCCCTTGGCCCCATACAGATAACCGACGGCTACGAACCACTTTATTAACCATCTAAACAAGCTACAATTTTGTGAGAATACCCCAAGAAATAGTCGTTAATCCGGCTACTGTTAGTTATGAAGAACTGCGTCAACAATCAGAAACCTGCCCGAGCACTGGCTTTTTTGGCGTATCAGCCCACTTGCAGGAGGTGGTGGACTTAGCCGCAGACATGCATAACCGTGCAGAGCAGTTTTCCTACACTTCGGTAGGCTGCAGCTATGGCGCCGAACTTGACTCAGTAGCGTCATTGTTACTAGCTAGAAATATTAGAGCTGCCAGCCTGCTAGGGATTGACGTAGACCCCCGTGTACTCGATCAGGCCAAACAGGGGCAATATGCTGCCCACGACTACAGCCCACTGTTTGATTTTTGGGACATGCGCCGCATGCGCAAACTTGGATTTACCACTACAAAGACTCCAGATAGGGGCTTACTTATAGACGCTCGTGATATCCGTGCACAACACGAGGTAGGTTTTGAACAGGTTGACTTGTGCGACAAGCCCCTTAGCGCCTTTGGACAAAACCTGATAACTTGTCACAACGTACTGCCGCACATTGCACAGCAAGATCCACAAAGGGCCAGGGCAATGGCCGATAGGCTCTGCGCCCTGGTTGCTAGATGTGGCATTTTGAGCATTGCCTCTGAGCCGGCCTGGTTTAATAAGCAGTTTGACGATCCAGAGGTACCCTCGTATCGATATTTTCATGGGCGAGTTACGACCACAATGCGTAACCAGTACAATATGGAGGTTGCGCTGCGCGATAGTGAGGGGAATGTGATTGCTTTGCGGAAGAAGGAATAAGCGTGGGCGAGGAGGGAATATCCTTCGGATAGAGTCTCCTTAAGTGCTCGATGCAAGCATCTGCGCGCTTTCGTCGCTATCGCACCCTCACGAGCACTCGCTTTGCTCGTACATCTCGTGAGGGCACATCCCCACGTCATCAACCAAAAGAAAAAACCTCAGACTTGCTGAGGTTTTTTCTTTGGTGGGCGAGGAGGGAATCGAACCCTCACGAGATTGCTCTCACAGGATTTTGAGTCCAGCGCGTCTACCAATTCCGCCACCCGCCCAGGGACTTTGGACTATTTAATGCAATTAAATAGCTGTGATTGGTAGGATCAACAGAGCTATTGTACTATACTTATAGATAGATTGCGAGCATAACCGTTTGCTATTTTTTTCGAATGAATCCATTATTTGCATCAGATGACGACGATAACAAAAAGAAGCAGGGCGCAGGCTACGTCTTGCCTAATCGTCACGGCCGCACAATTCAACCGCTTAACGGCAATTTAAAGGCCGAGGCAACGCACCCAGCGCATCCTGCCCACCATGCCCAAAGCAACCATTTACACCAGGCAGATAAGGCTCAACATCACCAAACTTCTGCAGGCGATGACTCTGGGGCTAATCCGGCGGTAGAGCTTATTAGGCGCAAGCTTGAGACTTTATACGCCGAAGAACCGAATGCTGCCAGCGAGGTAGCCGCCGATACGGCTCAGGGTACGCAAACGAGCGCGGTGCACGTTAGCCGCAGCAAACACCAACAATTTATGCACGATCTTAGCGCTTCTGGCAGGTCGTTGGCCGAGATTCAAACTGCCTGGCACGAATATTACGCCAAGCTGCCAGATAACGAAAAGCATGAGGTATGGCAGGAGTTTTATTCTACCAACAGCCGCCAGGATTCTAACTACACCCAGCTTACTGCGGCGCAGCCGGTTGTGTCGATTCACGACAAGCCCGACCATTACAACAACGCACAAAGCGTGCCGCAGGCTCCAGTGCCAGTATTCCCGGGCTTGAGCCGTAAGAATCGAGTTAAAGCGCCAGAGCAACCTCACGCAGCGGTAGTGGCTAGCCACGAACCAGATGACCACCACTCGCAGCCCACGCACAAAAAAACGGCCAAAAAGCCAGATAGCAAAGCTGCCCAGGCCATTAAAAAACATATTAAAAAGCGGGTTAACCTGAGCAGTGCTCAGCAGGCTAAGGCCATGCAGCATGCCAAGTCGCTACTGTTTGGCCTAGGTAGCGGTGCGATTGTGCTGGCAATTGTGCTATTTGGCCTATTTAACGAAGTGGTGTTGGCACCTTTTATCCAGCCCAGCCGCCAGGCGAGTGCTACGCCAATTATTTTGGGCGCCGACAGCGTGGCACCGTCTTCTACCCCTGAGGTTATTATTCCTAAAATTAGCGTACAAATTCCAGTTGATTACAGCCTAGAAACCAGCGAGGAATCTACGTTCCAAAAAGCCCTAGAGAGTGCCGTAGTGCACTACCACACTACGTCTAAGCCGGGCGAAAAGGGCAATACGGCTATTTTTGGGCACTCTAGCAACAACATCTTTAACCCTGGTAAGTACAAATTCGCCTTTGTAAAACTGCACGAACTAGTACCGGGCGATATTTTTTACCTTACATCTAACCAAAAGGTATATTCCTACCGCGTATACGACAAGCGTATTGTGCCGCCATCTGACACCAGCGTACTCGACCCAGTGCCAGACAAAACGGCCACCGCAGTGCTGATAACGTGTGACCCGCCAGGCACCTCGTTGAACCGCCTAGTAGTATGGGGTGAGCAGGTGAGTCCAGATCCAAACGGCAATGCCGATGCTACTGCACCGTCTGCCGAAGGGCAGGCTGCTCAACCGGTGCAGATTACCGGCAATGGCCCTACATTGTGGCAACGCCTTACCGGCTGGCTACGTTAGGCTAGCGCGTAGTAGTACGGACTTGGGCCTGCTAGCTTAATAGTCCTTGTAAGCAAAAGCCAAGGCAACAAAAAAGCACCCGGTGGTGGGTGCTTTTTAAGTTACGCAACGGGGACTAGCTAACGTTAACGTCGAAGGTATAGTATGCTGTACGGTCATCGGCCGTGTTATAGGTATTGTCGGAGCCAAGATCGGTAATCTCACCCTTGTAGGCACCCACTGGGTCACCGGCCTCACACTTCCAGTGCCACTGAGAGTGACCCATGCCGTCTGCATAGCCTTGACCGCCGCCCAACAAGCCATTATAGACTTTGCCATCTGGCTGTTTAATGACATTGATTGTTGAGCCATGCGGTGTGAAGCCCTTAGACCAGTTTTGGAGCTCTTGGCCAATAGCATTACATGCACCCTCAACCCTAAATATTAGCGGCTGAGGCTTGGCAGCGGCGCTCTTGGTAGGCTGCGGCTGGGTACCTTGGCCACCGTTTGAACCGTTATCCTGTTCCTGCTTCTGGCCGGAGTTGCTGCTGTCATCTTGATTATTCTGACCATTGTTGTGCTTTTCGGCATCCTGCTGCGCACTTGGACTCTGTGAAGCGCCCGGCTCTTGGCTATGCTCAGGGGCCTCAGTAGTCCCAGAGCCAGTAGACTCACCGCCAGCCGTAGGCTGAGCCGTTACTGT
>CAZBRP010000009.1:39459-53963 GCA_964494765.1 uncultured Candidatus Saccharibacteria bacterium
CAGTAGTCCCAGAGCCAGTAGACTCACCGCCAGCCGTAGGCTGAGCCGTTACTGTTTTAGTAGCCTGTGGAGTGGCTTCAGTACAGCCGCTTAACAGCACGGCAGCAGCAGCTGCACCTATAACTGCGCGTGGCAATAGGCGACCTGACAAGCCAAGGTAGGAGTTTGGTGATTTAAGATTCATGCTAAAGAATTACTTCCTTTTTACGAGTAGTGAAGCCAGTATTGTACTATAGGTCGTCGGGAATGCGTAGAGGCGTTTTATTGACCACAAAAGGAGCGCCAGCCTTAGTGCTTGGGGCTACCGTATACAGGTACTGGTAGTCGCGGTCGAATACAGGCAAAGTGCCAGCATCATTGAGGACTAGCGTGCGCTGATTAATGCTATCGAAGTCAAAAATTACCATTTTGCCAGCGCTGGTATAAGTAAGGCGATGGCCGTCCATCCAGCTTGCGTAGGTTTGGGGGGCATCGAGGGGCAGTGGAGCTTTATAGGTATAACCCTTATCGTATTCTGCATCGTATACCGCAAAACGATTGTCTTTTTCGACCATAATAAAGCGGGCATTATCGGAGAATTCAAGATGATTAGCATCGGCTACCTTGAGCACATGTACTGGCACAGTAATATCTTGCGTTTTGAGCATATCGATAGGGTTGCGGTACACATATACCTTACCCTCGGCACTAGCACCGGCAACCACATACCAGTCGCCGTCGTAACGGGTTAGATCTAGCAGGTACTTGGAGCCAGGTTCAAAAGTGCGAATGAGATGCGTGTCGGCGCCTTGGCGCCAGCGCACAGCCACTTTTTTGTCGGTTACGTCTTTATCGGTTGCATACAGCACAATGTCGTCGCCATACGATTTAAAGGCCAAAACATGGTCAAGATAGAGCTTTGGTGCAGGAGCTTTGAGCGTTGCCGTAAATAGCTTTTGCGCAGCTTCGTCAAACAGGTAGTAGCTGTCGTAGGCACGGTCTTTGAGCTGGATTTTGCTTGGGTTCATGCCCCAGGCGCTCGTAAGGTTTAAAGATTGCGCAGGATCTTCGCGGTCTAACAAAATGTACTCGCTCGAAGACTGGCCATCTTTTTGGAAGGCATGCTTGAGTACAACGTGGCGGTTGTCCGAAGACCATTGCACGAGTTCCCAGCCGCCTGGTGCGTTATTTTGGGCAGCGGTAGCAACTGAGTCAGGTAAAACAATTTCTTTACCAGGGTCATTGTCTTTCTTTTTAGAAAGGTCGTGGATACTAAAGCGAATTAGCGAGTCGCCACTCTGCGTAATCAGCCAACGGCGGTCGGGACTCTCGGTAACAAGTCGTGGCTTGGCTGCGTACTCTTTATACGTAGTAGTTTGGAGCTTACTCGGGATAAGGAAAGGGTAGTCAAAGCGATCAACACTGCCGCCCTCAACCGTAATAGCGCGTTTCCAATTTTCGTAGCCGTTGCGCTGCAATTCAAAGGTATATTGGCCGGCGGGCAAAGGAATGCGCACGTTAGTATCGTCTTTATATTGCTGGCCATTAATAAAAATCTTGGCCGGATTAGGCGTGGATGAGACAAATACCAAACCGTTTTGAATGATTTGGCCATTTTTATCAATGCCAAAACCATAAGCCTGATACAGCAAAATGATAGTGGTTAATATAAGGGCGATGCCCACCAAAACGTACCCGGTAAGGAGTCTGTATGTGTGCGCTCTTTGTTTTTTGGGATCTAAAAAGTCCATATTCTATGCCTATTATATAACTCTTGTGATTTTTAGCTAGACTTTTTTGGGTTGCAGCGAAAAGCTGCGGGCGGTACTATACATACATAAGTTTTATGCAGGCGTAAAAAAGACCAAAAGGGTAACGATTTAGTGGGCAACACGACTATAGACATTAATGGCAAGCGTTATGATGCGCACACCGGCGCGCTTCTTGGGGAAGGCACCAAGCCAACAGCAACAACCAAAATGGCTACCCGACAAGGGCGCGTTGTTGACGGTTTTGTACACCCGCACAAGCTCAATACGGCTGTTAACCAAGCTAGCCACAAACAAGTTGACGCTCAAATTGCCGCCAAAAAAGCCCAGTTAGCCGCACTTAAGGCTAAGCGCCTTGCTGCTGCTAAACAAGCTCAAAAAATTGCCGTAGGGCACCAGCCACAAAAAGGCCAAACGCTTATGCGCCATATTGTTAAGAAGCCTGTTGCAAATCCTAAAAAGGCCTACAAGGCGGTCGTACCCAAAGAAATGGCTGTTGCAGTTAAGCCTGGTACCGAGGCACCATCTCACAAGCTAGCAGCCCACACCGTCGACCATCACCGCCTTACACGCGCTCGCAGTACTCGTCAGAGCCAGCACATTAAGCGCTTTAGCTCATTGCAGCAGAATCATCCCGTCAAACAAGAGCAGCAGGCTACGGTAACCGCTAAGGCTCAGTCCCCAACACCCCGGCCACAGGTTGCTGCACATACCAGCCAGGTGTCTGTACGTCAGGCACAAGTACAGCAGGCACCGCTACGCCGTTCGGCCGTACAAGCTCACCCAGGCCAACGCACTGCCTACCAGGGGGTTCGACCGGGCCAATCACATGTTGCACACGCTAATCGCCAAGTACAAAAAAACCAGCCAGCAGATATTTTTGAGGCAGCCATTGCCAATGCCCGCAGCCATGAGCAACCAGCCTACAAACCACGCAAAAAAGCAGGCCAGCGCATACTGCAAATTGGTTCATTTGTTGCAGCATTCATTGCAATCGCCGGTTTTGTAGCATACCTCAATATGCCCAATATTGAACTTCGTGTAGCCTCAGCCAAGGCTGGCTTCCATGCTCAACTACCAGACTACAAACCAACAGGTTACGCCATGCAAGGCGGTGTTAAAACTACTAATGGCGTAGTCAGCGTTAGCTTCCAGTCGGGTACTAGCAAATTCACACTACAACAGCAGCAGTCTAACTGGGACAGTCGCACATTGCTAGACAACGTTGTAGCCATGGAAAGTGACGACCACAAAACCTACCAAAGCCAAGGTCGCACCGTATATATTTACGGCAACAATGCAGCCTGGGTAAATGGCGGCATTTTATACAGCATGCAAATTACCGGTGAAATGACACCTCAAGAAGTTGTGTCTATCGCCACCAGCATCTAGTCGTTGCCAGATTCCTAAAGAATAACTTTTAGTTAAGAAGCTCTCTAGACCAGAGCTTCTTGTTTTTGTGGCTCGTTTTGTGGGTCAGCTCTTTCATACGCTGTGATCGTAGCGCCACCAAAATCTGCCTCATCTTGTGGGCGACGGCGCGTAGCTACAGGCACTACCAGGGGAATTAAATTATCGGGCGTTTGGTCAAAAGGCTTAGGTTCCTCTTGCTGTGGGTCGGTCTTTTGACCTTCGGCCTTGTTAACAATTGGCGCAGGAGCAAGATATACCGGGCGTGATCCATGTATTTCAACGCGTGCACCACGCTGGCTGGCTAGGGTTGCGTCTAGCTCTGCCTCAATTGGCTGCGGTAGGGCGTGCTTTTGGTTATAGGCAGTAATCATGCCATCTAGACTTAATGAGTATTGGCTGGCCAGGTGAGCAAGGTGGTTAACATTAGATTTTGATAGCACCGACTCTTGGCCACTCATAACCCAAGTTTCAACGTTTACGCCGCGCTCTTCAAAGGCTGTTTTAAGGTGGTTGGCGACTGCTTGGCCACGCACACCAGCAAGTAGTTGGTTGCGTTCATTGGTTTCGCCCAATCCGTGCTGTGGGTCGGTCTGGCCAGGTAGGGCGCCAGCTTCGTCCGAAGACATGCCGATAACTTCAATATGCACATCTTTCTCACCGGCTTGCTGCGCGTGAACTACGCGGCGCGCAATATCATCAATATCCTGGGAATCAACCAGAGTTGCCTGGCTACTTTCGGCAAAGTTTGGCGCGTAGGGCATGGTATAAGGGCCAAAAGTTTCGGTGTAATTCTGCCGAATAACAGTGGCGACTTGGTGGCTGGAGTCAGGTATATCTAAGGCGGCTCTTGGTACTATATCTGTAGAATGATTTTCATCAACAGACATACCATGAAAACCAAAATTAGCGGCAGCCGTGAGTGCCACTGACGCCACAAAACTAGTTATGGGACGCAAACGATAGCCGTTATTATTTACGGGGTAATGATTATGGAAATTCAAGATATACTCCTTACATGCGTAGGCGAAAAACTAAACTATATAGTAATTTGCTCAAAAATCAAATATATAAGTGATGATATTAAGCGTAAGCATTGTTACAATAGAACGTATGGATTCAATGCTTACTCCTCGCTCATATCGTGAAAAGAGCGTACCTACATCACAAAATAAGCCGCCCGGCAGTGGCGCACCACTCGTAACTCATACAATTGACCCCGACCACCCAATAGCTGGACATGCTAGCGGCAACATGCCGCATAAGCGCGCTTGGTGGAAATTACGCAAGCCACGCAACCGCAAAGAATGGATTATTACTATTTTCGTTGGGGTTATAGTGCTGGCTGGAATTGGTTTTGCTGTGCGCAGCATTTGGTTTAGCGACACCGCTATGCCGCCCACCAAAGCCGCTCAAAAACCAGTCACCCCGGCGCCTGCGCCACCCGCAAAGCTATATTCTGGCCTAATGGGGCTTGAGATTACCGACAATAGCATCAACGACAAGCCAATCACCGCAATCATGATCGAAAACAGCCCGGATGCACGACCGCAGTCTGGCATAGACCAAGCAAGTGTGGTTTTTGAGGCAGTTGCCGAAGGCGGCATTACGCGTTTCTTAACGTTATTCCAAGAAAATGAACCAACATACATTGGCCCCGTACGCTCTGTACGACCATATTACGTGCAGTGGCTGTTGGGTTTTGATGCTGCTGTTGCCCATGTTGGCGGTAGCGGCGACGCCTTACGTCTTATTAAAGAAACAGGCGCCAAAGACCTCGACCAATTTGCCAATCCAGCCCCATACCACCGTGTGTCCAACCGCTATGCGCCGCACAATATGTACAGCGGGATTCCAGCCCTACGCGAGCTCGAGGCCAAAAAGGGCTATGGCAAGCCCAACTATACTAAGTTAATCCGCAACGAAGTAGCCACGCCTAGCACCACGCCAACCGTTACCAGTATTGACTTAACCTTATCTGGCCCACTATACAATGCACACTTTGACTACGATGCCTCAATGAACGCCTACAAGCGCTTCGAGGGTGGCAAGCCACACATGAGTGTCGCTCAAGATGGCAAAGAGACTCAGCTCGCACCAAAGGTAGTGGTTGCACTCATAATGCCAAAAGGCAACAACGGCATTTACAGCACCTACCAAACCATCGGCAGTGGCAAGGCCCGTATTTTCCAGGGTGGCAAGGTCATTGAGGCAAACTGGCACAAATCTGGCGAAAAAGTACAATTTACCTTTACCGACGACGCCGGTAAAGAAGTTAAGCTAGACCCGGGCCAAACCTGGTTTACAGCCGTAGGCGACGTCGGATCAGTAACCTATAAATAGCATGGACCACTTACAAAAGTTTACCGCTCAAGTTCGCAACCACTTAACTGCAATTTTTCTTGCTAATAACCTCTTTATTTTAGGGGCAGGGTGGTATGCGTTGGAGGTCCAGCACTACAATTCACGCGATACCTTGCTGGTACTACTACTTACCTCGGCCGTGTTAACGGTTGGCTTTGTTACGCTTAGCACGCGCTATCTTACTGCGCCGCTGCGCACCGTATGGCAAGCAATCTTGCACATCGCGCCCAATACCGCCGACCAACCAGCGCCCAACTTAAAACGGCTATTCTTGGGTAAAGAAGCCGTGACCAACCTGGTTTCACACATCTACCAGCTGGCAAGTGTTGTCGACAAGGTGCAAGAGACCTCTCGGCAAGAGCAGGCCAATCCTAAACATGATTTTGTAGCCAGCAACCTACCGTTGCCCTTGATTATTTTGGATAAAACTGATGCGATTGTGTTTGCCAACCAAGCTATGCTGCGCTACATCAAAAAGGAAGCCGACGAAGTAATTGGTAAAAACTTCTACTCAATTATCGACATGTCGTTCACCAATGAGCAAACCTTTGATAGCTGGCTGCAATACGCTAAGGCCAACAAGCCAGTATCTACCCAAACCTGGGAGCGAGTACGGCTCAATATAGAAGCCAACGAAGAGGCCAGTGCACCACTGTTTGATTTGGCGGCCTACTACAACCAAGATAATCCAAGCGGCCTGCAAACCATGGTAGTCTTTTTTGATCATACTATGCGCTATTCCCAAGATGATCAGTCGATGAGCTTTGTGGCACTGGCAGTGCACGAACTGCGTACGCCGCTCACGCTACTCAGGGGTTATATTGAAGCCTTTGATGAGGAGTTGCATGGCAAACTCACACCCGAGCTTGATGACTTTATGAAAAAGATGGCCGTAAGCGCTCAGCAGCTCACAACCTTTATTAACACCATCCTCAATGTTTCACGCGTCGAAAATGATCAGTTTGAGCTACAGCTCAACCGCGAGTCCTGGCAAGATATCCTGATAAAAACCGTAGATGACCTGCGCTTGCGGGCCGAAGTACGCGGCATAACACTCGACCTAGAACTGCCGCCGCAGTTACCAGCTGTTGGCGTGGACCGAGTGAGTATTACGGAAGTTATTACCAACCTCGTAGACAATGCCGTTAAGTATAGTGGTACTAGCAAAAAAATTATTATCCGGGCCTACGTTAACAGAGAAGGGAACGTAGAAACTACTGTTCAAGACTTTGGTGTGGGCATTCCATCGAGTGCCGTTAGCCATATTTTTGATAAATTTTACCGCAACCAACGGCATCGTTCGCAAATTGGTGGCACCGGCCTGGGGCTGTACCTTGCAAAGGCAATTGTTAACGCGCACAGTGGCCAAATTTGGGTAAGCTCGCACGAAGGCCAGGGCAGCACCTTTGGCTTTACAGTTTTGCCGTACGCTCAAGTTGCCGAAGAGCTTAAAAACCGCAATAATAGCCCTAAGGACATTGTTCGCAGCGCCCATGGCTGGATCAAAAACCATTCATTATACCGAAGATAACTCTGGAGAAAAAAGAGATATGGATCCACAGATTCCTCAAACCCCACAAACTATTACCGCTGCAGCCCCAACCGGCCTAAAAATCCTGTGTATCGAAGATGAACACTTTATTAGCGAGCTCTACGTTAGAGCCCTCACTAAGGCAGGTTACGATGTTACCGTTGAAGTCGACGGCCAGCGTGGCCTGGAGCTAGCTCAAACCAACAAGTTTGACGTTATTTTGCTCGACCTCATGATCCCCACCATTACAGGGATTGACGTGCTACGCCACCTGCGTAACCCCAAAGAAACACCAAATCTTAAGGCAAAAATTATTATCACTACTAATCTGGAACAGCGCGACGACATTAGGGCCGATATTGAGTCACAGGCCGACGGCTATGTAGTAAAAGCCGAAATTACGCCCCACGAGCTAGTAGACATGCTCCAGTCATTGAGCCTTTAACTCTACACACTCTATACGCACATTTTATACTCGACATTTAACATCGGTGGGAGTATGATTGTGGCATGCCAGAAACAATGCCAGAACATAATGTTTCGTTAAATTCAATCGATCCTCGAGCCATGTTTGCGCTAAATCCAAACATCCGACTTGTAACGCCGGACTTGTTTCATACACACTGGAAAAACTCTCGTTTTAGCGTAGCTAATGCCGGCAAGCTACTCGTAAACATGCTGAGCGGTACCGAAGGCTTAGTAGGCGGGACAATACCAGATGCTCATTATATTGGCACACAACGCACGCTTCAACGTGTTGCAAATCGCGAGGCAGAATGGCCCATAGCCAAGCTCAGCGAAGAGGACACGGCCACCTTAGCGCTGCACGGCATCACTGCTACAAGATTTCCGACTATTGTTTACCGAATGCCGTCTTGGCTTCGTCACTACGGGCGGCCATCGCAGCCCATCTCCCATCAGCTTCCAGGTATCTATCGATGCCCCATCCTGGATTCCATGCCAAAAATTCATGAGATGGACGAAGGGGCCTGTACTACTCTCTCGAGGTTATGGGATATCGAAATATCAGAGGCGGCCTATACCTATCGGCAACGTACTCGGCCAGCACATTTGCCCAAGCAAGACGTGCCACGTGTGACTCGGCAGGACCTGGCGCAAGCCAACCGACAAGCCCGGGCCGCACAGCTAGCCGCAAGAGCTAGGTCTACGGCTTGTTAGTTTGGCAGCATACTTATACAGTGCACAATTGCAGACACACAAAAGAGTACAATAGAAAGACATGAGAGAAGAAGAGCAACACGAGAGCGTGTCGATCCACGCTGGTTTTCCGAACCCCGCCGCCGATAAGGGGGTGAGCAGTTTAGATTTGCATCAATTACTCGTGCAGCGTCCCTCCAGCACCTTTATCTTTAGAATCGCCGGCAATCAGTGGCAGGACCTTGGTATTTACGACGGCGATATTGCCGTTATCGACCGGGCGCTTGGCGTACGCAAAACAGATATTGTAGCTTGGTGGAATGACCAACAGGGTGAGTTCCAGCTGTCGTATTCCACAGCCATTCCAGAGGCCGCTCAGGTATTTGGCGTAGTTTGCAGCACTATCCACCAGTTTAGAAAGGCAGCCTAGCCAGGTGAAGCCAATCTTTGCGCTCATTGACTGTAATAATTTTTTTGTAAGCTGCGAACGCCTGTTTAGGCCAGACCTAGAGGGCAAGCCGGTAGTAGTGCTGTCTAGCAACGACGGTTGTGTCGTAGCCCGTAGCAACGAAGCCAAGCAGGCTGGCATCCCTATGGGTGCACCGGCTTTTAAATTTAGAGATATCTTTAGGCGACAGCGTATTACGCAATTTTCGGCCAATTTTGAACTATATGGCAATCTGAGCAAACGAATAACAAAAATACTCACCGAAGTTACACCCCGTACAGAAGTGTATTCAGTCGATGAGTCGTTTTTAGACTTAAGCGAACTGCAAATTAGCGACTACCACGCCTGGGGTAAGGCAGTGCGACAACGCATCTGGCAAGAGGTGGGCATACCGGTTTCAATTGGCATCGCCTCTAGTAAAACATTGGCCAAACTAGGTACCGAGTTTGCTAAAAAACAGCCAGATATGGAGGGCGTTTTTAGTTTCATAGAAGCTAGTGAAGAGGCAAAAGCCAGCGCCCTACAGCACACGCCAATTAGAGATATTTGGGGCATTGGGCGGCAACTAGAGCCACGCCTACGGGCTGAGGGCATTAGTACGGCCTGGCACATTATGCAGCTGAGGCCACGGCTAGCCCAGCAGCTTATGGGTATTCACGGGCGGCAGCTTATGAGCGAGCTGCAAGGTATTTCGTGTCATCCGCTTGAACAGCAGGGCAAGGTCGCCAAAAGCATTATGCGCTCGCGCACCTTTGGCGAAGACACCAACCAGGCATATGTGCTAGAGGCAGCCATTGCCACACTAACCGCACAGGCAGCCTTTAGAATGCGCAGCAGTAACCTTATGACCCGCAAAATTGGCTTATTTACTATGACCAATCGGCACAAACCTGGGTATCGCAAATGGGTACGCGAAATAACACTACCAAGCCCCACCAACGACAGTGGACTGCTAATTGCCGCACTCGTTAAGGAACTCAGCAATTTTTATAGCAACAAGCAGGCCTACCACCGCCTGGGTATTTTTTTGCACGACTTTTTGCCAGACAACAGCCTGCAAACTGATCTGTTTGGCACCGTTGATACCGTGGCGGCCGGGCGCAGTAAAGCCCGTATGCAGGCAATCGACCAGATTAATATGCGTCTAGGCAAAGGCAAGATATACTACGCTGCCGAAGACCTTAGCACAAGCTGGCGGCCCAAGCACGGCATTCGTTCGCCGCGCTATGTATCACACTGGGATGAGCTGCCCGTTGCCCGTATAATGGACCCTAAGGATTAAATCTTATGAAACTACACATTGTAACTGTTGGCACACCAAAACTAGCCTATGCCAAGCAAGGCTGGGATGAGTACCTTAGGCGCCTGCAGCGCTTTCACCAAGTGCGCGTAACGCACATTGCCGATAAATGGGCCTACGACGCCAGTCATATTCTGCAAGTGGCAGGCAATGCCTATATTGTTGGCTTAATTATAGAAGGCAAGCAGCTTGATAGCCCAGCCTTGGCGGGGTTTTTAGAGCAACGCTCGTTTGAGGGCCGGGAAATCTGCTTTATCATTGGTGGACCAGAGGGATTGCCCCAAGCCGTACAGCAAAAAGTACACTTTGCCTGGAGCTTCTCTAAACTTACATTCCCACACGACCTAGCCATGGTAGTACTGCTCGAAGCACTCTATAGGGCCAGCACTATTAATGCCGGCCAGCCGTACCACAAAGCCTAAGCCCAGGTGCCCTGTAGGTGTAGGCTACTGGGGCAAGCAGGCCTGAGGATTGTAGCCAGGCACAACAGTAACCAGCGCGGCACAGCTCAGCTTGCCTTCGTCGAAGTGAACACCCTTAAACGAGCCTCGTATGGCATTAGGGTCCCAGGGCATTTGGGTGGGGTGAGCAAGCAGATCATGATTAACTGAGGACATTTGCCACGTGCGGTGTCCATTTGGCTGGAGCACTTCGTTCATAAAAAGCGCTTGGTCGTGGCAGGTAACTTTTTTATCCTCGGGAAAGGGTTGGCCGTCTAGCTGAAACCATTCAACCTGGCTGGCCGTAAGGGGTTCGGGCATAAAATCAACGCCCCCGGCAGATTGCTCAGCAATATCGAGTACTTTATTATCTTGGTTAACTACCGGGCGCAAAATAACACGCGCGCCCTTGTCGGCCACATAAATACCCTCGCACACACGGCGAGTAGCAAAAGCGCCGCCGACAGCCGGAGGCTGTGGAGTAGCCTCATTAGAGCCGGTGCCGACATTTGGAGGACCAGAAACTTCTGGCGTCCCGGACGTTGCAGCACCAGAGCCATGCGGCGATGCACTGGCACTCGGCGCAGCCTTGCGATCGGTGCCTGTATCCTTTTCGGAGCTACCACAGCCTACCAAGGCAAGTGCCGCCGTAAGGCCTACGCCAGCCGCAACAAAGCGTTTTAATTTTTTACAAGAAGTGGGTGGGACGAGAGATTCGGGAGTTTTTATCATGCACCTTTTCCTTTAGTTACTAGTAGTACTGTCTGAGCAAAATCTACCCCGACTCCCAAAAACTCTATCACCAGCATCCACGTATGCCAAGCGTTTTTCAGGCATAAAATCAATATTGTTTATAGCCGCTAGGCGCTGACCGCACCAAAGCGTCTGGTCGTAGACTACAAATGTTCCTGGCCACACCTCTTGTGTACCGACTGTTTCGGTTTGCACAGTTACAGTTGGCACCTGTGCATCACAGGATATATTGTAGATTTTTGCCAAACTCTTGGCAGTTTTATCTTGCTTATAGATTCTGTTAGCGGCAACATACTCCGCGCTTGTCGTTGCGTCTAAGGTACCGGTATTTTGATCGTAGGTTTCCTGAGCCTCGAGTTCGCGGGCGCAATATCCCAGTGCCTTAAGAGTATCTGGATCGCCCAGTACTTGCTCCCTAAGGTCTAGCTGCTCGTCTTGGCTGAGCACGTTTTGTTGCTTATCCTTGAGCTTTGGCGCATCCAAAACTGCCACCGCCGCAAGCAACAAGACCCCAACAAATCCCAATGAAAAGATATTATCTTTCTGGCGTCGGAGTCCATTTACCATGCGCATTCCGTAGGGTGGGCGCTGCTGCTGTATCCGCTTGATATGTTCTGCGCGCACCGAATCACGTAACTCGGCGTTATCTAAAAATTCGCGTAATCCAGCGTCAACAGGTGGTAAAGGCTCACTTAATATACGGCGCCTGATGTGCTCAATTCTGTCTTTCATATACCCCTTAGCGTTGTGGAGCAACGTATAAACTGTCGCCCACGGAAATCATTAGATTGTAGTCATCTGGCCCTTCTTCTTCGGCCAAGTGTCTTATTTTATACTGTAGGTCTGTCTTTTGAATAGGCCAATTGGCGCTAACAAAAGAAGTAAACTCCTCGCGCTCAACAGCGGCTGATTCCGGCCGACCACTGTATGCAGCACCATAGTGGAGCAGGTGACTCTGGGGCGGATTATCGCTACAGGGTAGATGGGCGTCAAGAGCAGTATTAAGGGCCATACTGTCGGTACGAATCTCTTCTGTTGTGGCATGGCTGCGAGTGTCAAAATCAAGCTCCATGCGCATATCAAGCGCGCAAATACCTAAGCTGCGCAGATTATCTGGACTTTTGGCCATATTTGTTAGGTTAGCTTGGCGCTCGGCGCCTTCTTGAGCAACGTGGCTGCCGTACAGGGTTACAACGGATATACCAGCAACTAAAGCGGTACCCGCCGCCAACCGGCCAAGTATTCGCTTGCGTTTGGCTTTTTTGCGCTTGTGTTGTTCCTCTTGCTGCGCTTGTGCGTCCAGTGCTGCAACAGCTGCCTGGGCTTTTTCTAAATCTTCTTTGTTTAAGGAGTCGTGGTATTTGGCAGTGTACTCTTTTCGCGCTACAGACGGTAGTTGGTCGGCCTCGTATTTGGGCAATTCGCTTTTTGTCTGACTCATTAGCGTGCAAAGGGCAGCGGTGATTGTGCGGTCGTGCTCCGTAAAGTCCTTGCACCAAGTGCTGCTAGCAATACCTCTAAAGGTGTTAAATACCACTCTGCCCTCACGCCTATATGGTTTAAGCTTAAAGGGCAGGGGGATGGGTCCTTTTTGTCGTGGTGACTCACCGCCACCATCGCCATTTCGGGGCATATATCTACCATGCATCATATTCTTAAACATAATATCGTACATTTGTCTAAAAGTCTTTATTGCTTTTAAAATAACTACATGACTAGCCATCACGAGCAGGCAACCACAACACATCAAACTCTGGCGTTTGCTGATTTTTACCAAGCCTATCAGCCCGAAGTTCAAAACCGCCTCACACTACGCGGCGTTCCGGAGGCGAGCTGCGAAGACAGCACACAGGATATATTCTGCAGCCTACTCACCCTATGGCAATCTGTTTGTGAACCTACTCAGCCATATGCTAATGCTACGTATGCCCTCAATAATCTTGTACAGGGCTACCGGCCTACCGCACAGATAGAAGAGCCATACAGTCCTCAAGCCCTACGTGCCTTGGCCGAGAAACCGCAATACTGCCAGCCCACGGCAAGCCCTCAAGAAATTCTGCATGGAGATAGTGCGGAAGCCATTGTGCAGCTGTGGCAAATCGAGGGAAAAGTCTACCTAAGCCCCAGAGCCTACCAGCAATTGCAGGCCGATCTTGCCCCAGGCAGTCGATATGGGCGCACCAGTGGCGAGCGTATGGCGTCGGCTCGCATGCGCGGCCGCATACTAGCCGCAATCATCGCCGGAGAAATGAGCCTGCCGGACTACGCCACAGATTCAGACAACGACGAACAGCTAGCTTGGAGCATAGCCATTAAGCTACCGCTCACAACCCGGCCAGACTACGTGCGGCCCTGCCCAGATAGGCGACTTATATAAAAATGTTCCTTGGCAAAAATGCTAGTGCTACCATGCTGCTAACGCTATACTAAAACCATGACAAATGCCGAACGGGGCACCCAATTTATGTACCCACATTCCGAACCCGAACTGGAAACGTGGGAACAATTACTGCTCAGCGAAGGCCCCACCACTATTGTTAAACTGGCTTTTAAGCCGCTTAACGACCTATTTGCAACGCCCCTCGGGCAGGCAGCAGCCAACAATAATTTTGACGAGGCACGCAGTAGCACCTGGGCAGTAGCCGAACAAATGCACGGTTTTTTGAGTAGCCGCAGGCACGCCACCACCAACGGCCATCGTTTTGTGCGCATACATGCCACATCTGCAGGCGTAGACCTAGAACAAGTTGCTCGCCAAGATCCGCCTCACCCCCAAAGTGTCTACTGGCGAGCCGTATCGATGTTATTCACCCACCTTAACGGCCCACTAACGGGCGAAGAAACCTATGCCATACCACGAGCATTAGACCGTGAAGTTGGCCTAAGCCGCCAGAGCGACGAAGTAATCGTGCTACTCGACGAGAAAGGTGACCCGCGCGGCGCTTCCACCGTGCAATACAACCTGAGCCGCACTCGAGTCGCCAAGCGCCAATTCTTCCACCGAGGCAACGACATAGTTGCCAGAGCAGGGGAAATAGCCAACGCATTACTGTCTCGTGACGACCTGGCTACGATGCGATTGCCCGTTGCGCAGCCACCAGCTTCTGTACAAGATAACGTGGGCATTCGGGCGCTACCATTGCCATATATACAGCCCACCGGCTTTGACGAGTTGCTGCCAGCAGCTTTTAGGGAAGGGTAGAGCGCCCAGGAGTTACTTGAAATATCGCCTCTGTTGTGGTACTATGAGTGGGTTCAAATTTGGCCAACTACCAACGGTAGTACGGCTAACACCGGACAGCTGGGCTTCATACTTTGTATGAGCCTCGCACAACGTTTCGTTGCTGGCCTC
>CAZBRP010000010.1:0-49111 GCA_964494765.1 uncultured Candidatus Saccharibacteria bacterium
GAAGATCTGACCGTCGGTGATTGAGATCACGTTGGTTGGAATGTAGGCTGAGATGTCACCAGCCTGTGTTTCGATAATAGGCAAAGCTGTAAGTGAGCCAGCACCGAGCTCATCATTGAGCTTAGCTGCACGCTCAAGTAAGCGAGAGTGTAAGTAAAAGACGTCACCAGGGTAAGCCTCACGGCCTGGTGGGCGACGCAAAAGGAGGGACATTTGACGATAAGCAACGGCGTGCTTAGAAAGGTCATCAAAGATGATCAAAGCGTGCTGCTTGTTGTCACGGAAGTATTCACCCATAGCCGTACCAGCGTACGGCGCAAGGTAAAGCAAAGGAGCAGGGTCGGCAGGTGAGGTAGCCACCACAATAGTCTGGTCCATAACGCCTTCGCGCTTTAGGCGCTCAACGAGGGCAGCAACCTTAGATGATTTCTGACCAACAGCTACATACACATTAACCACACCAGTAGCTTGTTTAGCCTGGTTGATCATAGTGTCGATAGCAATGGCAGTTTTACCAGTTTGGCGGTCACCAATAATCAGCTCACGCTGGCCACGACCAATTGGCACCATGGCGTCAATAGCCATAAGACCAGTCATAAGAGGTTCGTGAACCGACTTGCGGTCCATAACACCAGGAGCGGCACGCTCAATAAGACCATGTTGCGTAGCCTTAATGGGACCCTTGCCGTCGAGTGGGCGGCCCAATGGGTCAACCACACGGCCAACTAGCTCAGGACCAACAGGTACCTTGAGTAGTTCACCGGTAAGGGTTACTTTGGCGCCAGCAACAACTTCGCTGTCGTCACCAAGCAATACGGCACCGATTTCGTCTTCGAGCAAGTTAAGCACAAAGGCGCGAACGCTACCGCCGTTATTGGTTTCGATTTCTACAACTTGGCCAGAGCCAGCGCTGCGAAGGCCATAGATCCAGGCTACGCCGTCACCGATACGGGTAACAACACCAGCCTCTTCTAGTCCTTTGGTGCTACGCAAACCTTGAATGGCATCGCGTAGCTCCTGTGATAGTTCTTGGATTGCTAGGTCACTCATCTCTTATTACTTTTCTCCTCTTTGAATCGCTTATTTGATCGTTGCTAATTTTTGTAGTGTCGTGCGTACGCTGGCGTCAAATTCAGCATCCGGGGTTTGGGCAACAAAGCCGCCAACAATTGCCGGGTCCACATGCTCATCGAGCACTACCTGCTTGGCGCCGGTTGCTTGCCGCAAAATATGTACTAAGTCTTTACGTAAGCTTTCGGTTAATGGACGGGCTGTGGTTGCCGAAACAAGCAACTCGCCGTTTAAAGTAAACAGCTCTCGGATGATATCCTTCACAAGCAAGTCCAGGTCATCGGTCATTTTATGATCAACCATATAGGCTGCCAACAATTTTAGCCAATGCTTGCGACGGTTTGGTTCATCTATCAGCTTTTGGGCGATAGTACGAGCCAGAACACGGCGAGAGAGTTTACTGTTCATAGTCTAGGCCTGTCCTTTATCGAGTGCATTCTTAATAAGGCCGGCATCCTTTTTGTCATCCAATTTTTCGTGAATGATCTGTTCGGTTGCAACGGCGACCAACTTAACGGTGTCTGCCTTAAGAGCCTCGCGGGCCTTACGAACATCACTATCAAGTTGGGCACGAGCGTCAGTTACGATTTGCTGAGCACGCTGTTGGGCCTTTTCTTCTGCGTTAGCTACCATTGCGCCGGCCTCTTGGTGAGAGCGGGCAATAATTTCGTCAGCGTCCTTACGGGCTTGTGCAAGTAATTCGTCTACTTTAACTTCGGCTTTTTCGAGAGCCTCGCGGGCCTCTTTAGCTTCGTTCAGTCCAGCCTCGATTTGCTCGCGGCGGGCGTCAACTGCCTTCATAAGGGCAGGGTAAACAAATTTCCCTAACACAAACACAAGAATTAAGAAGGCTAAAGTTTGTTCGACTAAAAGTTTCCAGTCGATACCCAAAGCCTGCAGCAATCCTGCTGAATGCTCGCTACTGGTACTAGCAACAATCAAATTTTGCATGCGGGAATTCCCGTGATTACTTCAAGAACTTAATAATAAGGGCAACAACCAAACCAATAATTGCCAAGGCGTCGATGAATGACATACCGAGGATCATTAAGGTTCGGATCTTACCAGCTGCTTCTGGGTTGCGGCCGACTGCCTGCATGGCACCCAAACCAACCATACCTAGACCGATACCACAAAGACCGGCACCGATTGCATAGGTTAAACCAAATGCTAAATTGTCCATTTACTATTACTCCTTTATTACTCTTACTTATAGCATACCATTCGAGGTCGCCATCCTCCTGAGCCCTACTTGTTTATCTGGTGATTGCAAACAAAGCCTGGCGCAAGAGGATAGCGGCCACTAGGCCTGCTCCTTTGCGTGTGCAATTGCTGGCGCTTCGGTTTCTTCTTCTGAAGCGTGCGACTCGTCGGCGCTAGGTAAGGCCAACGAGATAAAGGCAATGGTCAACATAAAGAAGACGTATGCCTGGATGGCGCCTACAAACAATTCGAGGCCGTAGAAGATTGGCAGTGCTAGTGGTGCCGCAAAGCTTGTTAGAAAAGCGATTACACCCAAAAGCACCTCACCACCAAAAACGTTACCAAAAATACGCAGCGCCAGGGCAGCAGTACGCGAGAATTCAGCGATAAACTCCAGAATGCCCTCAAAGGCGTGTAATGGACTCTTGAATGGGTTTTGGAAATAACGGCCTAGGTTTTTAAAGAAACCAAGGCGCTTGATAGCCCATAACTGAGCGGTAGCCATAGATACAATGGCTAATCCAAGTGTCGTATTGAGGTCGGCAGCAGCACCGCGGAGTAGCGGCACGTGGTTATAAGTAATTGAGCCGACTATTGGCAGCAGCCCAAGCCAGTTGTTAATCATAAAGAAGAAAACTAAGGTTACGGCCAGCGGCACGAGCTTTTTAGCGATCTTTTTGTCGCCAATAACTTCTAGCACCGTGTCGTAGAGATTTTCGAATAACCAGAGTACAGCATGAGCGAAGCGGTTACGACTGCCATTCTTTATCTTGTAGGCAGTAAAGGCAAGTACCCAAATTACAAGCAGTGAGCCAACCACACCCAAGAGCTGGGCGTTAGTTACAGGCCATGAGCCGATGTGGAATAAAACATCAGGGGCGATGCTAATGTGCGGTTCGGCCGCGAATAGGGCAGTCATTATAGAGCCTCTCTTTTATTAACAATACTAATTTGCTGCTTAATCAGCAGACCAGCAAATACAAAACCGACTACCAAACCCAGGAGCGTAATCCATGGTGCAGTGTGCCAGTGTTTGTCGGCAAAAATCCCGGCCACAGAAAAAATAAGTACAGGTACGGCTATACGCCAAGCGGTGTTAAGAAGGTCCAGGGCAATGGTGCCCATGGAGACGGGGGCAGGTTTATCAGGAGATTTAGTCGTCGAATCGGCGGCTTTGTTCATTTCTCGTTTACTATACCAGATTACAACCTTAAGATGCAACGGAAAAATCAATTTTATACCTTTCGTGGTATAAAAAACATTCTGTTGACGCATATCAGCAGCCATTTTGAGCACTAAGTGCTATACTAAAAGCATGGAACCACAAGTAATTATTTATAGTGCTGACTGGTGCGCATTTTGCCACGAAGCTAAGCGATATTTTGATAGCATTGGCGTTAAGTACCTCGAGAAAAACGTTGAAGAAGACCCAGCAAATGGCCAAGAAGCTGTTGAAAAATCACAGCAAATGGGCATTCCGGTAATTGACATTAACGGTACGATTATTGTTGGCTTTGACCGTCCAAAAATCGACGAAGCGCTCAAGCAACACAAAAAGTAAACTCCAACCAAGTAGATATGGCGTTTGAGGATTATAAGACAAAACAGTCAGTGGTTATTGTGTACACTGGCGACAGTAAGGGCAAAACTAGTGCAAGCCTAGGTTTGTTAGTTCGTGCCCTAGGCAATCGTTGGAACGTAGCTTTTATCCAGTTTATTAAATACTGGGGCGTAGGTGAGCATGTATTTATTAGGGATATCATGCCGCTTTTTAAAGATCAGCTTCATTTTTACAAAGGCGGCAAAGGATTCTACAACGCTGGCAGTATAAGCGCCGAACAAATTACTGAGGCGCAACACAAGCAGGCTGCACAGCAAACCTACAACGAAGCATTCAGCGCAGCCACCAGCGGTGACTACGACTTGGTAATTTGTGACGAGGTTAATAATGCCGTACATGATGGCCTGGTGTCGCACGAGCAACTCGAAGCGCTTATCGATAAGCGTTCACCAAAAACCAGCCTCTGCCTAACAGGCCGCGACTTCCCCGAAGACCTTTTGCCAAAGGTTGATATAGCCACTAATATGACAAAAATTAAGCATCATTTTGATGAAAAATTCCTTGCTAACCAAGGTATTGATTATTAAACATTATCGGCTTTTATTGACTTATTGCACGCGGATGCCTACACTCAAAAATTCAAATCTATGACCGAATACCTCACACCATTCACCCCACAAGAACTCAAAGAATCTTCTACAGAACGCCTGCCCGATAACTTTTTTGACGATGTTATGCCCCTATTAGAAGGATGTATGCCAGCGCTGGCTATATCCCGTAAGGCATGGGAGATTGCCGACCAAGCCAAAGAGGAGATATATGCTCAAGCTGGCGGCCGAAAGCTCCACCCTAAGGATATTGCACTATTAGAGGCTACGGAACAAAATTGCACCAAAATATGCCTAGAAAACATTGACCCGCTCATCGAGTCAGGGGGCATTGCCCAGCGCGCTGAACGTGTAGGAAAGACAGCGCGGTCATTAGTGGGCTTAATTGTCGAAAAAGAGCCGTCCAAGCAAAAGGGAACATCGCGGCCCGGCATAGATAGCAGTGTGCTTACTAAGCTACAGGCAGCGCGTATTGCTGGCCTGGGCGCACAACAAATCGTACACGACGAATTACATACTATGGTACAAATTGATGAATTTGCGTCACCCTTGGCCATTGTGCTTGCAAAACTCGTGCGCAGGCGCGACCCACCACTTAATGAGCTGGAAGCAGAATTAGCACGCGTGGCCTCTACCATCCACAAGCAAGACCCACGTCAAAATTTTATTCTTGACCTATACAGTAATGGAGCACTTACAGAAGCTGATCTGCAGGAACGCTTTTTGCACACAGGATTAGTTGGTGACGCTGATAGCGCGCAATCAGTGCCTACGCCGCCAGCGCTTAAGCCCGTATTTGATGTTATGAAGCTCCACGTTGATCTTCTAGGCAATATAGCAAGAGCAAGCGAAGACGTGCCACAAACACAATCCGAAGCTGAAATTTTGGCGCGATATGTACAGTGGATGTGCACTTCTAGCTGGACTCCCGCCCTTAAGGCCGGCCTAACCGAGTACACCGCGGCCACAAAACAGCGACAACTCGACAGATTAGACGCAGACTTTACTAACCACTACATTGCCGGACGCGACTTTTACCGCATCGCACCCATTAAAACAAATAAAGGTTAAAATTAGAGCATGTCAGAAATATCCAATGCCCCTAGGAATCCCGAGAATACGCTGATCTTGCCTGAGAGTATCCCGCAAGCCTTAGGCGCCTTAGCCTTGCTAACCCCAGAAGAGGAGCTGCAGCGTCGCTCGTGGGTCAACGAGACAGATCCCCATAACAAAGTAGAAAGCTTCCTGGAAGCTACCAGTAGTTTTTTTATAGCTTCGGAGCAAGCCTGGAATTTCGTTAGAACAGCTCAAACACAAGTTATTGAACATGACACAGAAGTCCAGAGACGTGCCGCTCAATATGCAGCCCCCCAGAATCGTAAAAATCGTAGGAATAATAAGAAAGCGCAGCAGTACACGTCGTCACACGCGACTTTTGCCAGTATCAAACATGCGGCTACGATGGGCTTCACAGGGTTCGAGGGCGAAACAGTTCAAGAAAAAATAGCCACCTTTTGTGGGCAAATGAATGAAATACAAGACGAGCACAAAGCAAACGAGCAACGAATAAAAGGCATTGATGTTACCCGCACACGACTGACCGCTAAATTGCTAGACAGCTACTGTTGGACACAGGCTACACAGCGGCTAATTGAGGAGGAAGTTGCTCAACTTTTAGGCGAACCAGAAACTAGCCGAAGTTTTGTACATAAAATTCACGAATTAGCAGATAATGCACGTCACGGCGTTGTTGAATACCCTGGATTTTTAGAATCGTTAGCCCTCAACCAAGCTATTTCTACCAAAGACAGCCTGCTGCGTCAGGCTAGCGACTGCGGTGCTTGGCCCTCAACACACTACGCCTTAGAGTTCTTAGAGAACCCTACCGTTACACATAGCCGCGAGGCAGGTATTGCCCTTAAAGCGATCCGGCTTTCTGCCCAATTCTTTGAGCAACGGCCTCAGTCAGAGAGCTTGAGGAATAGCTACATGCGTTATATAGCAGGCGCCACCAGCCAGTGGCCACAAGATTTGCGAAATGGGCTCGAAGTATATACCTTGGCTCGCAATGGCGACGCGCATGCCTCCGTCACGGCCGCCACAAAGCCCTCGCTGCGGCCCGGCAGACTGCCAGCACAAATACATGGCACGGCCATAATTCAAGTCCTGCCAAGCGGCAAAGTCGTTAAGGCAAAACGCGCTAAACCAGTACGTGACCGGAGCAAAGAAAATAACCCCAGTCCAATGTTCTTTATCGAAAAAGGGGAGCAAGATCACGAAGATGTTACCCCAGAAAAGCAGCCACCTATCACAAAGTTTGCTTTCTTTAACGGCGCGGGCGGTAGAGATGACCGCTTTTCGCTAGGTCCCATATGCACAATTGACGAAATATTAGAGAAAGGCCAAATTCGTAACTATATCGACGATTACGTAGGCGAAGCCGCCCTCGAGTCTGCCATTAAAGCTGGTCTCGAGAGCTTGTCTACGGACCCTTTTAACCGTGACCGCACTACTCGCTTAGTAAAAGGTGGCTACGTACTAGACGGCAAGCAGGGGCGCATGCGGCGCTTGAGCTTGCGGCGCTTCCCAGGCATCACAACCGGTCGGACCGCCAATAAGACGCGCGTATACTATGACGTTGTCATCACGCCAGATGGACCGGTTATTGGTATCTATGGAGCTGTCACTAAGCAGGATTCTGAAAAGTCTGACAGATTACCTCCGAGATAAGGTATTATAGGGAAGTGTCAAATCTTAAACTCCAGTCACCGTCAGCAGCTCAGATACTACCCCAATATCTCATAATTTGGCGTAATCCGGGCAGCACCAATAACCAAAGGGCTGATGATATTATTGCCGACCTGCAGACTTCTGGCTTGTTTAAAGACATTCTTATAATTGAAACTGAGCACCGCAAGCACGCCCGCAATCAAAAACGGCTGCTTGATGCACTAAAGCACACCGAGGGCGATGCCTGGATTGCCGTTGCCGGCGGCGACGGCACAATTGGTGCAGCTGTAAATACACTGGCAGGCAGCGGTGTTGCCATACCTGCAATTCTGCCACTACCAACAGGCAACAGCAACGACATTGCCACCATGCTTCACGGCAAAAAGCGTATTAGCCCCTCTAATCTGCAAAAGGCTCGAGCAGTGCCAGTACACACGTTGTGCTGCATGCTTCAAGATACCGATGGCCGCATTTCGACACGCTACGCCATTGCATACATCAGCTTTGGCATTACCGCCCATACCGCACAAACCATTAATGCCCCTACGCACCGCGATGAGGTTGCAACGCGCAGCGCTGGCCGTATACACCGCCGGGTGCGCGAGATTCGTCGTTTTGCTAATGTACTCCAGCAGGCTGTACCTTTTACCATTCAAGAAAAAGACGACACCAAAGTATTATTTGAGCGCATTATTACCAACGGCCAACGCATGGCCAAGTATTTTCATTGGCCCGTTAAGCTATCCGACCAAGCTTTCCACGACATTGCCGTAGAGCAGTTGGGGCCTATTCGCACAGGCAAAGACCTGATTCGTATGAGTCGCGGCAAAGAAGCTGGCGCCAAAACCGCAGCTAATGAACAGATTATCTTTACCACTATAACTCCAGTTCTAGCCCAGCTTGATGGCGAAACACTACACGTTCCTACGGGCACAACCGTAACCATTTCGCACAGTAATGAGCCGCTGCAATTTATAGGCCTACGATAATAAAAGCTTTAAGATTTGACTCCAAACCAACCCTGAGTATACTGGTGCGCATATGAGCCGACATCGCCTGATAACCAAGAAAAATATAACCCTAGTGAGCAGCCTTGTTGTGGCACTTGCAGCTGCATTAAGCCAAACTGGCGTATTACCGAGTCCCCAAGATGTGAGCAGCTCGGCAAGCCAAAATCAGCCAGGGCTATATACCGTAGCTCGCTTTGTAGACGGCGATACCATTGCCGTTGATATGAATGGCAAAACTGAGTCGGTGCGCATGATCGGCATCGACACCCCCGAAACTCACAAACCAAACAGCCCCGTGCAATGCTACGGTCCGGCAGCTTCGGCCTTTACAAAAAACCTAATTGGCAATCAAAAAGTGCGGCTCGAAGCAGACAGCAAAAACACCAACCGCGACCGCTACGACCGCTTGCTGCGCTATGTATATTTGCCTGATGGACGCTTAGTGGCCAAAGAGCTCATTAGTCAAGGCTATGGCTTTGCCTATACGCAATTTCCGTTTAGCAAAAAAGACGAGTTTGTAGCCGCCGAAAAATCAGCCCAGCAAACCAACGCCGGACTTTGGGGCAATTGCACCGTTACGACGCAAAACAATGGCCGCAAGCAAACTAATAATTTATAGATTTACCACTAACGAATTGGGTGATTTTTTCGGTAATATATACACCAATACTGCCCAGCCATACAACACCGGCCGTTAGCCAGGTACAAAAACTAAGAGTGCGAGAAATTCCATGAATGCGGAAGGTACGTGGCCACATCATAAGATAGGGCCACAGCAACTTATGGTCAGTCATAATACGCCGTGCCACGGCACCAACCCGAAGCCAGGGAAGATATTGTACTTTGTAGCCAGCCTGGTGCAAATGCAGCCCAAGGTCCAGATCTTCATGTATGTCAGTTCGCACGCAAACCTTGGACTCCACAGCCCGCCAAACCATACGTGGCAACGCCATATTAGAGCCCCACGGCAAGTAATAGCCTAGTAATAGGCGGTTAGAGCGGTGCACAAAAAAGTTATATCCGTGGCCTGTAAGGCTACCAGTAAGTAAGTTATAGAAGTGGCAACCGCCAGTTAAAGCGCGCGTAGCATTTTGGGGCTGAGCATAAAATTCCTGCACATGTGCAATCCAATCTGGTGGCAAAATTGTATCCGCATCAATACGAGCAATAATATCACCGCTAGCAGCATTAAAGCCGCGATTACGAGCAAACACAATGCCTTTTTGCTGCTCCTGCAGCACTGTCACAAAAGGGAATTGGCGGGCGATAGCCTCGGTGTTATCCAACGAACCATTATTAACCACCAATACCTGATAAGCGGCCTGGGTTTGGTCGGCAATAGCCTCAAGGCTCGCCTTTAGGTGGCGCTCTTCATTATAGGCTGGTATAACTATACTAACGCGTACGCGTACTTGACTCATTCTGATTAGTGTAACGTATTTATGTTCAAGACCACATCATATCTTATTCAACTTAAGACTCTCCCTACACAGATAGGAAAATCCTATTTGGCCTACTGGCGCAAAAATCGCTGGAATAAAGCCGTGGTTATTATAGCGGCCATCTTTTTAGTGGTGCTAGCAAGTATGTACGGCATCGCTCGGTGGTACATGTCCACCCAAGCTAACAAGCCAGTTGTTATGGGCACCACCTTCATCCCAGCCTATGCCCAGAGCCTCGGTGTAGAACCTCAACAAACCATGGATGCACTTTTAACCGACCTAGATGTTAAGCACTTACGCTTGGTTAGTTACTGGGACCAGCTAGAGCCCCAGGACGGCGTATACGACTTTAAACCGCTAGATTGGCAGTTCCAAAAAGCCGAAATTGCCGGGGCCAAAATAAGCCTGAGCCTAGGATTGCGCCAACCACGCTGGCCAGAATGCCACATGCCCACTTGGGCCGCAACCATGCCAACCGACCAATGGCAGCCCAAACTCAATACCTTTATTGCAACAGTTGTAAACCGATACAAACATTCGCCAGCACTCGAAAGCTACCAGCTCGAAAATGAGTACTTCTTGAAAGGCTTTGGGCTCTGCACCGACTTTAGCCGCGACCGCTTAGTTGCCGAATATAATACCGTAAAGCAAGCCGACCCAAGCCACCCAGTTATCGTTACGCGAAGCAATAACGCAATTGGCACCCCCTTAGGCAAACCCACACCCGACATCTTTGGTGTATCCATTTACAAACGTGTATGGAGCATGCCCATTGGCCGCTACCTAGAATATCCCTTCCCAGCCTGGTACTACGGCTTTTTAGCCGGCGTGCAAAAAATTACCACCGGCAAAGACATGATCATTCACGAACTACAAGCCGAAACCTGGCCGCCAAACGGGCAGGGCATTACCGAGACAAGCCTAGACGAGCAAAACAAGTCAATTGATGCCAAACGCTTTGAAGACCGCATTGAGTATGGCAAGGCCACCGGCATTCGTCAGATGTATTTGTGGGGCAGTGAGTATTGGTATTACCGTAAGGTAAAGCTTAACGACCCGAGCCTTTGGAACGTCGCCAAAGACGCCTACCATACTGGCATTGAAGAATAAACAGCTCAAAAATGAGGGTCAAGCGTAGTGCAACCGGTGTTACTAGCAGATACCCTAAAAAGTAGTGCATTTCGCGCGGGTTTGCTTTGGTAGACACCAGCAAACGCCGGCTGCATTACGCTGGACCCTACTTTTTAGGGTATCTGCTAGTAACCCGCGTGTAACGCACTCATTTTGATCTGTTTATTCTTCAATGTCAGGCAGATTTGTTCGTAGTTGGTACAATGTAGATATGACCAAAAAGCCCCCTGTAATTGCAGCCATCCCAAACTACAATATGGCCAACTCCCTAAAGCCGCTGCTTGAGCAAATGGTCAATCAGCCAGATCCGTATGACTATATTTACGTGCTCGATGACGCGTCTACCGATGATTCGCGGGCGGTAGCCAAAAGCTTTGGGCGTGATGTGCGGCTTATTGCTGGCCAGGAGAATTTGGGTAGCGGGGGCAACCGTAATCGGATTTTAGAAACGCTCTGCCACACTGGCCATACTGCACTGATTCACTTTGTTGATGCCGATGTGTCCCTGGGTGTTGACGACTGGGGTCGGGCGGCTAATCCCGTACCACAAATTGCCGCAGATTTACTCGAGGATCGACACCGAACCGCCTTTGTGGGTGGTCTGGTGCGTACCGAAGAGGGGAAGCAAATGTCGCTCAACTATGGGCCGCTTTTTTCTTTGCACACGCATGCAACTGGCTTATTACAGGTACTCAGCCACGATAACCCCAAAAGACACCGCAGGCTGCAGCATTTTCTTGAGGAGTATCCCAATCCTAACGCACAGCCCACGGCGCGGGCAGTACACTGGGCGAGTGAAGCCAATTTGCTGATTAACTCAAGTGTTTTGGCACGACTTGGCGGCTTTGACCAAAAACTGCGTGGGCACGATATTCAGCCACTATCACTGCAGGCCAAAAGACAAGGGCTAGTGGGCCGCTTTGACCCATCTTTTGCTGTTACGCATCACCCACAAGGCAACAAACCACCACTGCGCGACCTGAAGCGTCATTTAGTGGGAATCAATGTTGTTCGCCACCATAGCACATGGCGAGATTTTATCTTCCCCGATGGCTCGCTAAGGCCACAACCGCCGACTGCGTAATCTACCCCTGGAAACCAAAGCCCAACTCCGCTACAATACACCGTAGTTATGAAGAAAAAACAAGCCCAAACTAAGCAGATTGTTAATCGCCGCGCCCGTCACGACTACGAGCTGGGCGATAGCTTAGTGGCAGGCATTCAGCTGAGTGGGGCAGAGGTTAAGGCCTTGCGCACTGGACATGGCCAGCTGCGAGGCGCCTACGTCACTGTTACGAACAATGAAATATGGCTCCTTAATGCCACTATTAGTGGTACCAGCGGCATTCTTATTAGTGAACACGATCAGACTCGCAACCGTAAATTGCTCGCCAAACGCCGCGAAATTGATGCACTTATTGAAGCCAAACAACAGGGTAAAACAATTGTGCCGCTAGAAATTCTTACCCAAGGCCGCCATATTAAAGTGCGTATTGCTATTGGCCGCGGTAAAAAGCAGTACGACAAGCGGCAAACTCTCAAAAAGCGCGACGCCGAACGCCAGACCCAAACAATCGTTCGCTAGTACAAGCTCATGTGCAAAAAGTAGTGCATTTCACGCCGGGTGAACCAAGATCTCAGATATATGAGGGTCCAGCGTAGTGCAACCGGTGTTTGCTGCCATAGGGCAGAGCAAACCCGCGTGTAACGCACTCATGTATCTGAGATCTTGGTTCAGCTCGGGTTGCATTACGCTGGACCTACTTTTTGCACATGAGCTTGTATTAGCGAGGCGCTATATTTGGTATATACGCATTGGCGCCGTATGACGATATAGAGTATACTAGTAGGGTTAGCTAAGGGTTATATGAAGATTGCCATAATGGTTCGAGGGTACCTACCGGCTCCCCGTCCTAAAGACCTAATATATGCTCCCATTGATTTAGCGATTGCGATTAGCGAAGGACTCGTTAAGCGCGGTCATTCCGTTGATTTTTACGGCCCACTAGGCACTAAAATCGGGCACGGCGTACGTGTCATTACTAATAATTTGCGTCCACTGGTGCATGATCAAAAAGAAACAGGCGAATTATTCCACGATATTGCACGCCTTACACACTATATTCCAGCCTTATGGGATGAATATTTGGCCGTTGAGATGTTTAAGCGCGCTCACAAGGGTGAATATGACATTTTGTGCTTTGAACACCCCGAAGTTGGCTTGTCACTCGGGCGCATGTATTCCGAAATTCCAGTGGTTCATGTGCTAAATGACCCAGTTTTTGCCTGGTACCGCGAAATTTTTGAGTTGTTTGAATCACCTAATCAACATTATGTGTCTATTTCTAAAAACCAGCGCCGTGATGCACCAGATTTGCCATACCTAGAAAATATCTACAACGGCGTGCCGATTGAGCAATTCCCATTCTGCGATAACCCGGAAGACTATTTATTAATTGCTGGGCGTATCGTACCCGAAAAGGGCTTTAAAGAAGCCATACAAATTGCCAAGCAAACAGGGGACAGGCTGCTTATTATTGGCCCGGTGTATCCCGAAAGCCAAGACTATTTTGACCAGTATATCAAGCCACACCTCAGTGACCAGATTTTGTACTTAGGCTATGTAGAATACACTCAAATGTGGCGCTATTTCCAAAAAGCCAAGGCCTTCTTGACACCCGTACAGTGGGAGGAGCCATTTGGCCTTACAACCATTGAAGCTATGGCCTGTGGTACGCCAACTATTTCGCTACGCCGTGGGGCCGCCCCAGAGATTATCGTTGATGGCAAAACCGGCTTTATCTGTGATAGCATAGCCGAAATGGCAGCTGCCGTAGGCAAGATTGACCAAATTAAGCGTGTTGATTGCCGCGAACATGTTAAGCAAAACTTCTCTATCGACAAGATGGTAGACGACTACGAGCGGGCCTTTAAGTCGTTGCTTAAAAAGCACCCTAAAACCGCCACCCAACGTGGACGCGAATTGGTTAAACAGATCAAAAAGGCTACTGTCGCCAAATTACCGCCGTTGCCACACAAGCTGCACAAGCCAAAAGTGAGCCGCCAATTTGACCTAAAGTTTGAACAAATCGTGCAGCAAATCACCGAAGAAGCCCAAGACGACGCCAAGGCAGCCTAAACTCTTGCTTGTCTGTCACTTTTTCGTTATAATCACCCTTGTTACATTTAGTTGAGAGTCCTTAACTAGTACATTGATTCTTTGGTGAATAACTCCCTGGTTTATTTTATTCCGGGGTAGCTCAGCGGTAGAGCGGGTGGCTGTCTTAGGCAGCCCACGTGCGTGATCGCGTGGTGAAGAACGAGGTGAATTGTCGGGAAGGCTACGTCCATTTGGATATGCTAATCCGCAGCCAAGCCCCCTAGGGGGAAGGTCCAGAGACTATTCCGCAAGGAAGTACTGTTCTATTGAACGGGAAGCGCCTCGCACCCCACCTGCATTGCAGAGGGTGATGATATAGTCCACACGTGTACGAAAGTACAGGATTTTGTGTAACCACTAGGTCGCTGGTTCGAATCCAGTCCCCGGAGCCAGGGAATTGTTCGCCAAATAATTATTCCAAAATGATACATGAAGCCGCTTGACGGCTTCTTTTTGTATGAGTCCCATTTCTATTTCTCGGTGACAGTTAGCGCAAACTAGCACACACTTCTGAAGTTCTTCATATATTTTGGCCCAAGAACGGGAAAGGCCGCCGCTGCTTATGCCAAAGCTTTTTGTTGCAGCTTCCACATGATGAAACTCAAGCACTCCAGGATGTTTAGCATAAAAACAAATCATGCAGCGTGCACCCATTAGTAAAACTGCGCGCTCTTTAATGGCCCGCCTTCTTGCACTGACAGCTTGTTTTAAATATTCAGCTCGGTCGGCATATTTTCGATTTTCTTTCGGCACAAATACAAGCTAACACATGTTAGTTGAAAATTGTCAGCTTCATAGATCGACCCTATCTTAATATTTTTGCTATTTGTATTGTAATCGTAGCCTATGATGAACCGTGGTATTATGTTGGCTTATGTCAGAATCTCATCCCGATCCTCAACTCGAACAATTACTTGCTGGCGCATTAGAACAGGTGCGCGCCTCACTAAGTCCCGATTTGGCCGAAGTACTGTTGCCACAAACAACGACACTACTCGGCATTCAGACAGAGCTCTACCAGTGTCCAGAGCTTAGAACAGCGCGAGAGGTAGCCCCTGATAGCTATCCGGTTGATGACCGTAATTTGATAATCCTAACACTGCAACAGGACAAGCAAGTCTTTCTGGTGGGTGGAAAGGTCAAACCAGCTGAGCCCTTCGACATTACTCGCTCTTTGGGTGGAGGAATTGACTCAAGGGATAGCAACCGACTTGCCTACGCATATGACGGCAAGCAGAGCATTACTGAGTACTCGCAAGATGGCAGTGTATACACCTATACTGATGAGTACGGCGACCCTGAAATTCTTTTGTCCCATATCCGGGATCGGCTTGGGGAATGTGTTGACCTTGAATCTGCCGGCCTGGATCCGTCTGCTTAATAAAGCTACGGATATTATGTTGCCCGTAGATAGGTTGGCCAAAATCTAATTTTGCAAATATGTAAATAATGTACTAGTATAGGCCAAATGTTATCCTCTTCGGCCGAAGTGCCACAGCAACAACTCAGCGATTTATTATCCGGGATCGGCAACCACGATGGCAAAGCCGTCCTCGGCCTTGCCATGGAGCCAGGGGAAGTATATGGCTACGGAGATCTGTGGCGACTGGTTTCTGATCACTCAGAAACAGGCCTACAGTTTAGCTCTCGTACGAGTGCCATGGCATGGTGCAAGCAAAGTTTAGCACCTACGGGCGTCGTAGAACGTGCCAACGAAAAGCCCTTGCAATTTAGCCTGACCGAGATAGGGCAAGAACTGGGCCAGCCGCTTGCAGGCCTCCTGTTACCACTCGCAGAGCAGTACAGCATACCGCTTACACGGTTATGGGGCGAGCGCATGTCTCGTACTACGGTGCGCTCACCACTTGTGCGTCTTGCAATTAGCTCCTGTCTTTTAGAGTCAGAGACAGCATTAACGCCCGAAAAAATTGCAGAGCAAACAGAGCTATGCTCACGGGTTGTGCAGCGGCAAGCAGATGCCATGACCAGAGATGGCCTTATTACAGCTCGCCGAGGCAAATTGCGGCACGATGAGGGGCAAGACCGCACTGACAGTGTTTTGCTGAGCGAAGAACAGCGTGAGATGTGGGCGCATATTTTCTCGCACCTAAAAAGATTCACCCACGGCACACCAGCCGAGCGTGCTACTTTTTTGGAGCAAGGCAAGGAGTTCATTAGTGACCGTGCCCGAACTCAGCACGCGCTTGATCGCTCACGAGGTGCTCAAAAGATCATGGTTGGCAGACCAACGCTGCACGCAACGGTCAAGCAAATACTTTCTGAAGCTACCGCGCCGCTTTCGACAAGAGATATAACAGATACCATTTTAGAACAACGCGAACGAGTGACAGATACGGCCGTTAGGGCAGTTCTGCGGCAATTAGTTGAGCAACAGTTAGTCCGGTACGACCTGCTCAAAACAAATACCAAGCTTTTTAGCCTTATCGGTGATAAGCCCGAAAAGGCTTAAGGTCGGCATTTAGGTAAGCCCAATGGCTACTCGGTTTTGAGCCGTAAAAAGTTGGTTGTGGCCGTAAAGGCACGCTGGCCGTCGGCGTCGACGGTAAATTGGTATTCGTGGGGCAGGGCCGGCTGATGGTTAGGCTCGTAAAAAAGCGGCGTTACGTGTACGCCAAGACCAGTTAGCTTGTCGGCCAGGGGCTTAGACTGAACGTTAGTTAAAGGGTCGGCATTACCGCCGCTAATAAAGGTAGCAGGGAAGTCTTTGGTTACGTGGTAGTAGGCAGACATCTGCTTTACTACGGCGCTGTGTTCGGGATTACGCTTGCCAGAGTAAGCCCATACCGCAACGTCGTCACCCCAACCAACAATTTTGGGCAAGGTGTCATCTGGGTGAGCAAGTGCGTCCATTTTGTATATGCCGCAGTACAGTACTACGGCCGCCAGCTGTGATGGCCGTAAGTTGGGTTGCATACCGACCTCTTTGGCATATGAGGGGCTAGTGATGATAGTGGCCATTTGGCTGGATATTTGCGCGCCGGCCGAGTCGCCGGCAAGTACAAATTTAGTCGTATCTATATGAAAGCGCTTGGCGTTGGCTTGCAGGTAGGCGTAGGCGTTATTTATCTGATTAATCGCCGCTGGGTAGGCTTTATCCGGAGCAATTGAATAGTTGAGCGACACTACCACAAAACCTTGGTCGGCAAGCCGTTTGTAGTAAGGCGCGGCGTCTTTTTTGTCGCCAGAAATCCAGGCACCACCATGTGTCCAGATAACAGTAGGCAAAACCTGTTCGGTTTTATTCACACTACGGGGCATGTATACGTCCAACTTAGTAGCAGCCTCACCTGATGTATATGGCTGGTCGTGCAATACATCTACTGGGTAGTCAGGTAGTTTTTGTTGTAATTGGGCGAGCGTTTTAGCACCGCCGTTATTAAATACTGTGCGAATCACCAAAGCACCCGGCCAGGGGCTAACCTTAAAGGCAATAGCCAGCACAATAATAAGACCAACAAGGCTACACACTGGTACCACAAACCACTTGCGTTGGTAAAAATGGGTTTTAGGCGGCTGTTTTGTTTTGGTGTTTTTGGTAGAAGTGCTCATGGTTACATAGTTAGTGTAATACACGACTTACATAAAAGATATTGGCTAAAGCCACCTCAGGCCGTTAGACTCACAGCGCTATCTGTTAGAATGAGATCATGAAATACGTTGCACTTCTTAGAGGGATTAATGTTGGCGGCAACCGCAAAGTTAGCATGAGCGAGCTTAAGGCGCTGTTTGAAAAGGCAGGCATGGAGCAGGTAAAAACATATATTAATTCGGGTAACGTGGTTTTTACGTCTTCGGTAAAAGCTAAACAAAAGCTTACCACCACGCTTGAGGCTGCCTGCAAATCTGCCTTTGGTTTTGATATTACCATTCTTATTTTTTCGAGCAGCGAAATTGCGACCATTGCCCAGCAGCTACCCGACAGCTGGAGCAACGATGGTACCATGAAGAGTGATGTTATCTTTTTATGGCCACAGGTTGACCACCCGGACATAGTTAACAAGTTAACTATCAAACCTGGTGTTGATACAGTGTTATATACACCTGGGGCTGTGCTGTGGGGCATGAAACGAGAGCTAGCTACCAAAAGTGGACTCTATAAACTAGTGGGTACGCCAATTTACAAGCAAATGACTGTGCGCAACTGCAACACACTGCGCAAATTAGCAGCATTATTAGCGGATTAGTTATAGCTTGGCAACGCCCGGGTTGTGCTCGCAAAAAAATATTAGAGAGTGCTAGGCCTGAGGTATAGCACGGATAGCATCAGCTATCGTTGCACTCTGATCATTCCAGTCGGTCTGTATCAAATCAAAGCCACCTGGACCAGGGGCGGTAACTACGGCATTTTCTAGCAAGAGATTAGCCATTCCCAATGCAACGCCAAGTTTATCAGGCTCTACAATGGGTTCACGTACACCATGATATTGCAGGAGTAGTAGTGGACGCATACTAAAATTAGTGTCTTCGCCAGCCTTTGGGAAGTTTGGAATGCGGTAAATCATGCGCCTTGCTGAGGCTGCTGCTAGATCCTTAAAACCGGTTAAAAATTCCTGCTGGGGTAAGGCTTCTGCACGCTTACACACCTCAGCAAAATATCTTCGTTGGGCTTCAGGTGTGGACGCAATTTGGCGAGGACTAAAAGCAGCGAATGAGCCGTCGCGCAGCATTACTTCGTGTTCACGTAACGCAAGGACTGGCAGGGCATCGCTGCCTCTTTTTGTTACTGGGATACTAACTGCGCCGTGCAAGCTAACATCGGGGACGTACATACCTTCGGCTAGGGTTGTGAGACTAGTCGCGAGTGGACCAAGCGCATCGCGCACTACTGATTGGGAAAGGGCATCTAGGGTGGCCTGTCGCGTTCTTTCTACAAATCGTGTTCGCGCTCTTTGTTCACTGTGATAAGTCTCCGCCATGTAGTTACGTTTATACGCGATTGGGGCCCGGAATGCTACTTTTTCCGTGCTACAGTGAGAGTATGATAGATATTCTTATATGGTCCTTGGCTCTTTCGTTGGCAATAAATGGCAGCATGTTTTTGGTTGCTTACCATTTAAAGTCCGACAAGCTCACAGACGCCTCATATGCGGTTAGTTTTATTGCACTGGCAGCGTTTATATACAGCCAATCGAGCGGGCAGGCCTTGCATATACTTGAGCTTGCACTCGTTTGCCTGTGGGCACTGCGCATTGGCGGCTTTTTGCTGTACCGCGTAATAAAAAACGGCAAAGATCAACGGTTTGATGGCATTCGCGAAAACTTTTGGAAGTTTGGCCAGTTTTGGCTGGGGCAAGGTTTTACTGCGTGGCTCTTATTGCTGCCGGCTGCACTGGCAGCCCAGCACCAGCAAGCTGGGCTGCACACGCTTACTCTTGTTGGCCTTGTAGTATGGGCCATCGGTTTCTTATTAGAGACAACGGCTGACTTACAAAAGTATCGTTTTAGCCAACAGCCAAAGAATAAAAATACCTGGATTGATAGCGGCGTTTGGCGCTATTCGCGTCACCCCAATTATTTTGGTGAAATACTTGTATGGATTGGCCTATATTTATGCGCCCTTCAAGCACTTACCACATCTGGCAAAATCGTTAGCGTGCTAAGCCCGTTGTTTATCATGGCCTTATTACTGTTTGTAAGCGGCATTCCTATTCTTGAAAAGTCAGCCGACAAACGTTGGGGAAGTGACCCCAAATACAAGCAATACAAAAAGCGCACCAGTGTACTCATTCCATTACCCAAGCGTGGTGCGTAGTTTTAGGCTTGGACTGCTACAATAGCACTATGAACGAAATCGAACAGACCTACATAATCAATGCTCCTGTAGAAAAAGTTTGGCAAGCACTTACCGATGCCGCAACCGCCGAAGCCTGGGGTGCCGGTCCAGCTCAAGTGGACGCAGTTGTAGGGGGTGAATTTAGCTATTGGGACGGTGATGTTCACGGCTTTTTTACCAAAATTATTCCGCCGTTTCTTATTGAGCAAGAGTGGTTTGGCCACGATAATCCATTCGACAAATTTATAGCGCAATTTAGCTTTGAAGCAACCGAGGGTGTAACTCAGGTACATCTAATTTTTGCTGGCAATATTATCGACCCTCAAAAAGATATTGCCGACTGGAAAAACTACTATTTTGATCCAATTAAAAAGCTGCTCGAAGGCAATAACCAGTAACAATCCTGGCAAGTTTCTAGTTTCGCCGCATGACAAATCATAACCAGCTTAGTACTGACCTTGATATATTCTTTAACCCGCTCGTGGGTACGCCCGAAGCGTCAGCAGCATTTAAGTCGACGCTGATTGGGTTTGTAGCAGATGAATCTATCCCGCAGCACGATCCACATAACCGCCTTATACTAGGCGTTGACTCAGAAATAGCGCGAGCAGTTGCCAATCGCCACCAGCCACCCAACGGCCCGCACACGCACGACACACTACGATGGCATCGCATTAATCACAATGCCCATGTTGGCGCTATGCTTACACTGGCAACAGTTAAGGCAATAGGCGAAGTCTATCAAAAACATGCCACCGTGCCGCAAGGTAAAAAACAGGTAAATGCTCAGACGCTGGGTATTCTCAAGCACATGCAGGCGGCTCCTTTTAACGACGAAGGCAGGAGCGCCGTTAATTTTAGTAGCTTGCGGCATGGCTTGCACCCGCACAACCCTCTTACTGCAATTTTAGCCTTAGCAGCAGCAAGAAAGGCTCGGCATTTTGAAAATGTTAAGGTATCGCGCCGTAGTTTTGTGGCAAGCGCCGACACAGCAGGGCAACTCAGTCTTGCGCCAAAACATCCACTGCTACGCAACCCCGACCGAGGATGTCCAGCGGCTTTTAGTAAGGTAGAGCGGGGCAACAGGCACAAGAATGCTTTGCCACTTTTTATGCAAGCTATTGGCGAAGTGGCAATTGAACACGTATTCCCGCGGCAATTTGAGATTGTCTAAGTGGTGGTATGATATGCACATGACTACACTGCAGCGACTCGTACTTTGGGTGAGCATACTGGCTTCTTTTGTCGCATTTTTAGATGGTTCTGTTGTTAACGTGGCACTGCCGGCTATTAGTAACGACTTGGGCGGCGGGCTAGCCACGCAACAATGGGTAGTAGACGCCTACCTGATTACCCTTGGTGCCCTTATTTTGCTTGCCGGCTCACTATCGGATTTGTTTGGGCGCAAAAAGATTCTTACCTGGGGATTGGTAGGCTTTGCCGTAACGTCCTTGTTGTGCGCAGTAGCACCATCAGCTAATTTCTTAATTGTCTCTCGAGCACTGCAGGGGGTAGCTGGCGCACTACTGGTGCCAAGTTCACTGGCGCTCATCATTTCCACCTTTAGTGGCCAGCCGCAAGGCAAAGCCATCGGAACCTGGACGGCCTGGACGGGTATATCGTTTGTTATTGGGCCACTGCTGGGTGGCTTTTTGGTGGATGTGCTTTCGTGGCGCTGGATTTTTGCCATCAACATCTTGCCGATTGCTGTATGCCTTTGGCTACTGAGGGGATTGCAATATACCGAAAAGACTAAGCATGTTTCTGTTGATGCTGTGGGCGCCTTATTGTGTAGCATAGGGTTAAGCGCCGCAGTTTTTGGCCTTATAGAGCAGCCACATTATGGCTGGACAAGCCCAACCATTTTGGTATCACTTATTGGTGGTGCGCTACTGATTGTGACTTTTGTGTTTTACGAGTCACGCAATAAGGCGGCCATGCTGCCGCTCTCGCTGTTTACTAAACGTAACTTTAGCTTTGGTAATCTAGCAACCGTTGCTATTTATGCCGGCCTAAGTATTGCCACCTTTTTGATTGCCATTTTCTTACAGCAAGTGAGCGGCTATTCTGCCCTTATGGCCGGCATGTCGCTCTTGCCGGTAACAATTATCATGTTCTTTTTATCGCCGCGCTTTGGCGCGCTGGCCGGCACCTATGGTCCACGATGGTTTATGGCAGCAGGACCTGTTGTGGCAGGTATTGGTTTTACGCTTATGAGCGGCGTGAGTGCTCACGTGCACTATTGGACCCAGCTATTTCCGGGCATCGTCGTCTTTGGCATTGGCCTGGCGGCAACCGTCGCGCCACTTACTTCGGCAGTTCTAGGCTCGATAGATAACAAACATGCTGGCATTGCATCGGCCGTTAATAACGCCATTGCTCGTATAGCCGGGTTAATCGCCATTGCTATGATTGGCGTTGTAATTGGCGACCAGCTTGATACCAATGGCTTCCGCCGGGCGATTATTGTTACGGCCATGTTGTTGTTTGCCGGTGGGATCGTGTCGGCCATTGGCATTACTAACACGCAAAAGAAATCAGTAAACCAGGAGCTGGTATAGCTCATGGCACACACCAGACTAGATAATCCAGTGTACGGCTACTGGCATTACGACAAGCTAGACCCTGCGGGATACGCTCGTGCTGATCTATTTTGTCGCACACAAGCCTTGGCATCTTTTTCGGGTACCTTTTTGCGTGGGGCTGACTATGAGCCTGAGGTGTCAATGGGCGTGCTCCATGTAGCCGAAAATCTCAGACAATCTGGCATTGGCACAAAACTTCTTGAAGCGCTCGCATGCCTGGCGATAGAAGACGACATTACTACCATAGGTGGCAACGTTGTATCTCCACGCATGATACGAATGCTTACAAAATTAGCAAGAAGCGAAGAGGGCATAACGTTTTATGATCGGACACCGCAAGGTGATCTAGTTGAGCTACCTCTTACGAGCGCACAAGCCTGCTTGAATTTGTCACATGCCGAGAAGCTTGAGCCGGACCCTACAAAGCGCCGGCACGGTATTGATGTGGCCGTAGGGCTCAGTCCTGGCCAACGCTTTGGACTTGAAGCACCGATTATGCTCAACTCACCGAGCCATGCTAAGCCGGCTTACAGATTGGTTTAAAGATTATCTAAGCTTAAGCATTGCCGGGGGCTGCTGAGTACGCTATGGTACATATTGTCACTAATGGAGGGTCACGATGCGCAGAAAGTTTTCCCGTTCGTCCATCACCGTAAAAAGTGTTGCAGCCTTACTAACATTAGCCCTAAGCCTTGGATCAGTAGCGCCAGTTGTCGCTCAATCTAACCGGCACAACCCACAGGTACCAATCACCTGGGGTCCATGCTATGAACTACCAGATGAAACAGCCGAGACTGGCATTGAATGTGGCAAGCTCAGCGTACCACTTGACTACAGCCGCCCTAACGGCGAAAAGATTGATATTTCTGTATCGCGCTTGCCTAGTAAAAAGCCCGCTAAAAAACGTGGCATTTTGCTTAGCAATCCCGGTGGGCCAGGTGGGCCAGGCCTAGACATGCCGCTGTTGCTAACCAGCATCATGCCACAAGACGTAGTAGACTCGTACGACCTTGTGGGCTTTGACCCGCGTTTTATTGGCACCAGTACGCCGATAACCTGCGGCTTATCCGCCGTTAAGGCCGACCAAGCTTTTATAACACTCACCCAAGATAAAAGTTTTGATAAAACAGCCGCGTTTTCACGCCAAGTAGCCCAAGATTGTGCTGCCAAAAGTGGTGGCAAACTAGCCCACGCCACAACAGCTAATACGGCGCGAGATATGGACATGATCCGTAGGGCACTAGGCGAGCCTAAGCTGTCGTACCTAGGCTATTCATATGGCACATATTTGGGTGCGGTATATGCCTCGATGTTTAAGCAGAGCAGCGACCGTATGGTATTAGATAGCAATGTTGACCCTACCGCCGTCTGGCGTCAACAATTCCGCGAATGGGGTAAGGCGGGAGAGATCCGCTTCCCAGATTTTGCTAAATATCTTGTAGAAACCGATGATTTATTTCACCTAGGTGCCACCGAAAAGGAGGTCAATAACAAGTTTTACCAGTTAGTAGAAAAACTCGATAAAGACCCGATCGTCTTTGAGGATGGCACGGTAATTAACGGTATATTCTTTAAGCGGATTACGTTTGGTATCTTATATAGCGATGGTAGCTTCCCATTTGGGGCAATGATTTGGGCAGACGTTGATAGCTATACGTCACTGCCATCTACAGCGGCTCGTGCCCAACTCAAGCAACACCTATCGCAGCTAGGCTTAATAGGCAACGACAGTAGCGATGAAGCAACTGATGTTCCTGTAGATAACGCTTCGGCCTCTGGTTTGGCAATTGTGTGTGATGACGTTACCTGGCCACGTGATGCAAGCGTATACAAGCGTGCTTTGCAGTCAGACACCAAAAACTACCCGATGTTTGGTGAAATTGGCTCCAATATTACGCCATGCGCTTTTTGGCAGCAGCACAACAACAAGCCAGTTCAATTGTCCTCAACAGGCAAGCGTAACATTTTATTAGTCCAGAACCGCCGCGACCCCGCCACGCCATACTTTAGCGGTCAACACATGCGCAAAGCCCTTGATAAGCGTGCCCGCATGGTGACCGTAGACCAAGGCGGCCACGCTGTAGCCTATATTCAAAACAATGTCTGCGCTGATACTATTGTGTCTAACTACTTCCTGTATGGCGATTTGCCAAAGGTAGACACCGACTGCGCCGACGAAACGCAAACAGAGCAGGAAACAGCCAACACAACCCTGCGCGCCAAATCAATGAGTGAGAGCGCTGACGCCAAAAAGAAAGCACAGCAACAGCTAGTACGCCGCCTACTTAAGTAAGGTGCGCTAGCGCAAATATACAATACATAAGCCCATATGCCGTAGTAAAACCCGCCAGGGTGCTCTACGGCATATATGGCATAGAGAATATGCGGGCATTTATTGCCGTATGCGCTGCCGTAGCAGCCCCCAAGCCAGCCTTGCGCTGTAAAACCCAGGCCATGCCGCCAAAACAAAATTGTCCCACAGGGATGTTCTGCGTTACAAAGTGTTTGTCGCGCGTTAAGTTATGCGTATAAGCAAATACTGTGGTCGTAATCAGACCCACAGCCACATCAGTACTATTAAGATTAGCCGAGCTGCCGACGAGCGTTGTCTTGAAGGCAGACTCTTGTAGGTCGGGATCAGACCAGTCGCGGGCAGTTTTATACACCATTCGCGATATGTCCAATATTAAGGAGGGTAATCCCCTGAAAGCAGCCTCCTCTATTGGAGGCGCCACCAATACTGCACCCTCAAACTCATCACCGTGATATTCGTCATAACAGGTAGCCGTTGGGTTCTGGCCACATCTTGCAGTGAGCTTTTGTATCTGTGAGACATTGCCGACCGAATGGTGGGTTTGGTTGGCAACTGCCTGCTGCACCGGTCCCAAAATATTGGGTGCAGCATAGCCCAGACTAGTGCCTATAATACCGCCGGTCATCGCGCGTAAAAAATCTCTGCGGCCAATTTCGGTCATAGCTAAGTATCCTGTTGATTTAAATTATTTACTATACCACGATTACGCGGTCCGCTCCTGTAGCGGGCCGTTATTTGATAAATATCACGCACAACATGAGCGTAATAGCATATAATACACATTACTTAAGTAAGGGGGCGATATATGAAGAAATTACTGGTCAGCCTAATAGCCGGCGTACTACTTGCGACTGGATTGCCGCTCAGCAGCGCAAGCGCTGCTCCGTATTGTGGCATCACTTGGGGTAGTGGAGCTAAAAATAATTATTCTGCGGTTTCATATGGAACATCAATTATCAATGCTCGTACCGGCCAGCACACCTGTTACGATCGTTTAGTGTTTGATCTCAATGGCACAGCAGGCGGATACTACGTAAGCTACGTGCCAGCAGTATACACCGAAGGTGAGGGCGCCTACGTGCCAGTATCTGGCGGCGCTATTCTGCAAGTTGTAGTGCGTGCGCCAACCTATGACGCCAACTACACTAGTACATACCTAAAAAATGACGGTACACCAGTTTTGCCAAAAGAAAAATTGCCACGGATTAACCTCACTGGTTATCAAACCTTTAGGGACGCTCGGTACGCCGGCAGCTTTGAAGGTCAAAGTACCTTTGGGCTAGGCGTGAGGGCCAAACTGCCATTCCGTGTTGTTAAAGACGGAACCAAGATCTACGTTGACGTAGCCCACAAGTGGTAACATTACAGATCTACCAGCAAAATAGGGGCCCGGGCAATTTGACCCGGGCCTTTTTGCAAAAATACATACAGTAAAGTAATACGAGATAATTGTTCATGATACGTCAGCCAGGTGATATACGACCTAACATAATACCTTATGGAAACTGTTTGCCAGGAAACCCTAGCGCTGAAGCCTTTACGCGCATCGAGAATGGAGATACCTCTAACGCACTGGTTGAAGCTGCACGAGCCGCCTGTTTGACATGCCCACAGCTAAAGCACTGCGACGTCCAGCGCACCGAGATTGCCACTGAGTTCTGGCGACAGGGAACAGGCGTGCCTTTTTTAGTAGACCAGCTTACAGAAAGCCCTAGCGCCACACTGCAAGAGCGGCCCCTGCAGCCGGCAACACTCGCCTTTGACATGAGTCAAGTCCCGGGTGACCCAAAAAGACAACTTACGGTGGTGCGACAAGCGGTGCGAGCCGATCAACTGACTTTGGTGGGCGTTAATAGTCCCGGGGTTAAAGACGTAACAGAGGAGTATTTAGCATTACTGCCGCGGGCCGAACAGCAAAGAATGGCCCACCATATAGGTGGCAAACAAATTCTTACCGAAGCCGTGCGACGCATTGTGCGCCTCAAGTTTCAGCAGCTTGACTTTGGTAGTCGCCAACCATCAGATCGAACCCGCAGCTATTATGACCCGGCTACCTTTGATGTCGCAGCCCACCAGACTGTTATTAGCTTGTTTTTAGAAAATGTTATCGACCTAAAAGAGCTCAAGCTGCGATACCCTGATAAAAAAGCTGCACTATTTGACCCTGAATTTTACCGCCAACTACGAACTCGCTATATTAATGCCGAACTTACGCCATCTTTATTCGATAATGTCCTTAGCGCAAACCCCCGGAACCCCGTGGGCGCGCTTGATACCTATAAGGTAAATCTACACCGACTACGGGCAGAGGCTGCCGAACTCGGCATTCACGTCAGGGAAACAACACTACGCAAGGCAGCACGACTAGGCCATGACCTTGATAAAGTTCGTGATAGAAAAATGAGTGAAGATGTTGAACTACCCGATTATGTAACATCAGGTGTGGTAAAAACGCTTACCGGGCGCCACCCAGATAATCCGACGAGCGCCGTATTTAGATTTGTAGATGGGGTAGAGAGTGTCCGCGACACATACGAAAAAAGGGGCGTGCCGCTAAGCGACATTACCGAAATCGTACTCACAAACCCTACTACCTATGCAAAAGCACTCGAGCGCTATAGCGATAACTGCAGCAAGCTTGCCGAAGCATACGGCACCAACACTGACATAACTGAAGGCTACCGGCGGCGGCTGGCCCGCGCCTACCCAAATCCGATGCCCGAAGCCCAAGCTTACATATCCCGGCTGGCTAAGCTGCGCCAAGAGTGCGGCGGGGCGTTTAGCGATCCTATCTTAAAATCGGGAGCACAACGGGGCATTGAGTCTATGGCCGAACTTAATCGTGACGTGTTCATCCGCCGTACACGAGACAAGTTTAATCGACGTCTTAAACGCAAGCCACACTTGGTAAGCCCTGACCGCTGGATTATAGACAAAGTCACCACCCTATATCCAGAATGGGAATGGGACGGCGCTGCCGAAGGAGTGTTTGAACTACTTAACGAGAACCTGATTACAGCCGACGTCGTTGATTTTTCGTTACTACCCACACACCTCCAACCTTTCAAGAAAGTATGCCACGACAAGAGTCAAAGACACGTAACATTTGCAGCCAACGCCGCCAGCTTGAGCCGCCTCAACAGACTAGCAGTGGCGCAAGTCTTTCACCTCGCGCCACTTATTTACGGCCAAGAACTAAGCCCTGTAGCGCTCGAGGCTGCACTGGAGGTAGAGGACCTTAGTAGCCATGTAGCCAAAGTTGTCCGAGCGCGAAGTGGCAAACATCCCAACGCAACCGCAAAGAACCTCACGGTTAGCGGCCTCTATGCAGACCTAGAAGCCTACGGTGCTATTGCCTCCGATAGGCAGCCGACCGAACGCGTTGAGGCAATTAAGCAAACCAGCACAGCCATGATCGGCGCAAAGTTGGTATCTATGACCGACCAGCTACATGGGGCACCATCAAACCTCCCAGCGTGGGTTGAAAAAACTATCTGCGATCTGTATCCGCCTAACCAGCAAGGAATGGCGCGAGTACACACAAAGCGCGCTTTACGTGCGGGTATCCTTAGCATCGTGAATACTAGCAGCACGGAACAGCGTCTTGCGTTTGGCCCCGCCTTAACCGCCCCTGATCTCTCCGATAAAGAACGCGCCATTGCCACCTACGCCTACGGTGTAGACCGCATACTATTCCATAAAGATATCGGCGGTATGCTCGGCAATCAGCTGACACCCCTCAGCATGGCAATAGCCGTAAGGCGAGCCGTTAGCCCCTCCGTACGAGTACAGATTGAGCCAGCACCGTTTATGAAGCCCAAGGCTGGGGCAGTTGGGGTGGCCGTGTCTAAAACTACTCAAAAGCCCAGCAAACCAGCGGCAAAGACTACCCAAGAAGATGCTTGGCGAGATGAGGCGCTCTGCCTGCAATCCGACGCGCTGATATTTGACCCGCCCGAACATTTAGAACCCGAAGAAGTCTTACGATACAATGCCATGGCCAAAAAAACTTGCACAGAATGTGCCGTTAAAGATGCCTGCCTTACCGAGGCGATCGCCACTGATAATCGATATGGCGTATGGGGTGGCATGACCTACGATGAAAGAGTAGGCGAAGCACGCAGGCGCCGACGATTAGCCAAGGCTGCTGCCGCACGGGCCATCAGTTATCAAGCAGACATAGACACTACGGTGAAGGATATTAATCCGTAGGATACTCTATGTAACACCTAACTGCGGAAGTGTGTGTCACGTTTGGCCTCGGGTAAGAACGACTGAACCTTGCTATATAGTTCGTAGGCACGGTGATCGGCTTCGGTAGGCAGATCGTTCTGGATTGCTCGCGGCCACAGCCCCAAATGCCGTACAGAGTCGATCTCTACCGCATACACCAACATCTGTGAAATTAAGTACAGCCAAAAGAATAAGCCAATCACCACCGCAAAAGCGCCATATACACCATGAGCACCCTTAAGTTGGTGTGCCACAAGCAGTCCACCAAAGGTCACCAACATTTGAATTAAGACCGCGGCCAAAACCGCCCCGGGCATCAGTCCCCTAATAGGAACCTTGCGAGTAGTGGCCCGTGAGAATACAAACAACAGTGTAGCCGCCAGTACGCCACAACCAAGCAAGTTAGCCAACAGCTTAACCCATACCGCGTGGCCCAAAATTGAGGTAAAGCTTGAAACACCGATAATAACCATAAAGCCAGCAGCAATACTCCCCATAATAGTCAAACTTTCTAGCAGTGATTTGGGAAAACCGCCACGCCTGTTTTTAGGAACTTGCCAGATATTGTTAAGTGCATAGCGAAGAGCATCCGCTCCACCGCGGGCGCCATAAATAGCCACTAAAATACCTATAGCCAAGCCAACTCCCGCGCCGCGCATGCTATGAACATTCTGCTGCAGCTGCTCGCCAACAATCGGCAAAAAATTGTTAATACTGGCCGTGATTCTATCGCGCAATGCCGTGTCGTTTTTAAACCACATCTGGAGGACTGTCACTAGCACCAACAACAGTGGGAATAGAGACAGAAATCCATAATATGTGAGCAAGGCGGCATGGTAACCGCCGTTGTCATCGCCAAACTTCTTTATAACCGCAAAAGGAAAGCCAACAACTGCGTGCCGCTGCTGAAACTCATCAGCTATTTGGATAAGACGCGGTAATCCGCGTTTCTTTTTTGGAGCAGCTGCTGGCTTACTAGTCATAGACGTTTACTTATCCTTGTGACCCATCATGTCTTTGGCCGAATTGTAGATCTTTTCACCTGCCTGAACAATCTCGAATACGTCATGGAATTTATCTTCTATACGGCGCTGCATAGCGTTAACTTTAGCCTTAATGGCAAACACGGCAATAACTAAAGCTATCAATAGTACGAGTCCTAGACCCATATAAATAATGCCTACAACATAAAATGTTTCTTCTAAATTCATAGCGTAGCCCCTTAAGTGTTGTTTATGTTATTCAACGATAATTTCGCCGTGTTGACTGGAGTTGAGGTGGTTGTGATAACCCCATGTACCTTTTTTATCAACAACGAATGTCTGGCTTTCACCCGGTGCAATACCACCAACGTTTAGCTCAGTATTATCAGTATGAACCGGGTGTGGGTCTGAGTCAAAGTCCAGCTCCACCGAAGAGTTATTAACCACCTTTACGGTCTGGCCAGCCTTAATAGAGTTAGTGGACTCCGAAAAACTCGTGCCGTTATAGGTAATAGTTAAGGCCACGTCGCCGTCACTTGCGCCCGAACTATCCGAGCCAGAATCTGATTGACCAGATGAGTTGTTGCTGCTCGAGCTTGAGCCGCTATTTGAGCTTTTATCATCGCTCTTGCTGTTGCTTACTAGCAGGGCACCACCAGCGATAGCCACTACCACAACGAGCGCCAAAACGATCTTCATTGCTTTATTCATATTTTTGTTTTCCTTATCTTAAAGACACTTTAATAATCGTCAAACTGCGGTATGATGTCAAGTAGACATCACTAATGCGCTCGCATAAAAAGGACCAACCATGGCAACTAGTCTCATTCCTAACAGATCAAAATGGCCCCAGCTTTTGCTGAGGGGTGGCCTAGCGGTTATCTTTTTGTACGCCTCCATTTCGGGCTTCACCAATCCCCAAGATTGGGTGGGCTACTTACCGAATATTCTAACCAAGCACATAGACCCCGAAACCCTACTGCATTTCTTTTCGGCCTACGAATTAGTGCTAGCTGCCTGGCTGTTAAGTGGCGTATACGTGCGCTACGCAGCTTTACTATGCGCAGCAACCTTAGCCGGCATTATTACCTCTAACTTTAGCTTGTTTGCCATTACATTCCGCGACATTGCTTTAGTGTTTGCCGCACTGGCGCTCGCCTCGATGCCCGAAGAAAAGTAGAAGCAAAAAACCTCCCGTCATTTGCCGAGTCGAGTGGGTCAAGCGTAGTGCAGCCGGTGTTAGCCTAAAGGCTAACCCGCGCGTAACGCACACTCGAGCGGGGAATGCGGGAGGTTTTTTGTGATTCCTATTCTATATTAGAAAGGCCTAGCCAAAGTTGCCTCTGGCAACAATTCAGCAATACGAAGCAACTCATTGTACTTAGCAATACGATCAGAGCGCGAGAAAGAACCAGTCTTAATCTGGCCAGTGTTGAGGCCAACAGCCAAGTGGGCAATTGTAGTGTCTTCGGTTTCGCCAGAGCGGTGAGACATTACTGTGTTCCAGCCAGCTTTTTGGGCCATTTGTACAGCCTGAATGGTTTCGCTGAGGGTACCGATTTGGTTTGGCTTAATCAAAATTGCATTAGCAGCTTTTTCGTCAATGCCGCGCTCCAAAAGGGCAGTGTTAGTCACAAGCAAGTCGTCACCAACTAACTGTACTTTGTCACCCAAGGTTTCGGTAAGGTGCTTCCAGCCGTCCCAGTCGTTTTCGCCCAAGCCATCTTCGATAGATACGAGTGGGAACTTTTCAGCAAGGTCAGCGTAGAAAGCTACGAGCTCTTGGCTGGTAAAGGTGCGGCCTTCGCGGGCAAAGTTGTAGGTATCGCCTTCGACTAATTCGCTAGAGGCAACGTCGAGCGCCAAAGCAACGTCTTGGCCCATGATGTAGCCAGCTTTTTCGACTGCTTCACTAATAAGCTCAAGAGCTTCTTGTGAGCCGCCGCTTACGCTAGGGGCATAGCCACCTTCGTCGCCAACAGTTGTAGCGTAACCCTTGCCGCGCAAAACCTTGCCAAGGGCGTGGTAAATTTCGCTAGCCATTTGCATTGCGTGCGCAAAGTCACGGGCGCCAATTGGCATAACCATAAATTCCTGAATGTCAGTTGAGCCCTCGGCGTGCTTACCGCCATTAAGGATGTTGAGCATCGGCAATGGCAATGTAAAGGTAGTGTTGCCGACCAAGCCACCAACGTATTCAAACAGAGGTTGCTTTTTGCTAGCAGCGCCAGCTTTAGCCAAAGCCAAAGATACAGCCAAAGTTGCGTTAGCGCCTAGGCGGCTCTTATTGTCGGTGCCGTCGAGTTCAAGCAAGCGCTTGTCGAGCTCAAACTGATTTTCGACATCTTGGCCGATAAGAGAAGGGGCGATAACGGTTTGGATATTTTCAACAGCCTTATCTACACCCTTGCCGTTAAAAGCGCTGCCGCCGTCACGGAGTTCAAGGGCTTCGCCAGCACCGGTAGATGCACCAGATGGCACAGCTGCACGGCCCAAGCTGCCGTCTTCCAAAACAACGTCACATTCAACAGTCGGGAAGCCACGTGAGTCAAAAACTACGCGGCCGCGGATTTCTTGAATTTTCATAAAATAGGCTCCTGCATTTTATATCTTAAATTTGCAAATTTTGCCCGAAACTATTATGCTTCATTGGTCAAGTCAACAGTATAGATCCATACTGTCGCACCACGCAAGAGCTAAAGATTAAAATCTTACTCCTTTATATATCTTGCACTTACACGCACGCTTATTAACCGGCTTTGGCCGCATAATCAAAAGGGGCATTAACCATGGCAATGGGACGCTTATATATTACAAGACACTGTGAATCAGAGTGGAACGCACTCGGTAAGTGGACTGGCACTACCGACGTTCACCTAAGTGAAAATGGCTTTAAGCAAGCTGCCCAAATTGGTGAAGCCCTAGCCGAACTCGACGTTAAACTAGACTACGCCTTTGCCTCATTGCAAATGCGCACCCTAGAGACTCTTGAGGGTATCTTGGACGGCTCAAAGCAAATCGAAGTGCCGTACCAGCGCAGCGGTGACATTAACGAACGCGATTACGGTGATTACACCGGGCTCAACAAGTGGGAAGTACGCGACAAAGTAGGCGAAGAAGAATTTAACGCTATTCGCCGCAACTGGGACCACCAAGTACCAAACGGTGAAACGCTCAAAATGGTGTACGAGCGCGTACTGCCATTCTATATGCAGGTTATTTTGCCAAAACTCAAAGAAGGTCAAAACGTTTTGGTTGTAGCTCACGGCAACTCACTGCGTGCCCTGATTAAATTTATGGAATCGATCAGCGACGAGGGTGTGGCTGGCGTAGAAATGCACTTTGGCTCTGTTGTAAGCTACTTGCCAAACGACGACGGCAAGATGGCCGAAAAAGACGAGATCAAGATTGAACTCGTTGCCCCAAATGCCTAGCTTGAGCAATACTATGTAAAGAAGAGCACCGATTCGGTGCTCTTCTTTACATTCATAGGACTTGATTTAAGATCGTTCAGCTTGGCGACCGATGGCAATTTGGGCAGCGCATTCTTCTGCCAAAATACCCGTAACAATCGTAAGGGGGTTGGCGGCTTTTTGGGCAATGTCGGCCACTGTAATCCAAGGATCCATTCTACCTTCCGATGGTGCGCCAAAATAGAACCTATCCATATAAGCCTTTACTCCTGCCGAGGCACACATTGAGCAACTTTCGGCATTAGCAAAGAGCGCGTAGCCGCCTAAGCGGCGAGTGCCTAATTTGGCGCCGAGTGCCCGTAGGGCATTGATTTCGGCATGCGCGGTGGGGTCATTTTGAGTATTCTGCGTATTGTGTGCCTGCATAACAATCTCACCCATAGGGTCGGTAATGACACAGCCGAACGGTGGATTACCCTCGGCAATCGATAGCTGCGCTTCTTGTTGAGTAACACGAATGATATCCTCAGCCCTCTGAGGTGTAATAAGATATTCCATGTTCATATACTACCAATAAGCAACCTAAAACTCATCTAGATCAGTCTGTGGATTGCTGGCTAGAGTGTATGGTTGTCGACTATTTCTCCGCGCACACGAGTGCGGAACAAAAATAACCGTAAAAGCACAATATAGGCATGCATCACACCAATCCAACCAAAGTAAATAATGCCAATGTTGACAGCCAGTGTAGCCGGACTAGTGGCATAAGAGCCAGTTTCGATGCGTTCCAAAATATCCCTAACTACCGGTGCAAGAAAGACAGTAGTCACAATTGCCAACACAATAATACCAGCGCGCCAGATGAGCCGCATAATGAGGGTATTTTGCAACGGGTGACGAACTACTTGCTGTGGTGAGGGAACATATACTGCCTCACGGTTTTCACGTACATCATGTGCTGTAGAGACAATCGACATAACAATCAAAAATAAGGCCCAGCCGACCAACCCCCACAACATACCGAGCAAAACGGTGTTCACAGTGTTGTTGGTGGTAAAATTTTCGACTGGATCGATGATAAAACGGGTATAGGCATTTGTCCAATTACCGGCAGTATTGCCAAAAAGTTGAGGCATGAACGTACCTTGCCTAAGGCTAAGCAGTATTATTTGCAGTCCCACTACAACAAAGGTAATTACTGAGCTAACGATCAAACTGGCAGACGAGGGCAGCAGGCTGCGGAATAACAGATGCCAGAATGAGAATGGATTGCGTGTCATTTTTATTTTTCTATACTAACTCTCTTTATTGTAACGCAAATGACGCTAATCCACTATTTGGATGGTAAGTTGTAAATTGTATAACAACTATATTATGCTTATGGTATGGAACCTGAACATTCAATTAAAACAAAAGCAGACCAAGAATCTTCGGCTGCAGCACCGGTAGCACAAGAACATAATGAGCACCATAGCAACCACAAGCGCACCAATAAGCAGCTGGCACTTATTTTGGTTGTAGCTATTGGCATACTGGTAGTTGGCTTTGGCATTTTTGCAATCCTGCATAGTGATACTGCCAAGAAGACTGAGAAAAAACAGGCAAGCGAGAGCACGAACAGCAACTCGCAGCAGCAAAATCAGCGCAGCTTTTTGAGCCAATACCAAGACACCTGTACTGACCGTGACGTAAGCTTTACAGCTTCACCCGTTCCGTTAGCACAGCTCGGCTACATAGAACCAATGGGCAAAGTAAGTGATGGCCATGTTACACCTACTGACCACGCCTATCTATCACCCAAAAATCAGCAAGCCGCAGATAATACGACCGAGGTAGTTATGCCAGCCAACGGTACGGTTGTAGAGGTTGGGGCCATGCCCGCACAGTACATCGGCGACAGACAGCAACAAACGGCACCCGAGGATCATCGCCTTGTAGTTTCATTTAATTGTCAGTATTTTGCCATCTTCATTCACGTACACAAGTTATCGCCAACCCTAGCGGCAGCCGTAGGAACCTTAGAGCCCAACACGCAAAAACGAGTATCTGTGGAGCTTAAGGCAGGTGATTTATTAGGCAAGATCGGTGGCCATCCCGTTGACTATTCACTTATCGATACCAAACACACACTAGCCGGCTTTATCAGCCCTCAGTTGTACATTGGCGAAGCCTGGAAGATTAATGTTATCGACCCGCTCAGCGTATATAGTGGCAGCCTTAAAAATTCCTTGCAGGATGCCAGTTTACGCACCACCGCGCCATTTGGAGGCAAAATTGATTACGATAAAAAAGGTGCGTTAGTAGGCAACTGGTTCCGTACAGGCACCAATGGCTATTCTGGCGCTGATCAAAGTCGCTACTGGGATGGGCACCTCTCGATAGCGCCCGATTACATCGATGGCAAAACTACCATAGTATCTATTGGAAACTGGGACGGTAAAGCTGCACAGTTTGCCGTTAAAGGCGCCTTCGATCCAAGCAGCATCACTAAAGCTAGCGGCCTTGTAAAAGCTGAACTGATACCACTGAGCTACAACTTGCCCAACGGCACACCAAAGAGCTCGCCAACCAGCGTAAAGGGCATGACCGTTTCGCAAGGTGGCGCAACGGTAGGCACTATTGCCTTTAAAGTTACCGGCAATGAGAATATTCAGGTAGAAAAGTTTATCGGCAAAACGCCTGCTGAAGTAAAAGGTTTTAGTTCAGCAGTGCAAACATACGAGCGATAGGCTAGAGCAAAGGAGCCCTTATGCGTACAAACAAAACCAACTCCATACAGTGGCCAGCGGTCTTTTTGGCGGTCCTTTTGCCAACTGCTGCGGCCGTTATTGGCTCACTATTTACCAGCGATGCCATACCGCACTGGTATGCCGATTTGGCCAAGCCATCCTTTACGCCTCCAAACTGGGTGTTTGGACCTGTTTGGACAGTGCTGTATCTGTTTCAAGCGATCGCTTTTTATATGGTATACACCAGTAAAAATATCTACCGTGGCTTTGGCCTTGGCTTGTTTATCACCCAGCTCATTGCTAATACAGCTTGGTCATGGATCTTCTTTGGACTCCACCAGCCAGCCTGGGCTTTTGTGGACATTGTAGTGCTGTGGGGGCTACTGCTGTGGACAATTATTGTCTTCTCGTGCATTAAGCCAGCAGCTAGCCTGCTGCTATGGCCATACCTGGCATGGGTAACTTTTGCCTCGGCCCTCACGGTAGGCATTACACTACTAAACTAAGAATCCCTACCTAGCACGAGGTATTATGCGCGGCATATTCTTATGTCAGGTTAAGTTGAGTATACGCAAAAATACTCCGGTTGCAAGAGGAGTATACTTATTGCATGACACGCACAGCCCCTTCGACCATTCTAGTAATTATTGGCATCACGGGTGACCTAGCTAAACGCAAATTGCTACCGGCAATTGCCCAGATGCACAGGGCAGGAGCCTTACCCCAAGATTTTACCGTTGTAGGTATTTCACGCCGGGAGGTAAGTGCTGCCGAAGTAGTTATAGGCACGCCCGGGCTGCAAGATACCGACCGCGCGTTTTTAGCTAAAAGCGTGCGCATGCACACCATGGATATTGCCAACGCCCAAGACTACAAATTACTCAAAGAATCTCTGGCCGGCCTGTCCCATGATCGCGATACGCAGATAGTGTTTTATCTATCTGTACCAGCGCAAGTTTCACGGCCAATTATCGCTGCCTTGGGCGAGGCTGGCTTTGGCAAAGATCCTAAGGTAAAGTTGCTACTTGAAAAGCCGTTTGGCTCAGACCTCATATCGGCGCAAGAGCTTATTGCCGACACTCGGCACTATTTTGACGAGTCGCAGCTGTACCGCATAGACCACTTTTTAGCCAAAGAAATGGCCCAAAATATTGTGGTGTTTCGTTCTCAAAACAGCCTGTTTCGCCAAACCTGGAATAACCAGCATATTGAGTCAATTGAAATTGTAGCCAGCGAACACATTGGCATTGAAGGTCGTAGTGCTTTTTATGAACAGACTGGTGCCCTGCGAGATGTTATTCAAAACCATCTGCTACAACTCGCTGCCTTGACGCTCATGGATGTCCCTGAGGCGGCCCAGGACCTCGCCAGCCAGCGCCTAGAAGCTTTGCGCAACCTTTTGCCACCCAACGCCGATCTACTAGACAGCCTGGCTGTACGTGGCCAATACCACAGCTATGCCGCCGAGGTAGGCAACAGTAAAACACAAACCGAAACTTTTGTAGACCTCACGCTTCATTCCAATGCACCTCAGTGGCAAGGCGTACCAATCAGACTTGTTACAGGTAAGGCGCTAAACACTAAAGAAACCGTCATACGGCTACATTACAAACGCCAGCACAACAGCGAGTCCAACACCCTTACGCTACGCATTCAACCACAGGAGGGCATAGAGATGCTGCTATGGGCCAAAAAGCCAGGTTATCAACAGCAATTAACGCAGCTGCCGCTTCGTTTTACCTATCAAGAACATTACGAGTCCTTACCAGAGGCTTACGAGCGCGTTTTAGTGGATGCCATAACTGGCGACCATAGCTTGTTCGCCAGTAGCGATGAAGTGCTAGAAGCCTGGCGCATTGTAGCACCGGTACAGCACCACTGGAGTATGCAATCTGTTGGTCCGAAAATCTATGAGACCGGCAGCACTCCGCAGGCCATCAAGGCATAGCCAGGAAAAACAGCTAGACCCATTTGGCTAGTTACTAATTTCGTCGACTTGCGGCAGGGGTAGTTGGCCGCGCACGCCAACTCTAAATCGGATCAATACCACCAATGCGGCGCAGATCAAGAAGATATAAAGTGGGAAAGCGACGTGAGCAAAATCCCAGGTATTAATTGCCAGCAGGGTTATAAGTGCGCTGGTGCCACCAAATAAAAACACGTTCCAGCTTTCGCTGTCGGGGTCCTTGTAGGCCTTAACCAATGTAGGCACTCCAGCCAAGGCATCGGCGGCAATACTTAGCGCAATAGCCAGTACGCCACTACCTGTTAATTGCCAGAGCACTATGGCCAGCACCGATAGTATTCCGCACACAATATCCAACTTCGTCAACTTCCAAACAGACTTACGATTAACAAATGAACCCAAAAAGATAAGCAAGGGGCCAAAGCCAACCATAAAGGTCATAAGCGCAGGTAAGCCTACGCCATGCGTAATCTCGGCGCTAAAGGCGATAATAGGCGCCACTGCCCATAAAAACCATGAGATACGGTTAGGACGAGTTTTGCCGCGTAATGTATCGCGCAAATAACCAGTACTACCGATTAGGTTAAGCATAGCGCCAAGTAGAATAAATTTTTCGCTAATCATCTGGAAATCCTTATAGCACTAGGGAACATAAAAAGAATTATCGCCCTTAGAGCGAGCGATAATTATTGTAATACTGAGTACAAATAGTAGTCAACAGATGACTTTTAAGACGCCTTGCGGTTACCGCCATAAGCACCACCGCCGTAACCCAATGCTGAGCGAGAACCCTGCTGCTGGTTACCACGGCCAAAGATAAACTTCATAATACCGGAAAAACCAAGGATAGAGGCAACACCAAAACCAAGTGTCGTCAAGAATTCCTTGCGTGTAACTTCTCGATTCATTGCTTCTTCTAGGTGACGCATTGTTGTTCCTTTATTTGTTAGTTACATTCTTTGTTTGTGTTGTATCTACCTCTTAGATTACGAAAGCATAAGCATGTTGTCAAGAATAATTTTTTACGATACTAAGCGGCGGCGGGCAGGTGCGCGCTGTGGGCGAGGGGTGGGGCGTGAAACATAGGGGCGTGGCGCAACATTTGACGCCATAACAGTTGCAGTACTAGTTATTCCGCCAGTACCAGCTAGGACCGGAGTGAGTGGCGCTGGTGCCAGTGGCTTAACTTTCATAAGTGGCTTGGCAACTTGAGCGCGTGACAAACGCTCAGCCTGTTTAGCCAAGTCTTGTTCAATAAGATCAACCACGTGGGAGGCACGTTTATGTGGTACCTTGTGTCGGTTTGTGCGCCAGATAATAAGAATACCCACTTGGTACATAAGGATAATAGGCAAGGCTATAAACATCAGTGCAAAAATGTTAGGTGTGGGGTTCATTAGGGCGGCCAACACAACGGCGGCCACAATTACGTGTCGCTCATATTTAAGCAATTTTTGTGGCTTAATAGGCTTGATGCGATTGATAAATATAAGAATAAGTGGCACTTGCAGCAGCATTGCTGAGCCAAGCATGTATACAAGCACGAACGACATATATGACTGAATGGTAACAAGGGGCTGAATTTGCTTAGTAACAAACTGGTTCAGTAAGAACTCGAGCGCGGCAGGCAAGCCCCAGAAGTAGCCATAGGCCATGCCAATAACTGCCAAAACTGCCGAAATGCCACTACCGATTGCGATAAACCTTGTTGACTCCTGCTTGAGAAGCGGCTGAACGTACTTAAGCAATTGGTACACAATGACCGGGATGCTCATAATAATGCCCACATACAGGCAGAGACGGAACAGGAAGTCGATACCGCCGCCAGGAGAGGTGTAAATAAATTGTTGGTCTTTAGCTGGCTTTAGCAAAAAGTGTACGATTTGATGCTCAACACCGTAAGCTACGCCACCCCAAACTCCAATAGACAACGCCACCATAAAGATACGGCGGCGTAATTCGTGGACATGTTCAATAAACGGACGTTGATCGTCGTTTACTTGCGCCGCCTGGCCGTGACTAATTGTCTTTTGTCGAGCCTTTTTCATGGTCGTCATCATTCATACTTGAGCGTAACTCACGCATAGATTTACCAATACTTTTTGTCAGCTCAGGTAATTTCTTGCCACCAAAGAGTAGCAGAACAATAAGCAAGATGATTAACAATTCCGGCGTACTAAAATCCAGGATCGCAAATTGGTCAGGCATTTTTGTCCCCCATATGGTTTACCTACTACTACTCATGATATCATAAGCGTAATAATGTAAATAGTGGAAACGTCTATGAAACAGCAGCTGTACTACACCAACTTTGCGCAGGCCTACGGCGAGGGATCATACTCTTCCTGTACCTATAATAATACGGAGTCCTGTACTACCAGCTCCGGGTCGACAGGATCGGGGAGTGGATCGAATGGTGGCCTGGCCAATACTGGCTTTGACATGCTGCTTATTGTTACGGTGGCCTGTGCGCTCATCTTTGCCGGCCTGCTAATTCGTATTATGCGTAAAAAGAAAGTCACCAAAAAAGCCCAAGATGGCAGTCAGGTAGTGCCGACTGACGTCACTGTACCAGGTGCGCCTAGTGCATATGCAGCACCAACTGCACAAACACCACCAAACGTGCCACAACCCCCAACAGCAACACCACCGCAGCCTGCTCCTGGCGACGACCAGAGCCAACAACCTGGTGGCCCAACTAACCAAAACATACCGCCCCGCCAAATCTAGCGGGGCCAAAAGCCCAAACTAAAAACCCTGCAAGTTACACCGCAGGGTTTTTAGTTTGGGCTTTTTATTAGCGACTATACAATTGCAACATCAAGATGATAAGTGCGATAAACAGTGCAAATAGTAGACTGGTAGTCGTGGTAATGCTCGACTCCATTTGTCGGCGAGCAACCGACGTGCTGCGAGTGCTTGCTGTTTTAGCAGAGGCTGCTTTATTGCGTCCAGCAGCGGCTAATGCCGCCCTGCCGGCAGGAGCTGAGCGCGTCTTGGCAGACGCGCTAGCAACTTTTTTAGCTGGGGTTTTCTTTTGAGTTTTTTTAGTAGCGGCCATAGAGCTATTCCTAACGGGTTACGCTAATTGTGGCACTTGCTTCAGCATTCGGAGCTGCAACAGTTACACGGTTACCAGTACTCTTAGCAACGGTGTAGCCCGCAGCGTATGTAGTACCGCTTGCTGTACAGAGGCTTGATGCTGGTGACTTAGTGCCTGAAGTTGGGTCGATAGGCATGTCGGCAATGTAGGTTGGAACAAGGTCGGTACACAGGTTAATTTGGCCCGTGCCTGAACCAATTGCAGTAGCAGTTGAAACGGCTGACATACTTGGAGGCAAGGCGCCCTTGTTGGCAGCAGAGTACTGGTTAATGGCATCGAGGATAGCCGTAACGTCAGAGCGGCGCTGGCTGTTGTTGGCGTCGGCAAAGTTCTGCTTAGGGTTTAGGGCAATAAGCGTGATCGCTAGCAAGACCGCTAAGATACCAATGACGATCAAGAGCTCAATGAGCGTAAAGCCTTTGCTGTTGGTACGAAGTTTTTGAAATAATTTCATATAAACACTACCTTTTTAAATTGTCCTTTTTATCATTAATAATCTATGTAATAAAGTCAACATTGTATTTCAGCCGTTTAATGATCTGGTGAAATTCGCCTGGTTTACCACCTCCTTATCGTCCAAAAAATGTGCAATTAGCTCTGCCTTAGTTGGGCTCTGCTGGGGCAAGCCATAGGCAGGTGCCGGGGTAATACCAAATAATTTTGCGCCAGCACGGTCAAGTGCTTCAGAAATTGACTGGAACATGTCACGGTTAGCTACAAAAACGGCTGTTTTTTGCTTAGTACGATAACTTACCGTAGCTCGTTGCTCTGGATTAAACGGGGCAGCGCTACGGAAAGCATCTATAGCTTGCGGCAATTCAGCAGTTTTAGTGTCGGCGAGCACTTTATCAAAAAGCATCGAACGGTCGAGCACAACCAGTACACGCTGGCCGCGCACGTTGTGGGATTCAAAAAATTGGCGGCATATCTCAAGCAGTTGCGGCCTATCTACCACCTCTAAGTTTGTAATGAGTGACTCCGGGATACTTAATTTAGCAGCCGAAGCTTTACGACCCTCAAGCAGCAAATTGTTGCGCTGCACATAAACCAATACGGTTGGTTTTTGACTAAACATCATGGTGTTTCGCTCCAACTTGTTAGTGTCAAAACAGTTGCGTTATATGTTGCGGTTGCAGTAATTGTGCGCTGCAAACCACCTAGAGTTCCTTTAGAAACAATTGTTTTTGTGGTCGTACCGCTTACGGTTATTGTAGCAGTTCCATCACCAATAGTCAGTGTTTCGCCCACGTAATTTGGGTTGCGTAGCAAACGCTGCATAGCATTATCTATGCCGCTTTCAGCCGTCTGCAGGGCAGCGTCGCCGTTAGCAAAAGTGCTGTTGGTTTGGGTGTTAATAATTGTTACGGCAGCGGCTGACATAGTAAGTAACATAGCCACGCTAATAAAAACCAGCAAGGCGATAAGTGTTTGCCCGGACTGGCTTTTAGCAAGGCTCATTGTCGCCTCCCAATCGTGGTTGTAAAGCTCTGTACGCTCGCCCCCGATTTAGCTTGAGCCTTGCTCGTAACCGTAAAGCTGGCGCGGATAGTGTCTTTACCGCTAGGAGCGCCGAGGCGCTGGAAGGTCACTGCTGATATTGTAGTTTCTGATCCGTTAAGATTGGCAGTGCCGCTACTGTCTGTAAGCTGCAGATTGCCACTGGCTAAGGCATAGGTAGTGGCCACACCACCAATAGTTAGCGTTAATGACGAGCCGATACTACCCAAACTAGCAGGTGCCGTAACGGCAGTAGCACGGCTGACGTCGTAGTTTAAGCGAGCCAGTATAAAACGACCGTCTTGCGTGACTGTAGATGTGGATTGTGACTGATTTTGCACATCGAGCGTAGAACTAATCATGGTAGTAAGAGCAATTAAAAATATCGACAGAAGCCCCATAACCAGCAATACTTCAACGAGCGTTACGCCGGCCTGTGCTTTGTGGAGTGTACGTTTTAATATGTGCTTCATGGTGAATAATTTACCGTTATGTCTTGCAAAATTGGCGTTACCGATCCGTTACCAGTAAATATTGCCTTGTAGCGGATATAGCGTCCAAGGGTGTTATACGGGATCATTGAGGCGGCAGTATAGTAGGTAGCAGCAGTGCCGTCAGGACCAACGTAACTCCAAGTAGTATTGTCGTTATTGGTAGCAATTTGGATCTGGATAGCCGTGTTAGCTGGCACAGTGCCAGTAAAGGTTAGGTAGTTATAGGCAACCGAAGCCGCAGCGTCATAGGTGGATGATTCCAACGTTCCGCTGGATTGGTAGGTCGCTCCGCCGCCGCCAATAACTGCCAGTTCTTTTGACGTGTTTGTGTTAGCAGCATAGGCATAGTTACCAACCACCATCACATCGTTAATATTGGACCCGTAGTTAAAGTTGCTCTTGAGGGTGGGAGTATTAGCAGACACGTCAAGTACCGTAAACTGCTTGCTTGCCAAGCTTGTGCCTAGTGCCGCATAGCCGTTAGACACTGATACACTTAAAATTCCTCCACCAAATTCATAGCTACCCAGCAAGGCTGGACTAGCCGGGTTAGCAACGTTTATGGTGTAAAATTCCGGCCCCAAGGAGTTAATCGCCGTGCCCATATACGCCGTAGTGCCGACAATATCTACTTCAGCCGCAATCTGTGTGCCGGCTGGCACGGTATAAAATCCTGCTAACGTCACTGACGTTTTACTTGTAACGTTTAGGATTGTTAGCTGACGAGTGGTACCGCCAGTGGCTAAGTAGGCGTAGTTACCAATTACTTCAATACTGTTGACATCTGCATTAACTTCATAGGTACCCGCCAAAAGCGAAGGCACTACAGGGTTAGTTATGTCTACAATAAAGAACTCGGCGCTCGAGGTAGCTTTCTTTTTGCCAACGTAGGCGTAGTTACCCGAAACGTAAATTGTGTTACCAGCTGTTGTGTCCCCCAACAGCTTAGAGGCCACGCCCGCTGGGGCGGCCTTGTTACTCACGTCAACCACCAAGAATTGAGACACCGTACTAGCCGTGGCCAAGTAGGCGTAGTTACCCGAGACATATATGCCATTTATGGCCGCAGTGGTTGTAAGCGTGCCGGTTAACGTCGGTAGAGCAGGATTAGAGATATCAATAATAGCCATGCCCGTGGCATAGCCCACATAGGCATAGTTGCCGCTAACAAACACGTCCAGCCCGGCTACATTTCCGGCAATATTATAGAGTCCGACCTGCGAGGGTGTAGCCCAGTTGGCGCTACCGGCAGCCAGCTGCACCTCGCCGCCAGCTGTGTTGGTAGTAACAAGGTTCGACAATGTATCGGCATTAAATGCCGCCTGCGATGCCTGGCTCCAGCCCACATTATTTTGCCAGCGCTGGTAGTAGACAGTAGACGAAACTGAACTACTAAAAGGCATGGTCCAAGAAACCGTAGAAGTAACTTGCTTTGTTGAACTGTCTACGGTGCCGCCAGAACTTACAATAGCTCCAGAGCTATCACGGCGAGCATCACTAATAACCACCTGGCGAGTTAAGCCGTTGGCCGTATCGCTGCCGCTAACCAAAGTCCAGGAACTGCCAGAAACTTCGGGGTGGTAGGTACCGTTAGTAGTAAAGGGTGTCCAACCGCCATCGCGCACCGAACGCACTGCCTCGGTGGTGGAGTGCAGTAGGGCAGTAGCTTGCAGGCGCTGGTCGTTACCTGCACGTGCCGAACGCGACGTTACCAGCGCACCAGCTAGCGTAGGTAGCAAGATTGCCGACAAGCCAATGGCAACCAGAATTTCTACCAAAGCTTGGCCACGCTGGTCTAGCTTTGTAAGGGCAGATATTGGTAGGCAAGTGAATATCCTCATATTAATTTACCGTTATCGCCCCAAAACGATTAAGCGTAATCACGCGGCTATCACCCGACGTGGTGTTAGTAAGTGTAATAGTGTTGTTACTGGCACTAAAACCCGAAACTTCACCGGATATTTTACTAAAAACAACCTGGCTCGATGCAAAGGTGGTGCTGAGCGCAAGCCCGGTATCTAGTTTAATCACAAAGTTGCTGGCTTCGGCCGCGGCGTAGGTGCTGGCGGCGAATACCGTATATTGATCGCTCTGCACGTAAAGCCCGTGAGCCTGCGATGTTGCCGCAGTGCCCGGGTCACCAGACATAGAAAGCAACTGTTGGCTTTTGATGTCTGCCACTAAGGTATCGCTTGCACCGTTTAACGATGCAACGTTTTGCGGGCGAATAAGGCTAATAGTAGACATGCCAAATAACACAGCCAAAAGCCCCATAACCACTAACAGCTCAATGAGCGTAAAGCCCTTAGTGTTAGTGGCAAGGTTTACCTGCATATTAATTAGGGCTGATCTGGCTGATCATGTTGTAGATTGGCGCGATAATGGTAATCATAAGTGCGCCGACCATCACACCAACAACTACCAGTAAAATTGGTTCCGTGAGTGCCGTAATCGTTTTGAGACTACGCGTAACCTGGCGTTCAAAATATTCAGATAAATCGTGCATGGTTGTTTCGAGTGTTCCGGCGGATTCAGCAGTTTCGGTGGCCCGAACCATCATGGGCGGCACAATGCCGTGCCGGGCACTACGCAAACTAACCGAGATAGGCTTACCGAGGTCTACCTGCTTGCGCATATCAACAATGAGCTTATCTATCTCGTGCTTTTGCACCACACGCTGCGATAGCGTAAGCGCTTCGTTAACTGGCACGCCAGCCTTGAGCAAAAGGCCCAAGCTGCGCGTAAAACGGGCAAAATCAATATTACGGCCCAGCGTTTTTAAGCCAGGCAAAGCCAGGAGCGCCCTGATAATTGCGCGCTTTTTTACCTTTACAATTACTGCACCCGCAGCCAATAAAACAAAGGCCACGGCTACTACTAAGCGCCAGTTCTGGTTAAAGTAGCCTGACGTGTTAATCATCAGCTCAGTGACGGGTGGAATTTTAACTCGCAAACCTACAAACACTTTGGCAATACGCGGTATAACAAAGGTTAGCATTAGCACCACGATGCCCGAAAACAGTGCCATAACAAAAATAGGGTAAATCATACTGGCACGAATTTCGTCGCTAAAATCAATTTCTTTTTGTGTAGAAACTGCCAGGTCTTGCAGGGCAATTTCTAGGGCACCACTTTCTTCGGCAGCCTGTAGCAAGTTTACCGTTACCGGGTCAAAGGCCTGAGGCATTTGCCGCATAACTTCCGACAGTGGCTGCCCATTAACCAATGCTGCATGCATCTTTTTAAGGGCTTTTTTAATTTCACCCTTGGCGTCTTCCTGCAAAGCCTCCACAGCTTCCATAATAGGGATGCCTGCTCGCAGCATGGTGCCTAGATCGATAAAAAAGGCTAGGCGATCCTTGGGTGATAAATAAATAGCTGCCATATTATTGCTGTGTAACGCGCAAAATCTCTTCGAGCGTTGTGGTTCCTTGGGTTACTTTTTCGAGACCGTCATCGAGCATTGTCGTCATACCTTCGGAAATTGCCTGGGCCATAATTGCATCGGCGTTAGCTTTGGCAGTAATGAGTGAAGCAATCTTTTGGCTCACTTCAAGGACTTCAAAAATCCCAATACGTCCTTGATAGCCCGTGCCATGACAAATGTTGCAGCCTGTACCGTGGTACACACGAATAGTCTTTTTGGCACCAAAATGTCTAGCAATTGCATCAGCGTCAATACTGCTTAATAAGCCGACCTGCCTGGCATCGCCGCGCCAGCCCTGGGCAGTGCGGATTAACTCGGCGCTCGCCTTACAGTGCGGGCAAATCTGGCGTACCAAGCGCTGACCAATAATGACATTTACTGTTGAGGCAATTAAGAACGGCTCCACCCCCATATCGATGAGGCGAGGCAGCGTAGTGGCGGCATCGTTGGTGTGCATAGTGCTCAACACGAGGTGCCCAGTCATAGCGGCGTTAACAGCAATACCAGCAGTCTCTTCGTCACGAATTTCACCAACATACATGGTGTCGGGGTCTTGGCGCAACAAGGAGCGCAAACCCTGCGCAAAGGTTAGGTTAGTTTTGGGATTGGCCTGAATTTGGTTAATGCCACTGATTTCGTATTCCACAGGGTCTTCGATAGTGGCAATATTTTTATCACGCGTGTTTAAAATCTTAAGCACCGCATACATGCTAGTTGTTTTACCCGAACCAGTTGGGCCGGTAGATAGCACCATACCATAGGGCCGGGTAAAGCCATCTTGTACTTTTTTGAGGTCGGCCGCGCCCATACCCAAATCAGTTAGGCCAAACTGCCTGGAGTGCGATGCTAGCAAACGCATTACAGCTTTTTCGCCTGTGACCACCGGCACCACCGACACGCGGACGTCTACTGACGTGTCGCCAACCTTCGTTTGCATACGGCCGTCTTGGGCACTAAAGTGTTCGTCGGTTCGCAGGCGTGATAACACCTTAATGCGTGCGATTATTTGGGCGTGTAATGTTTTAGGCAAACGCACTTCGTCGTGTAGTACACCATCGATACGAAAACGCACAATTGTTGCTTCGCGCAGAGGCTCCACATGGATGTCCGAAGCCCGGGCGTCCACTCCATATTCAATAAGCGTTTCTACTACTTTTGAAACGGGTAGAGACTGGCCAGCCACTGGTGCAATCAGCAGCTTATCAAAAACCGTCTGTAGCTCTTTTTTGTACAAATGCAGCGCTTGCTCAATACCACTTTCGGTAGCATAAAATACTTTGTATTGTTTGACGCCAGCTTTTTTGGCCACCATTTCAAAAAGGTCAGTTTGCTCGGGCTCAAGGGTAGCAATGCGTACTTCGTCATTTTCAATTTCAAAAGCTATGGCGTGCTTTTGTTTGGCCACACTTTCTGGAATAAGGTGCAGTAGGGCATCGGGGATTGTAACCGTTGCCATGTCAATAAATGGCAACTGGTAGTGGTAGGCAATAACTTTACCTAGTTCACTATCGGCCAATATATCGTGGTTAACCAGGGCATCGTACAGGCTTAGACCTTCGGCTTTGGCAGTTTCTTGGATCTTTGAAAGCTTAGCCTCCGAGATGTACTGCAGGTCTTTTAGAATCTGTAATAATGCCTGATCATCGAGTTTCATGGAACGTTTTACAAAACTTTCTTCGCTAAAACCGTAAGCGTTATACAAGTGTTATTGTAGCAATCCGCTGTTATTTTACCAACGATTTTTTTCTGCTATATTAAAACCATATGCTTAATCCACTTCACAGCAATAGTAAGAAGCAGGGGAATCAGGTTTACTTGGATGATGACGGTATTATTCATCTCGTCTTTGTTGGTGAGCAAAACAGTGCAAACACCGCGCCAATCTATGAGCAAACCAAACAATTAATTGCACAGCAACGAGCAGCCGAAAAGCGCGTGCTGATGCTAGGCGATGTAACCAATATCACAAAACAAGATAGCGGGTCGCGCGTACAAGCCAAAAAACTCATGGAGCTGGACTATGATGCCAATGCCATAGTAGGCAAGTCGGCCCTCATGCCAATTATCATGTATGTGATTCGAGCCGGTAAGCACGGCAGTATTAAGGTATTTAGAAACAAGCGGCAGGCAACCGCCTGGCTAATGGGTGAAGAAAGCCAAAATGTTTCCGAACAGCGGCAAATAATTGGTTTTATCTTGGGACTCTTAGGTGCTGGCGTACTTACCGGATGGGCAACCAATACCGAGATCCTATTTAGGGGCTACCTCTCATTTGTGCCCGTACGACCAATGGCCGCCGTAGGCTTTATACTGCTTGCCCTAACACTGCTTGCCGAAGGCAAGTTACGTTGGATGCGCCGCACCTTTGGCTTTACCGCCGCCGGCCTTGGACTATTGATGCTGTTGCCGGAGCAGACTACTCACATGGCACACTGGCTCTTTGGCAATGCCGTAGAAGAGCATGCAATTGGATTCATGCCAGCAGCCACGGGTTGGAGTTTTACCATGTCGGGTCTACTTATTGCGCTCTGGTCACCACAAAACAAGCGCACCGACTGGGCTCGTTTGGTATTTGGCTATGGCATACTTGCCGTAAGTGTTCTTAACCTTATAGCCTACATGTACACTCCGTCGTTTTTGCATCAGTTGGGCCACTA
>CAZBRP010000011.1:0-41951 GCA_964494765.1 uncultured Candidatus Saccharibacteria bacterium
GCCGCCAGGCACTGGAAGTCTTGCCATACTATCTCCTTATATATGTTTTGTGTGAAAACAGAACAGGAACTATGTCTACTGCAGCTCAACGAGTGAGTTATTGATTTTGACGTAGGGTATAAGTTTGGTGCCGTCGCCACGTTGCCAAAGGCCCACATTCCAGGTGATTGTCATGGATATGCGTTCAATTTCGTCATGGAAACCGCTGTAGTCTAGGATAATCTGATTGCCAGTATCGGTTATTTCAAACCAACCATAGGCCTTGCCGGCTTGTGAACTTGATGGATACGAACCATTAGAAAGTGGTACCCAGCCAGAGGTTGTAGGCCAGGGGTTCATGTCAGGGCGAGAGATTGGTGAGGCTCCAGCAAAAGGGAATCCACCCCACTGGTTGTTGGTGCCATCATCGGCTGCTAGGGTGTGAGTGTCGCCGTGGATGTATATAAGATTTACTCCGGCTGCTGCTATGGCATTACCTATTTCGGTACGCTCGGTATTGTAGGCGTGCCAAGCCTCGTTGCTGCCACCAGTTAATGCTGCGCCAAACCAGGCGGAGTCGCCCAGCCAAATAATAACCGGCTCGCTGGCGGTGTTGATAATATTGAGAAACCAGGCTTTTTGAGTGGCGCCAAGTTTTGTTTTAGATGAATTATCAGTGGCAGTTTTAAGCGAGGCAAAGGTGCGCATGTCGCTTTGGATAAAGCGGATACGACCCAATACCCACGTGCGATAAACTCCGGAAGTTGATGGCATATCGCTTGGAATGGGGAATACTTGGCGATAGGCTGCATTTGCTTCATCATTGGCCGCGTAGGTTCCATCGCAGTTGCTTCCAAAGCTGTCAATGTCTGACCAGGTATAGGATAGCGGTACTTCGCGGTACATCTGGTGTTGACGCGACAAGGCAATCTGACTGGCATAGTTTTCGCGCAGTACTGCTTGATCTTCGGGCGCAATGGGATTGCCACCACTTGTGGCATAGACGTAATGGAAATCGCCCAAGTGCGAGAAGAATCGTGCTGGCAGCCCATTGGTGTCGGTACGAGTACGCATAAAATCAAGCGTGGTTGGATTGTCACCAGTGTTAATACATGAACTGGCAATAAATGCGAAGGAAGTTTGTGTGCCAACAGTTGGGTAGGTGCGCGTAACGCCGTGGAAATTGGCCGATAGGTTACCATCGATTTCCAGCCCCCAGTAATATTTAGTGTCTGGGTTTCGGCCACTGATAGTAATGTGTCCATATCCGGCTGAATCTGGTACTGATTGGCTAGAGTAAGTAGGGTTTGACAGATCGGCGGCCGTTGAAACTACTGCCCGTACACCCGTAGTAACGTTTGCTACCTTGTAGGCAATCTGGAAGCTGGTATCAGTTACGGCCCCAACAATATTGTGCACAATTGCCGGTACGTTGGCTGAGTCAAGTGAGCGCAGAGCAATCATGCAGCCCCCAGAACTGGCAACGGTGGGGCTAATGCCTACAGTGCGTGTGCCTGTTGCAATTGGCGAGGTGAGCGGCTCAAATCCGGCCCAAAGTGCGGTGTTGGCGTTGGCGTCTGGCGTGGTATTAATGGTTGCAATACTTGTCATATTGCTTGGCGGCGTAAAGCCAGGATAACCACCACCTGCTGCCATTTGGGTATATACCATGGCTAATAGCATGGTGTTGGTGTGGGTCGTAGTAACACCGGCTAGATCAATTGACGAACTCGATGAGCCGCTAGTAAACCAGCTGCCAGTGACTTCGGGCTGAGTGGTAAGGTCGGCACCAGTTACGCGAAATAGCATACCTCGCCGGCGACCGGTTGAAGTGTTAGTGGTCCAGGTCCAGTTTGTAGCACTTATGCTGCTGGCAGTGGGGACAGGCAAGATATAAATGCCCGAAGGACGTAAAGGGCTTAGGCCTACGGCTGGGCTTACTTGTGTCCATCCACTGGGCGGTGTAATGGCTGGCGTGCCGTTTGCATTCTGAAAGGTAACGATTGCTACTAATAAGTCGCCATTTGCGATGTTTGCTGGCTTTGCCAGAGTGACGGTTGTGCCATTAGTGGCTTGCGCATCGGAGGTGAGGTTGCCGGTACCCGTTTGAATAGCTAACATCTGCTAGGCCTCTTTGAGCCAGACATCAAGGTTTGCCATGTTTACTGGCTGCGTACTGCCCCCAATCCAAATAACGCGAGCATTGTTTGGACGAGTCTCGTTGCTCGTTACAACATCAACAAAGCCAAGAGCGGCTGTTTGCATAACAGCATTCGACGAGACGCTATTCGCTGTGGTTTGTGCGCTGTCGGCGGTAGTTTGAGCAGTAGCAGCGGCGCTTTGGGCGCTATTTGCAGTTGTCTGTGCGGCACTAGCAGCGCTTTGCGCACTTGTTGCGGTAGAGAGTGCAGTGGATATATCACCAGCCTTTTTTAGGCTGCCATCGGTGTTGTGCTCAATCGCCAGAAAGGCATTGAGGACATCTCCCCATGTGCCATTATCTGAACCAGGTTGTGGCAATCGTGCCATATATTTCCACCGTATATTACTCTCTCTATGATCGCAGGCTGTTGCTGTTAAGGCAAGCACAACTATTTGTTAAAAAGATTGGGGCTATTTTGGAGGGTTTGTATTATTTCGTTGTAGTAGTGTGCGATCGTCGGATCCACGCTAATTTTTTGCGTCTTAGCTTCGATTAACGTTTCGAGCTTGAGATTTCGAGCTTTCCAGTTGCGGCCGTTATCAAGGTAGTTATTAAGAATGGGCAGTAACTTATCAAGGGCGTATACAAATTTACTCTCAGGTGTTTGTAGCGCCTCGTACTCGTCGATTAACTCGTGCATTAAGGGTAGGTTAGGCCATTTTTGCAGCAATTCTTTGCGGGCTTGTGCTTCGCGTTCAGCCTTGGTGGCAACGGCTGAGGGTTCAAAGATGGGAGTGTCACCAGAATATATTTCGAGCACATCGTGCACAAGGGCCATGCCCATTGTGCGGAACGGATCGAGCGGCAGGTTGCGATCTTGGATAATATATAGCGTACAGATGGCTACTTGGTAGCTATGCTCGCTGTCGTTTTCTCGCTGCTCTATGCCACGCACCCACATTGAGCGTTCAATTTCTCTGAAGTCGTGGGTAAAGGAAACAAAATCAAGCAGGCTAGAGAGGTGAGTAGTCATAAGTATGGATTATAAACTACCTGGGGTGCTGGGCCTAGAGTTTAGCGTATCGCTTGGAAGCTAATTGTTCGGGACGTCTCGTAAGATAATCAAGCAGATTGGTCTCAAGGCCTGGGGTGTGATACAGGCACCGCGCCCCAAGCTTTCTGGCTTTCATTCGTGGTTCTGCTAAAACATGCTCCCAGGTAAGGGAGATGTGACCGTCTTTGATTCCGACTTCACCACGCCACACGTACATGCCGCTATCTGTCTCTGGGCGGTCGGCAATTGCGTGTTCTACATAGGCGCCATCGGCTGTAATATCGGGCAGGATAACAGCGTAATATTGCTGTTCTTCTGGCAAGTCCGGAATGTTGCTACGCGCAAAGCGAGCTCCGTTCCAGGAACGTCCGTACTGCTGTAGGCGCCATAGACGACCCCAGTCTAGCTTATGACTAGTTAGGTCCGGGTCCTGCGGGCCTTCGCCAACGCGGGGATTGCCATTGTCATCAAAAATGTCGGGTGGTAGGATCCGCCAATTGAGTTGTTCTTCGGGTAATGTAGCTTCGCTAGATAGTGACGTAGGGCTTTCGGGCTGTTTAAGCGGCTGTGAATTAAGTAGCATCATAGCTTTTCTGATATCGCTATAGCGCATAGTGCCATCGGCAATATTGTCTACAAGCCAGTGCGCAGCTTGTGTACGCCGTATTTTGTATTCAAGGTCTTGGGATATTTGCAGATAGTTTGGCCGGTCATAGAGTATTCGGCCCTTTTTTTGGGCTGCCAGAAGCGCTAAGTGAGCGGTTTTAGGGTCTCGAAAGTCAGGGTATTCGGCCCCAATAAGCTTGGCAAAATATGCCCGAAAGTTTTGGTAGGTTGCCAGGGAGTCGTTGGGATCGTCCCTACTAGTGTCGCCAAAGGCAGGGTGGTACATGGCCAAAAGATTTTCCATAAGGGCGTTGTCTTGATGCATGTTATAGGTGGTCCGCAAGCAGTTCATGGCTGCAATAAATGCTTTTTCATCATCGGGCGCATCTTTGGGGATGGCCATTTTTTTGTTTTGCTGAATAGTAAGACAGGCTTCTTTGAGTGCATCATCAATACTGGCATCAATAACTTCTTGGGAAGCCGTAGCTTCAAGAGAATCATCTCGATCAGTCACTTGCTCGTAGTGTTTGGCAGACACTAGGCGGGCGCCAAGTAGCAGTAGCGATACGGGCAGGAAATTCATTTGCTCATGGGAGTGAATGGAGGTAACTCTTTCTGTATCGGCACCGCTCCAGGCCATATACTCAGTTATTTTGGCGAGTCCACCGCCAAAGACTTTGGCTAAAATAGCATTTCTTTGGGCTTCGTTTTCTGCTGGCAGCAGGCGCTTACGATAGGTGTAGGCACTAGTAATGCCTTCAACAAAAGTATCAAGGCGGTTGCCGGCAACAGTAAGTTGCTCAGCTACTTCAGCAGGAGTATATATTTGTGGTTCAGGTTGGCGCATGAGCAAGCCAAAGTATTCCTCGGGTGTAGTGGCAGTGGTGTCAATTTGGAATCGTGCGTTGTAGGTGCAAAACTGCTGCACAGACGCTAGCTGAGACAATCCATTAAGCTGCTCCACGTCTGGGCCAATTGTTTCATGTAGAGCTCCGGCAAATTGAGCTTGTAGGCGAGTAAGGCTTTCTGACATGCGGCAATCATACCATAGTAACTTTTTGCTAGAATAGTGTGATGAATACAGAATTTGCCTCTATACAAGAGATTCGAGCTATTTCGTTTGAACTCTTGCGCCTCACTATGACTCAACCTCAGGATGATGCCCAACGCATTTATGACGGCAGATATCTCTGTTTTGCTGAAGAGTTGCCACCAGTAGTTGAACAGCGCTTTATTGTGCCACCCCTAGATCAGGCTGTGGAGGTGGCTGACGCCACGGAAGTTAGGCTGCATTTGCTGCGAGCAAATCAAATAAAAGACGTGGCAGCCAGTATTGCGCTCCAGCGCTGCATGGTGGGGCAGTTCGCGAGCGCATTACTTGGCGTGCAATACGACGTGCTCACCAAAACCGAATACGAGGGCCCGCGTTTGCGGGTATCCAGCTCGTTGGGCATTTTTCCATCGGGTGAGTCACTTAATATGTTAGGAATGAGCGCAGAAGTTACTCGTCACATTGGCTTTGAGTCAGACTGGGCTGCTGGTGATTTATCATCACCCGAAGCCCAGTTGTATTTTGCGTTCCAGGCCGCACGAGATGCCCAAAAGGACTCCCTGTCACACGAGGGGCTTGATGAAACTGAACGCAAAAAACTCGAAAAGAGCTTTGCATCTTCGCCAGAAGCCCAGTTTTTAGTAGAACTCATACAGCAAGCGCCACACTTGTAGCGCAACATATGGCGGGTGCGACCCTGGCTATATGCTATATATGGTGAATCTTTTCCCAGAACGGCGAATTTTTTAAATTCTGCAATGGTAAAAAGAGTGGTTGGGGCAACGCATTGAGTGCTGCCCACCTAAAATTGCTCATTTCACAGCTATCCACCGGTTTGCCCTCTACCCAGTCGGTAACAATCCAGAGCGTTATGTAGTGCTTGCCAGGCTCGTCAAAGAATATATCATTGGTGAAGCCTAAAAAGCGAGGGTTGCTTGTGTTTGATTTGTCATCTGTTAAGTATAGCAAGTGTAGACCAGCCACCTCACGGTGCCGTACAATACGGATACATAAGTACTTTTCAAGACAGGGGGTGTGTATGTTTCGGCAGCTGCAGGAGCTTAGCGCTCCAGAAGGGGTTGCGCTGAGTCTTTCTATGGACGGTTCGGATTTACGCAGCCGACTTATTCCCTATGAGTGCACGGATTTTACATACGATTCATCGGTCAAACGCCCTGCACTTACTATTATTGGAGATCGCCAGATTTCTATTAACGGTATCTCACTCGCCCTAGACGCCCCCAAGACCTTTATACTTAACGAACTTCGCTTGACGCAAGGTTACGGCGTGGACACGCAAGAAATGCTCGACCTGGGCTTTGTTGGAGATGCAAGCTATGCCACACAGGTGTTGCATGGTCTGGCGTCAACAATCAATGAGCTTGGGGGACGGCAATATATTGATGAGGTAGTGGGCGATCGGGGGCACGTGGAGGCTGTGCTGTTACCTGAAGTTGAGGTTATTGATCTGCGTGAGCAGCTTCCGGCGCCGCAACACACGCAAAAGGCCTTAGGTGAAGGTGTTGTGCGCGACCAATCCGGGCGTATTGCACTGCGCGAAACGGGCGGCATTGATTTTGTGGCTCCCAAGCATCGTGCGGCTATAACTTTGGCTATGCTGCGTGATTTTGGGCCGTGGGCGCACATTGACACCACCTTGACTCAGAATCTGATTGCACCGACCGCCCGGCGCTTACAGCAGCCTATTTTGCCTATAGTATTTCCTGCAAGGCTTACCCGAGAGGAAGAAGACGTACTATTGGCCGAAAAAGAGCAGGCAATTTTGCAGTACATGGAACTAGAAGCCTTTCCGTCTGCCGGGGAGCTTGATGTGATAGTTGATGGAATCAGCGCTTATTATGAGCTTTTTGCACACAATCTTGAGCTGGTACACACCTTGGCTCGAAGGAGCGAGAGCAAGGTGTCATATGCCGATGCGTATCAAGAAGGCGCAAAACAAGTGCTCAATGCTGCTCTTCATATTGGCCTAAATTATGACCGTCCCGTAAACTTTTGGACAATTGCCTATAACAACATTCGCCGAGGTGAGCGTGGTGGCTTAGCGCCGCTATACTATGACTCAGTATTGCCACCGGGCACTTTCCCATACTCCCAGGTGCCACGCCTGCGTGAATTCTACAAAAAACTACAAGTCATCAGGGAGGAAGAGGGCAGCCTACCTAACGTTGCCGAGCTTGGTAAGCGGTTTAAGATGGGGCGCGACACGGTGCTAGGCTTTATGGCAGTTGGATACGACAGGGTTTACATTGACGATACTCAAAGCGAACATGTGCTAGAAGAAGAGGCTAGCAGCCTTGTTGCTCCAGATTTTGTTGACGCCTTGCTGACGGGCCTTAACGACGAAGCGATGATAAAAGCAGTATTTGAGGAAGCACCGCTTTCGGAGAATCAGAAGATTATACTCAGCATTTACTATGGGATCTTTTGTAAGGCACTCGCTGGTAGGCCGGTAATGCGACAGAGCCAGACCGTTTTTGTGTACCCCAAAAACCTAGAAGCCTTTTTAGACTTGGTTGATGAGCACTATGACTTGAGTGCTATGGGTGTGCGCGTTTTTAAGGCACATGCGGAGTTTGCGCGTAAGCTGCACGATAGTGCTTTGGCCGACGTGCAGCGATATATGGCTCAACAGCCAAAACTTGACTTGATAAGCCGCAAAGATCAAAAGGCGGAGGAGCGCCAGGACTTTATTAATGCTGCGTTGCTTGTGAGCCCTACAAAGCGGCTGGGTAATCGCGAGATAACGGCTCATTTTGGAGATGGAGAGTTGCCAGGTGGTGTAGACCGTATCCGAAAGATTTTTGGTTCGGTACCTGAATTTCAAAAGGCCTGCGGCTTTGAGCCGGATAGGGGGCAGGGCAATGCCACGCTCACAGATCAGGAGATTATCAATATGGCCCTGCAACTGCAACCAGACGGGCCACTACGCGCACGTCAAATTAGGGCACTATCCAAGAAACAAGAGTTTGTGGGGTTGCAGGCAATTTTAGGCCGCTGGAAGTCGTTGTCCGCATTTCATAAAGATTGTGGATTTGAGGTATAGGCCGACTGTATTATACTGTCGATATTGTGAAAAATTCATCTCCTGTTAATCCCACAGCGTTATCTTTACTAGGGTTCCTTGATAAACAACCCATGAGTGGTCTCCAAATTGTGCAGCTTGCCACCGAAACTATGGGGCCATTTTGGTCACTTACAACCAGCCAGATATATTCTGAACTTAAACGCTTATTAGAGCTGGGCTACATTGAGCAAGCAGAATTACGAGCTCGATCTACCCGCGTATATGCTGTAACCGACAAGGGGCGAGCGGTATTTGATGAGCATATTAATACTATGCCGGGCGACGAGACTATTAGATATCCGTTGCTCCTCTTTTTGCAGTTTGGTGCTCATATAAAGCCCGAGCTAATGGCCCAGATTTTGCAAACACATAGACAGCGACATCAAGATGAGTTAAGGCGCTACGAGCAATGTCCGCTTGACGGCCAGAATAAGTACGATCAAGCGCTTTTGGAATTCGGCAAACGCTATGAGCGTATGGTTTTAGAGTGGTTCGACGATATTTTGCCGCGGCTGTAAGCTGAGCCATTGCACAGGGTATAACTGAGCATACAGACCATATAATACCCCAGGATTAATTATTTGGTCGGCTGCTATAGACTCGTGAACATAATCGTCTCGCATAATTTTGAGTGTATCGCTATTGCTTTGAATGCGCCTGGAGAATAGTTCGGATTCAAGTGGCCTAAATGGCGGAACGTACATAATGGTGCCGGGCGAATGCGCCCAGGTGTCTTTGTCGAAGGTAATTAACTGGGTCGCTAGTGCGATGGCGCCAAAGCCCAACGTAGCACCTTGCTTAAAGGATTCACTCGTTGATGCCAACTGATGCGCGGTTATGGTCCGATAGATATGTGCGTCAACTTTTTCGGTAAAGTCAGGCGGATCAGCTTGTTTGTCTTTATGGCTTCGCCAGCCAAAATATTGACGCCCCGGGATGCTTTGGGGCGGCCCATGGATCTCGAAGTTTCGTGAAAGATTGGAGTCGTTGTCGGTATCACAGAATATATTGTACGTAACTACTTCGCTGTACTCTACGACATCACGTGGTAGGTCAAAGTCTATGTGTACGGCGTGTTTACGGCTATAGGCTGCTACTTGGTCCCAGCCATAGGCAAGACTAATCCGTGGGCGGCGGATGCCAACCATGTCAACTGCGCCATTTTCAAATAAAAAGTTAGTGTGACGCGAAATAGTTGGTGTTTGCAGTAAAAAGGATCCTAGGTCGTGTGCGTCGGCAGCATCTACGACCTGGGTGGGAATTTCTGACATTAAACCTCCTTTGGGGATAAACGGTCCGGGTAACAGCGATTGTAGCATGATTCGCCGTGCTATTTGCTACGATATATCGTGCTTTTTTGCGTGCATTGCCAAGTGCTTTAAAACCAGCTATTCTTAAGAAAATAAGCACAAGAGGGAAGCGAGTATGAATTTTATTTGGCGAGAGAGGGCGCGGCGCTACTGGCCGTGGGCTCTTGGTATTAGTGGCATTGTTGCACTAGGTGTAGTAACAACGTTAGCCATCTTTGCGGCAACTACAAATGCTAGTGTGGACTTTACGCAAACCGTCTCAACCACTGCACCGTATGCTTTCTCTGGCACCATCTCTACCTATGGTAACCAAGGCACCATTGTAAATAGTGCTAAACAACGCGATAATCTTAAAAAACTTGGGTTAGGCTCCTACCGATTGCCACTGCAATGGAACAACGGCAACCCAATATCAAGTGCCGAGGGTGCAGCTGGTGGCATCAGCGGCGATACATGGGTGGCTAAAGTACGTGAGGTTGGTGCTGAGCCTATGGTTGTGCTGGGTGGCTCGCAAGACAATAACTTTTCCGCACAAGATGCTGCTAATATGGTGCGCCATTACAGCGGTGCTAATCGAGTAACCTACTGGGTTATCGGGAACGAACCTGATAATCGGGGCATCAGCATGGACCAGTACTGTACTGTGTTTAACTCCACAGTAGACGCAATGAAGGCTGTTGACCCTACTATTAAAGTTATTGGTCCGGCTCTAACTGATTACGAAGACTACAAGTACGCCGATTATGATAAGTTCTTATCTTGTGCTGGCTCCAAGGTAGATGTTGTGGATTTTCATGACTATGGTGAGCGTACGCAAACACTGGCACAAAACATATCCCAACAGTCCGAACGCTACGATGCCAAGGTCAAAGACTTACGGGCCCGTATCCAACGCCTTGTGCCAAACCGGGCTAATCAAATTGAAATTCAGATTGGTGAATGGAACCTGACACCTATTGCAGATGGCGACTTAGACGGCCGCATGTATTCTGGCGGTACAACAGTGTATGGTGCCTTGGTTGCAGCTAATATTGCTAAATCTGGGGCCCGTGGCCATCAATACTCCGACCAAAACAATCCGCTGGGCCTAACCTTTGAGAACGCAAATATCGCAAGTAACTTTGGCCGTACCGTGGCTGACCCACTGCCTTTGTATCATGGTATCGGTATGCTTACAGGGGAAGGCTTGTTTAGGGGTTTTGGCAAACAATCCGTACAAACAAGTTCGGACAACTCAAATATCTCTATATATGCCTCTACTAACGATAAAAATATAGTGCTTATTAACAAAAGTGAAACCAAGACTGAGGGCGTGGTAGCTGCCCTTAAGGGGTTTGCTGGTGGTTCGGCAGAGATTTGGCAAACTAGTAAAGACAAGCCATTCGATGCGCCTACCCGCAAAACAACCATCCCCGTTAAAGATATTTTGGAATACGAGTTACCAGCCTGGACCGTAACCACCGTTGTGCTAACTGAGGGCGCAGCTTCTACAGACCCAGCCCCAACACCAACGCCGCCAACTCCTACACCGACACCTTCAACGGGTTTGCAGGCAATCCCAGTACGAATCAATGTTGGCGGCGGTCAGTATACCGATGCTTCGGGCGCTAACTGGAAGGCTGACTTTGGTGCCACCGGCGGTACAACCGACGACCAGGCTAAAGGCCGTGCCATTGCCGGCACTAATGCTGCTGCATTGTACCAAGATGAGCGGTGGGGCAATTTTAGCTACCGTATACCAATCGCCAAAGGCACATATAAAGTTCGCTTACATTTTGCCGAAATTTATAATGGCTGCACTACTGCTGGCTGCCGCGTATTTAATGTCGATGCCGAAGGTGCTAATTGGCTGTCTAATTATGATATTGCAGCCAAAGCTGGTGCCAACAAGGCTGTAGTTGAAGAGAAGACAATCACGCTTGCCGATGATGCTCTCGACCTGAAGTTTACGGGCGTAAAAGGCTCTGCTCAGGTGGCCGCTATTGAAGTGCTTGCTGCCGATGTAGCAACGCCCCCAAATCCACAAACGCCGACCCCCACGCCATCACCAGCTCCGGCGACTGGTGGCTTGACGGCCGAATACTTTGCGTCTAAGGATTTGAGCGGTGTTAGTAAATCACGCACAGATGCCAATATCGACTTCAATTGGGGTGTTGGCGCACCTATAAGCGGCATACCGGTTAACCAGTTTAGCGCTCGCTGGACGGGGCGCATAACAGCTCCTAACTCCGGCGCGTACACGTTCTATCTGACAGGCGACGATGGCGTGCGTATGTGGGTTAACGGCAAGCAGATTATTAATGCTTGGCAAGATCAGAGCTCTCGCGAGTCTCAAGGAAGTATTACTCTGGAAGCAGGTAAGCAATATGACGTTAAGGTAGAGTATTACGAAAACTACGGCGACGCAGTGGCTCGCTTGGCATGGAGTGGCCCCGGCATAAACAAGCAGACGGTGCCAGCCAGCGCGTTTAAGACCGTTTCGAGCGGCTTAAAAGCAACATACTATAGCTACAAAGGCAACGGTGTGCTGGGTGATGTTATCGCCACAGGTACTGTACAGACTATTGATTTTATAATGGGCAATGGCAGTCCGCAGGCTAATGTGCCTGGCGATCGCTTTGCGGCACTCTGGACGGGCAAGGTGATTGCACCAGCCACAGGGCTTTACACCTTTTCTACCGAAAGTGATGACGGCGTGCGCCTATCGATCGGCGACAAGTCACTAATTGATAACTGGAGCGATCATGCTCGCAAGGCAGACACCGCAACAATCCAACTTACTGCCGGCCAGCAGTACGATATAAAAGTTTCGTACTACGAAAACTACGGCGACGCTGTAATGCGCTTGTTGTGGAAGACGCCCGGACAGGACTCACTGAACGTTATTCCAGCCTCCGCCTTGAGCAACTAGGCGGTAGGGGTGTTCGATGCAAACAAGCTCAAGAGCTGCTAAACTGCTACGGATAGCATGTAAAGCCAGGAGTTATTTGTGTCCGAAAATGCCCCACCCCAAATGGATGTAGAAAGTGCCCTTAATCGCTATATGGACTATGGACCCAGGTACGCATTGGGCACAATACCCCTGGCTGAAATAACTGAGATTGGTAATGCCGTGCGAGGTTCGCAGCGACTTACCTCAAGGGAGCAAGTACATGCTGCCTCGATTGAACTTGATTTAGCCTGGACCACCATTTATAACTCCGACGAGGCGTCGCACCGCGCCTCCAAAAGCCAGGCTATGAGTAGCCTAGGTCGTAGCAGTAGCCTACTAAGAAAAGTTATTGCATCGAGTAAATCTGATGAGTTAGCAAAACAGCACGCTGAGTTTATCCAGAGTGGAATGGTTTTGCACGAAGCGTTTGTAACAGATTCGGGCGCGCCTTTGCTGCGCGACTACGCTAAGATTTCTGCCGGCTATGGTAAGCTAGCTCGAAAGACATTACAGCGTTATGAGCAACAAAAAGATTATGACGAAGTAGGCCTTATACAGTGGTTGCGCAGCATCGGCGGCTTTTTACTTATGCTAGAGCAGCCTGCAGGTGATCTTTTGCCTATCCCGGGGCCAACTCGAAGCAGCTTTCATCCATCGCCAAATCGAGATAACTGGCACTTCCAGGTCTGGGATGTTGAGCTACAAAGAATATTTCCTGTACGCTTTTCAAATGTTCTTAAGACGGGCACACTTACATTTGCGCCCACTTTGCTAGCCAATGAAGGGTATCCCAGTAAGAGCCATCACGGCACAGTTAAAGCGCTTATAGAAACTCAACACAGGGCTAATTTAAGCTACGCTCGACCTGATTGGCCAGAACCATTAACGCCTGCACAGCGTCATGTGGCAAATACTTTTGCGGGCTTTAAGACTAGGTTACGAGAGCACTACGAAAGGCAAGACGACAAGGCGCGTGATGAACGCATAGCCGAACAAGAGGAACGTCTCAACCAGCTGGAGATGCAGAACGTCTCCGACAAGTTAGCCACCAAAGATCTCTTTACGCTTGCCGAAACAAACATTACTGTTGCTGTGGAGCAGGCAGGCAGGGCAATTGACACTGGCAACGAAGTAAATATCAATGGTTATTTTGATAGAGCGCGAGACGTGTACGAAGATATTGTCGCTGCTTTGGAGCCGGGCACAATTGAGGCCTACGAAGCTCGGCTAGGCCTTGCCGCGCTGCCCGTGTACCGCATGATTGCTGACCCAAATCTACAGGACAAAGATAGTGTGCTTGCTGACATTGATGATGAGTACATGTTGCAACTTATGGAGCTAGGCAAAGATGTCATGCGCTCACTTAAAAGTTGTAACCCCACTCGCCCAGAACACAAGAAATTCCAAGAAATGAGCCATATTATTCTAGCAGGCATCTCGGTGCTATCGCAGACCCATGGTGCCTATATAGCCGCCCCAAGCTTACGCACAGAACGGACTGACCCAGATGAGGCTAAGCGTTCGAGTATATCAATTTGGTCGATGCCTTTTGGTATAGAAGTTCAGTTTGCTCAGCGTGCAAAGGTGGCTGTGAGTAGGCAGCCTAACCTGGCGGCTATGGACCATGACATTTTGCCTCTACCACTTGAAAAGTTTGACGACAACCTCGCCTTAGAGGACTACCAAAATCTTATAGATTTACTGTCATTTCGCGATGAGCTAACGCCTGAGCAAGACGCCTACGTGGGGCGTATAAACAAAATGCTTATAGCTGCCCTAGAGCTTGTCCAGTAGCAATTTAGGCTTGAGCCAGGGTGCTCATACGCTCTACTAGCTGCTGCGCTTGTTGCTGATCGCGGCGACCTAGGCCGCAGGCTGTGGCGATATCAATAGCTAGGCCTTTAGGGGCACATTCTTTGATCCATTGTAGTACCCGGAGCTGATCTTCATCACTTGCTGCCTCGTGCACTAGGCCAGCTACGTAATGCGTTGCAACTGGCAACTGTAGTTTGCTAAGTGATTCATATGCAGCTCGGTCCAGTAGCGGTGGGTGTTGACCGGCGGCAATTGGCTCATGGATATACTCGAGAGTTCTGCCGTGTGGCCAGTTTTGGGCAATGGCATTGGCCAGGTTTACGCTTGGTTGCCGGGTTTGTAACTGTCCGCGCGACTCATGGCCCAGGTCACCTAGGCATAAATGAACCCCAAATTGGGCACCAGACGGGGCTTGCGCAGCCAGGTCTGCAATGCTTTTGCCTAAGGCAGCCGGTAGTAGGCTTGGTGGTAGTTGGTCTTGGGGTAGCAGCGAAACGCTAAGGCTGGCGGGTGTTTCAATTTGGAACACCACATTATTGCCAAGCTCCTCGTAAATGCGAGAGATTTGTTGCAGGGTAGCCTGCGTAGCCACTGTAAGATTAGCCGGGTCGGCGAGGCCTGCCAGGCCCATAGTGAACAAGGTTAGGTCGAGCGCGTGAGGAATGCCAACCTGCAATTTAAGGTCGGGACGATTATACTCTTGGCGCAGTTTTTGGAGTACGGGCCAGGCTTGTAGGGCGTAGGTGGAGTAGGAGAGGGCGAAGTCTTTAGGAGTTAAGGTATGATCTTTGCTAACGGCAAATTCAGGACAATCAGTATAGCTTGTCCAGTGGCCATCTTTGACTAAAGTAAACGCAGAATTGTGTCGGTAGGATTCGATAAGGCTCACAACCCAGTTTGCACGGTCGCCCGTTTCACCGTCCGATATAAAACGTACCGATGGCGTTTGCTCGATTTGTGCCCGCATGGCAGCCTCGATGTTGCCTGCTGGATAGCTGCCAACAAAATGAACGGCGTGCTTGGTTTGATTATGGCCCATAACGTACTCCTTAACTACTGGTGGCATCTATTGTAATACGTTTTTACCATTGTGGAAGCCTAAGCATAAACAATTTGCAAGTTTCAGAAAAAATTGAGAATATTGAAATATAGAACTGCATAAAATAATTGGGGGCGATGGGCATGCAAGACATTGTAACAATCAAAGGTTTAACCAAGTATTTTGGCGATTTTTTGGCACTTGAAAGTGTTGACCTGGCGGTTAAAAAGGGTGAGATATTGGGCTTTTTAGGCCCTAACGGTGCCGGTAAAACAACCACTATTCGCTGCATGTTGGGTCTACTCAAGCCCACGAGCGGCTCAATCACACTTTTTGATTTGGACTCGCAGCAAGACAAAGTGGCTATTCATAAACGAATAGCCTATGTGCCGGGTGAAAGTGCTTTGTGGCCATCTTTAACGGGTGCCGAAACTCTCAAGCTGCTGGCTAATGTGCAGGGCGGGCTAGACGAAGAGTACCAGACGCAACTTATTAAGCGCTTTCAGTTTGATCCACACAAAAAAGTACGAAATTACTCCAAAGGTAATCACCAAAAAATCAACCTGATAGCCGCTTTTGCATCGCGTGCGGATTTGCTCATTTTAGATGAGCCTACCAGTGGCCTGGATCCCTTGATGGAGCAGGTTTTTCGCGAATGCGTACTTGAGGCCAAAAATAATGGGCAAACGGTATTTTTGTCGTCGCACATTTTGGGCGAAGTCGAGGCTTTATGTGACCGGGTGGCAGTACTACGCGCTGGTAAGTTGGTAGAACTTGGCACGCTGAGCGAATTACGGCATTTATCAGCGGTTAGTATAGATGCCACATTTGCAGGTAAGCCGCCCAAGCTGGCTCATTTGCCAGGGGTATCACATGTTAAAACGTCTGACGGCCACGTTACGCTACAGGTGCAGGGATCAATTGACGGTGTATTAGCCGAAATTAGCAAAGCCCACCCGGTGAGCTTTTTGAGTCGTGAGCCATCACTCGAAGAGCTCTTTTTGTCACTGTATGGTAAGACAGACACGGACCGCACTCATGAAGACTAATCTGTTTACTAACACCAAGAGGTTGGTTGCAAAGCTTACTTTTAGGACTGTGCGTAAGAGCGCCCTGTGGTTTGGTGTGTTTGCCGGTGGCGTAGCAGCCATACAAGCTAGCGCATACGTCGCAGCTTATCCAGACGCCGCGGCTCGCCACGATTTAGTTGCGGCTTTTGCTGGCAATCCTATGCTGAGTATTTTATACGGTGACCCGTCGTACGCATTAACGCCGGCAGGCTATATTGTGTTCCGTTGCCTTAACGTACTTTTATTTGCTGCGGCCTTGTGGTCGTTGCTCACGGTAACGCGATTACTTAGGGGGCAGGAAGACGCTGGCCGCTGGGAGCTATTGCTGTCGGGCCAAATAACCTCTGCTCAGGCCGTATGGAGTACGCTTCGTGGTTGGTTAGTGGGGCTTGCTGCGGCTTGGGCTATTTGTACTGCTGCGGTGGCTACCGTTGGTCATTCTGAGGATATTGGCGTATCTGTGCAGGCTAGTGCCTACTTTGCGCTGGTGGTTATGGCAATGGGGCTTTTGTTTGCGTCTATTGGGGCACTTACGAGTCAATTGGCATCCAGCCGCCGCCGGGCTGTGGTGTATGGCATGATTCCCCTAGGAATATTCTTTATACTGCGCTCTACGGCGCATGTGGCGCCTGACTTGCGATGGGTAAAAAACTTCTCGCCCTTTGGCTGGCTGGAGCACGCTAACCCAATTATGGGGTCGCGGCCCTTATGGCTGTTGCCGATACTGGGCTTGGCGCTACTTTGTTCTGGCACTGCAGTATGGATTGCTGCGCGCCGCGACTTAGGCGAAAGTAGCATTGCCGAAAAGGCTACCAAGCGTTCTAGCTTTAGATTGCTGGGCTCGCCACTGAGTGCCACTTTCCGATTGCAGCGTAGCGTGCTGTTGGGTTGGCTCTTGACGGCGCTCGGTATTACGGGCATTACTGCTGGTGTAGTTAACACTGCCGTTAAGTCGGTAAAAGATTCTAGTGGATTGTCCGATACGCTCACGGCTATTTCTGGTAGTGACGCCAGCCTAGCGCTCACTTTTATTAGCTTTACAACGCTGTTAGCTGCAATAGTTTTGCTATTTATGTTGGCACAAAGCATGTCCTCTATTCGCACTGAGGAATTTAGCTCTTACCTAGACAATTTTTTGGTACGACCAGTGAGCCGCATACATTGGCTTGCAGGTAGGGTTATTCTTGTATTGACCTCGATGGCAGCAATCTGTGTGTTGTGTAGCCTTGTCGTATGGGGTATTGCCCAGGCTCAAGGGTTATCAATTGACGGCATACGTATGGTTTTTGAAGGTTTGAATATTATGGGGCCGCTTACTTTGGCGCTTGGGGTAGGGGTATCGTTGTACGGATGGCGGCCACGCATGGCATCTAGTGCAATATATACACTACTGTTATGGTCGTTTTTGGTTGATACTTTTGCTTCTATCACTAATGTTAACGAGGCTTTACTCAATACGTCACTGTTCCGTCACATGGCTATGACGCCGGCAGTGCATCCGCAGTGGACAACTTTTGCGCTTACTCTAGTAATGGGCGTGCTGCTGATTGCAGTCGGTTTTGTCGGCTTTGCACGACGTGATTTGGAGACTGAATAATGCAAGCGCCTCAGCTCACATTTAACAATTCAGAGCTGGCCTTTATTGAAGATATTGGCCTTTTAATCACCGATGGTGGTTTGCCGCGCAGTGTAGGCCGGGTGCTCGGCCTCCTATTGGTGTGTGAACCTGGCCATCAGTCGGCTGAGAGTATTCAACGGGTACTGACACTGTCCACGGGTAGTGTCAGTAGCGCGGTGGGGCTGCTCACCAAGCTTCAGCTTGTAGAACGAGTAACTTTTGCTAAAGACCGCAGGCTGTATTACAAGCTGCACCCACAAGCCTGGCAGCGAATACTGGAGGCTCGCTTGCAACAGGTGCGTAGCGGTATTTCTTTAGTAGAAAAAGGCTTACAGTTGCAGCCCGACAACGTGCGGTTGCAAGGGTTGCTTGATTTTTACCAGCAGTCAAACATGCTCATGGAACGTATTAAGCTGCCGTCCTAAAATAATTTGTTCGCTTGCACTTTGCACGATTCTAATATACCCTATGGGGGTATAGGAGAACTCACATGCATCGCGCAACAAATAGTATGGCTGCCGCAGCGACTCTGCACTGTTTAACAGGGTGTGCTATTGGCGAAATTGCCGGCTTAATACTGGGTAGTATTGCTGGCTGGTCCAATGCGACCACTGTTGTTATATCAATTATTCTTGCCTTTATTTTTGGCTATAGTCTGTCGCTGGCACCGTTGTTGGGCGGCCACATTTCGCTACAAAAAGCCTTGGTGTTAGTATTGGCAGCCGACACATTATCGATCACGGCTATGGAAATTACCGATAATGCCACAATGGTGCTTATTCCTGGTGCCATGAACGCCACGCTTGTTGACCCATTATTTTGGCTAAGTATGAGCCTTGCCATGATTGTGGCTTTTGCGGCGGCTTTTCCGGTTAATCGTTGGTTGCTACAGCGTGGCCAAGGCCATGCCTTAATGCATCAGGCACATCATCATTAAGAGGTAAATATGACACACGGTTACTACGATAATAAACAACAAGTACTCAATCGGCTCAAACGAGCCGAAGGCCAAGTACGGGGCATTGCTCGTATGGTGGAGTCCGACACCTATTGCATCGACATTTTAACGCAGATTAGTGCGGCTCAAGCTGCCTTAAATAAGGTGGCACTGGAATTAGTTAACGACCACACCAAACACTGTATGGCACAAGCGAGTGGCGACCCCAAAGAGTTACAGGTTAAAGCCGACGAACTGGTGGCTGCACTAGGGCGATTACTTTCAAAATAATTACTAAAAAGGGGACATATGCAAAACAAACCACTATTATTTGGACTCATTGGCTTTTTATTAGGTGGCTTATTGGTATCGGTTGCGGCCACAACTTTCCAGAAGCCAGCAACCGATATGGCCCAAATGACCACGACCCTACAATCTAAAAAAGGCGATGATTATGATAAAGCTTTTGTGGAATCAATGATTGCACATCACCAGGCGGCTGTAGATATGGCTACGTTGAGCCAGTCACGCGCCCAGCATGCTGAGGTTAAGCAGTTGTCTGAGGATATTATGCTGACGCAGCAAAAAGAAATTACCGAAATGAAACAGTGGCAAAAACAGTGGGGCTATAAGCAAGACACCAGCCATTCCAGCCACAACAATACGCAGTAGGATCTGGTGCACACCGCGCGGTACAAAAAACCAGCTCGCAATGAGCTGGTTTTTTGATGTATGTATTGCTAGCTTTTTAGGCTTCTTCGCGCATCTCGAACTTGCGGGGCAAGGTCATGCTGAGCGCACAGGCACTAATAAGTACTAAGATCACATATATGATGCCCGAACGGAAGCTCTGGGCAAAATTGCGGGCGTTAGCCTCTTTGGCGCCAGCTTCAATGACGGCACCAATCTTTTTGCCAGTTTCTGAACTAGGGGCACTGGATTGCGCTTGCTTACAGCTTTCTGGCAGTACATTTTGATCATCTTCGGTGGCGCGGTCGTGAAAACACTCACGCGTTTGAGCCAAAATCTGAGTCTGGGCCTGAGCTGGAACATGCAAGCTAGTAAGCTCCTTCTGGAGCTTAGGCTCAACTTGGTCAAAACTCTTGTAGGCACCATGGTTTAGCTGACCAAAGAAGATCACACCAATAATGGCGATACCAATACCGGCACCAACTTGCTGCACGGCATTAAGGATACCCGAGGCTGAACCAGCGTGAGATGGATCTACGTCACGCAGGGCGGCCGAGAAGATAGGTGCCATAATAAGCGACAGTCCAACACCAACGATAAACAAGCCAGGTATAAAGTGCCATGATTCGGCGTGGTTTAGGTAATGGCTGATAACCCAGCTAGTGTATACCAAGCCAGCAGCAAAGATTGTAGCACCAAGGCTAATCACGTACCGGCCCATTTTAGCAATAAGCTTTTGGCCGAGTACAGCAAACCCAACGGTCATACCTACAGCGGTTGGAATACCAGTTACGGCAGCTTCAAGCGCGCTGTAGCCGAGGCCAGCCTGTAGGGCAAGGGTAAAGGTTAGGAAGTAGCCGACCATGACAGCCTCTACTAAAATGTTCAAAGATAAACCGCTCACAAATGAGCGAACCTTAAAGAGCGAAGGCACAATGAGCGCCGAGGCGTCACGTTTGTGCTTACGAGTCTCATACCAGCCAAATAGCATCAGCGCAGGTACTGAGGCAGCGAGCATTACGAGCGTCCAGAGGGGCCAATCGAGCTCACGGCCCTCAATCAGTGGGAATACCAACAGGCTGAGCGCCAAAACAATTAATAACGTCCCCTTAACGTCAATGTGCAGCGGGTGCTCCGACTTGCCATCTGGCAAGAACTTCCAGCCAGCAATGAGGGCAAAAATACCAACTGGCAGGTTGATCAAAAAGATCGGACGCCAGTCCCAGCCAAAGAGGTCGGCTTTAATAAGCAAACCACCAACGATTGGGCCAAGCGAGGCGGCCAAACCACCAAGCATACCAAACATGCCCATTACCTTGGTGCGCTCATGTGGCTTATACATGACCTGCATCAGCGACATCACTTGCGGCACCATGAGGGCAGCCATTGAACCCTGTAAGAGGCGAGCGCCAACCAGGAACTCAGCATTAGGGGCGATACCGGTTAATAATGAAGCGACGGTGAATCCTCCGATACCAAAGAGGAAGACCTTTTTGTAGCCAAATACGTCACCCATGCGACCACCAGTAATAAGTAGTAACGCAAAGGTTAGGGCGTATCCAGCAACCAGCCACTGAATAGTGGCGTAACTGGCACCCAGGTTAGCCTGGATGGCAGGAATGGCGACGTTAACGATCGTCGAGTCAAGCAAATCCATCACAAAAGCGAAGGCCACGATAAGTAAAGCAATCTTTTTTTGCTTTTCCGTGAACTTGCTGGCGTGATGCGCAGCCGAGTGTTCCATTGATTTTATCCCTTATGTAGGTTATATTTTTTAGTAGATAAGAATTAAGTTTTCTTAATATCTTAGTTACTAAGATAAATTATTTATGTCTATGAGTCAAGAAAAAAGTCGCACAGAAAATATCAACATCATTAATAATGAAGTTCGTGACAACGGCAATACCAATGTGCTTTTGGTGCACGCCATTGCTCAACATCTGGGCTTGAGCGCTACTGAATTTGAATGCTGTAGCCTTATCCAAGAGCAGGGGCCATTCACAGCTGGGGAGCTAGCAAAGCTCTGCCGCATTAGTACGGGGGGCATGACAGGCATGATCGACCGACTCGAGCGCAAGGGCTTTGTACGCCGTGAGGCTGACTCTAACGACCGTCGCCGCGTGTTAGTATTTGGAGTTCAAAACGAAGATGCCATATACAAGGTGCGGGCTTTATATGACCCCATGCAAACAGCTTTTGACGATATTCTTAGCCAGTACAGTGATGAAGAGATCAACTTTATCCGTATGTTTATGCAGCGCATAAACAACATGTTTCATACTACAATCGCTAACTTACCTACCAGCGAAGACATTGCTCGCCAAGATACGGTACAGCGCCGCAAGGAGCTTAGAGCTCGCCACGCGCATCACCACCCGAAGCAGCGATAGCTGCGTTAATTACCGGAATCCATAAAGCGTAGCCATCATTCGTCGGGTGGAAGTTATCGGCTGCAAATAGCTCTGGGTGTGCTCTAAAAGTGGGGCCCGTTTGGGCAGCCACGGGCGCAAATGTCTGGTGATGTTTGCTCGCAAGCTGAGTAGCCATCCTATTAAGGTTTTTTGTTTTGTGATCGGCAAGTTGACGTACTGGCCAAGGGAAGCGGGGCACGCTGCCCATATCTGGTGATCCAGTTAAAATAATACGAATATGGGGGTTCTGGTGCTGCAAATCGGCAATTATATGCTCCAGGCTAGCTTCAACACTTTTAGTAGCTGTTACATGAGTTACGTCATTGGCGCCAACAGCTATAAGCACCACATCTGGCTTAAAGCCCAAAGCTTGTGGAAGTTGTTTGCGGGCAACATCTTGTGCACGTGCGCCTGATATTCCAAAATTGCGCCAGGTTACCCGGTGGTGGTTGGCTAAGGCTGCTGCTGATGCCACGGCATAGCCTTTTTGGTAGTCGCCGCCCTGGGAGATAGTGGTGCTATCGCCTAAAATTGCATAGCGGAGGGGAGGCCCCTGGCCGTCAGTTTGTTCTTGGCGCGGAATGGTGGGGCGAGCTACCGGTTTGCCGTTATATTTTATGTACAAGGCTTCGGCCCCGATAAAGATAATAAGTGCCAAAAATATCGCCAATATAATCATAAAACCCTTTTTGTGTACTAATTTGTGTGGTTTTTTATCTAACCCTCTGTGAAGTATGGAGCGCATGTCTAATTGCTATAGTAACAGTGCCAAAGCCTTATCGCTATACCATACATGATTTGGATATGTGCCCGGTTATTACCAGGGGCGCACTTGCAAAGCGTTGTAATATAAGAATGTTAGCACTTATGTTTGTAATTTGGGCCATGTGAGTGCATAATAGGCGTAAATAGTCCAAACCCTATTCTTATATTAGTTTTTTCAAAAAATTTGGAGATTATATGACACAATCCGAACAAGCACAGGTTTCTTCACGCATTTTTAAGCGTACAAAGATCCTGCCAACAGTTGGCCCAGCAACCGATAGCTACGAGAGCGTTCTTGGCATGTTGCAAGCAGGTGCTAACGCTTTCCGCCTTAACTTTAGCCACGGTACTCACGAAGAGCACGGCCGACGTATCGAATGGATCCGTAAAGCTAGCGCAGAATTTGGCAAAAACGTTGCCATCTTGCAAGACTTGCAAGGTCCAAAGATCCGCCTTGGTGACTTTGAAGGCCAGATTGACGTTAAGGCTGGTGACGCCCTACAGTTTAAATACGGCGCCAACTACGAAGAAACTGGAATTATCCCAATCCAGTATGACCTTAGCCAAAAGATGCACGTTGGTGAGCGTTTGTACTTGTTTGACGGCCGCTTGCGCGGTATTGTAGGCGACATCTCTGAAGATGGTGTTCTAACTGTGCAAATCGACAACGACGGCTTCTTGCTTAAGCGCAAGGGTATGAACCTGCCTGACACCGACTTCGGTGGTGACATTCTTACCGAAAAAGATCTTCGCGACATTGACTACGGTGTAACCCAAGACATCGACTACGTTGCTCTAAGCTTTGTGCAGTCCGCTAAAGATATCGTTAACTTGCGTGAACTTCTTCGCAGCAAGGGCTCTGATGTTAAAGTTATGGCCAAGATCGAAACTCAGGCTGCTATCGAAGATAGCGTTTTGGAAGAAATCGTTAAAGTAAGTGACGCTGTTATGGTTGCTCGCGGCGACTTGGCCGTAGAGGTAAGCCCAGAGGCTGTGCCTGTTGTACAGCGCAACATTATTGGTTTGTGCCAGAAATACGGCAAGATCAGCATTGTTGCTACCCAAATGCTCTTGAGCATGACCGACAACCCAGACCCAACTCGCGCCGAAGTTTCTGACGTTGCTAACGCAGTCGTAACTGGTGCCGACGTTGTAATGCTTTCTGAAGAATCAGCAAACGGTAAGTACCCAATCGAAGCTGTAGCAACCATGAAGCGCATTATTCTTTACACACAAGAAAAAGCTTCACTCAACCCCATCTACACTGCAGCAGATCGTCCAAACGACTTGCAGGATGCTATTAGCTCGAGTGTAATTACCCTTTCTGACCAGATTAACGCAGCAGCAATTGTGGCTCAGACCAAGTCCGGCGTAACTGCCCTCAGTATTGCTAGCCACCGTCCCAACCGCCCAATCGTGGTAGTGACTTCTTCACAGCGTGTGGCTAACCAGCTTTCAATGATGTACTCAAGCAAGACTTTCTTGCGTGAAGACGGAGAAAACGTTGGCGCTAACCTCGCGCAATGGCTTAAGGAGCAAAACGTGTTTGAGACTGGTGACCGCGTGGTAATCGTATCTGGCCGCCAGCCCGGTCTTATCGGTGGTACTGACACCATTAAGGTTCGTGTACTCGAATAGATCAGTTAGTTCTTGGCGGAAGTATCCCTGGAACGGTATCTTGGGCGCAGATTGGTTTCTGCGCCCAATTTAGTACCTGTTCAAAATGTTGATAATCTAGGCGTTGTCTGCCAGCTCCAATGAACGGGTGAGGCTGTAGAATGACCGTGATGCTGTGTAGCGGCGGTTGCTGGGCAGTATCAATACCAAGCATGCAGTTGACCTCTACGCCTAAGCCGCGCAAGACTGCTTGTCCGTTTTGCTGCCACTGCCGTAGCTTGGTAAAGGCATCAAACTGCGACGCAGGGTCTTCAAATCTGAGTGTTTCGGTGTAGCGGGTTGGGATGGGTGGTTTCTCGGTCATAATTTGACCTATTTTAGTGGTATGGATTGCTTCCCGCAAGGGCTCAGGGGTATACTGATAGTAAACGTAAGCAGTAAGGGTGGCTATGTTCGCTAAGAAGACCATTCGTGATATTGACCTCGAAGGCAAGCGTGTACTCCTGCGTGCCGACTACAATGTGCCGGTTGAAGATGGCAAAATTACCAACGATTTCCGTATTAAGCAGTCTTTGCCGACTGTGCAGGCCTTGCTGGCAAAAAATGCTAAGTTAGTTATTATGTCGCATCTGGGCCGACCAGAAGGTCGCCCTGATACGCAGTTTAGCTTGCGGCCCGTGGCCCAGCGCTTATCTGAGCTTTTAGGCAAAGAAGTGCAATTTGCGGCTGATTGTCTAGGGGAAGAGGCAGTAAAAGCTGCCGAGGCCTTACAATCGGGCCAAATTCTGCTACTCGAGAACGTGCGCTTTTACCCAGAAGAAGAGAAAAACGACGACGTTTTTGCCGCCAAGCTCGCAAAATATGGTGAAATATTTGTACAAGATGGCTTTGGCGTGGTGCACCGCGCGCATGCTAGCACCGAGGCAATCACACACTATTTGCCAAGCGTTGCCGGGCTGCTCCTAGAAAAAGAAGTCGACACGATTACCCGAGTGATGGACGCACCCGAGCGCCCGTTAATGGCCATCATTGGTGGAGCCAAGATATCCGATAAGATTGATGTACTCAACCGTTTTATTGATATTGCTGACTTTATCGCCATTGGCGGTGCTATGGCTAACACTTTTTTGGCAGCCGAAGGTATAGATATTTCTAAGAGTAAATACGAGCCAAATGATGTGCCAATTGCACGCGATATTATTAAGCGTTCGCGCGAAAAAGCCAAACAAGAGCGCTTTATTTTTTACATCCCGCAAGATGGTGTAGTGGCGAACGTAGTGGACAAGGCGGCCGATACACGCATTGTTGATTGGTCGGCCCATGTTATTGCCGAAGTCGAGAGCTATCCAAAGCAGCCGTCTGAGGCTAGCCGTACGATTGCCGAAGACGAAATGATTTTAGACATTGGGCCGTTTTCGGGCGCTTTTGTGGCTGGTGGTATTCAGCTAGCAAACACTGTAGTTTGGAATGGCACTATGGGCGTAACCGAGACACAAAGCCTGCTGGGTGCCGTAGGCCCCTTTGCGCATGGCACAGAATTAGTTATTGATGCTATGCTAGGCGACTATGGTCACCGGCCATTTAGCTTAGTGGGTGGCGGTGATACCGTTGGCTACATTGAGCAGCGTCAGTTAACGGGCGCTTTTAATCATGTATCTACTGGCGGCGGTGCCAGCCTAGAGCTTATGGCCGGTCGCAAACTGCCCGGAGTTGAAGCTTTATTGAATAAATAGCCGCTGGTTTTTGCGTTGTATAAAGCGCTTATGCTAAGCTGTAGGTAGTTAGAAAATTTGATATGTCTCATAAAACACTCCTTGTTGCCAACTGGAAAATGCACCTGAACGTTAGTCAGGCTAGTTTACTTGTGCACCGTTTGCAAGAACGAACACGAATCCATCGCAACATCGAAATTGTACTAGCGCCTAGCTTGCTAGCCTTGCAACCTATGAGCTTGCAAATTGATCGCCGCAAATTTAGGCTGGCAGCCCAAAACGGTTATTTCCGGGATGAAGGCGCTTTTACGGGTGAGGTTTCGCTAACAATGTTACGTGACCTCGTGCACTACGCTATTATTGGTCACTCGGAGCGCCGCATTTACTTTAACGAAGATTTAGCTACAGTGCGCGATAAGGTGCAGGCAGCTATTCGTAACGAAATCATACCTATTTTGTGCGTGGGCGAAACAAAACAAGAACGCCAGGAGGGCCAAACTGGTCAAGTGCTTCACGACCAAGTTTCGTCGGCGCTTAACAATCTAACAGCTAAAGAAGTGGCTAACATTGTTATTGCCTATGAACCCGTATGGGCTATTAGCACCTTTGGCGGCGAATTAGCTAAGCCAGGCCAGGCCGAGGAGGCTATCGCCTTTATCCGCGCTCAAGTGAGTGCTTTATATGGTGAAAAAGTTGCCGAGAGTGTTCGAGTTTTGTACGGTGGCAGCGTAGACGAGCATACCGTAAGAGGCTACCTAGAAGTTGCTGGTTGCGATGGTGCGCTCGTGGGTGGTGCCAGCATTAACCCTTATAAATTTGCGGGCATTATTGATGCCGCATATCGCTTGCAGCTCGAGACACATAATGACAACGAAAAATAATTCTCAACAAGATGAACCAAAGAAAGTATTTGATGTTTCAAGGCCTGGCAAAACGCTAGCCGAAACTACCTCAAAACCAGTAATTGTGGGGCACAGGCCCCAGGTGCAAGATCCTATGATGATGCACCCAAATGAACAGCGACCCCTGATGGACGCTAAGCGTAAGGTTGCCGTTGTTCCTTCTGCGCCTGTTGTACCACAGCAGCCAGAACAAAAGCCTGAGCAGACCACGACAGACCCTGAGGCTAAACCTAGTAGTACTAAACCCACTGCTGAGGCCGAAGCCGGAGCTGTGCCGGATGTGCAAGTTGCAGCGCCCCTGGCAGAGGCCGTAGAGCCACCACAGCCTACTGCAGTAGAAACCCCGTCTGCACCAACGCCGGTGACAGCTGAGCCATCTACACCTGCCGCACCCGAACCTAAACCACTACCGCAGCAAACCGAGCCTGAAGACTCTGTGGCTGCCATTTTGTTGCAGGGTGCCAAGGAGGCAGAGATACCGCCGATAAGTGCTGGTGTTTCGTCTGACCCTTTACCTGATATCAGTGGTGCTCATGTGTACCCACCTACCACTATGATTGTTTCGCATCACGACAAAGGTGCCCGCGTGGGCAAGATTGTACTTTGGGCACTGCTGTTGCTTTTGTTGGCAGTGGTTATCGTTGATGTGCTACTAGATGCTGGTTTCTTTGTGCTGAGTGTACCGCACACTGATTTCTTCTAGTTTTATTTACACGCCATTTTGGGTTTGCATCTTAAGGTGCCCATGGTATGCTGCTACGCATGACCAGAAACCCTAACGCTTATCCAGAAAATCTAAGTCAAATTTTACCTCACGAAGCACCGACTGATCCGCGGCTTGCTACACGATTTTTCCATAGAGCCGTCGCTGCCACTGGCGCGATATTGTTACTGGCTGGTTGTACGGCTGGCACCAAGGGCGACGAGAGTGCCGAGGGCACACACAGCCCTAGCGCTGAGGCCACGTCACCTTACCCTGGTGGCCAACAGGGTCCAGCAGCGCCCCAGTCCGAAACGCCAGGACTGCCAGAATTGCAACGCAAAGTTTTACAAATTGAGTGCTGGAACCATCCTTCGGTAAACTCATTTCTTGATGTAAATACACCAGACAAGGTGGAAGTTGACCTGGTTAAAGACATTAAGGGCAGGCATGGTATTGTGTCAAAAATCTTGTTCGACGTAGATAAAGAAGGCATCGACATGCGCATTGAGCCAACTGACCAAGAGCCAATCAATCGAAGTTGGAAAAAGGATGAACTCTACAATAATCGAGTCTATAAAGTGGACTATGATAATAAATCACTCATTAAGTATCCTGTCTGGCGAGATGCAGCTTCAAGCGCTGACTATGTAACGTTTACTATCGGCTGCCAAGCTCTTACGCCGAAAGAGGAAACTCCAGTTATGCGCGGAGCCGTGCCGGTACCTGCCACTATTATAGTTCCGCACACTGCGGCTTAGTACCGTAACTTACAACAGACAATAGCTAGTTAGAATTGCTACAATAGAACCAATGACTGAGGACGAGATATTTGACCCATGGGCAGATGAGCCCACTAAAGATGCGCCAAGCGAACTTGTAAGGGGATTAAACGCCGAGCAGCGTAGGGCAGTGGAAACTACTGAGGGCCCGTTGCTAATTCAAGCTGGGGCGGGCTCGGGCAAAACTAAAACGCTGACGCACCGTATTGCATACCTCATTTCTACGCGCCGGGCGTCACCCTACAATATTTTGGCGGTAACCTTTACTAATAAGGCAGCCCGTGAAATGCGTGAACGCGTGGCTATGCTGTTGGGCGAAGACCCCGACAACCGTAGCTTTATGCCATACATGGGTACTTTCCACTCCATTTGTGTGCGCATTTTGCGCCAAGACGGCGAGCATATTGGCATACCACGTAGTTTTGTTATTTGGGATGAGTCAGACCGCACTATGGCTATTAAACAGGCCTGTAAAGAGGCGATGATTGACGATAAAAGCTTCCCGCCAAAAATGATGGGTAGCATGATTAGTAATGCCAAAAACGACCTCATGACACCCGAGCAATTTGGTGGTATAGGTTCGGGCCCGGCTGAGCGCGCTATGGGCAAAGTGTTTCCTTTGTACGAAAAGGCCTTAAGGGAGGCGGCGGCATTGGATTTTGATGACCTTATAGGCCGCACGGTGGATATGCTTGCTAACAATAAGGAAGTACGCGAAAAATGGCGCCGCCGATTTAAGTACATCATGATCGATGAGTACCAAGATACCAACGCTGCCCAGTATAAATTGGTGCAAATGATGACCAACGAAAATAATAACATCGCTGTTGTAGGTGATGACTGGCAGAGCATTTACAGTTGGCGCGGTGCTGATTTCCGCAATATTTTAAACTTCGAAAAAGACTACCCTAATGCTACGGTTATCAAGTTGGAGCAAAACTACCGGAGCACTAAATCGATTCTAGATGCTGCCCACACGGTGATTACCAAAAATCAGCAGCGTTCCGACAAAAAACTGTGGACTGACTCTAATGCCGGGCTGCCCGTACAAATGCTTCAAGTGGCTAATGAGCGCGCCGAAGGTGAGGCAATTGTGCGCCGTATTCGCACGGGTATTGATATGGGTACGCGCAAGTACAGTGACTATTCGGTGCTGTATCGTACAAATGCTCAAAGTCGCACTGTTGAAGAAAACTTTATACATTATGGTATCCCGTATCGCATAATTGGCGGCCAACGCTTTTATGACCGTAAAGAAATTAAAGACCTCATGGCCTACCTGCGGCTTATTTACCAGCCAGAAGACAAGGTGAGTTTGCAGCGCATTGTAAACACGCCAAAGCGTGGTGTGGGTGCTAAATCTATCGAGAATTTCTTTACCTGGAAAGAAGCTAACCGCATGACCTTATTAGCTGCCTTAACAGAGGTCGCGGAATGCGAACTATTGACCGACCGTGCCATTAAAGGTCTAAGCGAGCTAGGTGACATGCTTAGTACGCTCCGCAGCCTTATGGCTGATGAAATGTCACCAGGCGATATTATTGATAGTGTGGTGCGCCGCCTAGACTATTTTGCAGTAATTAATGACGGCACGCCCTCGGGTGAATCTCGCGTAGAAAACGTAAAAGAACTTATTAGCGTGGCCCAAAACTACCAAGACGAAGGCTTGGATGTCTTTTTGGAAGAAGTGTCACTGGTAAGCGATGTTGACCAGGCCGACTTTGAGGGAAATGCCGTAACGCTCATGACCCTGCATGCTGCTAAGGGCTTGGAATTTCCGGTGGTCTTTATGGTGGGCATGGAAGAAACGGTCTTTCCACACTCCCGTGCCTTGTACGATCAATCCGAAATGGAAGAAGAGCGACGTCTATGTTATGTTGGTATGACTCGCGCCCGTGAAGAGCTCTACATGTTATACACGGTAAGCCGCATGCTGTTCGGTACTGTGCAGCACAATCCACCATCTCGTTTCTTGAGCGAAGTTGATGCTAACTTTAAGCCAACAATCAGTGACGCATATGGCAGTAGTTTTGGTGGTGCGTCTAATCGTACTTTTGCGCCAAGTGGCCCTATGGCTGAACCCGAGGCGCCACCCGTTGACGATGGTGAACCGCGCTACGTGCCCGATATCAACGAAGGTGACGCGGTGCGGCACAAAGTATTTGGCATTGGTCAGGTAGTAGAGATGGAGGGTGATAATGCCACTATCTACTTTAAGGGTAAGGGTGCCAAAAAACTCAACATTGCCTTTGCGCCTATAGAGAAGTTGGAAGGCTAAGCACATGCGCCGCTTGCTAGAAAAAATAGGCGTTCTTATATTTTTCCTGGCCTGGCCGGCTTTTTACGTGTACCTCAAGCGTAGCGAGCGTACGCGCATTATTATCGCAAACGGCAACAAAGTACTTGTTACCCGCAACTGGATAAGTGACGGCGCCTGGTCGCTGCCGGGTGGTGGGCTACACCAAAAGGAGCCAATAGTACAAGGTGCCCAGCGTGAGTTATACGAAGAAACAGGCCTGAGGGTGGAGCAAACACAGCTTCGCTACCTTGGTAGGCAAACCTACCGTAAGTATGGCCATTATTTTGTATTTCATACCTTCGTGGCTCACAACGTGGATATTAGTTCGCTTAGCCGCCAAAAGCATGAGATTTCACGCACAGCCTGGATGTCTCCAGCTGAACTTACCGACCTCAATACCGCCCAAGACGCGCGTAAAGCGTTGGATCTTTGGCTGCACTCGTGATTTTGGTATACTTACAGGAGCAACTTGCAGAGGTATTGCCCCTTTTGTTAAGAAACCAGTAGGTTGCCACCCTTATGCCTAAGCGATTTCGTGCATTCAAAAAAAAGTATCAAGCAACCCAGAAAAAGCAGGTTAGCCGAGTTAAGTATGTCATTGGCCAAAAGCCCCTGTTTTCTATTCCAACGGTGACCTTTTTGGGTTCGCTGCTAGTTTGTTTAGTGGCCTGGATGGTTGTTTCGGGCGGTGCTCCTAAACTACAGAGCAGCGAATCTAACATAGTCATCCTCAACTACGATAAAAAGCAGCAAACGGTGCCAACCAGCGCTAAAACTGTGGGTGCATTGCTCACCCGTTTGCATGTGACATTGGGGCAGGGTGACATTGTTGAACCCTCTAAAGACACGCCAATTGACAGCGACAACTTCCGTATCAATGTATACCGCGCTACACCCGTAACAATTATCGACGGCGACAAAAAGACTTTTTCGTACAGTGCTGCCGCTACTTCGCGCAGTATTGTTAAACAGTCGGGTATTAGTGTGTACCCCGAGGATAAGCTTACGCTATTGCCAACATATAACTTCCTCACCGATAGCTCGGTGGGCCAACGCGTAGTTATCGACCGAGCCACCCCCGTTAATCTTAATCTTTATGGCACGCCAATTGCTATGCGTACGCACGCCAAGACTGTCCAGGACTTATTAAAAGAAAAAGATATCGTGCTGCGAGAGGGTGACTCAGTGCAGCCTTCTAAAGACACGCCAATTACGGCTTCGACTCCGGTATTTGTGATTCACAAGGGTAAGCAAATTGTTAGCCAAGAATCCGAAGTGGCTATGCCTACCGAAACGGTTGAAGATAACAGTCTTACATTTGGTACAACAGCCGTAAGGCAGCAGGGTAGTCCCGGTAAAAAAATCACCACCTATGAGATTGAACTGCAAAATGGTAAAGAAGTCGGCCGCCGCGCTATACAAGAAGTTGTAAGCTCCGAACCTGTTAAGCAAATTATTGCCAAGGGTACCTATGTAGACATCGCCAAAGATCGTACCTCTGTAATGTTAGCTGCTGGCATTGCTCGTTCCGACTTTACCTACGCTGACTTTATTATCGAACACGAATCCCACTGGAATCCAAGTGCTCAAAATGCTCGCTCTGGTGCGTACGGCCTTTGCCAGGCATTGCCAGGCACTAAGATGGCAAGTGCAGGCAGCGACTGGGCAAGCAACCCCGTAACCCAACTTAAATGGTGTAGCGGCTATGCTCAACGCTATGGCGGCTGGGCGGGCGCATACCAATACTGGATGGTTCATAAATACTGGTAGGATTACATGCAACATTTACCTGATACAAAAAAATCACTTGGCCAACACTGGCTTAACGACGACGACAGCCTAGAGGCAATGCTGACTGGTGCTGACGTACAGCCCCAAGATACAGTGCTAGAGATTGGCCCTGGCCCCGGCGCGCTTACACAGCGTTTGGTGCAGCGCGTGCAGCAGGTTGTGGCCGTAGAGTTCGACCAAGATTTAGCTAAGGAGCTACCTGTGCGCGTGCCAGCGCCCAATCTGGAGGTAGTTAACCAGGACATTTTGCGTTTTGACTTAACTACTTTGCCCTCGCAATACAAGGTAGTGGCTAACATTCCTTATTACCTAACCAGTAAATTGCTACGCGAACTTTGCGAGAGCAGTAATCCTTTTAACAAAGCTACGCTGTTAATCCAAAAAGAAGTCGCCGAGCGTGTGTGTGCTAAGCCTGGCAGTATGTCGTTGCTGAGCGTGAGTGTGCAGTTTTACTGCCAAGCACAGTTGGGCAAACTAGTTCCGGCTGAACTGTTTACGCCACCGCCAAAAGTTGACTCACAAATCCTGGAACTAACCTTTAGATCACAGCCACTTTTCCCCGATGTCGTGGTGCGCGATTTCTTTCGTGTTGTTAAGGCTGGCTTTGCCCAGCGACGCAAAACGTTGCTTAACTCGTTAAGTGGTGGGCTGCAGCTATCGCGTGAACAAACCACCGAACTGCTACTAAAGGCCAACATTACCCCTAATACTCGTGCTCAAAACTTGAGCATGGAACAGTGGTACCAGCTGTATACTGCCTACAAAACTAGTTGATTTGTTACCTGCCAGGCACTACACTGAGGCAAACGCACGGGTGTGGCGAAGCGTGAGGCTTTATGTATATGGAATACCCAAGCAACATTAATGATCTCCTCCAACGCCTATCGGTGTTTATAGAGCGGCACACCGACCAAGTACTACAAGAACGCATCGGCATAGGCGTGGCTCAGTTTAAAGTCCTCCAGTTGCTGTACGGGCAACCACAAATACGACAGGCACATATAGCTGCCGCGTTGGGCCAAACCGAAGCTAGTATTAGTCGTCAAATTAAGCTACTAAGCCAAAAGGGGCTTCTGGTATCGAGCGTAGATAGCAAAAATCGGCGTGAGCATATTCATGAGCTCACGCCGATTGGCACTAAAATGACCCTTGCTGCTGCTGAAGTGATGCAGCAAACACTGCAAGGTGTTTTCGCCGAAATGGGTGAAAAACAACAAAAGCAGCTGTTTGAACTATTAGCTAGTCTTCAAAGTAGCGTTCGATAACCTTGTGCAGGCGCTCAAGGTGTTCGTGGTGTTTGCGAAACGTCTCGGCATGCGGATCCTGGTGATGGAAACGTTCACCCTCTTTTGGGTCTTCCATGCGCTCCAATAAGTCGGCTAGGTGACGTGTAAGTTGCTGGGCCTCAAGTACAAGGCGTTGGTATTCTTGATGGTAATTTTCGTTCATTTATCTTTCCTCCCACCTATAATTATACGCTTTCATCGTAATTCTGGCTGCAGTGTGCCTAAATATACCTATCGGTCCAGTCGGTTAACGCGTAGAATGCTTACGGTAAATATGATATAATACAGATATTGTGGGGCTGAATTTTAAGCTCGACGTTGGACTTTATCGGTTAGATCAGCAGGTCGCTTGTCAGCGTTATAGGCAAAAACCTTCTAATTGCAAAATCAGAAGCTCGCGAAAAGCTCGTAGCTGAAGTAGCAAACTTGTTTGCACCACTTCGCAAGAGCGAACTCGCACTAGCTGCCTAGTTTACTAGACAGCCGTGTATTTTGTGACGCCAGATAGCAGATTAGCACGCCATATACTTTCTGGACGCTTACGGACTCTTGTCCAAAGCCCGTACTAAGACCATGGACTTTGAGAAATAACGTTTTGGCCGTTTAGCCGTTACGTTCTCGAGACAATCTTAAACGACCTAAACCTGTAGGATAGACTAACTAGTTAAACTGACGGACGCGGGGGCGGTACCCGCCAGCTCCACCAATAAAAGTGCCCGAACCATGCCATAAAAAATAGGCAAGTGCTCGGGCTTTTTTATTGCCTAAAAACAAGCTTATTTTGCACGCTTGCTTCTGCTATTATTGCCTCATGAATTATACGAATACTGTCTGTGACTCTCTGTTTGCTGTGCCCGTTTTATGCCATCGTAATTCTCCTGCAACAATTGCATAAATAGCCATGACGTACCAACTTGAAAGCCAACCAGATCTGGTGCACCCAGACCATTGGGACGATTTTGATATTTACGACCCAACAATGTTTGCCGTGGATACGCCAGGCCTTACAGAAGCAAATGTTACGCCGGTAGCACAAATGTTTGCTCAAAAGTGCCTCAAAGAGGGCTTAACGCGGGTCATGCAGCTGGGATATTTTGAGACGCAGCTGAGCGGCACTGCCACCGGCAACTGTTTTACGTCTGGAGACATAGTGATACTAGACCAAGAGCAAGTTAAGCGGCGCAAAGTAGAGGACGACTCTGTAATCACCAAGTTCTTGGATAATCCCCAGTTACATCAGCCCCACTCTAGGGGTATCCCAATAGCTCCGCCGTATGTACAGTTCTGGCGACAGAGCCAGATTCACCCCGATAATACACTGTTTGGGGTGGAGCAGGCATACTTTGACGATGGGGTAATATATCAGCGTCACCTTAGGTGGGGTGTGTATACCGAGTTTAGTAATGGGCATCAGGCGATAGTTTCTACTGGATTGGGCAGCTGCGTACTTAATGGGCAGTCGGTGGAGCTGGGCGGCGAGGCTATATGGCGCGGGACTGTGTTGCCGTTTGAAGTAGGTAAGGTGAACTTGGTGGCAAGCCGTGTAAGTGGCGGTATTATGACTCGTTCTTTGAACCGGCTCATACAGCTCCGACGAGTACACTTTACAGGTTAACTGTTATACTACAGGTTATGAATAAGGCGATATACGGCATTAAGTGGTTTGCTAGCTGGTTTATATTTGTGCTATCACCAGATTCCGACCGAACACGCCAAGAAATTGAAGCAATTCCCTTGTGGTCGGCAATACTTGTGAGCGTACTGGCGGTTGTTGTGCTATGCTTGTTGGCGCTTGCTTTATCCCCCAGTGACTAAACTGTTGCCGCACCTCTGTTGTGGGCTGCGTTGCAATGTAGTATAGTTTCACAATGCTTTGTCGAAGACCGCAAGAGCTGCTACGAGATCCCGATAACGTGCGAGATCTCATGGCCTACTCTGACCCATCTCATTACCAGCAGCTTATCCGTAAGGCACGGGCGCTTGACGGTCTGGTTGAGGCCCCCACAGCGCTCGAATTTCTTGATGATATTGTCATGCCCCAGCAGCGGCAATGGGCGCACGATGTTTTGCGCGATACCGAACCACATGTTGTGGCTGTTGAGTACGGGCCCGAGGCATTAATCTGGACGGCAATGCAGGAGGCTCAAGAATCGGTGTTCGAAAGGCAAGCAGGAATACTCAAAAAGCACGGCTACGATGATGATCTTGTTCGCCGCGCTTGCATCTGGACACGCCAATATGCCTATTCCATGCCCAGCGGCTCGGCCGCGCTTAGCCACTACGGATTTATGGAAAGTGTTACCCGGGCTGACCCGTTTGCCAATATTGAGCTAGGTCGACTTATTCTGGAGGCCGCCGATAAGCCATTACCCCAAAACGTGCTCTCGCGCTACGATTTACAGATTGTACGCAGCGAACCATCATTTGACTATGTGGATGGTTTGATAGAGTGTGACCTTTCCAGTGAAAGCTTTGTTTGGGTGGATACACCGGTGGGATTCACTTTAAATTACAAAAACGAACCTAACGCAGTCGTGGCTTTTATGCCCGAAACTCAGGATGAGCTTATGATTCACCAATTACAGGGATCAAAACCTAAGCGCCGTAACCCTAAGACGGGGGAGGTCAAAACGTATCCCTCTCGTGGGATCATGTCGTTTGACTGGCGTAAGGTTATGGTGCAGGCCAGCGCCCAACTGGCTTTACAGAACGGTTTTGCGAATTTAGGCATACAGCAAGGTTCGCGCAATATCTGGTGCTACACCCGTTTTGAAGAAGAACAGCCACACCTAACATTTGAGCAGGCGGCCCAAGCCTATGACAAGCAAGCCGACCGGCTAGGTTTTACGCGCGGACAAGATGGGAATTGGCACAAAGGCGCCGACCAAATTTCATAAGCCGGGCACGCTTGCTATATAGGTCTTCGTGGGCGCCGGCAACACGCAGCACCTCAAGAGCACCCTCAGCGATAATTCCAGGGATTTTCTCTGGTGGTGTGTTGCGTAATAGCTCGTCTAGGGCAATGGCGTGCGCACGGTCTCCAGCGCCCAGAGTGCTAACGATCTTGCATGGGTCAATTTTGGCTACGCCAGCGGCCTCAACAAGTGCATCTGAGGTTTTGCTAAATTCTGCATCCCCGTTATGGGCAAGTAATACTCCTTTAGATCCACAAGTGACCATAACGTTTTCGGCCATCTCATCTTTTGTGGCGCGGGCTGCAAGATCATACGGGTCTGTATCAGGTTCGTCATAAAGCTGTTGGATCTCTTCGTCGTTAATCGCTAATAAGAATGATTTACGCTCTGCTAGTGTTCGCCGCGCTTCGGCCGCCTTTTCGGGCGTAGAAACTTCGCTACTGCCTAAATTAACAGATAGCTTGGCATATACAGGGGTGTTCTGCATAACAGTACGATTGGCAACTTGAGATTTAAGGGAGGCAATAACCACCACATCAGCGTCACGGCTGGCAGTCGCAACGCGCTCGGGAGTGAATTGGTTATCCTTAGGCGCGTTTGCGCCGCCACGTGGCCGACCCCGCACCATACGGTCCATAACATGACCATTTTCGTCTTTGCCACGTTGAATCACACTTACGCTAGGCTCGTAATTAGGCACAATAATAGATTCATCAACAAAGCCAATGCGCTCCATGTGCTTGCGCAGGGCAATGCTGGCCATGTCGTCTTCGCCGACTAGAGTACAGCTGCGAACCTCCTGGTACAGGTTACCTTTGCGGGTGCGCAGGTAAGAACCGGTGTTCATCCAGTTTCCACCAGGGTGTACACGGTATTGCCAGCGCCTCATATTAGCAAAATTTTCGTGATCCTGAGGGGTAAAGTCTGCCTTGGCACCGGGCGCGTATCCAGGCCAGACATTCCCAGCATGCATGTGGCGATCAATTGCACCAGCACCGAATCCAACAACTATAAGACCACCTTTTTCAGGCATATAAGCTCCTTTAAATTGATTTCCCAAGGCGTATAAAACGTAAAGAGAGGGTTATGTGACGAGGGAGATAATACCATGTCTTTGACAGAAATCAAATAAAATTTGCCACATTTTAGCTGGAAGCTTTGACGTGCGGATTTGGCCTAAGGAGCGATTTGGGTCTATAGTAAAAAGAATGCAAAGCTTTTACGATGACCGGCAATATGTATTGGTACTCGAGAAGGGCGATTCGCTTTTCGAGAAACTACGCGAATTCGTTAATGAACATAGCTTTAAAGGAGCGTGGCTTCAGGGTTTAGGCGGTGCGCTTAGCATGGAGCTCGGCTTTTACGATCTCAACACACAACAATATCACTGGAAACAGTTCTCTGGCTTATATGAAATAACAAGTTTACAGGGAAATATCGTCTTGGATAAAGCTGGAGAACCGATATTCCACGTGCACGGCACATTTACGGATAGCAATTTTGTGGCCATTGGTGGCCATATACGCAGCCTAATTGTGGGCGGAACCTGCGAATTACGCATTTGTGAGCTAAAAATGGACATTTTACGCGCTAAGGATGAGGCAACAGGCCTTAATTTGCTTCAGGAGGGCTAGAGATGTACCCAGAACAGCCCGAACTGCCCTGCAGCCACAAATTAGCGTTTAATACCCAAAGAGAGGCTCAGGCGGCCGCTACGGTGGCATTTCACCAACACGGCACGCCACTCAGGCCATATATCTGCCGTCACTGTAATCTATGGCATTTGAGCACTGATTATAGTTAGTTGGGGCATAATTTGTAATTTCTACTATAGAAAGTATAACTTTTGCCTTTGACAGAATTGAATTTCCATATTACTATATATGTAATTGTTTTAATGAACACGAGTTCTTTCTCTTCGTCTACACTCAGTCTCATTGCTAACAATCGAAGAAAAACCGTATTACCAAAAGGTCTACTATGTCATACCAAACACAAAGACGCCCCAGCAGGGGTCGTCCGTCCCGCGCACCCTTTAATAGGGGTGGTAGCAAGAAAAAATTTAAAAAAGACTACATTGATCCATCGCGATTTGTACGTGCTGCCAAGCCTGTAGAAGTACAGACTGAATATGTGCCAGCCAACCAATTTGCTGATTTTGCTATCAATGAGTTGCTTAAGGGCAACCTGACTCGAATGGGTTATAAGTTGCCAACACCAATTCAGGACCAATCAATTCCTCATGGCCTTACTGGCAATGACATTGTTGGTATTGCTAACACTGGTACCGGCAAGACAACTGCCTTTGCAGTACCTCTGTTGCACCGCTTGATGGAAGATGAAAACTCAAGTGCGCTGATCTTGGCTCCAACTCGTGAGCTGGCTCAGCAAATCGAAGACGAATGTCGTCAAATCGGTAAAAAGAGCGGCATTTATGGTGCGCTATTAATCGGTGGTTCATCTATGGGTGAACAGCTACGCGACTTGCGCAAGCACCCACGTATCGTTATTGGTACACCGGGACGCGTTAAGGACCACATCGAACGTGGTACGCTCGAACTCGGTCGCTTTAATATGGTTGTCCTCGACGAGGTTGACCGTATGCTCGACATGGGTTTCATTAACGACATCCGCTTTATCCTTGATCTATTGCACCCAGATCGTCAATCATTCTTCTTCTCGGCTACTATGCAGGGTAAGGTACGTGAATTGATGCAGACTTTCTTGAGTGATCCCGTTACTGTATCTGTTAAAACTGGTGACACCAGTGATAACGTTGACCAGAACGTGGTTAAGTACGGCAGCAACGATGAACGTATCGAGAAGCTACACGACTTACTTGCGCAAACCGACATCAAGGCTATCGTGTTCGACGAGACTCAGCGCAGCGTAGAACGCTTGTATGATGAGCTTCGTGACCGTGGCTTCCGCGTGGACGCAATCCATGGTGGCAAGACCCAGGGTCAGCGCCAACGTGCTTTGCGCCGCTTTAAGCAAAACGAAGTAGCCATTTTGGTTGCTACCGACGTTGCAGCTCGTGGTATTGACGTAAGTGACATCACACACGTTATCAACTACTCAACACCACAGTCTTACGAAGATTACGTGCACCGCATTGGCCGTGCCGGCCGTGCCGGTCGCCCAGGCAATGCCTTGACCTTCATTTCTCGTTACTAAATGTTATACTAGCCAAGCCTCGTAAGGGGCTTGGCTACAGAGTTTTACGTTAGCAACAGAGCAATAAAAATACCCCTCTTGCGAGGGGTATTTTTTGTGGTAAAGCTTGCTAGATTAGTAGCGGCGTCCACCGTTGTCACGATCGCGGTTGTCGCGTCGGTCGTTGTTGCCATCAAAAGAGCGAGGGCGACGTTCCTGAGGACGAGCCTCATTAACGGATAGACGGCGTCCTTCGAATTCTTTGCCATCAAGTGCTTGAACAGCGGCTGCTGCGTCGTCATCGGATGCCATAGTTACGAAGCCGAAGCCTTTTGAGCGGTTAAGCTCACGGTCGATGATAATCTGAACAGCTTCTACGGTACCGATAGCTGCGAATAGCTCGCGTAGCTCGTCATCGGTAGTACTATAGGGCAAGCCGCCCACAAACAATTTATTTGCCATCATATCTCCTTTGATGCAATAGAGGTAGCTGAAGCAAACAAAATACTTGCGAACTGCTCCTCGAACGTTAGTAGTGGTTGGTACTGGAGGCATATTCGAAACGAAGCAGCACTTCCTAGTGTTGGCATTATAACACTGAAATGTAAAACTTTGTCTAGTCAAATAATGTGATATATCACAGAATATTGCCTAATTTAATAAAATGTTAATATATTGAGTCAAAAAGTGGCCTAATATCTTGACGTACAAGGGTCGCTAGCCTAGGCTTAGAGTAACTATGTTACACAAAGCTAAGAAACTCGCCAACGAAAGCAAGCATCGCTTCTTGCCCTTTCAAAAAACTAAAAACCTGACAGCCGACGACGTTAAAATCGCCCGCGATTATATTAAAGCGTACTGGCCTAACCTTGAACGCTACAATCCTAAGGATCAGGACAGCCTTATCGGCGTTCCAAAGCCCTACTTGGTGCCTTCGTTCGCCGAAGGCCATGAGTTTGACTACAACGAGCTCTACTACTGGGATAGCTACTTTATGATTCAGGGTATGCTCGACGAAGAGCATAAAGAGCTGGTAATGGGTATTTTGGAAGACTTTATTGCAATCTTTAAGCGCTTCCGCATTATCCCTAACGGCTCGCAGATGTACTACCTCAGCCGCTCACAACCGCCTTTGCTCTCTAGCTTTGTGTTTGACTTGTACTACGCATACAAGCTCGACAACGCATGGCTTAAAGAAAACATAGCAGTTGTTAAGCAAGAGTATGAAACCGTCTGGATGGGTACCCGTAAGCCTAATGCGCGCCAGGTATACCGCGGACTCAGTCGCTACTATGACTTCAACTACTTGCACGACATTGCCGAAACCGAAAGTGGCTGGGATATGACACCTCGCTTTAACCGCCACGCACTTAATTACTTGCCTTGTGACCTTAACGCTTTGCTATACAAGTATGAGTCTGACTTTGCCCGTGCAGCGCGTATTTTGGGCGACAAAGAAGAAGTTAAGAAGTGGGAAGCTGCCATGGCTGCCCGCAAGCGCACCATGGATGAGCTTATGTGGGACCAGGGTCGTGGTTTGTACTATGACTATAACTACGTTAAAGAGCGCCGCGGTAACGTGAGCTCCTTGGCTGCCTTTTACAGTATGTGGGCTGGTATGGCCGATGGCCAGCAGGCTCAGGCGTTGGTTAAGGCCCTTCGCCGCTTCGAACAAAAGGGCGGCTTGGCCACTACCGACAGCTTGCCACTAGGTCAATATGTACCTGGCTCGTTGCCAACGCAGTGGGCATACCCTAACGGTTGGGCGCCACTACAATACCTGGTTATTAAGGGCCTGCAGCGATATGGCTACCATGAAGATGCCCAGCGCATTGCCATGAAGTGGCTCAATAACAACTTGCAGTGGTTTAATAGCCACGGTGAGTTCCTGGAGAAGTACAACGTGGTGGCACCCGAAAAACCACCAGCACGCGGCGTGTATCCATCACAAACGGGCTTCGGCTGGACCAACGCCGTATTTGAACGCCTTTGTATGGAGTTCATCGACGGCAACAAGCATATCGGCGCCCCGTTTATATAAAAGACTACTTACTGGATTCTTACCTAGCAGCCCAAAAGCAAGAAGCTGCCCAGATAGAGCCTGAACGTATTGCAATCTGGACTGTTGGCACGCCGGTTGTTGCCATTGGTTGTATTGCCACAATGTAACCAATCTTGTACTTGAGTAACAGCGGTAAATAGTCTATAATAACCGCTGTTACCACTACGAGTTGGCTCTTTAGCTCAGTTGGTAGAGCAGAGGCCTGAAGAGCCTTGTGTCCCCAG
>CAZBRP010000012.1:0-41575 GCA_964494765.1 uncultured Candidatus Saccharibacteria bacterium
GGCTAATGCCGCAGGCGCTGGCGATATTCTTGACCTCAAGAATGGTGCGGGCACAAACATTGCTACTTTTGGTAGTACGGGTGCGGTATTGCTGCAAAACTCTACCGACTCTGCTACGGCATTTGTTATTAGTACTTCTACGAGTGGGACTAATCAAAACGTTTTCCGTGTTGATACGGTGAGCGAACGGGTTGCTATTGGTGTAGTAGGTGGTACTCCATCAGCCAAGCTCAATATCGCAACTGGCTCTACTGTGGGTCTGCGCGTTTATGATAGTGGCGCGTATAACTCATTCGAACTCGCAAACGCTACAGCCAACACTATGAGTGTTGATCAATACGGCGCAACTATTCACAAGACAACCACTAATTCAACCTCAGCCTTCCAGATCCAAAACACGAGCAATGCTGCGGCATTTAATGTTGATACCGTAAATAGTCGAGTTGGCATTGGTGGCGTAACTACCCCGGCTCTGTCGCTTGATGTACAGGGCGGAATCCAGCAAACAGGTTTGGCTACAAGTAATACCCAGGGTACTGATGCAAACAAGTGGACACTCATGGGTACTTGTACGATTACGGCACAGTACAGGCAATGTATCTCAACAATTAATATCCTTGGTGGTCATGATGGCGTGGCCGGCGATAATCCTCAGGCTACAGTTAGCATGCGAGTGAAGCAACAGAATGCCATGGCCGGCGCCCCTTACGTAACTGTTACTATGAATGACACAGCTGAGTTTATTACAAAGAGTGACATTACTGCCGTTACTACGCAGAACGATGCCACCGCTACTGTTGTTAAGCTGTATGGACGCATCACGAACACCTACGAGCAGTGGTTCTTTACGCCAATAATGAACCCGGACTATGGCTCGGCTAAGTGGGTTTGGTCTGAGGCAGCTGGATTCCTAGCTGCACTACCGGCTGGTACGCAAACTGCCACGATATACGGAAATAGCTATGCAAACACGCTCACAGTCCAACCTGCAACAAATGCAACTAACGCTTTGCAGGTCAAAAATGCCGCGGGTACAAATACAGCCTTCAGCGTTGATTCTGGCAATCTTCGTGTTGCCGTTGGTGGTACATTTAACCCGCAGGAGACCGTAGACGTGGTGGGTAACTTACAGGTACGGGATGCTACAACGGCAACCAAGGGCTATCGCCTGCGCACTAGTGGTGGAGGTCTCGACTTTGAGGGTGCCGGCGCTAACCTTGTACTCTCAATGTGGAGTGGTGCAGGGTACACGGGCACGCAGTACAACCAAATTACCTTTAAGAGTGATGGTTCAAATATGGACTTTGCGCGAGGGTTTAACGTATCGAGCGGCACCGCAAAGGTGGGCCTTGGCGGTAATACTAACCCTCAGTATGCGCTCGACGCAACGGGGGAAATTAACGCTTCGGTAGGTTTGCGTGTGAATGGCACAACTGTTTGTGACACAACTGGTTCAACCGGCTGTGTGGCTAAGAGCGGTTCGGGATTCTACATCCATAACCAGACAACTCAGCAGACGGCCAATCTCAATGTAATTAGTGCAGCAACAAATAGTATTACAGCACTTTTCCAAGGAGCGAGTGGCCAGACTGCAAACGTTCTCCAAGTTAATGATGGTAGCAGCAATGCATTGCTCACTGTAGGCAGTAGTACGGTAACTATTGGTAACGGTGGTAATACCGTAACATTCGGCAGCGGCTTTGAACCAACACTTGCTGGAAACGCTCGTCACCAGAAGAGTCTTGTATTGACTCCTGAATATGCGGGCGCAGTACTGGACGCCACCAACGACGCAACATGTTCGTCGGCTAACAGCGGTACTATGACAAGCGCTCTTGATTTAACGAACCGGGTAAATTACTACAAGTGGTTGAGTACGTCAGGTACTGCGCAATGTTATGACGTTGTTGTGCAACTACAGGTCCCAAGTGATTGGGCCGCCTGGAATGGTGTGCCAACGGTAGGTACGTATAGTTCTAACACTACCAATGGCACTATGAACCTTGAGATTCGTGATACGGCTGGCAGCGTAGAGACTAACAATAACTTTGTATCTATTACACCGTCTGCAACAACGACCTGGCAAACTAAGAATGGTGGTGCATTTGCCGGCACGTATACTGCTGGCTCAGTTATGACACTGCGTATTAGGATGTCTAGTCTAAGCAGCGCAGAGACTCGTCTCGGCAATATCACACTTAATTACTACAGTAGATACTAGCTGCAAACACTGAGCAGAATACATAGTGCTTATGCTAAAATAGAAATATAGTAAAGCACGTGTGGTCATGATACAAACAACTAAGTCTACTAGCCGAAAGCTACGTCGCACAATATATAGTCTGCAGCAGTTGCGGGTAGTTCATCGTGTGCCTCAACAGTTTGCTAAAGGGACTCTATGGGTCCAGCGACACCGTGTATTAACAGGAGTAATGACCTTTATTCTTGTGGTTGCTAGCATTATCCTGCCAGTTGTGCAGAGCGTAGTTGCGGCTAATAGGTATCACATTAGTCACGATAAGGCAGCTTTGCTGGATAGAGTAAATAAAAAACTTGAAGACAAGCTGGACTTTGATGTCGAGAAGCAGGTTTATCACTTTAACCAGGCCGGTAATACGCAAGGCAGCGGCAAGGATCCGCTAAAGCAGCTGCAAAAGTCCACGGTTGGTGGGTCCGGCGCTAAGCTATATTCAGTCGATATCCCTCGTGATTTGAGCAAAGGCATTACGTACTATGATAATCAGCAAGATCTTCAGTTTACGATGACGCCAGCGTTTGATGCTTTTCAAGGTGAGAAGCAAGACGGCCGCTTAATATATCCACTTAAGGGTGTGGCTGGTCAGGCAGTTTATACCATTAAGAATAATGGACTTAAAGAGGACATCCTCTTAGATAAAGCACCAGAGGGCGGAAAACTCTCTATGCGTTTTAACCTCAATTTACCTAAGACGCTCGAGGCACGTATCATTCCACATACACAAGACGTTGGAATTTATTCGGCTGATCCAACACTATTTGGGAACATTTCTTATGGGTCAGATGCTGATCGTCAGAGTGTTATGAGGGCACGTGAGAGTTCGCCAAAGAACTATTTGGTATTTGCTATCCCTGCGCCGATTATCAAACAGACGAATAAAGCAGGCGAGCAAGTGGGTGCGGCATATGAGGTGAGCAATAATACGCTGACACTCCATGCTTCTAACCTTCAGTATGGCAGTTATCCATTGACCATTGACCCGAGCGTAGTTATTACTAGCGCCACCGACTTTACTGATGGGAACAACGAGAGCAACATTGACATATCACCCGATCAAATTAACAGAGGTGGTCTTACGGGGGGTACGATTGGTACATGGGCAACGACGGGAGCGGGCTTTACGACTGCTCGTTATTTCCAGGGGCAAGCCGTATTCAATGGCTATGTATATATTAGTGGTGGCCTAGGCGGTTCTGTGCAGAGCGATATCCAGTATGCCAAGATAAACAGTGACGGAAGCCTCGGCACTTGGAACGCTACCACGTCAATTCCAGGAGCAAACGCTGCCCGTTATGGTCAAGGCATGGTTGCCTATAACGGCTATATGTATATTATGGGTGGCTATACGGGTTCGACGTATCTGGACGACGTTCTCTATACAACCATAAACAGTGACGGTACTCTTGGGAGTACCTGGGCGACTTCGTCTGTTGTACTCCCTTCGACACGGTATACGTTTGGGCTTGTTGTCTATAATAACCGTTTTTACTTGTCGGGTGGTTTTAACGGATCACTCAAAAGTGACACATATTATTCGACTATTAATGCTGATGGTTCAATCTCAAGTTGGACGTCAGGTGCGGCAATCACCAATGGTCGCCTAAAGCATAGCATGGTTCAGTATAATGGGTACCTTTACGTTGCAGGCGGTTTCAACAACGGCGTAACCTACTATAACGATGTGCAATACGCCAAGATAAACAGCGACGGTAGCTATGGTTCGTGGACGGCCACTTCGTCATTTGCAACAGCGCGCTATTCAATGGGCATGGTTGCTTATAACGGATTTATGTACCTGGCTGGGGGCAATGCCAACTCGGTTTTGCAGAGTGACACTCAATACGCCAAGATAAATGCTAATGGTACGCTTAGCGTATGGGGTACATTATCTTCGCTAACGGGCACTAACGCGACCAGATACGGCAATACCATGTTTGGCTACAACGGTTTTTTGTATAGTGTGGGTGGTAACCATGCCACGCCATTTTTAAACGAAGTACAGTATGTCCAGATTGATTCACCAGGTTCAACGGGGCAGTGGGCGACGTCATCACCAACTATAACTGCATTGCCAGCCGCGCGGCTCTATGCGGCAGTCGTAGCCTACAACGGATTTGTGTACGTTATGGGAGGCCAGAGCGGCTCGGGAACAGGAACGGCAGTGGCTACCATCTACCGCGCATCAATTGCAAACGATGGTGGCATTGGTGCTTGGACCACTAATGCAACACCTCTACCGGTAAGCCGTACTGGTTTGGCGGCAGTCGCCTACAATAACAGAATGTTTATCATAGGCGGGTCCGACGGTGCTGCTTCGCCAACGTATTTCAACACAACATACTATGCCGATATTGCCTTTGGCGATGGCAGCATAGGGGCCTGGACGGCTAGTACTAACCTTGGCGTAGGCAATACTCGATCTTTTCTGGGTGCTGTGGCATACGGCGTTAATAGCACGACGTCTAACAGCGGCTACCTGTATGCCATTGGTGGTAGTAATGGCACTGCTGCGGCCAACCACTATGCGACAGTATATAAATCTACCTTGAGTCAGTCGGGTGTTCCGGGCTCATGGTCGGCTACAACTAGCATCAGCGGAGCCAATGCTGCCCGTGATGCTTTTGGTGTTACAATCTATGGTGACAAAATTTATATCGCTGGGGGCAATACTGGTAGCGCACAACTTAATGATGTTAAGTACGCTACCATCACAACATCAACAGGGGCAATCTCTGCCTGGACGACGTCTGCAAATGCCTTTACCTCCGTGAGAGACAAGCTGTCATTGGCTGCCTCTAACGGCTATCTATATGTCATGGGTGGTATAAATAGCGCGACTTACAAAAACGACATCCAGTACGCTCGCATCACAAGTGGCGGAGATATAAGCACGTTTACAACTGCCAGATATAGCTTTACGACGGCTCGCGCGGGTCATGTTGGCTTTGCTTATAATGGGTACCTTTACATTGGTGGTGGCTATGCGGGCGGTACGCCATTTACGGACGTCCAAGCGGCAGCGATTAATAACGGTGGACCCGGAGGTACGGGTGCATGGTCTGCAACGGGGTCGAGCTTCTCGGCGGGAGGCAGGTTTAACCATGGCACAGTCGCATACCGGGGATTTTTGTACGTTGTTGGTGGCTGGGACGGTACTACGTATTTCACGACGACTGGTCAGGGTGCGGTACTATATGCCCAGATCAGCAACAGCGGTACCCTTGGCTCCTGGACGGCAGCACCGGCAGCCTCCAACCTCACATCAGCGCGGCAAAACTTTGGCATAGCCGTTAATAACGGTTACATTTACATAGCCGGGGGAGATAGCGGCCCGAGCGATTTGACAAGTGTTCAGTATATTCCGATCAATGCTAACGGATCTATAACGGGGAGCTGGTCTACTGTTGCGGCAGGTGCGCTTACGGGTGGTAGCGACGGCTATTATGGAACACGTGCAACGGTATATAACGGCTACCTTTATGTCGCAGGCGGCGCATCAGCGACCTACAAGAACAAGATTTACTATACTGCGCTTAACGCCAATGGCAATACGGCTGCTTCGTGGAGTACAGCTACGAACTTTACGGACGGCCGGTATGAGCATAGCATTGCAGCCTACAATGGCTACTTCTATATTATGGGCGGAACAGACGACAGCACGTTAATGGCAGATGTGCAGTATGCTCCAATTAACGCCAATGGATCACTGGGCTCGTTTGTGTATACAGCTTCGCTTACGAACCCGCGAAAAGATTTCTCGGTTGCCGTCCAAAATGGATATATGTACGTTATTGGTGGCTACGACAGTATGCGCGGCAACACTTTAATCGATGTGCAGGTGAGTGCCATTAACTCAGATGGGTCGCTAGCTGGGTGGACAACCACTACGCCGATTAACACACTTGCTAGCTTCAATACATTAGGTAGGTATGGCACGGGGGTTGTCATCTCTAATGGCTATATGTATGTGACTGGTGGCGGCAATGACAATAGCAATTTTGCTGATACACGTATGGCCCAGATCAATACTATGGCGCGCACCAGCACGTATTCACAGCTTATTGATCTAGGGGCAGCTGTGGCATTGCCAACAAGCATTACGTATAACGGAACAGCAAGGATCTCGGGTTCAACGACGGTGTCGTATCAAATAGCTGGTTCCGACGGAGCATTTGGCACGTTAACTACAGCCGGGACAATTACGCCACCAAGCTGTGCGCTATCTACGACGAATACTCGGTATGTTTGGATAAACGTTACGCTGGATGACTCTTTGGCGGCAGCATTTAGTGAGACAACCGCTAATAACGCCGCAAATGTGACGGATATCACATTTAACTACAATTATGGAAGGGCCCCGGCAAACCTACGCATGCATGGCGGCAAGTACTTTGCTGTCAACACGCAGACACCGCTTGATACCTGTGGACTGTAGACTACCATTTAACCTCTAGCGATAAGTGGTAGTCGATGGTATACTTCATTTTAAAGAGGGACTATGAAACAAACAATTATTGCAGTTACCAACCAGAAAGGTGGGGTCGGCAAAACAACGACCGCTGTTAATTTGGCGGCGCAACTTGCTTCTACCAAAACGCCTGTACTACTCGTTGACCTTGACCCTCAGGGTAACGCAACGAGTGGCTTGGGACTCGATAAGAATATCAAGCCAACAACTTATGAGCTGCTGCTAGGGGATACTGAGTTGAGCGAAGTGGTGCTTGCTACTGATAGGCCAGGTCTGTATGTCTTACCGGCCAATAGCAATTTGGCAGCAGCTGAAGTTGAACTTGTTGACGCGCAAGGCCGCGAGTTCCGGCTGAAGAAAGCACTTGAAAACACGGAGCAGTTTGCATTTGTTATTATTGATTGTCCACCAGCCTTGGGACTATTGACTATTAATGCCTTGGCGGCAGCCGATCGGATACTGATGCCCGTGCAGGCCGAGTATTATGCTATGGAAGGTTTGGGGCAATTATTAGCTACAGTCCAGCGTGTGAAGCAAGGACTGAACACATCTCTTGAACTACTGGGTGTAGTGCTGACAATGTTCGATAAACGTACAAGCTTGTCTGAACAAGTTATGGATGAGCTGGCAAAGCACTTCGACGACAAAATTTTCAAAACAGTCATTCCACGTAATGTTCGTTTGGCCGAGGCGCCAAGTTTTGGCAAGACAATTTTTGAGCACGATCGATGGTCGAAGGGCGCACGAGCCTATAAACAACTGGCTAAGGAGGTAGTAAAACGTGTCAACGGCTAAGAACAAAAAAATGGGTCTAGGTCGTGGTTTTGACGCGCTGTTACCTCAAGACTTTGATAAGGGTCTCGTATTTGAGGACAAAGATCGAATTGAGCAAATTCCTGTTGAGAGGCTGGTGCCCAACCCGGATCAGCCAAGACAGCATTTTGATCAGCAGGCTTTACAACAGCTTGCCGACTCTATAAAGTTATACGGCATTATTCAGCCTTTGGTGGCAACGCCTGGTGATAAGGGCGAGTATGATATCGTTGCAGGTGAGCGCCGCTGGCGCGCTGCGCAGTTGGCCGGCATCAAGAAATTGCCTGTGGTTATACGCACCAGCAAAGAGTTGGAGCGACTAGAGATCGCCATTGTCGAAAATGTACAGCGTGTTGACTTGTCGCCACTGGAGCAGGCGGTGTCTATTGAACGACTGCGTCAACAATTCAACATGACCTACGAGGAAATAGCTGGGCGTTTAGGCAAGGCCGTCTCCACGGTTAATAATATTGTTCGACTATTGCAACTTCCTGAGCAGGCTCGCAAGGCCTTACACGAAAAAAAGATTAGCGAAGGCCACGCCCGTGCAATACTGTCCCTTAAGGATCACGCCGAAAAACAAGCTGAACTTTTAGCTAATATCATTAATCATGATTGGTCTGTACGCCAGGCAGAACGCTTTGTAGTGTCTGTGAAAGAGGGTTTTAAGGACACTAAGGCCACTAAAGAACGCATGAAAACCGAAACGCCCGCCACTAAGAAGCTGAGCCTACATGTGGGTGCACCCGTGCACATTAGGCGAACCGCTAAGGGGGGCAAGCTTGAAATCGCCTTTAAGTCAGACGGCGAACTTGAAAAAATTCTTAGCCAGCTGACGCAACCAAAGTAGTATTTTGCGACTCCAGTCGTACCTAATAAAAAGCCCTTTAGATCAAGGGCTTTTTATGTGGCTTAATGGTTGTCGGACATGAGCGGAGCTATAACAACTATTTTCTCTAGAAGCGGCGAGCACTGCCCAAGGGCAATATGCGCGCAATGAGCTTACCCACGACATCACTGGTTGCCACGGGGCCAAAAGCGCGTGAATCAAGTGAGTCAGGGCGATTATCACCGGATACAAAAATTTCGCCTTCTTTTAATGTCCAGCTAGTGGTGTTGCTTTCGGGTTCAGTGGTGGTAATAACCTTGCCATACTCCATCTCTTCGTCGGGACGGAAGCCATTAGGTCGGTCATTGTTATAGACGGTAATAACGCCATTTTCTACAGTAACGCGTTCGCCGGGTAGAGCGATAACGCGTTTAATAAGTTGCTTGGACTCACCTTGGCCAAATGTCGACAGATTACTCTCGTTAAATACAATAACGTCGCCGCGTTTTGGCACATAGTTATGGCCAGTAATGCGCGACCAAGTGCGGGGCAACTTCCATACTACAAGTCGGTCATTATTCTGCAGGGTTGTTTGCATACTTGGCCCGTCCACCTGATATGACTGGAATACAAATGCAGTAAGGAATACTGCTACTAAGGGTGCAATGAGCAAAATGCCAATGGTTGATAACGCAGAGCGCCAGCCTTCGCTATGGTTTTTTGGGGGTTGATCACCGGTGGGTACTGCAGGGGTGGTCGGTGTGGGGGAGTTTTGATCTTGCATATAGGCCCACTATAGCGTATTTGTCTTAAAAATGCACCTAACGCCCAATTGAAACGTACGGTAAATCTTAGGCAATTTTTTTGGGTAGGTTCAGCTAATTTTAAGCGCTTATATCCTATATAAGATGAGGAGGTAAAGCGGTTTACGTGAGCGGGGATAGCCAGTATACTTATTGGCAAGTGCTTATGCATAGAAGTAGGAAGCAAAAATGAATGAACCCTCGCGTCAGGCGAAGCAGAAAGCTATTGACGGCATCCTTTTTGGAGACCGTCATCAACAGATGAACCAACCGGGGATTAATCGGGAGCGTATTCGCAGTGTACACAGTGCTGCCCGTAGGCCTGGACATGCGACGCAGTCAGTTCAGCCCGTACAACCTGTGCAGCATCAAACTGGTACTACTCAACAGCCACATGCATACCAGCAGCAGGCTTTGCCGCCAACAGAACCGCTCATTAATATAGACATGAGTGATATGGACGATGTGCCGTCTCGGAAGGGCAAGAAAAAGAAAGCTAAAAAAAATGGCAATATCTTTAAACGCAGCTGGCGCTCACTTAAAAATATAAAAAACTGGAGCCTCCGGAAGAAAATCTGGATGGGTATTTTGGCGGTTGTCATTATCTTATTGCTAGTGGGTGGATTCTTATTCTTAAAGGGCTATCTTAGTGCTAAAAAAGTCTTTAAGGGCGGCGGATCAGCAGTTTCTTTGCAAGAAGAGGTAAAGCCCGACTTGCTCAAGGGGGAAGGTGACGGCCGAATCAATATTCTACTTTTGGGCATAGGTGGCGAAGGCCACGAAGCCCCTGACCTTACTGACACCATTATGGTGGCGAGTATTGACCCGGTTAATCATAAAACAGCCTTATTGAGTGTACCGCGCGACCTTTGGGTGACAGTGCCAGGTAAGGGTAGTATGAAAATCAACGCCGTATACGAAACAGGAAAGTACGCATATCTTGGAAGGCAGAGCTCAAGCAACAAAGACCGAAAAGCGCTTGAGGCTGGCTATCAGGCCGCAGATAAGATGCTCGAAACAGTTCTCGGTGTGCCTATCCACTACCACGCTCTACTTAATTTCCAAGCATTTCAGCAGGCCGTTGATAGTGTAGGCGGTATTGATGTTGATGTTCCTGAGCGTTTGTATGACCCTACAATGGCGTGGCAGAATAACCGAAATCCAGTTATCGCCGAAAAGGGAGTACAACATTTTAATGGCACTAAAGCCCTTATGTACGTTCGGTCTCGTTATACTACTTCCGACTTTGCTCGCTCGCAGCGTCAGCGTGCGGTGATTGTTGCTTTGCAACAAAAGGTACTTACGCTAGGCACCTTTAGCAATCCGCAAAAAATCTCCCAACTAATTGACGCCTTTGGCGATAACGTAGCAACTGACTTTAGCCTATCTGACCTAACGCGTATGTATCAGATTACCAAAGGAATTAACCCTGACAGTATCCAATCTGTCGGCCTTACTGATCCGCCAAATAGCTATGTTACAACAGGGATGATAGGTAACCAATCGGTAGTTATACCAAAAGCTGGGTTGGGTAATTATTCTGCTATCCAAAACTATGTACGCAACACGCTACGTGACGGTTATTTAGCTAAAGAAAATGCCAACGTTATGGTGCTTAACGGGACTTCCCAGCCGGGTCTCGCAACGACTAAAGCTGACGTACTAAAGTCATATGGCTATAATGTTGGTGTGGTTGGCGATGCGCCAACACAAAACTACTCTAAGACGATTATTGTAGATCAAACTAACGGCAAAAAGCCATACACTGCCCAGTATTTAAAGAAACGATTTGGCGTTGATCAGGTTGCAAAAAAGTTGCCTGATAGCACAATTCAGACACAAAATGCTGATTTTGTGATAATCTTAGGAGAAGATGAGACCACTAATAGCCAAAATTAAGCCGGCCAACGGTTTCTCGCGAGTTGTACATATAAGCTTTAATGTACTCTTGCCGCTTATTGTATTTGTTTTAGTGCGCATCGATTTTGCCCAGCTAGCTCTGGCAGTTATTCTACTTAGCAAGTGGCGCATGTTGGCTGTACGCCCACGCTTTTGGTTGGCAAACATACGGGCTAACTCGGTTGACTTGCTCGTTGGTATTTCAATACTGATTTTTATGACAACTACTCCCGAACAGTGGCTCCAGATACTATGGCTTGTTTTGTACGGCGCATGGCTTACCATCCTAAAGCCAGCATCAAGTGCACTCATGATTTCGCTACAAGCAGCCGTAGGTTTTATATGTGGTCTTATGGCACTCTCGGTGGGTTGGGATACTGCACCGCTGTACGGTCTTGTATTCTCGGCAGGCTTAATCTGCTACATCTCCGCGCACCACTTCTTTGACGCTTTTGACGAACCTCATACCCGATTATTGTCGTATCTGTGGGGCTATTTTGGCGCCTCGTTAATGTGGGTTTTGGGCCACTGGCTACTATTTTATGGGGCTGTTTCTCAGCCAACACTGCTATTGTTGGCTTTGGGCTACGGCTTCGCAACGCTGTACTATCTTGATCATCACGATCGATTATCAGCGGGTGTGCGCCGCCAAGTTTTATTTATTATGATTGCTATTGTAACGATTGTAGTTGCCTTTTCTGACTGGGGTAACAAGATCGTATAGGCCATAGGGAGGGTACATGGATAGCGCAAAAGACTTAAAAGAGCAGGGTGAATCTTCGGAAGTTAGGGAAGTCTCAGATCAACATGTAGCACCGCAGGAAACGCCACGAGAATCACTGGATAAGTTGCGCGATAAACCGGGCGAGGAAGTTGCTAAACCACAACCCGTACCCTGGAAAGAGGGCGTATCAGGTGGGCTACACCAACAACCCGGCCATCATCTCATTCCTTCGCAACGCGTTAAAATTTTAAGCATTACCTTTCTATTATTGATAAGCGGCTGTTTTGGGTTTTTGGGTGGTTGGCTTGGTAGTCATGCCGATGACAAGACGGCTACAACCGAAAAGCAGCAGGTAGTGCTTAAGTCACAAGGTGAGCTTATAAGTACCATCGCCCAAAATGTTGGCCAAAGTGTTGTGTCGGTAGATGTAACAAGCAGTTCCAATGCAGGTATTGGCCAATACTTAAATTTTGGTATGCCAGAGCAAACAACGCAGCAACAAAGTGCCGGCACAGGTATTATCCTTACTAAGGATGGCCTAATTGTGACTAATCGTCATGTTGTCCCTTCGGGCACAACAAATGTAAGCATCACACTCTCAGACGGTACTAAATTTACAGATGTAGAGGTATTGGGCCGAACCAGTAGCCGAGATAGCCTAGACATCGCCTTTCTTAAGATAAAAGACACCAAGGGTAAAAACTTGGTCCCTGCACAAATCGGTGACTCTAGTAAGGTAAAAGTCGGTGACGCCACCATTGCTATTGGTAACGCACTTGGCCAATTCCAAAATACTGTAACGTCGGGTATTATTTCTGGCTATGGGCGAAGTGTGCAGGCTAGCAGTAGTAGCGGCAGCCAGAGCGAAAACCTCGAAGATCTCTTTCAGACTGATGCCGCAATTAATGAGGGTAATTCCGGTGGCCCGTTGGTTAATATTGATGGCGAAGTAATTGGTATCAATACTGCAGTAGCGGGCGATGCTCAAAATATTGGGTTCTCTATACCGATTAATGACGTTAAGGGCCTTATAGACAGTGTTAAGGCAACCGGCAGGCTTGAGCGCCCATATCTTGGCGTGGTATATGTATCACTAACGGATGACATTGCAGAACAATACAAGCTTGGCGCAAAACGTGGTGCCTACATTCCATCGGCGTCTGCTTTAGGTGAAGATCCAATTGCCAATGGCTCTCCTGCGGAGAAAGCCGGCATTAAAGAAGGTGATATTATCACTAAAGTCGGCGACACGTCCATAGATGCCAGTCATAGCTTGACGAGCGTCTTAGGTCGCTACAAGGTAGGATCGCAGGTGAATTTAGATATCGTACGTGACGGTAAGCACCAAACTATAACAGTAACGCTCAGCGCTGCTCCAGCCGTTAACTAACTTTTTTAAACAGTTGTATAAAGTCGTCGGTTTTATCTAGGGTATAGCCGGCGGCTTTTGCTAGTGTAGCAAGCAGGGCATGCTGGGCAGGAAAGGACTCTGTAATTATATAAGTAGGCTTATATTTTAGCACCGAAACTTGCTGCCAAAACGTACGGTAGTCGCGCAGTCCATCGGCGTCGGCAAAGAGCGCAAGGCCAGGTTCATGGCGTGCTGCACGGTTGATTGGATATTCAGTTGGTACGTAGGGCAGATTGGCTAAGATAACGTTATAATCGTGCCGTAGACTGGCCAATAAGTCGCTGATATAAAGATTAACAATTGTAGCTGGCTTAAGAAGTTGCAGGTTATGTTTAGCTACTGTTAGAGCCTCTGGACTAATGTCGTAGAGGTCAACTTGCTTAGCTTGGGTTTCGAGGGCAACGGTGAGCCCAATGGCACCGGAGCCAGTGCCGATATCTGCAATACTCCAGGCGGGATTTATAGGTAATGTTTTAATTAGCTCGATAATCGTTTCTGTTTCGGGGCGTGGTACGAGCACGGCGGGGCTTACGGCAAAATCACGACCATAAAAGGCGGCATGACTCCTGATGTACGCAAGCGGCTCATGCGTACTTCGGCGCTGCACGAGCGCATCAAGTGCGTGTTGCTGCTCGCGTGTAAGTAGGTCGTCAGTATGCGCAAGAATCAAGGCACGATCTTTGCCAAGCAGGTCCTCAAGCAAAATAAGGACATCAAGCCTTGCGGTGTCAACGCCTGCCTCTGTGAGCCTATTTGTTGCTTGGCGTAGGTAGCTGCCAATATCCATGCGCGTAGTTTACGATTCGTCGTTAATCAGTTGGCGTTCGTAAGCCTGAAGGGCTTCGATAAGATCATCGATTTCACCATTGAGTGCTGCGGGAATATTGCTTCGAGAATAGCCAATGCGGTGGTCGGTAATGCGGTCTTGAGGGAAATTGTAGGTACGGATTTTTTCACTGCGGTCGCCCGAGCCGATAAGTTTCATGCGGTCGCTTGAAAGTTGCTTTTGCTCTTCTTCTATTTTTTGGGCCAGCAGGCGAGAGCGCAAAACGCCCATCGCTTTTTCTTTGTTCTTGATTTGCGACTTTTCGTCCTGGCAAGTTACAACCATGCCAGTTGGAAGGTGGGTGATACGCACAGCGGAGTCAGTGGTGTTAACTGATTGTCCACCATGACCACTTGAGCGATAGACATCAATTCGTAGGTCGTTAGGATTGATCTCGATATCCGTTTCTTCTGCTTCTGGCAAAACAGCCACGGTAATAGTAGAGGTATGAATACGTCCCTGTGATTCTGTGGAGGGTACGCGTTGCACGCGGTGTACGCCAGCCTCAAACTTGAGGCGCTTGTACATGTCTTCACCGTGTACTTCAAAGATAATTTCTTTGTAGCCACCAACGTCGGATGGTGATTCTTCGACGATAGCTACTTTGTAGCGGTGTTGTTCGGCCCAGCGAGTGTACATACGGTAAAGGTCGGCCGCAAACAGGCTCGCCTCGTCGCCGCCAGCCGCTGCACGAATTTCAATAACAACGTCACGTTCGTCGTTAGGGTCTTTGGGGGTGAGTGCTTCGCGCAGTGCGTCTTCGTTTTGTGCTAGGGCTTGTTCGGTGTCCGTAAGCTCAAGTTGTGCAAGTTCGGCCAGCTCGGCATCATCGCCTTGAACTAATTCTTTGGCTTCCTGTTGGTTTTTGAGCAATAAATCTCGTTCATCGAATAATTTAATGGTGTTTTCTAGGCTCTGGCGACGCTTTGCCAGTTTTGGGTATTCGCGGCTTGAAAAAATCGAAGGGTCGGCAAGGCGTTCTTCTAGGGCTTTTAATTCTTCGCGGAGGGCAATTTGTTTCTGCTGCATATGTTCTTATTGTAACCTATTTGTTCAATGATCGGTGAATAGTCCCAGGGGTATATAAAAACCGCCTACACAAAATATGTAAGCGGTTTTAGAGAAGAGAAGCTAGCTGTTCTTTTTAGAGTCAGCTTTTTCGGCCTTAGCAGCCTTGCGAGCAGCTTGTTTCTGAGCTGCGTTAGCGCGTTTTTGGCGTGCTTCTTCTGCAGCCTTGGCACGAGCTTTGAACTTGTCAACGCGACCTTCGATGTCGAGTACACGCTCTTCACCGGTAAAGAATGGGTGAGAAGTGCTTGTAATGTGTACCTTAACCAATGGGTATTCGTTGCCGTCTTCCCACTTAATTGTTTCTTCGGTTGCCACAGTTGAGCGTGTCAAGAACGTGAAACCATTGTTCAGGTCCTGAAAAACGACTGGGCGGTAGTTCTTAGGGTGTAATTGCTTCTTCATAATCTAGAGTATTGTATCTGTTTTTTCTACAAATGTCAAAGATGAATACATTTGTTTATATTCGGTGCGTTTAGGCTGGCAATTCTGCTTGTTTAGCGAGCTGCTTTGCCTTGTGCTTGCTCCACCAAATGGCGAGGGCAATAAAGCCAATGCCCAGGCTGCCAACAATAAATTCCGGGAGTACGATGTGGTAAAGCTTTAGGAGCATAACGCCGCCTAAGAAGCCGATTGCCCAGTGTGCGCCGTGTTCTAGGAAGATGTACTTAGAGAGTGCGTTTGAGCGTACTAGGTGGATAGTCATTGCGCGTACCCAGATTGCGCCAGCGCCTAGACCAGCAATGATTAGAACAATGTTACCTGTTAGGGCAAACGCACCAATTACGCCGTCCAGTGAGAAGCTGGCGTCCAAGATCTCTAGATACATAAAGGCTGAGAACGCTGCCAGGCCTACCTTGTGTTTGACCTTAGTTTTATCCTCGGCATTACCCATGGCCGCGTCTAGCAGCTGAAGGCCAATGTGTAGAGCCATGGCACAGATTGAAGCCAAGAATATGGTGTTGTGGTGCATTGGGTCAACAGTGGCGTTAATTACCAATGTCATAATTAGCATAATAAAAACTGTAATGTTGTCGAAGCGACCTAGGCGCCCAAGGTGTTTCTCAAGGAATGGCAGCCAGTGTGTTTTTTTGTTGTAGTCAATAAAGTAACTGAGTGTGATCATGAGCAAGAAAGTACCACCAAAGGCGCTAATAACCGGCTCAGCCTTGTGAAGCTCGTGGCTATATTCATGGGGGTGGTGAAGTGCTAGATTAATAACTTCCTGAAAGCCAATTCCGGCACTCAAGGCAACGATAATAATTGGCAGCAAGAACCGAACAATGAATACGGCAATAAATATACCGGCTGTCATAAATAACTTCTGCCAGAAAGGTGACATGGTAGTCAGGACCTTGCTGTTAACGACGGCGTTATCGGCGCTAAAGGTTGTTTCTAAAAGGGTCAAAACGAGCACCGTAAAAAGTGCGCCAAGGCCGAGCTTCCAGCCAACGCTGAGCCAAATTACAAGAGTTACTGCACTGGCGAACCAGTAGATTTTAAAGAGATCTTTGAATGTCATATTACAGCTATCATACATTTTCCACCGCTGTTATACAAGCAAACCGCCCAGTATACATCGCAAATATTCAGACAATTTTAATCTTAAGCACAGCTTTAATATACATTGAGTTGGTGTCGCTCGTATGTTGCTATAAAATAGCTTTTTAAGCTGGGTTTAGGGAGGGTATGATGAATAAATTGCAAGGGCACGAGTTTGCCTCAAGTGGGTCACTAAAAGACTTGCATGATAGCGCCTTACCGCATATTGAATTACTAGCACAGCCACATGGCGAGCTTGAGCAGTACCAGGCGATGGCCTTTACTGAAGCAGGTTTACGCCAAATCGCCCCCGATCACATGGTAGCCTTGCGACTTGCTGTTGGATTGGGCGTTGACTTTAATCCCGAGGACAAATCAATACGATTCCACTGGCGTGGTGACGACCAGGCTTCATTTGATGTGTGTAGCCTGCAAGTTGACCCAAAAAGTACGGGCTATAGTGGCTTTAGGTACGAAGAGCTTAAAACGAGGGGACCCGACGAGAACTTGGGCATTAATATCTTCAGCCCGAGAAGATTTGAAGACCTAGACGAGGAAACGGCAGATATTTTACACAACAGGGTACAAAACGCTTTATTAGAGACCAAGATGGGCAACCATAATGCACTTACCTATGAAGTGGTAGCACTTACTGGCATTATGAGGGCGATCACAGAGACTGATCCTGCAAAGGTGAAGGTGATGCTTTGTACTATGGATGCAATAGACGCAAAGAGATGATCTGAATAGTTAGAATTCTTATTGTGCTTATGCTGCATGCTGCTATAGAATGACCTTTTACGTAAGTTAAGAGACACAGATATGACTGATAGGCTACAGGGCCACCACTTTGCTACTGGCCCAGAACTGAGGGAAGTTCATGACACCACGTTGCGTGTGATGCGCCCTTTACCCCACGAACGGAACGAACAGCTAAGGACCGTGGCCTTTAGGGCTGATGGTTTACAGCAGATTGCACCAGGTCAGGTTGAAGAACTTGAGATTGGCAGCGGCCTAGTGTTTGGCTACGACACAACTAATCTGGAAACGTCATACCATTGGCCGCTCGCTCCCACTACGCCTCCAAGAACCTATATCACGCAAGGTCTTAGCCTGCGTCCTCCCACGTCAGAGAGTGGTGAATGGGGCCAATACCGCGATGTGCCAGATACCAATAGTAGCCTTCAAACTCCTAAAACGCCAAACCAGCTGATAGGTGATGAGGCCGCCGACTCATTATTGAGTGCAATATTTGGCGGCAAACTTAGGCAAGAGACTAGCGTTAACAGATGGACTCAAAGCGAAGCGATAGCGATGAGCGGCCTCATGAAAGCAATTTTAGCAGCCGACCCCGCACAGGTTCGAGCGATGCAGTGCCGGCAAGACGAAATTAACAGTTAAAATGAGTACTCTTGTTGTTCAGGGGTGAAAGTGATACAATACTAGGGTAATTAATAAAGCAGTTTTGGAAACAATCCTCCTTATCGTTAGCCGTGTAGGCGCGTTAGGGCACCAGAACGAAGAGAAAGGACTATACCATGGCTACAGTTGATGTAGACATTAAGCAACTTTTAGAAGCGGGCGCGCACTTTGGTCACAAGACTAGCCGCTGGCACCCAAAAATGGCTCCATTTATTCACTCAAAGCGAAACGGTAGCCACATTATTGACCTTACTAAGACAGTTGAAGGCCTAAACGAAGCTTTAGACTTCTTGGCACAGACTGCTGCCGAAGGTAAGCAAGTTTTGTTTGTAGGCACAAAGCGCCAAGTACAGGACATTGTTAAGACTGCTGCCGAAGACGTTAAGATGCCTTTTGTAACCGAGCGTTGGCTTGGTGGTATGTTGACCAACTGGCCAACTATTAGCGGCCGTATTAAGCACCTCCAGACCCTTGAGTCAAAGATGGAGTCTGGTGAGCTTGCCAATAAGTACAACAAGCTTGAAATCCAACGCTTCCAAGAAGAAATTGACGAAATGAACCGTATCTACGGTGGTATCAAGAACATGGCTGCTCGCCCTGGTGCTGTATTTATTATCGACCTCGTAAGCGACTCAAACGCTCTTGCTGAAGCTCGTAAGCTCGGCCTCAAGACAGTTGCTTTGGTTGACACCAATGCCGATCCAACGCTTGTTGACTACCCAATCCCTTACAACGATGACGCTCTTAAAGCAGTCCAACTTGCATGTGACTACGTTAAGCAGGCTATCGAAGCTGGCAAAGCTAAGGGTACTAAGACTGCTGACAAAACTGAAGTAGCAGCGTAAAACGAACAAAAAGGAGATAGAGAAATGGCTCTAGATATCGCAGAAATCAAGCGTTTGCGCGAACTAACTGGTGTTGGTATGACCGACGCTAAAAAAGCTCTCGAAGCTGCCGATGGTGATTTTGACAAAGCTCTTGCCGAAATGCGCAAGAAAGGTCTTACTAAGGCCGAAAAGAGCTCAGCACGTGAAGCTCGCGCCGGTGTTATTAGTAGCTACATCCACGACAACCGCATTGGTGTGCTTTTGGAAGTAAACTGCGAGACTGACTTTGTTGCCCGCAACGAGAAGTTTGTTGACTTCGTAAAAGACGTTGCTATGCACATTGCTGCATCAGCTCCAGTGTATGTTACAAATGAACAAATTCCTGCCACTGAGCGCGAACGCGTGACAGCTGAGTTTACCGAAAAAGTTACTGCCGAAGGTAAGCCAGCCAATATGGTTCCTCAGATCGTAGAGGGTATGTGCAAGAAGTACTTTGCGGAAAAGTGTTTGCTCGACCAACCTTTTATTAAGAACCCTGACCAAACCGTCGGTGAATTCATTAAAGAAAACATCGCTAAGCTTGGTGAGAACCTGGTAGTTAGCCGCTTTAGCCGCATGGCTCTTGGCGAAATTACTGAATAGAGTTCTTATACTCTTAAGGCGACCGCTTACTTTTTAGGCGGTCGCTTTTTTAGTAAGCCAAAAGCGTGTTATTTTTGCTGCATATAACCAGTGGCAAGTAAGCCGTGATAGAATGAATTACAGATAAGTACAAGGAACTATAATGAGCCCTAACCAAATTGTGTCGGATGCCCAGCAGAAATTTAACGATGCACTAAATTATTTTAATGAAGACATTAAAAAAGTGCGCACTGGTCGCGCCCACGCTTCGATGCTAGATGGAGTGAGCGTTGTTGCCTACGGCACACCAATGCCACTTAACCAGGTAGCGAACATTACCGCCCCAGAAGCCCAGCTGCTTCAAATTACTCCATTTGACCCAAATAACATACAGGCAATTGCCAGCGCCATCCGTGATAACCCAACTTTGGGTCTTAACCCATCAGATGATGGCCGCGTTGTTCGCGTGCCAATTCCTGCATTAACTGAAGACCGTCGCCGAGAATACGTAAAAGTATTAAGTGGTAAGGTCGAGGATTGCATGGTTCGTTTGCGTGGTATTCGCCATGATGCGATGGATGCTGTTTCTAAAGCCAAAAAGGATAAAGAAATTGGTGAAGATGACGCAAAGCGCCTCGAGAAACAGATTGATGAAGCCATGGCTAAGACTCGCTCGGATGTAGAGACTGCATCTAAGACTAAAGAGTCAGAAATCATGACCGTTTAGCTGACTGTTGCGTTGAACCGCAGTAGTGTACAATAGTGAGTAATATGGCAGAGCAAACAGATACCTTAGATGTGCCTCAGCATGTGGGCTTTATTTTAGATGGTAACCGTCGTTGGGCAAAAGAACATGGCTTAGCCAAGATAGAAGGCCATAGGCATGGTCAAGATGCTTTCCGACGCATAGTTGAATCCGGCTTTCGCCATGGCATCCGATATATTTCGGCCTATGTCTTTTCTACCGAGAACTGGCAGCGTGACCGCGACGAAGTTAAGCAGCTCATGAAGCTCTTAATGTGGGGGATCAAGCACGAGCTCAAGTCCCTTCATAAAGAGGGCATTCGCTTGCGTGTTATTGGTTCCAAGCTGCGTATTAGTCATGCAATGGCTAAAGCAATTCATGAAGCAGAGGAACTAACCAAAGACAACGACCGAGGTACGCTGTTAATCTGCCTTGACTACGGTGGCCAGCAAGAAATTGCCGACGCTGTTAAGCGCATCGTAGAGCTTGGGTACAAGCCCGAGGAAGTAACCCCAGAACTTATTGGTAAGTTTTTGTATGCACCAGATGTACCTCCTGTGGATCTGGTTATTCGCACCTCTGGTGAGCAACGCATTAGCAACTTCATGCTCTGGGAATCTGCCTACAGTGAGCTGCTTTTTGATAAAACAAACTGGCCTGATTTTGATGATGAACACCTGGAAGCTGCTCTAGAGGAGTACCGTAGGCGTCAGCGAAGGTTCGGAGCGTAACAATGTCGGTATTCTTACTTATTCTGGGCTTGCTACTGTTTGTGGGGCTTGTGGTTGTGCACGAATACGGGCACTTTATCGCAGCACGACGTAATGGTGTTGAAGTCGAAGAATTTGGCATTGGTTTTCCACCCCGTGCCTGGAGTAAAAAAACTAAAGACGGCTTTTTGTTTAGTCTTAACTGGTTGCCAATTGGTGGTTTTGTAAAACTCAAGGGCGAGCACGATTCAGATACCGAGCCTGGCAGTTTTGGTGCTGCATCATTTTCTGCCAAGACCAAAATTATGCTTGCTGGTGTGGGTATGAACTTAATTGCGGCTTTTGTGCTATTTACACTTGTCGCAGTAATTGGCGTTCCACAACTGGTTAAAAATCAATTTACAGTTGCCAGTGATACTAAAGTTGTCCGTCAGGATGTTCTTGTGGGCCATGTCGAAAAGGGTTCGCCGGCAGCCAAGGCTGGGCTCCAGGTTCGTGATAAGCTAATCTCTATTACCGCTGCCAACGGTTCTCGCCAAAAAATTTCCAGTGCAGATGCATTGCCGGGTGTTACGCAGCACCTAGCAGGCCAAAAGGTTACTGTTGCATACCAGCGTGAGGGCCAGGCTAAGACGACAACAGTACAATTATTGAGCCCACAAGAAGTGGCTGCGAGTAAAAAGACGAGTAAGCCTAAGGGTCCACTCGGCGTTTCGCCTACTGAATATACTTTGCAGCAGTCTACGTGGTCTGCGCCTATTGTTGCTGCCGGGCTTATGAAACAGTTCACTGTGGCTACTTTTCAGGGTTTAGGCTCAGCAATTAGTGCATTATTCCACGGTGACGGTAAAAAGGCTTCAGAACAAGTTTCTGGCCCTGTAGGGATTGTTGTTATCTTAAAGGACGGCAGCCTGCTCGGTATTCAATTTGTATTAATGGTAATCGCTATTATCTCTTTGACGCTGGCTATTATGAATGTGCTACCAATTCCAGCACTCGATGGCGGCCGTTTGTTTGTAATGCTCATTGCTCGGGCAACGGGTAAACAAATTTCCGAGGAAACTGAAGAGCGTATTTATGGCTACGGCTTTATGGCTCTTATGGGTCTGGTGATTACTATAACCATTGTCGATGTTAAAAGGTTCTTCTAAAAAGATTCGCCAGGCTGTACTGGTTGATTCTCACCCCCATGCCGCTCCTTGGTCTGCACAGCGTGCTGTACTGGGTGTAATATTGGCCTTTTTTCTGTCGCAGGCTATCGGCAGCTTCGTGCTGCTGGCATACCCTCAAGTTATGGGCTGGGACCAGTCGCGCATAGACGAGTGGATTAACAGTTCAGCAGGCGCTCAATTTGCTTATGTCCTTATTACTGAGGCCTTAACTCTGCTAGTGTTATGGTTATTTTGGCGAAAATACAAGAGCAGTGCGGTCCGTGAAACGCTTGGTTTGCACCGCTTGCCACACTGGAAAGACGTAGGTCATGCAATCTTGGGCGTGTTGGTATACCTTGCGCTTTACATGGTATTTTTTGGGATTATCAATGCCTTAATACCAGTTGATACCTCGCAGAACCAGGCAGTGGGATTTGATCATGCTAAGGGTGGTGCGCTGCTTATGGCTTTTGTAAGTTTGGTAATATTGCCACCGATTGTAGAAGAGATAACTTTTCGTGGTTTTCTGTTTGCCGGTCTTAAGCGACGCTTTGGAGTCGTTGCTGGCGCTATTTTAACCAGTCTTTTATTTGCTGCGCCTCACTTGTTGACGGGCGAGAGTAGTTTACTGTGGGTGGCGGCAATTGATACCTTCGCACTTTCGTTGGTACTTTGTTACCTTCGCCAAAAAACAGGATCGCTGTATGCGCCCATTGTTGTCCATGCACTTAAAAATAGCATCGCCTTTTTGGCGCTGTTTGTGTTTGTGGGCAAGTAGTTACTAGACACGTGTGCTATACTAAAGGGTAATTATGGCGTACTTTACAACACCAGCCACCTATAGCATCTACTGCATTATTGCCATGCCGGCGTGCCGGTAGTATTTACTTTGCCTTATATCTGTAATCTGTAACTTCCTACGAAAGGATTCCTGTCATGCGAATGACCAAATTATTCACCAAAACAAGTAAAACTGTACCTGCTAACGAGTCTGCAAAAAATGCTCAGCTTTTGATTCAGGCTGGTTTTATCCATAAAGAAATGGCTGGAGTATACGCCTTTTTACCACTCGGTAAGCGTGTACTTGATAATATTGCTCAAATTGTCCGCGAAGAAATGAACGGCGTGGGTGGCCAAGAAGTGCAGATGACTGTACTGCAGCCCCAGGATATTTTTGAGAAAACAGATCGTTGGGATGACTCAAAGGTTGATAACTGGTTCAAGACTTCTCTTAAAAATGGCACAGAACTTGGTATGGGGCTAACTCACGAAGAGCCAATCGTTGACTCCTTAAAGGACTTTATTAGTTCATATAAAGATTTACCAGTATCGGTGTATCAGATTCAAACTAAGTTCCGTAACGAGCTTCGTGCCAAAAGCGGCTTGATGCGCGGACGCGAGTTTACCATGAAAGACATGTACTCGTTTGCTCGTAGTCAAGAAGAACACGATAAAATTTACGAAGAGGTAGCAGAAGCCTACGCCCGAGTTTACAAACGCCTTGGCATCGGCGATATTACCTACCGTACATACGCAGATGGTGGTATTTTTACTACAAAATTCAGTGACGAATTCCAAACTATCAGTCCCATTGGTGAAGATACAATTTATGTTCACGAAGGTAAGCACGTTGCTGTAAATAAAGAAGTATACACCGATGAGAACCTTGCAAAAGTGGGCCTCAAAAAGGAAGAGCTGGTAGAAAAGCGCGGCGTGGAAGTGGGTAACATCTTTCCACTGGAAAGTAAGTACTCTGACGCCCTAGAACTGTTTTACAGTGACGAGAACGGGGAGCAGCAGTCAATTATTATGGGTTGTTACGGCATCGGTATCAGCCGCCTCATGGGGCTTTTAGCGGAGCACTTTGCCGACGACCGTGGTTTGGTGTGGCCAGCTAATGTTGCACCATTCCAAGTAGTACTTTGTCAGCTTGGCGAAGATGATGAAGTTGTAAAAGCTGCGTATGATGTGTATCAAAAGTTGACTCAGGCTGGCATTGCGGTATTATATGACGACCGTACAGATGCACGTCCTGGTGAGAAGTTCGCAGATGCCGACTTGCTTGGCATACCATATCGAGTAGTAGTTAGTGCTAAAACAGTAGCTGCTAATAAGTTCGAGGTAAAGAAGCGAACAAGTAGTGAGACAGAACTACTGAGTCTGGAGGATGTAATAAATATGACGGTGACAAAAGAGGCGAAGTTGCTATAATGATGTCGCTTTGCCACTTAGGCATAGTGACTCCGGTTTTAGGCTGAGCAGCATGAAGAAAAGGAGAAACCGAACATGAAGAAACAATTTCATTTAACAGCACAAGGTGTAGACGAATTAAAAGCTGAGCTCGAAGAGCTGGCTGCTTTGCGCACCGAGATTGCTGATCGTATTAAGACAGCTCGTGAGTTTGGTGATCTTAGTGAAAACATGGAATACAGTGCCGCACGTCAAGATCAAGAACGCAACGAAGCACGAATTTCTGAAATTGAAGCCATTCTGGCAAACGCAGTTGTTATTACTGCACCAAAAAGCGACGGCAAGGTTGTACTTGGTTCAACCGTAACCCTCAAGAGCAAGAGCAACGGCAAGTCTAAACAGTTCCAAATTGTGGGTACTGTTGAAGCTGACCCACTGAACGGAAAGATTTCTGACGAATCTCCAATCGGTCAAGCCTTGCTCGGCAAGAAACTTGGCGAAGAAGTCGAAATTAAGACCCCCGCCGAGACTCACGCATACGAAGTTACAAGCATCGAATAATAACCGTATCATACTGAGCAACCAAAGCCCTGGGTCTTAACCCGGGGCTTTTTGCATGCCGGTGGCAGCGGGGCAGACGTACCGATGTAAATGTGGTAAAATAGTAGTAAAGGAACAATACAAAATGAATTGGTTAAATCAAATAGTTGATGAATTAATTGCGCGCCACCCAGAAGGCGAAATTTTAGTTGAATCAGGCGGTTCACCGAGCGGCACACACCACCTTGGCCATATGCGTGAGTTTATAACCTCCGATGCCATTATGATGGAGCTACGACGACGCGGTCGCCAGGCACGCCACGTATACTTCGCCGACGACATGGATGCTTTTCGCAAAGTACCTATTGATATCCCTGAGGCCTATTCGCAGTATCTTGGCATGCCACTTTGCGATATTCCAGCGCCAAATGGTGCAGCTGGTCAATCATACGCCGACTTCTTTTTAGCGCAGCTCGAGCGCGCTACTACGGCTCTTGGTGTAGAAGTGGAATTTATCCGCGCTCACGAGAAGTATCGTTCGGGATTTTTTGTACCAGCAATCGAGCGTAGCCTAGACCACATTGCGGATGCTCGCCGCGCCCTCGAGACAATTTCTGGCCGAGAACTTAATGATACATGGTCGCCTATACAGGTGATGGAAGATGGGCGCCTTAAGAACCGCAAATTCTTGTCTATCAATAAAGAAGACAAGACAGTTACATACTTGGACGCTGACAATCAAGAACGTACCGTACGCTATGATGACGGCAGTGTAAAGCTTGACTGGCGCCTTGACTGGCCTGGTCGCTGGTGGCTACTCAATGTTTTGGCCGAGCCGTTTGGCCGAGACCACGCCACAAAGGGTGGCTCTTGGGATACGGGCGTACAGATTATGCGCGACGTCTACCAGGGTGAATCTCCATACCCAGTGCCCTACGACTTTATTAATATGGCTGGTGATACTAAAAAGATGAGCGCTAGCAAGGGAACTGGCCTGGATGCCGAAGAGGGCGCCACTATCATGCCGCCGGAAGTAGTCCGCTACTTTATTTTGAGCGCCGCCCCAGGCAAGCGACTATATTTTGACCCAGTTAATGGCGTTGTTCAGCTTATGGATGAATTTGCCGCACTTGCTGCGAAGTCAGATGAAGAAAAGACTGGCTCGGAGAAGCAGCTTTTGTATATTTGTACCCACGGCCAAGAGGCAAAAACGGTTAGCCGTGTGCCTTTCTCTCATCTAGTTGCTTGTTACCAGGCCTCACTACGTGATGCTGATAAAACAATCGAGGTCATTAAGCGCACGGAGCACGCCCAAACAGCCCAAGAAGACGCCGATATCATCCGCCGTGAACTCAAATTTATTGATGCTTGGCTCGATAAGCGAGCTCCTGAGGACGTAAAGTTTGCGCTTGCTGATTCCGTCAACATAGACGATTTCTCCGAAGAAGAGCAGGCCTTCTTAACAGCTCTTGCTCAAAAAATTACCGAAGCCCCTCAGGATGCCGACGGCGCCTGGTTCCACAATGCAATCTATGAATTTAAAGAATCAATGGGCCTTGCCCCTAAAGCAATGTTTACCACTTTATACCGTGTGTTGATTGCCAAGAACTCAGGCCCACGTGCGGGCTGGTTCTTGAGTATTCTGCCACGCGACTGGCTGGTAGAGCGCTTGCAGTTTAAGCGCTAGTTACTAGCTACCTAATACGTAGTCGCCTCTGGGGTGGTCGGGCCGTCCTCCAAAACGCAGGGCAAGTTGATCGTAGTTTTGGCGCTGCCTGGCTAACTTTTTTGGGTCAACTACAACATGGATGGCACCGCTTTGATCTCTAATGCTTGAATAGATCCATAGATTGTTACGCGCACTCTGAATGCTGGTAGGCTGTTTTGCCACCTCTGGTATGGCCTGAGATAGGGCGCTAGTAATCATAGTTTGCCAAGCTGCGACCAGTGTATCGCGCCACATGAAACCTGACCGTAGACCACTAGAATACAGGTAAGCTTGTGGATCCTCCAGCTCGTGCCGAGGACGTGATATGTCTTGGACTTGGCGAATGAACGGCCCAGATTCACTCATTCCACCTGCACAAATAGCTACACCGCGCCCATTGTAGGCCAAGGTCAGACCTATGCGGGCATCAAGGTATGGGTCACCATTTGGCCGATCGTATTCAAAGTTTACGTTTGCTCTTGTCGTGAAATCAGAAGAAGCAGAGAGTAACGACTGATCCAGTGAGAGCGGATTGCGAGGTACGGTTGGTATTAGGTCATACTGGCCGATATTTCTTGGTGGCTTGGTGCGGCCTGGCGCCAAAACCAGACTGTTACTTATGGCTAGCTTGCCAGTTTGCTCAAGTACTGCCTTGTGAAGAGCCAATGTTTGGCTTCGGGTAGTCTCAAGAGATCGTCGCCTGACTAGCCGTGAGGCATCAGACGGGCCGATCATATCTCCATAGAAGACCTCAGTTGGTGAAGATGAGGCATGACCTAGTGGCGCCTCAAGGGGTGAACTCATTTTTTATACAATACTACTTTCTTGATTTTTTTACAATGCTAAGGCATGGATACCGCGTGGTATAATTTATTAAAAGGTCAATGGCCAGTGGAGGGTATGTGAATACTGTTAAATGTAGTAATTGTGGTCATGATATAGAAATTAGTACGGCGCTCCAGGGCCAAATTGAAGCCCAGGTAATTAAGGCTGAGCACGAAAAGCACATGGCAGAGCTGGCCAAAGTGCGGAGTGAGGCAGCCTCTAATGCCCAAAAGCAGCTTGATGACGCTATTGCCAAAGCTAAGACAAAACTTGCAAGCGACCAAGAGTCAATGATTAAAGAGCTGCGCGAAGATGCAGCTGAAGAAAAAGAAAATAATAAAAAACTCCGAGCACAATTAACTGAGCTGATGCAAGAATTGCGCGAAGCACGTAAAGCAAAAGAGAATGCTGAGCTGGATATGCAAAAGCGGTTAACCGAAGAAGAGGGTAAGATTAGGGCCTTGGCCTCAAAAGAGGCAGACGAAAAGCAACGCCTTAACTTGGCTGCACGTGATAAGACCATTGCCGACCTACAAAAGTCGTTAGCTGAGGCCCAGCGTAAGGCAGAGCAAGGCTCACAGCAACTTCAAGGTGAAGTTATGGAGCTTGATCTTGAGGAGGCTCTAAGTAGCGCTTTTCGCGATGACGACCTTGAGCCAATAGCAAAAGGCGTGCGTGGCGGCGATATTCGGCAAGTTGTTAAGAGTCCACGTGGCACAGTGTGCGGCGTGATGCTTTGGGAAATTAAGCGAACAAAAAACTGGACTGAAGGCTGGATTGCTAAGCTTAAAGAAGATCTGCGTAGCGAAAAGGCTAATGTGCCAATTATTGTAAGTGAAATCTTGCCTAAGCACATTACTGAAGATATGGGCTTTGTGAGCGGTGTATGGGTCTGCAAGCCTCGCCTAGCAATTATTTTGGCCACGCTATTACGCAAGAGCTTGCTGGACGCCGGCTTACAAAAAGCTCTTGCCGAAAACAGGGGTACTAAAGCCGAGGCTCTGTATGGCTTTATAACGAGTCATGAATTTGTTCAACAGGTTGAGTCAATGGTTGAGACCTATCAAGAAATGGGCATGCAGCTGAGTAAAGAAAAGATAGCCATGCAGAAGATCTGGGCGCAACGTGAAGCCCAGGCCCACCGTCTACTGTCGAGTACAGCCAACATTATTGGTAGCATGCAAGGGCATGTAGGGCATACAGCTATGCCACGAATTAAGGGACTCGAATTGCTTGAGGCCGAAATTGAGCTTGAGTAAGCATAGTCCTTACGCTATGGTAGTGCAAAAAATCACAGACCTCTAAAAATTAGACATGCTATCATCTCAGACATTAAGGGGGATGGTATGGTCACTGCCACTCAGCACGAGAATTACGATACATTGCTTGCCAGCCACCTGGGACTTTATAATTCGCAGGCTTTGGTGCGCCAGGATAAGGCGGCCTTGGTGGGTAGTTTACTCTCCGAAGGTGAGTTTTCATATGTTCCTCGTCGTGATTACTGCCAATTGCAAGCTTTGCACAAAAATATGATAACTTTCCCCAATTTTCCTCGGGGGCTTTTGCAAATTGACAGTTTTGTCCGACACTATAACGAGTATGCGCCCGAAAGTGGAGATTTTGAGGACTCACTCGTTGCCAAAGCGCGTCCGCGATTGGCGAGTATGCCAGCGGGTGCGCGCCGCGAAATTGAGGGCCACACCGCGGCCTTGCTTGTGGAGGCGGTCTTTTCTGACTCCCGCGTGCGTCATGCATTGGAGTCGCCGCCAGCCACTTCATATAAGCAGGCTAAACCGACTATATGTATAGGTAGTATAGAAGTAGCGTTGGAGTCAGGGGATATATTAGAATACGGTGCAGGGGTGCGAGAGGCTGTACGACGAACACAGGAATTACATTACGGCGTATTTTCTAAAGTTGTACAGGTTGACCCAAGGACTTTCCCGGAGCGAGTGGCACACCATATACTTTTACGCACAGGAACCTTGCCTTATGAGCGAATTACAAAGGATGTTGCCGAAGGCTCGAATGAGCTTGCAGAGAAGTACGCTAAAAGCGGTGATGCGGGTTTTGGGGCTATTGTAATGGCGAAAAGTACAGATATGCCAAGCTTAGATCAGGCAAAAGAGGCAATAGGTAATGCCCGACAGTTATGTCGTGATGGAGGTGTTTTTATAATGCGTGAATCTCCGGAATCCAATCATTCGTATGTATTTGATGACTTGGTTGATGCGGCCCGACAGCACTTTGGGGCCCCCGTTGATCACCAGCAAGACTTCCCTCAGCGCCGAAACATAGATAACCCGCCGCGACTGGCAGTTTTTAGAGCTGCGTAGTCATAGCTTGAGAAATGTATATAGCAACCGGTAGTTAAAGAATTGCTTGGTTGCCACCAAAAACACGTAAGCGTAGCAGGAACAGCCTGGCAAAGATAACGTGAATATGCAAAATACACCACAGCAGCGAGGTGCCAAAGAGGGTATATAAAGCACCTTGCCACGACCACATTGCTTCAAATCCAACCTCACTTGCTAGAATGCAGAACGGCACTAAAAACTTGAGGCTGGCTATACTAAAAGCTATCCAGCTGGCAATTACGACAAGACGGATGTGCATCCGTTGGCGCCGTTCACTCCGCAAGCGAGCGGCTTCCTGGAGCTGCCATGCGTCACGACCTTGGCTTACATAATGCCGAGATTGCAGCAGAAAATAAATAGCACTACCTAGAATGAGTGCTCCAATAACAATCAGTACATTGTTTACCCCAGGGGAGTCAAAAATATTACCAAACGAAACCACCTTATCTGGTCCGGATATATACTCGTGGAAAAAAAGTGACTCCGAAATCCTATTCCAATTAGCGCCTGCTAAAATTATGCTCGTAAGAAGTAAACCACCAACTGCACTCGATACTGAGGGTTGCAGCAAAATTTTTGTGTAACTGCGGCGTTCCATTACCTCTATGTTAATTTAATCGTTAGCTGACGTCCAGCGTACTCAGGTTGGCTATTGCTGGCGTTGACAATCTTACCATTTTCCAGCATGCTTTAAGCATAAGAAATAACGAGGGGATGACATGTCGGGTATTGTGCGTGGATTTCGGGCTAGATTAATTCTTGCCATATTTGCACCCCTGGCAGTCATTGGTTTTACGTTGACCGCAGGCAATCCCCGGACGGCACTGGCGGCATGTACCATGCCAGCTTCAAATTATGGAGTTGTAAGCTACACCATATCTGTTCCCGCTGCCGGCAGTTACCGAGTCTGGAGCCGCATTATGGCGGCAGATGCAACTAACAATTCGTACATGCTAGAGATAGACGGTAATAGCTGTTACACCATTGGTGACGCGCCAGTTAGTACTTCAGCGTGGACCTGGGTTGATTATCAGGCGGCAACAGCCACTTCAAAAGTTACACCTTCACTAGCAGCTGGTCAGCACACAGTTAAAGTTATTGGCCGTGAGCCCAGTGTTAAGGTCGATCGTGTCATGGCATTATCCGACCAGAGCTGCGTACCAAGTGGTACTGGCGACAACTGCGCTGTAACTAGTGATGTTACGACGCCTACGGTGGACATATCGGCCCCAAGCGACAACGCTACCGTAAGTGGCAAGCTAGCAATCGCTGCCACTGCTAGCGACAATAAATCTGTCCAGAAAGTTGAATTTTATGCAGATGATGTCTTAAGAGCGACACAAACATCTAGTCCATACGCATATACGTTAGACACAGCCACACTCACAAATGGCGCTCACACTGTTGTCGTTAAAGCCTATGACGAAGCGGGTAATGTTGGCTCTGATACAGCACGTATAACCGTAAAAAACGGGGATGCACAAGCGCCTTCCACACCTACGGACCTTACGGTTGCTTCATCAGACCCATCAAAGGTAAGTCTGTCCTGGAAGGCTAGTACTGACAATAAAGCAGTGACAGGCTATGTAGTTAGTCGCAATGGTACTGCAATTGGCACGACAGCCTCAATAACATACGCAGACACCAAGATGCTGCCGGGTGAAACCTACGCGTATAGTGTTGTTGCCTATGACGAAGCTGGTAATAACTCTCAGTCATCATCCACTGTCAGTATTTCTATACCCAAGCCAGCCGATACCCAGCCACCTACTGTTCCGGCTAACGTTTTAGCTGTAGCGGTTAGTACTTCACAGATTAATGTGTCTTGGAAAGCCAGCACCGATAATACTGCGGTGGCAACGTACGATGTATACCGCGCAGAAATTGGTGGCAATGCTGTTCGTGTGGCTACCGTTGCAGGCAGTACCTACGGCGATACGGGGCTTAAGGCAGACACTAACTACTCGTACTACATTATTGCCCGTGATACTAATAGCAATGCAAGCGGCAAATCAGTCGAGGTAACTGCTAAGACTCAGGCTACGAGTACTCCGGCGCCGAGTGATCCTGGCGACTCCACGCAACAAGCCCGCGTAGGTACCGTTCGCGGTAAGGTAAGTGGTAAACGTGGCCGTCCGCTATCTAATACTGAGGTCATCGTATCTTCTGCCGAAAAACGCTACACCGCCGTGACAAATAATCAAGGCGTGTACCGCATTGATGGTGTAGTAACTGGTCGCTACGATATATATTACCGAGCAGATGGCTATCAACAGGAGCGTGACCGTATCCGGGTGCGCGAAGCCAAATCAAGCATCAATAATATTCGCCTCTATGAGGATGGCCGGTCTGTTCGCTGGTGGAATCGATGGTGGTAGGTAGGAGCTTATTATGAATTCAGAGCAACCAATTCAGTATATTTCGCCAAATCCGGGCATTTCGCCGGTGCATGAAGATTTGCCAGTATTTGCTCCAAAGCCTGCGCGCAGCCGAATGTATACCTGGGCGGGCATTGCATTATTAATCATTATGATCCTAGCCATTGGTATTATATTGACGAGACAAGAAGCCTCCAATCAAGACTCTGCTGCCAGTGTACCGGCTGGCCAGGTTACTATAGAGTCCGACGGTACTTTTTCGCCACAGGTTATCAGAATTAAATCTGGGCAGGGCGTTGTTTGGACAAATCAAAGCGCCTCTACGCCTCAAATAGCAATCTCTGATTCTGCAGACCTAAAGGCTGATCTACTTTCTGGAACTCAGCTATATAGCGGCGAAAGCTTTAGCTATGTTTTCACGCAGCCCGGTACCTATCATTTTTACGATGCCACAAGCCCGCTAGCCTCAACTAATACGGTAATCGTGCAATAGAGGAGAACGAGTACTATTATGCAGCCAACAACCCAAACCCCATCTCGCAAAAACTTATTTATCGCCCTAGGTGCAACTGTCGTACTAATTATTATCGGTCTTGCCTTTGTCACATCGCGCGCTGCAACATCGTACGTGTCACTTGAGGCCGAGCAGGGTGCTATCACCAGTGGATCGCCGCAGGTAGTTACTGATACGACAGCATCCGCAGGTAAGTATTTGCGATTTATGGCGCCGTCTGCTGGCGGCGGCGATAGCGGCGGTAGCACACCTATTAATACTGATTTGACTGATCCGAAGAAGAAAGATTATGCCATGCAATTGGTATCTAGTGCCGAAAATTCTTCACTCGACTGGAAAGCTCAATATGCGTATATCGAATACAACGTAGAGGGCAATGAAGCAGAAAATCGTGGCTATACAGCTGGTATCATTGGTTTCTGTACAAAGTGTAGCGACCTACAGGCAGTCGTGAATTACTACAACCAAATTAAGCCCAACAACGTACTAACACCTTATATTCCAGCACTTCAAAAGGTGGTTGGCACAACATCAACCGCAGGTCTCGGCACGCCATTCATTACTGCCTGGAAGACTGCCGCCAAAGATACAGCCTTTCAGGAGGCTCAAGATCACGAACGTGACCGCGTGTACTTCACACCAGCAGTTACGCAGGCTAAAACAGATGGATTAAAGGCTCTGGGCCAGTTTATCTACTACGATGCGCTTGTGATGCACGGACCCGGCTCAGACTCTTTGAGTTTTGGCGGTATTCGCGCGGCAGCACTTAAAAAAGCTAAAACACCTGCTCAAGGTGGTAATGAGACAACGTACCTCAACGCATTTCTGGATGCACGCAAAGACGCTATGCTGGCCGAGGAAGGGCATAGTGATACAACGCGTGTAGACACAATGCAGCGTACCTTTTTGCAAGCTGGTAACCTTAGTCTAGAGGCACCACTTAACTGGTCGGTATATGGCGATAAATATTCTATAAAGTAGGGATGGTATAGTTGAGCTATGAAAATGCGGCGATTTATCACTGGTATCACAATAGCCGCGGCTATTCTTTTGCAGGGCGGCGTAGCGGCTGCAGAAGCTAATCCTAATAACTTTACGATCTCATCGTTTAGTGCAGATTATTATCTTACTAAGGATTCGCAAAATCGGTCCCAGCTAAAAACTGTGGAGACAATCTCTGCGGACTTTCCGTATAGTGACCAAAACCATGGTATTGAGCGCGCGCTTCCAGCTTCGTACGATGGCCACACTACCCACTTAACAGTAAAGAGTGTTACCGATCAGCATAATGCACCTTTGCTATACACTACCTATACGAGCAACGAAAACGAAGTGGTTCGTATAGGTGACCCAGATCAGTATGTGCATGGCGCGCAAATATACAAAATTACCTATGTACAGCACGACGTTATAAAGAGCTTTGATGACCATCAAGAGTTGTATTGGGACACTAATGGTACGCAGTGGCTGCAGACATTTGGGTCAGTCAGAGCTCGTATTCATATTCCAAATGGCATCGCAGTCAAACTGCAACCCCAAGTAGCCTGCTTTACTGGTGTAGCGGGTTCTACTGCTAAGGAGTGCACATTCGAGCAGATAACAAGCGACACAGAACGAACTATAACCGTAAATGCTATTGGGAATCTTGGCCGCCAAGAAAATATGAGTTTTGTATTGGGGTTTGCAAAGGCTACCTTTAGCCCCTATCAGCAGTCAACTACCGAACGATGGCTACCTACACTTATTATTGCTTGGTTGGCACTAAGTGGCGTGGTGCTTCTTTTTGTAAGTATTAGTCTGGTGCGTATCTGGAAAAAATATGGCCGCCAACCGCAAGGCAAGGGTACTATTGTGCCTCAATATGTGCCACCAAAGGGTATAAGTGTTTCGCAAGCGGCAACCATTCTTAATAAAAAAGGCCCGGCTATTACGGCGCAAATTATTGACCTAGCCGTAAGACACTATCTTAAAATTTTTGCCACCGAAACCAAAAAGATATTTGGCAAAAAATATGTCTACGATCTTGAACTTATAGGTGATTCCAGCAAGCTTAAGCCTGAAGAGCAGCTATTGATCACTGGATTATTTGGCGAAGATTTACTTAACAAAATGATAAGCCTGCAAAAAATTAGCTCCAAATTACCGGGCCTGGCAACCAAAATTTTAAAGAAGGCCGATCAAGAATTGGCAGATGCAGGTTATTACGAAGATCGCAAAGCGCAACGCAAAAGATACTATTGGATTGGCGGCCTCATGGCATTCTTTGGCTTGCTAACACTTAGCATCGGCACATGCATTGCCGGCATTGCCATGCTTATTGTGGCCTCCAGGCTTAAGCCATTGACGGCTAAGGGTGTTGAGACTCTCGAATATCTTCGTGGCCTTGAAGAGTATATGAAAATGGCCGAAGCAGATCGCCTAAAATTTTTGCAAAGCCCCGAAGGCGCCCAAAAAGTGGGGGTCGATGCCTCAGACAGCAAACAGCTAGTTAAGCTATATGAAAAACTTTTGCCTTACGCAATTTTGTTTGGAATTGAGAAAGAGTGGGTTAAAGAACTTGCACCACTCTATCAGGACTCACCCGATTGGTACGCTGGCAACTGGGTGGCCTTTAATGCGGTAGTATTTAGCGATTCGTTCCGCAGCTTTTCGTCGTACAGCGAGTCGACATTTACGCCTCCGAGTAGTTCATCATCGAGTGGCTTTTCGGGAGGTGGTGGGTTCTCTGGCGGCGGAGGCGGTGGTGGAGGTGGCGGCGGCTGGTAGCCGTTGCACTTCGCGTCTAAAGCAGTTATGGTTAGTCTATGAACTCCAGCAATTTTGAAGCATTTTTTAGCAACATGTTTGTACATGTGCTTCTTACAATTATCGTGGCACTGATTGTGCAGATGATATCGCGCCGCTTCACCGATAATATCGTGCGTCAAACGGTGCGCCGGCACTACCGCAACTCGAGCCAGGCCGAAGAGCGTAAACGTGAGAATACACTAAGCAGCGTGTTTCATACTCTAGGCGCAGTGGTTATTTGGACGGTAACATTCATTGTTATCCTCTTTCAGCTGCACGTTAACATTGCCGGATTACTTACTGGTGCTGGGGTGTTGGGCGTGGTCGTGAGCCTTGGCGCCCAAGGGGCAATAAAGGACTTCTTGGCCGGCATGTTTATTATTATGGAAAACCAGCTACGTGTAGGTGATATCGTAACGCTAAGCGCCGGCGTACCAGGCGGAGTATCAGGTATTGTTGAGGACGTTACAGTACGCATTACTAAGCTTCGTGACCTAGATGGCAATTTGCACATTGTACCTAACGGCTCAGCTGGCGTTATTACCAATATGACCTTCCGCTTTGCTAACGTAAACATCGATATCCCCATTAGCTATGAGGCGGATATCGAAAAAGTGAAGCAAATTATTGATCAAGTTGGCGTAGAGCTCGGCGGCGATAAACAGTTTGGCCCAGACATAACCGAGGCAATTCAATTCTTGCGCGTTGATAGCTTTGGGGAGTCGACAGTTGTAGTTAAGGCCCTGGGTAAAGTACGTGCTGGCACGCAGTGGGATGTTGCTGGCGAATTCCGACGTCGATTAATGCACGCCTTTGAAAAGAAAAAAATTACCATTCCGTATCCGCACGTTGTCGTTAACAAAACGCCGGCCAAATAAAAGAACGCCCTGCAATGGGCGTTCTTTTATTTCACATAAGTCTCTAAACAGTGAAGGGTGATGGCTAGTTCTTGCGAGCAAGACGCTTCATGTAGAAGGCGTAACCGGCAGCAATAGCTACGGCAGCAATTGCGATAGTACTAGCGGGGCCAGTCTGTGGCAATGATTGCTCGCCGCCCTTGGCGCTTTCTACGGGCTGAGTAGCCTTAGGAGTCTCAGCCTTAGGTGCTTCAGGTGTTGTTGGCGTAGTAGGTGTTGCTGGAGGCGTAGGCTCTTCAACCTTAGGGTTGCTTATCTTTACGACGGCAACTTCACAGCCACTCTGGGGGTTGTCGTTAACGGCAGTATTACCAGTAAAGCAGGCTTTGTTAGTAATAACCTTACCGTCGGTATTTTCAGTAACCTTAACTTGGTACTGCTTTGTTACCAACTGCTTTGGCTTAATAGTGCCAAGGTTTTCGGTGATGGTACGCTGACCTGCGTTGTTCACAAGTTCAACGCCTGCTGGCAGTGTGTCGGTAAGAACTGTATTTGTCATGTCGTTCTTGCCGTCATCGTTAGTTTGCGCATTGCTGACAGTAATGACGTAAGTCAAAATATCGCCAGGCTTTGCTGAGATGGCGCTTGCATCGTCGTTGGCATCAGAAAGTTCGCTCTTTGCAGTAACGTTCTGTACTTTCTTAACGATCTTGCCTTCTGGGTGCCAAGCAAAAGCGGTAGTTGGTGCAGCCATAAGGCCAACCATTACAGCAGATGCGGCAACACTAAAAGCAATAGCTTTGATTTTGCCCATATTCTTTGAACTCCTTTGTCTCACGGGGAAGACCGAGTGAGGCTCTCAAATTACTCTAGTCATTATACGCTTTTATGTATATTAGTCAATGATATAGCCATAAACGCAATAGCTACATGTGATATTTGTCACACTAACAGGGGTCACCCTGGTTATGTTTATTTGTGGTATTCTAGAGGTATGAGAACCGAAAAAGCACTCTTTGCTGCAGGATGTTTCTGGGGAGTTCAGTATTACTTCGACCAAGTGCCTGGAGTGGTTAAAACAACCGTTGGCTACACCGGGGGTCACACTGATGATCCTACATATGATGAGGTCAGCACTCACAAATCCGGCCATGCCGAAGCCACGCTTATCGAGTACGACCCCAACAAGGTGAGTTACGTAACGTTGGTAAGACAGTTCTTCCATATGCATGACCCCACGCAGGTAAATAAGCAGGGGCCAGATGTAGGCGACCAGTACCGCTCAGCTATCTTCTACTTCGATGAAAGTCAAAAAACGGTTGCCGAAGAAGTTGTCCGTGATGTGCAAGCTAGCTATAAGCAACCTATTGCAACCCAAATTAACAAGGCTGGACAGTTTTATGTGGCCGAACCATATCACCAGAAATTTACCGAACGTACAGGCATTGGTATGTGCCATGTGCCGTACACACCCCTGTAGGTAGTATTAGTTGAGCAGTACTTACCGTGGTACGATAGAAGATAGTTATTTTTACAAGGACACCCGTTTGAATTGCACAAAAGCCATCATTCCACTGGCCGGCTATGGTACGCGCCGCCTGCCAATTACTAAGACTATCGAAAAGAGCATGTTGCCGATTGTTGATCGACCGGTCATTGATTATATTGTCGAAGACTGCGTAAAGGCCGGGATAACTGATATTTATTTTGTGATTAGCCCGGGAAGTACGCAGCTCCAGGACTACTATAGCCAAAAACCAGATTTGGCTGCCTACTTACGCTTAAATGGCAAAGAGCAGATGCTCCCACTTATACAGCCGCCCCATGGTGTGCAGCTACATTATATCGAACAAGATACTTCTCCGGGTGCAGCCTACGGTACGGCAATCCCCGTATGGCTCTGCCGTGAATATATTCAACCCGATGAACATGTTTTAGTGCTAATGGGCGATGACTTTATCTTTAATGAAGACGGCAGCTCAGAGGCAGCCAGGCTGATTATGGCTGCTCAAAAGCATGAAGGCTCAGCCCTGCTTGCTGTACAAGTTCCCATGGAAGAGGCGAGTCACTATGGTGTTATTGCTGCCCACCAAGAGGGCGATGTACAGATTTTTGACCACATTCAAGAAAAACCAGCGCCGGGCGAGGCAGTAAGCAATTTAATCAATATCAGCAAATATATCTTTGATGGTCGCTTTATGGAATATCTTGACGCTGCCGTACAGCAAGACACAAATGGTGCCGAATACTATATTACTGATCCAATCAATGACTATGTGGCTGATGGAAATGCAATTCAGGTCATTGCGGCTAAGGGTCAATACTTAGACAGTGGTACCGCCGAAAACTGGATTTATGCTAATAATGTCGTCTTTGAGGCGCAAAAAAGAAAGGCTTAAGTGAAAAAGACACTCTTGTTTGATTTTGATGGGACAATCGGCGACAGTTTTGTTGTGCTACAAGAGATTTTTTACGAGCTTACAAATCACCCTCGTATTACTGATCCAAAAGAAATCGAAAGCCTAAGGCACTTGCCATTCCCCAAGGTAGCTAAGCGCCTAGGCATTACGCCGTGGCAGATTCCACGCATGGTGGTGCAGGGGCGCAAGGCTATGAATCGTCATATGCCAGAGGTAAAACCGTTTCCTGGCATGATAGAGGCGCTTAAGGGGTTGCACGAAGACGGCTATGAAATGTATATTCTAAGCTCCAACAGTACACGAAACGTAAAGTTCTTCCTGGAGGCTTATGGGCTTTCGGACTTCTTCTTGGGGGTGTATGGTGGTGTGGGGCTGGTAGGTAAGGCTGGTGCACTCCGAAAAGTAATGCGTCAAAATAAGTTACCAGCTGAGGATTGTCTATATATTGGCGACGAAACTCGAGATATTGAGGGCGCAAAAAAGGCAGGCATACGGATATTGTCGGTAGGATGGGGCATTAATGCCCCGGAATTGCTGGCACAGCTGCAACCCGATGGTTTAGCCAAAACTCCTAAAGAAATGAAAACTATAATTCAGTCAATGTAAGAATGACCCAAGGAAGATGAGCGTAATGGAAGAAGTAACTATTGAAAAATTAGTACACGGCGGACAGGGCCTGGCGACTTTGCCAGATGGGCGCAAGGCATTTGTGTGGGGCGCATTACCTGGCGAAAAAGTAACGGTACGCATTATCAAAACTAAGCGCTCATATGTTGAAGCGATCGCAGAAGAGATTATCGAGAAGTCACCGCTTAGGCAAGAGCCACGTGAGGCGAACTACTTGGCAACGAGTCCTTGGCAGATTGTGCCCTTTAATGCCGAAAATGAATACAAAAAACGAATAATTAGTGAACTGTCTGTACAAAATCATGTGTCTATACCTGATTTTCTTATGACTGCCGCTGACCAAGAGTGGCACTACCGCAACAAAATGGAATATAGTTTTTGGGGTGACGACGATGGCTTACACCTGGCGTTGCATAATCGTGGCTCGCACCACAAGACTATTGTGGAAGGCAGTGAACTGGCATTGCCGGCCCTTGATGAGGGTGCGCGTGCTGTGTTGGCTGAACTGCAAAAATTTAGCCCACGAGCAGGTGACCTGAAGACAATTATTGTTCGATGTTCGCAAAATGGCCAGGTAGCCGTTTCGCTTTTTACTAAACTCGAGAAATTTGTTCAGCTTAGTCTTCCAGAGGGTGTAAAAGGTTTGCGTGTCTATCACTCTAACCCTAAGAGCCCGGCCAGTGTGCCTACAAAATTGCTGTATGAGCTTGGCGACTGCCACTTGCAAGACACGTTGCTCGAGCGGCCATTTACCTATGACTCTGATTCATTCTTTCAGGTTAATATCCCTATTTTTGAGAAAGCCCTTGAGCGTATCCGTGAGCATGGTGCCACCGATGACCTAGTAGACATGTATGCTGGCGTTGGCAGCATTGGTTTAAGTGTTGCTCATAAGTCGGTAGAGCTTGTAGAGCTCGACCCTGCGACTGCTGCCATGGCACGTATTAACGCGCAAGCCGAAGCCATTGACGCTACGGTTGTTGAAGCAGCCAGCGAAAAAGCCCTGGACTATATTGTGAGTGACAAAACGGTTATTTTTGACCCACCGCGTGCTGGTATGCATGATAAGGTCGTGGCCCATACTTTGGCCGTTAAGCCACCCAAGATTATCTACCTTAGCTGCAATCCTGCTACTCAGATGCGTGACTTAGCTAAGCTCCAAGAGGCCTATAGAATAACCTATTTTGAAGGATTTAACTTCTTCCCACATACTCCACACATAGAAACCCTTGCAGTTCTTGTGCGCAAATAAGACATCGACAGAGGACTTTAAGCCAGTTTTGTCTAAAGTACATCACTTCTGATAAAAACCAATAGGGTAGCTGATGCTATACTGTATCCATTATGGGGTACAACAATTATTGGAAAGAGCGCTCGTTGCCATATAAGCCAGGGCAACCTGCACCTTTTAAGGTAAGCCGCAGCAAGATAGAGCTTTTTATGCAGTGTCCACGCTGTTTTTGGCTTGATGTGCGGCTAAAAATCAAGCGTCCGGACGGCCCTCCTTTTAACATTAACAAGGCCATCGACGAATTATTTAAGAAAGAATTTGATGGCTACCGGCATAAGGCGCAGCCGCACCCAATTATGGTTGAGCACCAAGTTGAGGCAGTGCCGTACCTGCACGAAAAGCTCGATGACTGGCGCGAAAACTTCACAGGAGTGCAGTTCACTCATGCTGATACAAACCTACTTGTTTTTGGGGCTGTTGACGATTTATGGGTGGCACCCGACGGCCAAATTATAGTTGTGGATTACAAGGCAACTGCCAAAGATAAAGAGGTGAGTATTAGCGCTGGTTGGCAGGTTAGCTATAAGCGTCAGATGGAAGTGTACCAGTGGTTGCTGCGTGCTAATGGCTTTGACGTATCTCCAACCGGCTACTTTGTGTATGCTAACGGCCGCATGGACCTTGACGCATTTAATAATCGCGTTGAGTTCACGACCAAGCTTATTCCGTATACCGGTAATGACTCCTGGGTTGAACCTACACTGCAAAAAATGAAAGCCTGCATGGATAGTGATGAAATGCCGCCAATGGGCGACAATATCATGGGCGGTGATTGCGCATTCTGTACCTATGCACGTCAGCGAACAGAGCTAACGTTACAGCATATGCGCCAAATAAAGGCCAAAAAAGCAGCTTAGGATCATAAGCTGCTTTTTTGCGAAGCCGGGTTGCTGCTAGGGTAGTTGAACTGGCCTAATGGCGCGTTGCCTTAGTATGTAGTTACCGAGCTGACGTGGGTCGGTTGC
>CAZBRP010000013.1:0-41098 GCA_964494765.1 uncultured Candidatus Saccharibacteria bacterium
TACCGAAACTACGGATGTATATATGGAGCAATTTTCTGCAACACTATTTGAGGCCAAAGGGCTGAGGCACAGTTTGCGTGATCCGGCAAATCCTCAGAGTAACATGGGGCAATATATAGAAAAGATTGCTTCATGGCTCAAAGCCAGCCCGTAATAGCACAAAAACAAAAAATAGATTCATACCTTCAGGCAAGTAAAAAATAGATTTCCTGTTTAGGCAAAGCAGCCGAATGGCCACAAAATGCGCCGTCTAGGAGAAGCGTGGCGGATTGCCTTTTAAGAGGCTGAAAGCGGTTTGAATAAGCTTGTATTCTTCGTCGTCATGGGTTTTGCCATTGCCGAGCATTTTTTGTAGCTCGGCTTCTGCAAACCATTCATAGCCAGAGTGATCTTCGAGGTGAATTTGAATATTTTCTATGTCGTCTTCAAATTGCGCAAAGTAGACTACTTCAACCGAATGCGCTCCTTTGATCTCATTGGTATAGGTAAATGCGGCAAATGGACTACCTACTGTAATGCGCATACCAAATTCTTCAAGTAGCTCGCGCTTAAGGCCCTCAACTATGTCCTCGCCAAAATCAACATGGCCGCCAGGCAATTCGTATACGCCAGGCATGAATTTTTTGGTGTTGGCACGTTTAGGCAAGAATACCTTCTCTATGCCGTTAAATTTTTGATGAATAAGTGCGCAGGCAACAATAACCTGCTGTCCCTCTGCACGAGTTTCGCTGTCGTGTACTTTGGTCATAGCTGTAAACACCTGTTTAGTCTCCGCATATTACACTACTATGCGGATATTTTTCTAGCAGTATTTTCAATTGAGAATATGCTAGTGATATCTAGCGAGCTAGTTTAATGTTTTAGTAGAACTACTACTAAGTGCTTGTCCAGAAAAACTTAAGAAAATGTACTTGCATATGTATATAGCTGCCGTTATGATACGTTTAACTACATAAAACATTGTAAAAAAGTGGAGGGCGAGCACGTATGCGGCGCTTAGCGGGTATTGGTTTTGGTTTGTTAAAAAAGACTACAGCAACGACTAAGGAATTGCGTCAGCGTAGTCTGTTAATCCTTATTATGGCAGTGTTTTTAAGCACTATTATCGCACCGCCAGCTTTTGCCTTAAACGACGAAATAAATGCCGCCGCTGAGCAGCCGGCCACGGCATCGTCGGTGGCCGACAGCCACAAACAGAAGACTCCCGAGGCTGTTGCGCCAAAGCAAAATTACCCCAGTGCTTTGCCAGTAGCGGAGACCAAAAACACACCAGCTGCCGATGCTGCACCCAAAGCTGATGGCACTACATCGCTGCCGGGCGTGCCAGGATCGGGCAGTACAAACCAGAGCCAAGGCCGCGTGAGCGAGGGGTTGCAGAGTTTGCCGCTGACACAAAAGGCAGGTGGTCAAGAGGCTACAGAACTTACCGAAAAGCGCTCGGCTACTAGCAGTACCTATCGCAATCGCGATGGCTCACTCACCACTAAGCAATACTACGCGCCTAAGTTCTTTAAAAAAGATGGTGCCTGGAAGACTATTGATACTACGCTAGTAGAAGACAAAAACGCTGGTGATGCCGGCACGGCTTTGGGTAAGGCGTTGGGCGAAGTGCAGTCGTGGTTCGGTTCGGCCAAAACCTACACTGTTAAAGAAAATGACTGGCAGGCCCGCTTTGCGCCAAGCACAGCCCAGCAGGGCATGGTGCGTATTAAAAAGGGTGATAGCCAGATTAGCTTTAGTCCGGTTAATGCTGCAAATGTAACGCCAACTATTGCCACTGTGGACAGCGTGCAGTATGTGCGTTATGCCAACATTTGGAGCGGCGTAGATTTAGAGTACACACTCAGCGGTTCGAGCCTAAAAGAGAACATTATCTTTAAAAATAAAGATGCCGTTAATAGTGTGGCCTTTACGTTGGATGGTGCTCAGCTTACGGCCAGCGGTGACAAAAACGGTGTCGCCTATAATATTAATAACGCGCTCAACGACGAATTTGGTATTTTGCCACCAAACCTTATTCTTAACAACTTTGGCCTAGAAACTAACCACAATGTATTTGGTCAAACCTACCAAGACGGCCAGCTGCGCATTAGTATCGACAAAGATTATTTAGCAAAGCTGCCAGCTAAGGCTTTTCCGGCGGTTATTGACCCCACAACCGTAACGCGCAGTACTTTTGGTACACGCGCCACGGGTAATTACTGGTCGTACAAGAGCGATGGTTACATTTGTATGCCTAACGAATGTAACTTGTATGCTGGCTCACTCATGGACACTAACGGCTACTGGCAAGCCTGGCGCGGTGAATTTTTTGCGCCCTATAACTTCATCAAAGGCAAGCAGCTTAACTATGCCCGCCTACATCTAACCCAGCGCACAGGTGTAAGTTTTTACACTGGTACTTCGGCTGGCGCTACCTTTAGCGCGTGGCGATCAGACTGCAACGGCTTTGATTGTATTAGGCCTAACTCGTGGGCTGGCGAAGTGACCATGACCACCGAGGGTGACATTAACGTTACTAGTTTATATAACACTGCTGCTCAGGCTAACGAGTGGGAGGCACGTACCTTCGTAAAGGGTAATGAAACTGCGGCCACAACCTTTAAGAACTTTGACCCTGATAACACCTACGTAGAGTTTACCTACACCGACATTTTGCCATCGCCAGCCATTACTACGCCTACGCAAAATCAGGTATTTGTTGACCCGCAGGTGTCGTTTGCAACCAACAGCTACACGCACCCAATTACTGGTGCGGCGCTTAAGTACAGCTTTTGTGTGAGCAGTGGCTCTGGTTGTGGCGGTGCGGTAATGAGTAGCGAAGCACAGGCCAGTACGCAGTGGACAATTCCTGATGGCATGCTGCAAGACGGCTCCACCTATTACGTGCAAGCCCGGACCTATGATCCAGCAACTGATGTATATAGTTCATGGGGTCCGGCAATACCATTCCGTATCGATATGCGCACCGGCAAAGATAGTACACAGGCTTATGACACGCTTGGTCCAGTTTCGGTTGATTTAGGCACGGGCAACCTTAGTACTAGCGCTGCCAGCCATTCTAGTGCAGCGCTTGGTGGATCAATGGGTGTGAGTTTGGATTACAACTCGCCAGTAAAATCACGCAACGGTTTAGTGGGCGAATACTTTAACAACACCGCCTTTAGCGGCAATGCCAACATGACTCGTGTTGATCGGCAAATTGACTTTGCATGGGATACTGGCTCGCCAGGTAGTAACGTAATTAATACCGATAACTTTGCAGCGCGCTGGACTGGCTACTTTGTGGCACCCGAGACTGGTAGCTACCAGTTTGGCACCAATGCTGATGATGACTCACAAATTTGGGTCAATAACGTACTGGTTACTACTAACAGTTGCTGTAGCTTAGGGTATGGCAGTAGTGTGAGCCTTACGGCTGGCCAGATTGTGCCGATTAAAATCCAGTACAAAGAGTACACTGGAGGTGCGCGTATTGCCCTCATGGCCAAAACACCAAGCCAGACTGGCGGTGTGGCCGTGCCAAGTAGCTGGCTACAAACCGGCGTGCGCGATACCACGCAGCAGTATGGCTTAACTGGCCGTTACTACCTAGATGACGGTACGCACGACTTTAATAATAGTGCTAACACACTGTTTATGCAGCGCAATGACCCAACAGTAAGCTTTGACTGGGGCTTTGGCTCACCTGCGCCCGGTGGCCGCGATAACAAGTTTATGGCACGTTGGACTGGCTATATTACTGTGCCGGTTACTGGCAGCTACGAATTTGGCACGCAAAGTGACGATGGTTCACGCATTACTGTTGGTACAAACAATGCCCAGGTTGTTAACAAGTGGTATGACGACGGCAACACCGAAGTGTGGGGAAGTGGCGTAGCGCTTACAGCTGGCCAGCCAGTGCCAATTACCGTGGACTACTTCGAGAACCAAGGTGGCGCTAACATTTTCCTTAAGGTGCGCGGCGCAGTATCTTCGCAAATTGTGCCAACCACCTGGTTGAGCCCTAAGGCGCAAGTACTGCCTAATGGCTGGAACTTGGGCATCGACCCAGACGGCAATTTGTCTTACGACCGCCTCAAGGCTACACAAACCAGTGTGGTATTAACGGATTCAACGGGGGCCACTCACGAATATTTGTGGGAAAATAATGCCTACAAGCCGCCTGTAAACGAAGACGGCAAACTAACCCGTAACGGTGACGGTAGCTACACGCTGCAAGATACCGACGGCCGCACCTATGTATTTGGCTCTGACGGTTTGCTCGGTTCGGTAACTAGCCCTGTAGATGACCGCAAGCCAGCGGCCCTCAAATACAATTACAGCAGTACGCCAGCAAAACTCACGCAAATTACCGATGGCACCAGCAACAACCGCTGGGCAAAAGTGTACTATAGCGGCGACACCAACTGTGGCACTGCACCAACTGGCTTTGACGCTCAGGCACCGGCTGGCATGCTGTGTAGTCTAAAGACCAACGATGGCCGCGCTACCTACTTTTACTACAAGTCCGGCAACCTGGCACGCATCGCCGAGCCCGGCAACGAAAACACCGACTACCAGTACGACACATTGGGCCGCATTGTAAGCATCCGCGATGTGGTGGCTAACGATGCTATTGCCGCCGGTGTGCGCCTAGATAACGCCGAAGCCTTGACAGAGCTGACCTACGACAACCTGGGCCGCGCCATTAGCGTAAAACAACCAGCTGCTACGGCCGGTGCTAATCGCATGCTACACACGCTTAATTACTTGCCGGGTAACGGTACTTACTTTGGTGCTACCGAACAGCACATTAGCGGCAGCACCGAACCAAATGGCTTTGCTCGGCGCGTAGAATACGACGGCCTTTTCCGCACTGCAAAAGACACCGACATTGCTAACCTCAGCGATACCACCGAATGGCACGCCACCAAAGACCTCACCCTCAGTAGCACCGACGAAACCGGCCTCAAATCTACTACCATATACAACGACGTAGACCGCCCAATTGCCCAGTACGGCCCAGCGCCAACCGCTTGGTTTGGGGCAGACCGCAAGCCAAGCGCTAGCTATGTAAACCAAGTGCCACGAACCGACACGGCCTACGATGAGGGCATGCAGGGCATGAGCGTGTCGTATTACAACTACGGCACCGCTAGCAAATCGCTGACTGGCGACCCCAAGCTGCACAGCACCGGCCTTAGCGGCGCGGCAGCCGGAGACTTTAACAAATATTGGGGCACAACCTCGCCAATTAGCGGCGTAAGTGACAACTGGGGCTTTAGGGCAACCGGCAAGCTACGCCTGCCAACCACCGGCACCTACAGTTTTAGGCTGTGGTCCGACAACGGTGTACGCGTATACCTAGACAACCAGCTAGTATTAGACGACTGGAACGACAACGGCCAACGCAACCACGAACAATTCTCGCTTACCAACACCGCTGGCAGCGTGCACGACATTAAAATCGAGTACTACCACCGTACCGGCGACGCCAATATTACGTTGTACATGACGCCTCCTGGCGGTACCGAAATGTGGCAGGGCATAAACCAATACATTGCTCCAGACTACGGCCTTACCACTAGCACCAAAAGCTACGACAGTACCCTGGGCGACACCGTAACTACAACCAACTATGGCACCACGCCAGACCTTGGCCTGGCCCAAGGCACCACGCTTGACCCAACCGGCCTTAACTACACCACCAGTAGCACCTACGAAACACCAGGGGCAACCGGCAGCTATCTGCGCCAAACTAGCAAAACCTTGCCAGGCGGCACGACCACCAACTACAGCTACTACGCTGGTGCTGAAACCCGCGACAACCCATGCACGACCGGAACAACCGAAGCCTACGACCAAGGTGGAAATATAAAGGTCAAAACCGAAGCCGACCCCGACGGCACCGGCAGTCAAACTGGCCGTAGTACCGAAACGGTGTACGATGAAGCCGGCAAGGTAGTGGCCGCGCGGATAAACAGCGATAGCTGGACATGCACAACGTACGACAGCCGCGGCCGTGTATTTACGACTGTAATCCCCGTCTACAATGGCAAAGCGGCACGCACAATCACTAACGACTATGCCGTTGGCGGCAATCCGTTAGTAACAGCTAGTACCGACACCTTTGGAACAATCCAAACAACAACTGACTTGCTTGGACGCACAGTAAGCTATACCGACGTATATAACGACACTACAACCAGTACCTACGACAACTTCGGCAAGCTTAGTAGCCGCGTGAGCCCAATGGGCACCGAAACGTATGTGTACGATACTTACAACCGCCTAACAGAGCAAAAGCTAGATAGCGTAATCTACGCCAAGCCACACTACAACACCGTAGGCCGCATGGACTACGTGGAATATCCAACTGCTGGCTCACTCAAACTGACCAATTCATGGGATAACAATGGCCGCATGAACGGCATAACCCACACGTTGGGCAATGGAACCACAACAATTGCCGATAGCGTAACCCGTAGTCAATCCGGCCAGATTGTATCTGGTACCGAGAACGGCCTTGCCAAAACCTACGGCTACGACGGAGCCGACCGCCTCACATCCGCCACCCTTGGCAGTAACACTTACAGCTACCAATTTGGCGCACAAGACGCGTCTTGTGGCTCTGCCAACAACATGAACACCTCTGGCGCTGGCAAAAACAGCAACCGCACCAAACAAATTGTAAATGGCGTAACCACCACCTACTGCTACGACTACGCAGACCGCCTCATTTCTAGCAGCGATGCCAAAGTCACAGCCGCAACGTACGACACACACGGTAACACCACCCAACTTGGATCCACCGGCAATGTAACCCAATTCGGCTACGACAGCAGCGACCGCAACACTAGCATTACGCAAGTAACCGGCAACAAAGCCACCTACTACGACCGCGATGTACAAAACCGCATAGCAGCTCGTTACCACGATGTAAATAACGTAACCACCGATGAAATCTACTACGGCTTTACTGGTGCAGGTGATACCCCAGACTACCTGCGCAACGCTAGCTGGCAAATCTCCGAAAAGAACTTGCAGCTACCTGGCGGCATGCTGCTCACCATTCGTCCGCTAGAAAGCGTGACTAACAACAAAAACGTGTGGTCCCTGCCAAACATCCATGGCGACGTAATGGCCACTGCCAATACGGCTGGTACAATCTTGCAAACACATACCTACGACCCATTTGGCAACCTTGCGCCCACCAGCACAGCTCCAGACAACCAACAAGGCACCGGCACCTACGCTTGGGTGGGCCAACACGAAAAGCTTACCGAAAGTGATTTAAGCCTCGCCCCAACCCAAATGGGCGCCAGAGTCTACCTCGCTTCGCTTGGAAGATTCCTGCAAGTAGATCCTGTAGAGGGCGGCGTAGAAAACAACTATGTGTATCCACCGGACCCGGTGAATGATTTTGACGTAGATGGAAGAGTTAGTCTTGGTACATGGATAGCGGTAGGCGGAACTGCAGCATGTATTATCGGTACCGCCGGTCTTTGCGCTGGCGCAGCGGTTGCAACTGCGGCTTTTGCAGGTTTTCAGTCTGGAATGGCAAAGTACAAACAGACCAAAAGTGTTAGTAAGTCAATAAGGGCGGGTGCATGGTCTGGTGCACGTAGTTTTGCCGTAAGTACTGTCACGAGTAGATTAGTGGGCGCAAAGTACGTCACTCGCTACTTTGGCAAGGTGGCATCAACAGGTAGAATTCGTTACTATAAGAATACAATATTTGCTCTAACAAAGAATGCTGCACGTATTCGTACTGGAAAACAGGTATTAGCAGGATATGTTGGCTGGAAGATTGATAACTGGAATGCGAAAAAACCTAGGAGAAGATAGTGCGCGATATAAGTAACAAGAAGATAAAAAAATGTATCTGTGGCAAAGATGTTGGCACAGTAATACTCTCGGCAAGAAGTAGGGTTACATCAGGTCTATATATGGCTGTTCTTGCTATAGTAGTGGTTCTTACTCCATTCGGCGACATGACCACAGATGCTATATTGCCAATCGCCTTGGTTGTCGGCGTGTCGAGCTATGTTACCTACTCTGCATGGCTTTCGCGTAGTAATGGACATGGCTTTATATGTCGCTTGCGTAAGTCGTACCTAAAAGCTGCAGGCACAGAAATCAAATAGGTGTCTAGATTGCCTCATTAATGAAGAGCATCGCAGAACATCTAAACAAAAACTGGCACAAATGGTCAGATAGCGCCATATCTGACCATAGAGAACAGGACAAGTGGGTTAGGTTCCATACATTGCCAGAGTCAAAGCGCTACGCTGATTCAGAGGCAGAGTTAGGCATTATACTAGCGAGACACAGGACGCTATTGTCTGAGCTACATAATACTCCCAACCAATTATTAGTGGCTACCTCTGTCTGGACTACAAGGGAAGAAGTGCCTAGTGTAGCCCAGGCTGGTTATCCAGACTTGCAGCTTGAACACTGGAAGACAATTTTTGATAACCCCGAGGAAGAGGATGTAGAGTTCCATAGATTCCAGCACCTTTTTGTAGGCGAGTGTTTGGCTGATGCAGCTGTGTTAGCCAAGCTTCTTGACGATATCGCAGAAGACCGGAAGAGAGGCGCAATTATAATGCCCCGTGACCTAAAATGGCTGTATTTTCCATATGATGGTGGAGCGGATATCCTTTTTAAATCTCAAGCTGAATGTGATTCTCTAAAGATGCGCCATAAAGATTGGTTGTCATCAGGGCCTAACGGCCTATAATTCTGCTCCAGCAAACCCCAAAATAAGGTGACAGACCTATAGAAATATGTATCGTGACGATGGCTGTAGGTGGTGCCGACTAATGTATAATATAATTTATGCCTAATTTCAAAAAAATGTACCAATTTGTTGCCTTCGTAGAAAAGTACAACACCAAAGACAACGAGGAGGACGAAGCTACGCTTAATAACCTTGCAGACAGAAATTACCACATAATTAAGGCCATAAAAGAAGACAACGCACTTAGAAAATTTAAAGATAAGTATAAGTATGATAATGTGCAAGTCGCGCAAATATATCTTCAAACTAAAGAGTTGGGTTTTATAGAGCGAGTAGACGATACCGTTCAACCTAATGTGGCTGGCGTCTGTCTATTGGTGACTTTTAAAGGTAGAGAATTTGTCCGTACATCTAAAAGGTTGAAAATAAAAACTGGCAAGAGCGACGCGTGGATACAGTATCACAATAAAAAGCTTATACTCTTGGTCGCGTTTGCGGGGAGCGTCATACTTGGAAATCCTGAATATATTATTGATTTCTTCCAGTGGCTATTTAACAGACTGTAGATGAATATATATTGAAAATTTAGAAGTAAAAGCCCGCAACTATGTGCGGGCTTTTACAATTGTCAGCCAGGCTGTAGTAGGCCGTAAAGAGTTTTACTCCTCGATAAATCCACCACTCTGGTGGGCCCATAACTGGGCGTAGGTACCGCCAGATTTCTGGGTGAGCTCGGTGTGGCTACCTTGCTCAATTATCTTGCCGTTGTGCATCACTACAATGCGGTCCATTTTTTGAATGGTGCTGAGGCGGTGGGCGATAACAATTGCTGTGCGTTTTTGCATCAGTTCTTGCAGGGCGGCCTGGATTAACAGCTCGCTTTCGCTGTCTAAGGCGCTGGTGGCTTCGTCTAGCACCAAAATTGGCGCATCTTTTAATATGGCGCGGGCAATGGCAATGCGTTGGCGCTGGCCACCACTCAGCTTAACGCCGCGTTCGCCAACCATGGTGTTGTAGCCGTCGGTGAGTTTTTCGATAAACTCGGCGGCGTTGGCTTTGCGAGCTGCCTCAAAGATCTCTTCGTCGGTGGCGCCTGGCTTGCCGTAGGCAATGTTTTCTTTAATACTGCGGTGGAACAGTAGTGGCTCTTGCGGCACGTAAGCAATGCTGCGGCGCAGGTCATCTTGGCTGATATTAGCGATGTTTTGGCCGTCGATGGTAATGCTACCGCCGTTGATGTCCGAAAAGCGCAACAACACACGGGTTAGGGTGGTTTTACCTGAGCCAGAGTGGCCAACGAGGCCGATTTTTTCGCCAGGCTTAATGTGTAGGTTGAGGTTTTTAAACAGGGCATCGTCGGAGCCACTGTGCGTAAAGGCAACGTTGTTAAAGTCTATGCCACCGTCGCGAATGCGTAGTACTTCGGGGTTTTGGGGGTCTTGCACTTCGGGGTCAATGTGCAGTATTTCTACCATGTCTTTGGCGTCACCAATGGAGCGGTTGTAGGCGCGTAGTACTGAGCCACTAAATTCCCACAAACCTTGTGAAACGCGGGCCGTGTAGGTAAGGATCAAAAAGGCGGTGGCTAGGTCGGCGTTAAAGAGCACAATGCCAGCTACAGCCATGATTAAAGCAATAACCTTAACGCCGGTGGTAATGGTGGTAAAGTACAAGTCTTGGCGGGTTACGGCGCGCACTAATACGTGCGTTTTGCTGCGAGTAGCCTCGGTGGCATCGGCAAAGTGTTGGCGTTCGGCCTTGCCGGCACCAAAGCTTTTAATGGCCATAACGTTAGTAATGCCGTCGGCAAAGATACCGGTTTGCTTGCTGTGCAGTGTGGCCTCTTCGGCATTGAGCTTACGGACACGCTTGGTAACGAATATAGCGGTTAGCATGTATATAACTGCCAGGCTCATAAGGAGCACTACAAACAGTGGGGCTTTGGGGGCCAAAATAACTACCGTAAATATCAACGAACAGATGAACGGAATAACGTTAAATATGGTTGTATCGGCAAATCTCACGTAAGCGCCAGTGAGCTTGGTGCTTTGTGACACCATGGAGCCACCAAAGTGGTTAGCATGGAAGTCAGCACTTTGCAGTAGTAGGTGAGAGTAGAGGCGCTGCGCTATGTCACGCATAACGTTGGCTTCGAGGTGCCAAATCAAAATAACCACTATACGCCACGCAACTATGGCGCCAAGGGCCGAAAGACCAGCGTATAGCAAAATATCGTTGCCAAAGCTGCCCCACAGGTTGTGCTTTTCAAAATCACCGGTGCTGAGGCGGTTGATGATGTTGGCCATGATCAGGGGCGGCAAGAATTCGTACACAAACGTGGTAATGGGCGTTAGCGCCAGAATGGTGTAGGTGTACTTGGGGTAGCGCTTGGCGTGATGCCAAAAGAGTTTTATGGTTTCTTTAGTTGTATCCATGGGGGTTCCTGTTATTCTTCGATAAATCCACCAGATTGATGCTGCCACAGTTTGGCGTAGGCACCTTTTTGGTTTAATAGCTGATTGTGCGTGCCTTGTTCGACAATAGTGCCTTTATCCATCACCACAATGCGGTCCATTTTTTGAATGGTGCTGAGGCGGTGAGCAATCACAATAGTGGTGCGGCCTTGCATGAGTTTGTTAAGGGCTGCCTGGATGAGCTTTTCACTTTCGCTGTCTAATGCGCTGGTTGCTTCGTCGAGCACGATGATAGGCGCATCTTTTAATATGGCGCGGGCAATGGCGATGCGTTGCCTTTGGCCTCCACTCAATTTTACACCTCGTTCGCCCACTAATGTTTCGTAGCCGTCGGGCAATTGCTCGATGAATTCGGCGGCATGCGCTAGGCGAGCGGCTTTGCGAACTTGCTCTAGTGTGGCTTTGGGGTTGCCGTAGGCAATGTTCTCGCGCAGACTGCGGTGGAACAAGATTGGCTCTTGCGGCACGTAGGCAATATGGCGCCGCAGGTCGGCTTGTTTTACGTTGGCAATGTTTTGGCCGTCAATGGTGATTTGGCCGTGGTCAACATCCGAAAAGCGTAGTAACAGGCGCGTAAGGGTAGTCTTGCCAGATCCCGAGTGACCAACTAGACCAATCTTTTCGCCGGGTTTAATGGCTAAGCTAAAGTTGCTAAACAGGCTGTCGTGGCTGCCATCGTGGGTAAATACTACGTCGGTAAAGTCAATTTTGCCTTTGGTGAAGGCGGCTTTTTGTGGCTTTTTGGGGTCGAGCACGGTTGTTTCTTCGTCAAAGAGTTCTACCATTTCTTCGCCGTCGCTCAGAGCTTGCTCCAGGGTGCGGGAGAGGTTACTGAGGCCCCACAGCTCGGTGACCAGCTGTGTAACGTACACCTGGACTAATAGCAAAATGCCAATGGTGAGGGCGTGGGTCATTACGGCGTGAATTGATAGGATCAAGATACCAAATTGCAAGAAGCTCATTAATAGGCCAAGTGTGGCATCGTTTTTGAGCCCTTCCATCCAGGCTCGGTACTTGCGTGCCGCGCGCTCATAGGCTTTTTGACTGTGGCTGGCTTCCTCGGCAGCCTCGTTGCCAAAGGCCTTAACGGCTGATATGTTGCCGATGGTGTCGGCCAGGTGGGCGGTTAATATGGTGTCGGCGGCTGCGGCTGCCTTAGAGTATTTCATGCGGCGACGCGTAAGCGCCACATTAAGTACACTAAACACAATTGTCCATACAAACATGGCCAGCGCGATTTGCCACGAATAGTAAGCAACGATAGCCGTGGCAATAACCACGTTGGTAGTCATGCGCAGTATTACCAACACAAAGTTGTCGGTGAGCACGTTATAGGAGGTGGTAAACTTACTTACCTTGTTAACTAAAGCGCCACTAAAAGTGTTGGCATGGAAGTTAAGACTTTGATTGGTGAGCCAGCTAAAAGCGCGGTTCTGCAGCTCGGGGCGCACGCGTGTTTCGAGCTTGGAGAGTATAAACAGACCCAAATCAATTAATATCTGACCGGCCAGTGCCACGAGGGCAAAAGCTATCAAATATGGCCAAAATATTCCCCAATAATCGCTGGTATGCTGGTTATAGGCAACAATTAATCGGTTAAGGGTGTGGGCTGCAATCAGGGCCATAACCAGCTTTTGCAAAATCATGCCGCTCAACCAGCATAAACTAGCGCCTATAAACAGGTGCGGGTGCTGCATATTTGCACGCCAATATAAGGACAGCGTTTTACGCGTAATATTCATAAACGATCTCCCTATCGCTTAATGTGTTTGATGTAATTACAGGAGTTGGCTTGGCCTTGGGCCATTAACTAGCGATTGCTCCACGTGATGTAGTTGTGAATTTTTTTGATTGACCGTAACGGTTTAAAAACTGGGCTAAGAGGATTAAAGGCCGCGGACGCGAACAGGCGACGGGGGTGTAATATCTTTTGATGCCATAGTAATTTGTAGCTGTCGCCTTTCCTTTAAATATGAGTAAACAATACTGATAAGTATACCACCGACGTCAAGGGCTGACAAAACAGAGTAGGTATAGTATAATTTGCAATAATGCAAAAGATATTACTTTACTACAAATTTGCCCCTTTGGCCGACCCCGAGGCTGTTCGTTTATGGCAGCGTGCTGTGTGCGAACAACACAATCTTAAAGGCCGCATTTTACTTTCTAAGCACGGTATCAACGGTACTGTGGGTGGTGAACTCGACGACCTTAAGGCTTACGTAAAAGCCATGAAGAGCTACGAGCCATTTAAGGGCACTACTTTTAAGTGGTCAGAAGGCACTGGCGACGATTTTCCTAAGCTTAGCATTAAGGTGCGCGACGAAATTGTGAGCTTTGGCGCACCGTACGAAATCGAAGTTGACCAAAACGGTGTAGTGGGCGGTGGTAAGCACCTCAAGCCCGAGCAAGTGCACAAGCTTGTAGAAGAGCGCGGCGAAGACGTAGTATTTTTTGACGGTCGCAACGCCTACGAAGCGCAAGTAGGTAAGTTTAAGAACGCTGTGGTACCCGACGTAGAAACCAGCCGCGACTTTATTAAAGAACTCGATAGCGACAAGTACGACGACATTAAAGACAAGCCGGTAGTTACCTACTGTACTGGTGGTATCCGCTGCGAAATTTTAAGCTCACTCATGAAAAAGCGTGGCTTTAAAGAGGTGTACCAAATGGACGGCGGCATTGTAAAATACGGCGAAAAATACGCCGACGATGGCCTGTGGGAAGGCTCGCTGTACGTGTTTGACGGCCGCATGGGCATGAAGTTTAGCGACAAGGCTAAAGACATTGGCGAATGCGTGCACTGCAAGGGCAAAACCAGCAACTACGAAAACTGTGCTGTAAAAAGCTGCAACAAGCTCGTGCTAATTTGCGAAAACTGTAAAACAGATACAGATACCTGCTCGGCAGCTTGCCGGGCAGTTTTGGCCGCCTAGTTGCCAAGAGTTTCGTAGCCTAGCGTGTAAGGTATAATAAAGGCGTATGGCCTCTAAAGAGCTTCAAGAAAAGTTAAAGAATCTCCCACATCAGGCCGGTGTCTATTTTCATAAAGATAGTGCCGGCCACATTATTTACGTGGGCAAGGCTGCCGTACTCAAAAATCGTGTACGCCAGTATTTTCAGGCTTCGCGCCGCCGCGACCCCAAAACGGATGCACTAATTGCCGAAATCGCTGACACTGACTGGGTAACCGTAGAAAGCGAGCTAGACGCACTATTTTTGGAGGCCGAAATGGTTCGGCGCTACATGCCACGCTATAACATCTTGCTACGCGATGACAAGAGCAGTTTGTATGTTCGCATAAATTACGACGATCCGTACCCCAGCATTACCTTTACGCATCGCCCCCTCGACGACAAAGCCAAGTATTTTGGCCCCTTCTTTAACGGTGGTGAGGTAAAGCGCGCCTTGCGTTATTTGCGCCGCGTATTCCCATATTCAACCCATGCTGGGGTAATGCCCAAGCGAGCTTGTTTGCAGAGCCATTTAGGCTTGTGTCCCGGTATTGAGCAATATCCCGAACGTATGCCCGAATACAAAGCCAATTTGCGTAAGTTAATGCAATATTTGCGCGGTGAGCGCGAAAAAGTGATCGAAAAAATGGAAGCCGACATGCAAAAGGCTGCCAAAAGCCAACAGTTTGAAAAAGCTGCCGAAATTCGCAACCAATACTACGCCCTCAAGGCCTTAAGCAAGCAGATTGTATTTTCGGACAAAGAATTTTTGGATATCAGCAAAGACCGTGGCTTGCAGGGCTTGGCTGACTTATTGGGTCTAACGGATATCCCGCGCCGCATTGAGGGCTACGACATTAGCCACATGCAAGGCACTGACAACGTAGCCAGCATGGTGGTATTTAGCAATGGCATCCCCGACAAAGCCGAATATCGTAAGTTTAAAATGCGAATACCCGGCAATAACGACTTTGCTCACATGCACGAAGTAATTACACGCCGCACCAGCGCTAAAAACCAAAAGGATTGGGGCCTGCCCGACTTGTTTTTGATTGACGGCGGTAAGGGCCAGCTGGCAGCTGCCATTCGGGCCCGTGACGAAATGGGCATTGTGCGCCCTATGATTGGCCTTGCCAAGCGTGAAGAAGAGATCGTAGTACACCTAGAGAAGTCTATGGTTAACTTATCCAAGGTTGAACTGCATAAACAGCGCGCTATTGTTAACGAGAGTGACGACTTTGTGCTGGTGCTTTTGCCGCATAGCTCGGACATAGTAAAACTGCTGCAACGTGTGCGCGATGAATCACACCGCTTTGCCGTAAGCTATCATTCGGTGCTTAAGGGTAGGCGTCAAACAGCTAGCATGCTCGATGATATTCCTGGAGTTGGCCCGGCTACACGCAAAAAGTTGATTAGGGCATTTGGCAGTTTACTTGGTGTGCGACAGGCGCCGCTTAAGGAGTTGGTTGAGGTTGTGGGGCAGGCTAAGGGTGAGATGCTTTTTGCTCAGTTCCATGAGGATTCCAAGGTTAGCCAGTCTAAGTCAGATAGCGTTGCGTAGGATAAAACACACCTACCACATGCTCAAACAGCCGCAGCTTTGCTTGCGGAACTGCGCGTGAGGTAGGCGTGTTTTATCCTTGCCTCGTCGCACTTAAGGTGGCCAATCAGCTGGTGATGCTTTTTTTGGATCGGCCATATAGGGACTGAGGCAAAGCGCTAAGGGTATAAATAAAAATCACCCGGGTTTATTCGGGTGATTTTTATAAAGAGTGTAGACCTAAGGTTTAGGCAGCTACTTTTTCGTCTTTTTTGTCATTGCTCTCGTGGATAGCAACAAAGGCGCGGTAGTCGTCGCCACGTTGCTGAACAGCTGCTTTAGCGGCCTGTTCTTGCTGGTAGAGAGCGTTTTTAGTGAGCATGTCGGCAGCGATAATGCCAGCGAGCATGTTAGAGAGTTCTGCATTACCATGAGCACGCATGAACATACCAACGAGTTCCATGTTGAACTGAGGAACTGCTGCTTCTGTAGCTACAACTTCTGGCGTAGGTACGGCGTCTGGGGCTGCAAAAGCTGCCTCAAAGCCAGCCATGTCAATAGTGCCTGGTGTTTCAATTGCGGGGCGTGTAAGTAATGTTTCCATGAAGTTAATAGTATCAAAAATAAGCATTAAAGTCAACCCTTGTGCGATTTATGTGCTACACTTTGGAACAGTATGTTTGGCAGTGATTTTTTTGCAGCTAACAGAGAGCGGCTTAGCCAGCTCTTTACAGGTACGGCGCCAATTGTTATTACGGCACACGGCTTAATGCAGCGTAGTAGCGACGGTGCCTTTCAGTTTCATCAAGATAGTAATTTTTGGTATTTAACCGGTATTTTGCACCCCGATATTATCCTAGTAATGGATAAGGGCAAGGAATATCTAATTGTACCCGCCAGGTCAGGTGCTCGTGTGGCCTTTGACGGGGCAATTAACCCCGAGGATCTTACTCGCCAATCTGGTATAACGACTATTTACGGCGAAAAAGACGGCTGGAAGCACCTAGAGGCTCGCCTTAAAAAGGTAAAGCACCTGGCTACTTTAGCTCCGCCGCCCGGATACATAGAGGCATGGGGCATTTACGCCAACCCGGCTCGTGCCCGTTTGGTTAAGCGCTGTAAAGAAGTTAATCCTCACCTAGAATTGTTAGACTTGCGCACTCATTTGGCCCGCATGCGCATGATTAAGCAGCCCCACGAGCTGGACGCCTTGCAACAGGCCATCGATATTACCAATAACACCTTAAAAGACGTTGCTAAGCCTCGTAAACTGGCGGGCTATGCACACGAGTACGAAATTGAAGCTGATATTAGTCAGGGTTTCCGCAAACGTGGTGCCCGCGGGCACGCTTTTACGCCAATTGTTGCTGCTGGCCAAAATGCGTGCACACTGCACCATGTTGAAAATAACGGCTCGCTGGCCAAAAACGACTTTGTGGTACTAGACGTAGGTGCCGAGGTGATGCACTATTCGGCTGATATTACCCGAACGGTCTGTTTAGGCGAGCCAACGCGCCGCCAACAGGCTGTTTTTGATGCTGTTGCTGCCGCCCAAGATTACGCCTACTCAATTTTGAAACCAGGTGTGCAACTGCGTACCTACGAAAAGCAAATGGTGGCTTTTATCGGCGAAAAACTACGCGAATTAGGCCTTATTAAAACAGTTCAAGAAGAGCAGGTGCGTAAATATTTCCCGCACGCTACATCACACTTTTTGGGCCTTGATACTCATGATGTTGGTGATTATGAGCGTGGATTGGAGGCTGGTGTGGTAATTACTGTCGAGCCCGGTATTTATATCCCAGAAGAGGGTATTGGCGTGCGTATCGAAGACGATATTTTAATTACTACCGATGGCGTATCGGTGTTGAGCGCCAAATTGCCTCGTTCTTTGTAGTGGTGGTGTCTGTAATTGGCTGGTGCATGGTACAATAGGGACAAGTAATGAAGAATCAAAGTTTTTTGTATCGTTTTTTAGTGCGGTGGATTGTTTGTAGTCTTGGACTCTGGATCGCCGCTGGCCTTTTGGGCTCAAATATCACCTACGAAGGTAATCTATGGACAATTGTATGGTCAGGCTTTGCGCTTGCCATTGTAAATGCCATTTTGCGCCCGATTATTGTGGTGTTTTCGTTGCCAGCTATTTTGGTAACACTGGGCCTGTTTATGGTGGTTATCAACGGTTTTATGGTATTTTTGGTAAGCAAGTTTACCGCACTGCATGTTGATAACTTCTGGATCGCAATACTTGCTGGTATGATTATCGGCTTGGTAAACTACTTAGTAACAGCTATATTGGAGAACCGAAAATAATGAATATCTACAACTACATCACTCTGGGCTCCGTTGTCCTTCTTGTTATCCTTATTTTGGTGCAGACCCGTGGCGCTAGCTTGGGTGCTGGTTTGGGTAGCAGCGGCGAAATGAACACTGTTCGTCGTGGTACCGACAAGACTATTTTTCAGCTGACTATTGTAACCGCTATTGTATTTGCTGGCTCACTGATTTTGGGCATTGTTGCCGTTTAAATTTAGATACTAAGGGGAGCTGCCAATGGTAAGCCGCGCATTTAAGCTTCGATTCCGCCGCCGGTTGCGCTTGCGCAAACGACAAGTTGAAGCTATTGGTCAGCAAGCCGAAGATCAGCTAGAGCGTAATTTGTTTAAGCGCTTTGAGCGTTTGCGCGAAGTACGTCGCTTTGTACTGAGTTGGGTGTTATTGATGGTGATGGTGGGCGGCTGTATGGTGGTGCAAATACGTGCACTCAGCGGCTATTACCAGACTTTTCAGCCAGATGTAGGCGGTATTTTTACCGAAGGCATGGTGGGCACATTTAGTAATGCCAACCCCATTTACGCTACTAACACCGTTGACCAGGCTTTGTCGCATTTGATGTTTTCGGGCTTATATAAGTACGACGAAAATAATCGTTTAGTTGGCGACTTAGCCGATGGGCCTTTGCAACCCAACGCTGACGGCACGGTATATACGGCTAAGCTTCGCACGGGCCTTATGTGGCACGACGGTAAGCCGCTGACTGTGGAGGATGTGCTGTTTACCTACCAGCTCATTCAAAATCCAGATGCTCAGTCGCCCCTGAACGGTAGCTGGCAGGGCATTAGGGTAGAGTCACCAGCCCCCCAGACTATTACGTTTACGCTGCCAAGCCCTTTGGCTTCGTTCCCATACTCCCTTACTAACGGCATTGTACCAAAGCACATCTTGGGTGAGACACCGATAGCTAACTTGCGCTCGGCTACTTTTAATACTCGCCAGCCTGTGGGCTCGGGGCCGTTTAAGTGGCAAACTATTGAGGTGCTGGGCGAGTCTTTACAGGACCGCCAGCAGCAGATTGCACTGGAGCCATTTGAGAATTATCACGAGGGTCGCCCCAAGCTAAACGGCTTTGTTATGCACTCCTTCCGCAATCAAGATGATATGCTCGCTAGCTTTAATCGCCATGAGCTAACCGCAATGGCTGGCCTGGATGAATTGCCGCAATCTTTGAGCAAAGACGACAGCGTGCGCCAGTACAGTTTGCCGTTAACCGCGGCAGTGATGACATTCTTTAAGACTTCTGATGGCATTTTGTCGGATATGCCAGTGCGCCAAGCCTTGATTAAGGCTACCAATACGCAGAGTATTATTTCGAACCTTGACCACCCAACCAAGCCAGTTGTTGAGCCATTTTTGCAGGGACAATTAGGCTTTGACCCGCAATTTGCGCAGGCCAGTTTTGATGCTGTTGCTGCTCAAAACCAACTCGAGCAAGCTGGCTGGAAAGTAGGCAAAGAGAATATCCGCTATAAAGATGGCAAGCCCTTAACCTTTGCATTATTTGCCGAAGATACCGGCGAATATGCCAAAGTGGCCCGCGAGCTACAAAAACAGTGGCGAGCAGTGGGCGTCGACGTTGAGCTGCGCTTACAGAATGGCACTGACTTGCAGAGTACGCTTGCTTTCCACTCTTACGACGCCTTGTTGTATGGTGTGTCAATCGGTGTTGACCCCGATGTGTACGCTTATTGGAACAGCTCCCAGGCTGATATGCGTTCGCAAAACCGCCTAAACTTTTCGGAATATAACTCCAAGGGTGCCGACTCTGCTTTAGATGCTGGCCGTACTCGTATTGACCCCACGCTCAGGTCTGTTAAATATAAGCCGTTTTTGCAGGCTTGGCAGGCAGATGCTCCGGCCTTGGGCTTGTACCAGCCTCGCTTTTTGTACGTAACACGTGGCCCACTGTACAACCTTGATGAAAAATACATCAACAACGCAGTAGACCGCTACAAAAATGTCCAAAACTGGATGATTCGCCAAAAAGCTGTGTCGCAAGCCGAATTGGAATAGGCTTGCCATTTATGGCCTAACTGGGGTACAATTACCTCTGTTCAATCCCTGCGCGGACGTGGCGGAATTGGTAGACGCGCTAGTTTCAGGTACTAGTGGGGCAACTCGTGGAGGTTCAAGTCCTCTCGTCCGCACCATACAAAAAGCACCAGTGAAAGCTGGTGCTTTTTGTATGGCTTAGTGGCGAGGGGACTTGAACCGTAGGGTCGAAGATTGCCAGTGGTAATCTGAGCAGTCCTTGCTTGGCCGAGTCTGGAGCACTTGCCGCAAAGACGAGCAGATAAAGGCAAGTCCTCTCTGGCTATGGTATAATTGCCTCATGTTTATATCACCTGAAAAAATTGCGCCCTCACAAGATTTCCTAAAAGAACGCACCGTAAGATTTATCTTTTCCTGCCTGCGTGATGGTAATACTAAAGAGTTGCCCCCGACGCCACTTGTGCGTAAAGATGATGAAGGCAACTTAGTTGCGATTGACGGACACAATCTTATAGCAGTAAGACAATTCCGCGGCGAAGATATCGAAGTGATCGTTGCAGAGTCATCTACTGATGGATTGCCACCAACGACCGATGCAAACATCGCCCGTAACGAAGAGCTTGCCGCTAAATATGATTCTGTACTGGAAGAACGACGCAAAGTTGCTGCCGAAGGTATCGTAACTTTCAGTGATCTCATTACACAGTACCAGCCTTTATTTGACGATGCGTCAGCGGCATAAATATTCATGAAAGTTACCCCTTTTGATACATTGCCCGTTAAAGACCAAGAATTACTACAAGAAGCAGTTACGCGTTTGCCGTATCCCTCAATAAGGTAACTAATCCGAGTACCTGTGCAGTTGCTGTAACATCAACGGGCAAATATTTTGGCAATAACGTTTTTCTTTCAAACGACACGCTTGTTTGCGCAGAAGCGAGTGCGTTGGCATGCGCGGTGGCACACAACGACCATATGGTAGATAAACTACTCCTTGTAATTGGCCGCAGCGACTCTGAGCCAAAGATTGTGTCACCATGTGGCAATTGTCGCCAATGGCTTCATGATTTTGCTAGGCTACACGGTAGGAACATCCAGATTATTTGTGCTACTAGTAAGCTAAAAGAAGTGATGTTGACCGATTCAGATGAATTACTGCCCGGCGGATTTAAATCTGCGGGCCTCGGCAGAATGGTTGGGGAAGCATAGCTATACTGGCACCATGGAAGAACTACAGAAATTACTAGGCCCGTTCCCGGCAAAAATAGCTCTTGAACCAGAAGTTATTGAACGTGAAGATTGTGGTAGTTTTGTACGTGAGAAGGTTTTGTATAACACCGAGGATGGCGACCGTATTAGCGCCTACGTTTGTGTGCCTAAGGGTATGGTCAAGCCTGGACCGGCAATTTTTTGCCATCACCAGCACGCTAGCAACTTTGCACTGGGTAAAAGCGAGGTTGTGGGGCTTGCAGGCGACCCGGATCAGGCTTACGCCAAAGAGTTAGCAGAGCAGGGTTATATAACTTTTTCTCCTGACGCCATTGCTTTTGAAGAAAGGAATTGGAGCGACGGAACTGGCCGCGCTGAGTACTATGAGTTAGCCTCTCGCCTGGTAAAGGGCCAGACTCTTATGGCTAAGGCGCTGCATGATGTATCTGTGGGCCTAGACTACCTAGTTTCGCGTGCCGATGTTGATGCAGGCAAGATTGGCTTTATTGGCCATTCGTATGGTGGGCGCATGGCGCTATGGGCACCAGCTTTTGACAACCGCATTAAGGTTTCGGTTTCAAACTGTGGCTGCGTGCCATACAGGCACTCCTTAACGCACGACGCTGGTATACAGATGGAGTTTTGCATCCCGGGTGTTATGCAGCATCTAGATATAGACGATATTATTTTGAGCTTTAGTGGCTGTTCGTTGCTTATTTCTGCGGCCACTAATGACAAATGGAGCCGTGGTGCGCAAGAATTATATGATGCCGTAAAGCCTACATTTACTGGCGGCGATCTAGAGCTGAAATTATATAACGACAGCCATGTATTTACGCCCAAAATGCGGCAGGTGGCCTACCAGTTTTTAGGCTCGCATTTACTTAACTAGTTAAGTTTTCTCTACAAGCGCTTACTAGGGCCTGTATACAAGATTGATGTGGAACGCTATGAGCGATATACTCGTGCCAAGTAGTAATGAATGGGGTAACGCATATGGGTCATCTTCACACTAAGCCGGGCGAGCACGATTTAATGGCGAGCGCCTATATTGTTAGGCTTGATGATGGTCAGCCAAAGATTATGGTGCATAAGCACCGAAAGCTAGGGCGTTATTTACAGTTTGGTGGCCATGTAGAGCAAAACGAAAACCCGTGGCAGGCAGTACTCAGGGAGTTGCTTGAGGAGTCGGGATATGAGGCTGATCAGCTCAAGCTGCTGCAGCCACCGTATGATTACCTATCTCAGCTAAATACGGTTAACCTGCATCCGCACCCTATTTGCATATCGACGTACCCAGCCGCCAAAGGACACAAGCATACGGACATTTGTTTTGCTTTTGTCGCCTCTGAGCCTCCACGAAATAGCGTGGCTGATGACGAGCTGACCGAGGTAAAACTCTTAACGCATCAAGCTTTTAACGCACTCAATGATGAGCAGGTATTTGGCAACGTACGCGACGTGGTGGAATATATCTTTACTACTGCACTGCCTGAATGGAAACCAGTACCTGTGGAAAAATAATGCTTATGTTCGTATTGCGTTACTGTGTTAGGTCGTATATTATTTGGCCATAATTTTATTGGAGCATATCGTGCAGAGTAAAAAGATAGCTTGTATAGGGAATCTTACCCAGGACCATTTGTTTAGCGTTGATGCTCTTCCTGAACTTGATGATGTTGGATATGTTCACGGTGCGGTGGATTGTGTTGGCGGCCGAGGCGCCATTGTGGCGCTTACATTGGGGCGTATGGGGCACCAGCGCGTAGACCTAGTGACGGCGCTGCCGCTCTCGGATAGGACTGCTGATAACCTTAGGTTTTTGGAGAGTAACTTTGTCTCTACTGAAGGTGTTGGAATCGACAGTAAGGCTACTCGGGAGCACGAAGTAACAGTAGCTTTATCGCGTGAAGATCGTAACTGTATTTCTTTCTTTCGGCCCGGAGATGTTAGGTTTGAGGCTAATGAGACCCAGAAGGCGCTTGTGCGTGATAGCGACGTAGCTTATTTCTCAACTCATAAGCGTAGCTTTAACGCTGCGCTTATGGAGAATGTTGACCCCGAAAAGACTACGGTGATCCACAATGTCGCCAGTTATTTAAGTAGTGATGATGAGTATCGTACGGCAATGCTTGATAAGAGCAGAATTCTTATTTGTAACGAGCAAGAAGCTGCTACATTAGCTGCCCGAGAAGGAGTTGGTGCGGTGACAGACTTATTTGACCGATCAACTGTACTACGGTCTATCTACCTAACGCGGGGAGAGAAGGGTAGTACTGTGTATGGCCACCAGGGATCCGAGGAGCACTTTGGTATTCAAGAGTGTGAAGTGAGGGCACCTGTGGGTGCAGGCGACACCTATGCTGCAGGTATTGTGCATGGCGTTGCTAGGGAATGGACCATTGGCCAAGGTGTTACATTGGCTGCTCGACTTGCTGCGTTATCAGTAGCTAGCCATACATCTTATCCAGACCTATCGCGTGTTCAGGATGTGCTCCGTGAGGTAGAACAGCATGCCTAAGAATGTTTATTTGGCTGGGTCGCTCTTTTCGGTTTGGGAGCGCCATACAAACACATTAGTGGCCGATGGCTTAAGGCAGGCGGGGTACGAAGTATTGCTGCCCCAGGACATTCAGGCACCTCCTGGCCCTGACGGTGGGTTGGACATGCGATTTGTCTTTAAAGAATGCGTTCGTCTACTTGATGAAGCTGATGCCGTGGTGGCCTTGGCGGAAGGGCCCGACCCGGACTCAGGCACGGCTTGGGAGATGGGCTATGCTGCTGCAAAGGAAATTCCTACGTTATGTGTAAGAACTGATATGCGTGCTGCTGAACAAGGTGTGCCTACAAATATAATGCTCGCCCTAGGGTCTACGGATATGTTGCATCTGCCGTCGTATAATGGCACACTTGACCAAACAATAGGAAGTATCGTTACTAAATTAGGAGAAATTGTTGATGGAAACCCTGTTTGATTTACCCGAAGAAACACAGCCAGCGCAAACCCGCACGGTACTCATGTCAATTGTGACTAAGCAAGCTCAAAAAATTATGGGAGGTACTAAAGAGTATGAATTCCGCAAGGCATTGCCGCGCGTAAAAGAAGGCGATTCAACTCGTGTAATTGTGTATTCTTCCCAAGAAGACAAGGCGGTTATTGGCCAGTTTATGGTGGGCAAAATCTTGCGCTGTTCGCTTGATGATTTGATGCGTGAGACTGGCTATGCCGATGACCCAAAGGCTTACGAATGGTTTAGTAACTACTACAAGGGCCGTGAGGTATGCAGCGCATTGCAAGCAACACAGGTTCAAAGATATGAGCAACCTATTACGCTTGCGGACATCAGAGCAGTTGACGGTAATTTTAGGCCGCCACAGCTGTTTATGTACTTAGAAGCAGAAGGGCCGACGGCACCGGTCTACGACCTTATCAACTCAAGGGCGCCGCAAGCGTGAGCAGGTATCGTCCTGAGCAGCTAGAAATTGCTGCGAACGGGCTGATATTGCGCCGCCTACGGACTTTGCCGGAGTTTCATGACCAATTTATCACGTCTGTAGTTAGCTCAATAGAGGCAGATTATGATGAAATCACCCCTGAGTTTGCTGCTAACCTGATTGCAATTGACAGCCATGAAGATGATCCAAACGGTTACTTTACGTTTGGTAAAGAAGTCTGGGTTGTTTTTACTGACCAGAATGAGTTTATTGGCTTTGAAGTAATCACCCGCAAGCGCGGTGGAAGCATTAAGTTAGGTCCGACATTCATTACCGCAGATAAGCGGGGTCAAGGTTATGCGCCACGTATGATTGGTGTGCTCGAACAGGCATATAAAGCAGCTGGTGCACGTAAAGTATACGTAACAGCCCCATTGGCAAATGCAGGAACGGCTGTATTAGATTTTAAGTCTCTACAATTACAGTTAGAAGCTATTTTAAATGACCACTACAAACGTGGTAGTGCGGAGCGCGTGTGCGGACGCTTTTTGCAGCCTGTACAGTATAAAGCATATCGACCAGAGGTGGGCTTTAACTCGCATGTGGCTGTGCAATGTGTTGAGGGCTTTGGTCCAGCCGCGCAATCTGATATAGCTACTTTTGTGGTTACTAATATGCAGCATGATTATGACGATATTGATGAGTCTTTTGCGGCATCAATCGCGCGTGGTTACCAAAAGGACGCTACCCGATACGAACATAAGCCCAAGATAGTGCGGACGCTTTTTAGTAACGACAAGCTTGTTGGATTGGTCGCCATTACGCCTAAGCGCGGCGGCACGTACAAAGTGGCTCCCTTTTTGGTTGACCCTGAATTCCGCAGTAAGGCAGCAATCCAGATGCTCTTGGATGAAATTATAGAGATAGCCGGCAAAGCTAAGCGTACAAAAGTGAGCATTGTCTTGCCCGTGCGGGATTGCAATATTATGCAGGTTATAGCTGCCAGCGGCTTTTATTCTGAGGGTATCTTGCGCAGCCCTTATAAGCCAGGGTCTGACATGGTTGTATTATCAAAAAGCCTTACATGAGTTATATACAATGAGTAATCCAAATAGCGTGCTCTCTGTTGAAGAGTGGCACACGTATGTTAATCAAAAGGTAAAGGGCGGGGCTATTATGTATAGCTCCTCGGGTTCTACTGGACCTAGCAAAAGTATGCCTTACACGCCCAGTGTATACAGAGGGGCAATTAACCGGACTATCGAGCTTTTTGGCCTCGTTGACCTGGAGGCTGGTGACCGCGTGGCTATGCTTTGGGGCTATGGCCTTTTTCCGCCTGCCCAATACTATACGGCTGCACTCAGTGAGTTTGGTTGCAAGGTATATCCTTTGGGCTCCGGCAAGAATTTACCAACAGAGCTAAAAATACTTCGTATGTCGGATACGCCGTGTGAAGTTATTATCGGCATGCCAAGCTATTTAGTAAAAGTTGGCCAGGACATGAAACGTGAGGGTTTGTTGCATCAGGCAACTTCCCGTTTGAAGTTTTTGATTACTGGCGGTGAAGTTTTGAGCCAGACTCTGCGCGACGCACTTACTAGGCTTTTTGGCGTGCCAGTATATGATCATTACGGCATGTTGCAAGCACCAATGATTGCCGGTGATTGCAGGGAAGGTTATTGCCATGTGTCAAAAGAGTATGTGCCAGAAGTGCAGCTTGCCAATGGTGATATAGCGCAAAGCGGAAGGGGCATATTATTGTTATCAAGTATTACAGCATGGCAGCCACTCGAGCTTAAGCGATTATGTACAAATGATATTGTAGAGCTTACTAAAGATGCTTGTATCTGCGGAGCACTAGGGCCTACAGTGCGCGTATTTGGCCGATCGGACTTTATTATTAAAGTCCGAGGTCAGCAGGTAGACTTTCCAGCCATTTTTTTGGAGCTTTCCAGTCAAACAATAGACGACTATTATTTTGAAATAGTTAAGAATCCCACGGACTCCCTAATCTTACATGTTGCGACGCCGATCAATGAAGAGAGGCTTCGCAAAATACTCGCTCCCATTATCGCCATTACCTACGAAATACGGCTGCATGACAATCTGGTTTTGCCACTAACCAATACTGGCAAGGTCACGCGTCTTGTGCGAACAGACTAGCTATATTTCTGGCTAACTTCAATCCAGGTTCACTGTGGTTGCTGGCTATGGCTAGAGTATGCCACTATTATGCGGTATGGCCGAGGGCATAAGTGTTTTTGAGACTGTTTTAGGTGCGCCTTATGAAACGGACGCACAGCTGTGCTTCCGGCGCTTGTTTGAGGCAATAACGGGCGAGGTTTGGACAGCCGAGCAGGCCCATGCCGAGGAGCAGCGAATACGGCAGCTTGTTTTGGTCAACGAAGCCCAGTCCGGTCCGCCGATGCAGCTAACCGATGTGGAGCGAGCACTTTCGCACCAAGTGCTAGCCCAGCTGATGCACGATACTCGCCTATGGTGTAGTAATTTTTTTGATTGGCCACTGTTTGCTGGAATTTTTGCCAATAAGGGCCATGCCACAAATGGTGGTAATGCGCTTATGTTGGGTGCTAACGAATCACTGTCGTCACTAACGTTTGCGGCACTTGCTAAAGAGGTCTACAAAACAGACAGGGCTTATATTATTGACCTGCACGCCGGAGACGATAAACGAAAACATGGCAATTTTATGTATGGCGACGCCTTACGACTGCCGTTTTGCAATGACTCCATGAGTGTTGTACAGAGCAACCAGCTGCTTTATAAGATTGTAGAGCGCAATGACAAGTACGCTACAGGGCAGGCTCAGTTTGAGCGTGTGGTGCAGGAAGCGGCCCGAGTTTTGCGCCCAGGCGGCCAGCTTTTTATGCGTGAAATACTTACACGCGAACACGTTCCCATACAGACTGATGCCAGCGCCAGGAGCCTGCACCACTACGAAGAAATGAAAATGTCAGTAACAAACACCTGCAAATCTGCGGGTTTTGATGATGTGGTATTTTCGCCAGTCGCGCTGCCAAAGTCGCTGAAAGGATTGGTAGATCCGGAGCAAGACTTTTGGAAAGAGGGCTTTACGGTGAGGCCTTCTGTGTATATGATCTACGCTAGTTTAGCCGAATAATACAATTGTTTATGGCACAATAGTGTGTCATGATATCTCATCATGAATGAGAGTCTCCAAAGGTCTGTGTACGAAACCGTTCTGGACGTAGCACCGCCAAGCGGCGTTATGATGGATTTGCGCGATGCATTCGAGGCAATTACTCGCCAAGAGTGGCCTGATTCTGATTTTGCACGCGAGGAAGCTAGACTTAAGCAGTTACATTTTGAGTCCGCTATTCACCGAACACGCGACCCCGAAACAATTAGTCTCACCGACCGCGAGCGGATTTTAAGCCGCTTTACATTAACCTCGGCGTATTTTGATAGACGTGATGAGGTACAACATACGCTTTACGATTGGCCAATGTTTGACCTCATACTGTATGGCAAGGGGCAAAGGCTGGCTGGCGGCAATGCCTTAATGTTGGGCTCGCAGGAATCGGTGGAATCGCTGGCGTTTATCGCACTTAGCAGAGAAGTATATGGTGCTGATCAGGCTTTTATAGTTGATGAAGTTTCTGGTGATGATAAGCGAAAGCACGGCAACTTTGCCATAGGTAGCGCGCAGCAAATTCCACATGAAGATGGCAGCATGGACCTGGTGCACGTCAACCATGTTATGGACAGGGCGAATGTTGTGCTAGACTTTTCGGCGCGCACCGAATATTTACAAGGCATGATGACCGAAGCGGCTCGTGTACTTAAGCCCGGCGGACAATTGCTAATGGTGGAAAAGATACCTTCGTCATCGGGTGTTACTGTTGATCACAGAAACTTTTCAACTGCCTACGACAGCGTAAAAGAGTCTATATATAGGTCGTGGGAGTCAGCTGGCTTTGGGCAGGGCGGTATGACTCAGGCGCAGCAGCCTATGTCGCTATCATGGCTTTTTGACCCGGGCAGAAACTACCTTCGCAATGGACTCGCAATATGTGCCGACTCTTTTATGTTGCACGCCACCAAGCGCTAGTTTGAAGGTCGTCTAGTATACTGAGGGTATGATTCAAACCCAACAGAATAAAGAAATAGAAACACTTCAGGCATTGGTAGATATTATTGAATCGCTTAACCGGCGTTTTCCGGCCGGTAACGATATTTTCCAGCGTGTATCACGACTTTGCGAAGAATCAGGTGAGCTGGCTAAAGCTGTTAACCACCGCGAACGCATGGGCATCAAACACGAAAAATATGGCCCTGATAGTGACCAGGCTTTGCTGCAAGAAGTGCAGGATGTTATTGGAACGGCTTTGGATATAGCATTGCATTATGGCTTGCTTGACGAGCTCCACGCTGCTGTTGAAGAACGGTACCGAAAGCACGAGGCTGACAACTTTAACCAGCTGCCCCCTGCTTAAACACAAGCTCGTTATTGTATGGTATGATGAGGGTTAGTGATTTACAAAAAACAGGGGTAATAACAATCAATGAGTAAGGTAGCGCACTATCTGCAAGAACATTTGCTGGGTGAGGTGATGACATCGGCTGATGCTAGACGATATTTTTCGACAGACACCAGTGTTTTATCGTTAACACCGGCTATGATTGTCTATCCGCGCAACGAGGCTGATGTTCGCAAAACTTCACGCTTTGCCTGGCAACTTGCTGAGCGAGGCCGCGTAATCCCAATTACGGCCCGCGGTGCTGGCACAGACCAAGGCGGCGGTGCCTTGGGCGCTGGTATTATGATGGCCTTTCCAGCGCACATGAACCGTATTTTAGAACTGGATGATAAAAGTGGCGTTATATCTGTAGAGCCTGGTGCCAACTACGGCAAAGTGCAGCAAACACTTAAAACGCACGGGCGCTTTTTGCCACCATTCCCAGCCAGCTTTGAGTACTCAACCATTGGTGGTGCGGTAGCTAATAATTCTAGCGGTGAAAAGAGTTTTAAATACGGCAATACCCGAGATTACGTTAAGGGTTTGCGGGTAGTTCTGGCTAATGGTGAAGTAATCGAAACCGGCCGACTTTCTAAAAAGGAGTTTAACCGAAAGCTCGGACTTACTTCTTTTGAGGGCGAAATCTACCGTGCTATTGATGCATTATTGGATGAGCATCGCGATGTGGTTGCCCAAATGGAGCCAAATGTTACTAAAAATGCTGCTGGCTACTGCCTAAGCGAACTTCGTGGCAAGGACGGTTCGTTTGACCTAACGCCATTATTTGTTGGCTCACAGGGTACGTTAGGTATTGTTACTGAAGTAACGCTGGATACCGAAATATTCAACCCTTCGCCGGCACTATTCGTGGCTACATTTGACGATTTAGAGCAATCACAGGCAGCTGTGCGTGAACTTCGTGGTTTATCAGAAATTCCAAGTGCTATCGAGATGGTAGACGGCAATCTCTTGACTCTCGTCGACAAGCTTAATCCAAACCTGCTTGGTGATTTTATCGAAAAGCCATTCCCTAAGGTTATGCTGTTTGTGGAATTTGATAACCCAGAGCGCGTACAAAAGAAACTGTTAAAGAAGGCCCAAAAAGCGCTTGAGCGCTATGCAACAAGCGTTGAACTCGAAATGGATACTGCTGAACAGGAAAAATTCTGGGCAGTGCGCCATAGCTCAGCAGTAGTTGTAGCTCATTCAGAAGGGCGTCTAAAAGCATTGCCAATTATTGAAGATGGCATTGTACCGCCAGAGCGTTTTGGTGAATATCTAGAGGGCGTGTATCAAATGTTTGCGCGCAACCATTTGCAGGCAGCTGTATGGGGCCATGCTGGTGATGCCAACTTGCACATGCAGCCATTCTTAGACCTCAGTCAGGTGGGCGACCGCCAGACGGCCTTTAGGGTAATTGACGAGTACTATAATTTGGTTATTAGCCTAGGTGGTAGTACAAGTGGTGAGCACGGCGATGGCCGCCTGCGAGCACCGTACCTTGCCAAGCTGTATGGGCCTGAAGTATATGGCCTCTTCCGCAAGGTAAAGCAGATTTTTGACCCCTACAATATCATGAATCCGGGTGTTAAGATTGATGTTACGCTGGACAGCGTTAAGAGCATGCTGCGTTCAAGCTACACCATTGAACACTTGGCAGATCACCTGCCAAAGTCGTAAAAAACCAGTAAAGAGGGTATAAAATGCCTTTGCCCTCTTGAGTTTTTGGCAAAAAAATCGTACTATGTCATAGCATTCTTACACGCGGACGTGGCGGAATTGGTAGACGCGCTACCTTGAGGTGGTAGTGGGGCAACTCGTGGAGGTTCAAGTCCTCTCGTCCGCACCAAAATAAAAAGACTAGGTTCTTCCTAGTCTTTTTATTTTCTTGTCGATATATGAGGACTTGAACCGGCTATAGCCTGTAAGGTGAGCGGAGCGAGGCCAGCTGCCCATTGAGCTCGCGGACTAAGCGAGGCGCAGCGACGTCAATATCATAACGCGGCAAGAGTAGTGACCCAAAGGCCAGTACTCCATTTTCTTCAAGTTCGTGTGGAATAAGCAGCTTGTTGTATTCCGACGAGGTGGGAATGATTAACCGGGCTAGGTACGTAATGGTATTTAATGGGTGGGGAAGCCCGGATCCTTGTTCATCTGCCGGGGCAAACTCAGTATTTATTTGCCAGACATTTTCCCAGATGCGCAAGTTTTTTTGGCCAGATAATTCCGGGTTCTCTAGGCGAACCACTTGTTCGGTGCTTAGCGGGCAACGTTTAAACGGCAGCAGGGAATTTTGGATTTCGGGCATATCCTTGGTTATACAGTGTACTTGGGGCTGCGTAAGTGATAAAACTCGCACAAGTATTATACAAAGTCGTATCTTCTGATAACGCTTTAGGTTACAATGTGACCTAATGAAGGTTTTGTTTGATTTGCCGCAGGATATGGCATCGCATTTGTTTTGTATAAAGTGTTCTAAAGAAGAAGTTAGGACGCTGCGTGATGCCAAGGGCAACTTGCAGTTGTATTGCCGCAATTGTGATAAAACTAGCTCTCGTTGTATTTGCCTGAGCAAATCCAAGTATTGGCTAGATAAAGACAGCACCTTGTGGCACGAAAGCGGCGGTGTTTTTGTGCGCCGTACCGACGGAAAGTTTTTATTTTTTGAGCGTGATAGTTGGCCTTTTGGCCTGAATATACCCTGTGGCCACGTGGATTTTGGCGAAACTGGCGAGCAAGGCGCACTGCGCGAGCTACGCGAGGAAGTTGGCGTAGAACCCCAGCAGTATCAGTTAATCGATGAGTTTGATTTTGCTGGTGACCAATGTAGTGCCGGGGCAGATGACCACCGCTGGAGTTTATATGTGGCTCATGTTGCTGATGACCAGGATATTTCTATTAAAGAAGAGGGACGCAATTTGCGATGGCTAACCCTGGATGAAGCCTTGGCGGCCAATTTAGTACCGTCTATGAAGACACTGGTGCAGCGGTATAAGCCACAGCTAGAAGCTGCCTATAGCGCATAGGGGTGACCTGTGCCTACTAGACAAAAGATATGCTTGCATAAATGGTAGTTTTTCAGTACAATAATCTGGTAATCAATTCGGGTGATTAGCTCAGTTGGCTAGAGCATCTCGTTTACACCGAGAGGGTCGGGGGTTCGAGTCCCTCATCACCCACCAACGATGATTATGACGACTTGGTACTACCAAGTTCACCACTTATAAAAAAGGATCTCATGCGAGGTCCTTTTTTATTACTCAAAATCAGCCGCTTACTGTTACATAATGTAGATACTTACTGGCGTGGAGCGATGTGTTGAAGTTCTGCATAATGCAGATTGCGACCATTTTCGGCGTAAGCATAGGACAACATGAGATGTTCGGCTTGATGCCGGGTAAGGCCGGTCTGATTAGCAAGCGCTTCCTCGTCGCACATGGCCACAGCCTCAAAGCCCACGTAGCCAATGTTATGCGAGTTCAGGCAGCCTTCGAGGTACATAACCGCCGAGTCGCGCACACCTTTATCGGAATCTCGTAAAAGCTTATCCCACATATCCAGAGCCTCTTCACGGCAGGATTCAACCGCTGTGAGGCTGTCCATAAAAACACTAATATGCGCGCGGTCTGTTGCCAGGCTACTGGAGCCGAGCGTTCTGTAAACCTCAAGCGCTCTAGGGAGGTCGGTGCGTGGCAAGGCCTCGGTATAGCGGCAGATATCATCCATAAGGTCGGCAGAGTTGGTGAAGGGCTTTGGCACGGGTATATCTTCTGGTCCGTCCATAATACGCGTGATGGTCACAAATTCTTGACTGGGCATTTTATCAAATTCGGCAAATGCAAGTTCGCGGTTTTGAATTCGTAGTTCTACATTGGATGGCATGAAACCACTTTATATATAAAGTGGTGCGTAGCGCAAGGTGATTGTACGGCTTGTGCTTAAGTAGGGCGGGCAGTATACTACACTTCAACTATGCAAAAACTATTCGAACAGGCCCCGCGGCCCCTAACACTTGATCAAGAACTTATATTGGCTACGAGTGCGTTAATTAAAGTATTGCCAGGTGATTTATATGTGGCCCCAGTGTCGGGTGCTGATCCTGACGAGCACGGTGATAGCCGGTACTCTAAGGCCCTTCAAGAGGGGTACGATGATCCCAGGGAGACATTTGAGGTGGGCGTTCATAGCGATGGCAACCCGTACGCCTATGTTGTTCTTGCGGGGCCTAGCGAGGGCACGGTGGCAACTTCCACTGGTTATGTAGTTGAAAGTAATAATAATCAGGTTGAAACGCGAGAATACCACGCGGTATCTGTTGCCGATGCCTTTGACGCAAAAGTAAAAGAGCTTATGGAGAGCACTACCGACTTAAGTCCACAGTATGCGGAGCATTTAACTGAAGTGCTGCGGGCTGCTCGAACATCATGGGACGCCGACCGTGAGCCAACTGTATATCCACGCGATATGCTCCACGAAGACAAGCTGAGCCTGTTGGCTATATTGCGCGCAAGGCACGCTGAGTACGTAAATGAAGAGCGGGAAGAGCCAGAAGAGGCCTAATCGCCTGTAATTTCGGGCTAATTTTGGCAAAAAGGCTTCATAGCGCACAAAGCTGGGTTTTTCCTCGAGAAAAGCGCTTATTTAATCTCTACAGTGGCCGAGCGGTGGTATACTTAAAGTATAAATAAAAGGAGTGCTAAAAAGCGCTATGGTTTGGATTATTATTGCCGTAGTTGTTGTGTTGCTCATCATCGTGCTCGCATCAATGTACAACGGTCTTGTAAAGTTAAATGTTCGATCTGACGAAGCCTGGAGTGATATCACAGTGCAGCTTAAGCGTCGCTATGATTTGATCCCTAACCTTATCAACACTGTTAAGGGCTACGCATCACACGAAAAGACCGTCTTCGAAGACATTACTAAGGCTCGTTCTCAGGCTATGAACGCCCAAGGTGTCGAAGAAACTGCTAAAGCAGAAAACATGTTTGAACAAACGCTTAAGAGTTTGTTTGCTGTTGCCGAGGCCTACCCAGACCTCAAGGCCAACGAAAACTTTAAAGCTTTGCAAGATGAGCTGATTGACACCGAAGATAAGATTCAGGCTTCTCGCCGTTTCTATAACGCTGTGGTGCGTGACTTTAACACCAAGCGTAAGGTGTTCCCAACTAACATGTTTGCTAATTCGCTTGGCTTTAAGCAAGACAAAGTATTCTTTGAGCTCGATGAATCTGCAATGGCTGAAGCCAGCAAGCCTGTTGAAGTAAAGTTCTAATAACTGCCGTAGGTTAGTTGTACGTATGTATTCTGAGATTTCTGCCAACAAACGCAAAACCTGGCTGATTATTGCAATTTTCTTTGTGATAATTGGAGCTTTAGGGTGGGTATTGAGTGGATTGTACCACTCGCCAATGTTTACGTACTTGGCCTTTATTTTTGGCGGTGTATACGCGCTCATTCAATATTTCTTGGCGGCTAAACTTGCGGTAGGCATGAATGGTGCTCACCAGATTAAAAAGAGCGACAACCCACGCTATTACCGAACTGTCGAGAACCTGTCGATAACTATGGGCATGCCAATGCCGAAGGTATATGTTATTGATGACCCGGCGCCCAACGCTTTTGCCACTGGCCGTGACCCAAACCACGCTATTGTTTGCGCCACTACCGGCCTTTTAAGCATGATGGACGACACTGAGCTTGAGGCTGTAATGGCTCATGAAATGGGGCACGTTAAAAACTACGATATTCGAGTAATGATGATTGTATTTGGCTTGGTAAGCGCCATTGGCCTTATCGCAGACTTAATTATGCACAGTTTTTGGTTTAGCGGCGGAGATGACGAAGCGCCTAATCCTATCTTTATTGTACTAGGCATTGTGGCGGCATTGCTTGCGCCGCTTGTTGCATTACTGGTGCAGATGGGTGTTTCCCGCCGTCGAGAATACCTGGCCGATAGTACCGGCGCTTTAACCACTCGATACCCTGAGGGCTTGGCTCGTGCCTTGGAGAAGATCCAGGCACACGGCTCCACGATGCGCCGTCAAAATACTGCTACTGCACACCTTTTCTTTGCCAATCCACTTAGCGGCAAGTCTATGGCTAAGCTGTTTAGCACTCACCCACCAATCGAAGAACGCATTCGCCGCTTGCGCCAAATGGATACTCACGCATAAGATAGAGATATATGCCAAATAACTCCACCAAAACCCCAGTTGCTAAGACCGCCGAGGCAAAGCCCCGTAAGCTCAAGGTGCCAAAGTACAAGTCGTTTACATTACAAAAGAAGATTGAGCGGTCGCCCGACCAAACTTTACCATCGGCATTTAAGCTATTGCTGCAAACATTCGGTGTGTTTAAAAAGCACTGGAAGCTAGTAGCACTATTTCTTGTAGTCTTTGCCAGTATAAATTTGGTGGTGGCGCAAAGTGCTGCATCGCCAGACGATATTGATAATCTCAAAACAACATTTCATGAGCTTTCTAAGGGTGACTGGTCACAGCTTGGCGCCAGCGCTGCACTGCTTGTGATGCTTGGTACCGGTAGTAGCCAGGGGTCGGCAGCCACATCATATCAGCTAGTGTGGATGGCTATGGGTAGCCTGGCGTTTATCTGGTTGCTGCGCGAGTTATATGCCGACAATACGCCACGAATCCGCGACACCTTTTATAAGGGTATGTACCCACTTGTGCCATTTTTATTAGTGCTTTTGGTAATGGGCTTGCAGTTATTGCCGGCTGTTGTGGGCGGCACAGTGTTTAGCACATTAGTGAGCAATGGTATTGCCGCAACGTTTGCCGAGCAGGTGGCCTGGGGTACCGTATGCTTACTTATTAGCTTCGTAAGCTTGTACTGGTTAAGCTCTTCGGTATTTGCGCTGTATATTGCGTGTTTGCCTAACATGACACCACTCAGTGCGCTTCGTTCAGCTCGTGCCTTAGTTGAGGACCGCCGAAGCATTGTACTGCGCAAGGTGTTATTTTTGCCATTCGCGCTGTTTATAATTGGCGCTATTATAATGACGCCTCTGATACTTGTGGCACCATGGGGTGCCGTAGTTATGTTCTTTATATTGAATAGTGCCGGCTTGCTTGTACTGCACGGTTACTTTTACCGCTTATATCGCGCATTACTGTAGGAGGACATATGGATAAAGTACAGCAAAAAGCTGCTCAGCGGCTTCAGGAGCTTAAGAATTTGATGGCTAAGTACTCCTATGAGTACTATGTTTTAGATGAGCCAAGTGTGTCGGACGCGATTTACGACGGCCTCATGCGGGAACTTAAAGCAATAGAGGCGCAGTACCCACAGTTGGTTACGCCCGACTCACCAACTCAGCGCGTTGGTGGCCAACCTCTGGGTGAATTTACCAAAGTCGAACATTCTACGCGCATGATTAGCCTTAACGATGTTTTTAGCCGTGAAGAAGTTGAGGCGTGGGTGGTCCGTACCGAAAAGCTTGCGCCCCCAGGAACAAAGCTGGAATTCTTTACTGACATTAAAATGGACGGCCTAGCCTGCGCGCTTATTTATCAAGATGGTGAACTTATGCAGGCCGTGACGCGTGGTGACGGCTATGTAGGCGAAGATGTTACTACCAACGTGCGCACTATTAAAAGCGTGCCCCTGCAGTTACGCCAGCAAGAGGGATTTGAGCAATTCTTGGTTGGTCGCACCGAAATCCGTGGCGAAATTATTATGCATAAAAAGGACTTCGAGGAGCTTAACCACACGCGTGAGTTAGAGGGCAAGCCGCTGTATGCGAATCCGCGCAACTTAGCCGCCGGCACCATTAGACAACTGGACCCCAAGCTTACTGCTGCCAGGCCCTTGCGTTTTAGGGCATACGATTTGCTACGCGAAAACCCCAGTGACGTGCCGACAAATATGTTTACCTACCAGGCATTGCGCGCCTTAGGGCTACCAGCTAATACTCAAGCCTCAGTTTTTAATGACCTAGATGGTGTAATGCATTTTGTAGATGAATGGGAAGACAGGCGCCACGAGCTGCCTTTTAACACCGATGGCTTGGTGGTAAAAATTAACGACCGCGCACTGTATGCTAGTTTGGGTGTAGTGGGCAAAAACCCGAGGGGTGCCGTAGCCTACAAGTATCCAGCCGAAGAGGCTACAACCATTGTTAAGGATATTGTGCTTAGTATTGGTCGTACCGGCGCAGCCACACCAGTGGCCGTATTTGACCCTGTTGTTGTAGCAGGCACTACTGTCCAGCACGCCAGTCTGCATAATGCTGACGAAATTGCGCGCAAAGACGTGCGTGTTGGCGACACGGTAGTTATTTTTAAAGCCGGTGATATTATCCCCCAAGTTGAGCGCGTACTAATAGAGTTGCGGCCAAAGGCTGCCCAAAAATTTGATATGCTCCACGAACTGGCGCGGCAGTATCCAGAATTGCAATTTGTACGCCCCGAGGGCGAAGCGGTATACCGCGTAAAAGGTGCCTCGGGACCGTTGCTGCTCAAAAAAGCTCTTGAACACTTTGCCAGCAAGGGCGCACTTGATATTGATGGCATGGGCGAAAAAAACGTCGTGGCCTTAGTTGACGCTGGTTTGGTGCGCGACATAGCAGATATTTACACACTGACTTACGAACAGGTAAGTAGTTTAGACCGCTTTGCAGACCTCTCCACTAATAATTTATTACAGGCAATCGAGGCGGTTAAGCAGCCTCCGTTATCACGCTTTATTTACGGCTTAGGAATTAGGCACGTTGGCTCACAGACGGCTATTGATTTAGCGGAACGTTTTGGATCGCTCCAGGCCTTGGCACATGCTACCATGGACGATTTGATGCAAATTGACGGCGTAGGCGACGTTGTAGCTGAGTCGGTTTTGGCGTGGTTTGCCGACCCAGACAACCAACAGCTTATCGAAAAGTTTGGCACGCTAGGTGTTGTGCCTCACCACAAGTCACGTGCTACGGGGCCGTTACACGGCAAGAGCTTCGTAATTACCGGCACACTAGAGCTTATGAGCCGCGATGCTGCCGCAGAACGAATTCGTGACTTAGGCGGCACTTTCCAGAGTGCGGTAGGCAAAGATACTACCTATCTGGTGGTGGGTAAAAATGTAGGTGCAAGCAAGCTCAAAAAGGCCGAAAAATTCGGCACGCAGCAAATAGACGAAGTGACCTTGCAGGCAATGATTCGATAATCCAAAAGGAGGGGCTATGTTTGAAGAGTACAACACAGCTGTTGAGCACTATTACCGTCGATGGCAGAATTTGGTAAAAGCCAGCAAACAAGCCGAGTATTTAGGTGCGTTGCCCATGACTGCCATTGGCTGGAAGGTACAAGACAGGGTGGAGCTATTGCAGCGCCTAGATAGTCTGCGTGACTTATGTGACCAAATTCATTTTGGGTGGGTTAATGAGCGATGGCTTATAACGCTACACTTAAAAGATCTGGCGTTGCCGCAAAATATCAGGGTTATCAAGCTTATGGAGCGCCGCCCCAAATCTACCGACGCAGTTGGGCTGGACCATGTTGATTTTTATGCACCACGGGCCAGTGACAAGCTTGATAAAGAGGGTGATTTGCAGTGGACCAAAGAAGTTAATGGTAGCCATTGTAAGTGGATATCAATTTGGTTTGACGGTGCCGAAGCTAAGCTACGCGGCGATACCGTGCTCCAGGTGTGCGCCGACGAACTCCTAGAATTCCAACAACAGATTTTACCAAAAGGGCATAAAACACCATGAGCGAATTTATCTTTGTAACCGGCAACCAAGCTAAGGCTAATTACTTAGAGCAATGGCTTAAGCACCCAGTAGTGCACCAAAAATGTGATGTCGATGAAATTCAATCACTCGATTTGCGTGAAGTGGTAGGCCATAAAGCTCATGCTGCTTACGCTAAGCTAGGCAAGACTGTACTGGTCGAGGATGTGGCACTAACATTTCATGCCTGGAATCGTTTGCCTGGGCCACTTATTAAGTGGTACCTCGAAGAACTAGGTACTGATAAGCTTGCTCAACAAATGCGTGAAGAAACCGACCGTCGAGCAACAGCTGCTATTGCTTATGGCCTCTACGATGGCCAGAACTTAGAAATTTTTGAGGCGGCTGTGCCGGGTACTGTGGCGCTGGAGCCTCGATCACTCGGTGAATCAAAGTGGAAAGGCTCCAAAAGTTGGAATAGCCTTTTTATTCCTGATGGCTCTAGCAAGACCTATGGCGAGATGACAGACGAAGAGTTGCAGGGCTTTAGCCACCGATTTATTGCAATTCAAAAACTTAGCGAATACCTACAGAACCAGAATACTAATTCTTGACAAATAAGCGTAAGCGGTTTACTGTAAGGGTAATTCGTGCGCCACGCGGCGCGAAGCAAAATAAAGATCCCTCCAAATACAAAAAGCTCCCGCTGCGGGTGGGCGCGCACGAGATAGATTACGACCCTACACCTAGGGTCGTAATTGCATATTTGAACCATAGTAGTGTGAAATATTTATTGCTACAATACAGGTAAGCACACAAAGCAAAGTTTGGTTATACCGCCAGCAAAAGAGAGAAGGGTTTATGATTAAATATTTCTACCGCAGCCTCAGAAGCCAAGAAATGCGTGAACTCCCGGACTATCAGCGAGGTTCATGGGTGTACGTAGAGGCACCAACAGACTCCGAAATCCAAGACCTGGTAAAAAAGTTTAACCTAGAACAGGGCCACCTCGAAGATGCTTTGGACGTCGATGAAATGCCACGTTTGGAGCGTGAGGGCGAACAAAGCTACATTTTTGTGCGTTTTGCCTATAAAAATGAAGAAGAAGAGCTGGTTACTGCGCCACTCTTGTTTATTTTTGGCAACGATATCCTAATCACTGTTTCGCAAGTGCGCATGCCAAGCCTAGACGTGTTTATTCGTAGTAAGATTAACTTTGCTACTACCCAGCGTGCTAAGCTCGTTTTGCAGATCCTGCAGCAAATCGGCGAGCATTACGACACCTTTATTAGCAACACGAGCAAGCAGATTAAGCTAATCCGTTCACGACTGCGAGGCCACGAAATTACTAACCAAGACTTTATTGACTTTGTGATGATCGAAGATGAGCTCAACGAATTCTTGTCGTCACTTATGCCAACTAACGCCACGCTTAGGCGTTTGCTGCTGGGCCGCTATATGCCGCTGTTTGACGAAGACCAAGACATAGTAGAAGACTTACTGCTTAACAACGAGCAGTCCATTGAGGCCTGTAACTCAAACCTCAAGTCAATTGATAACATCCGCGAAGCTTACAGCTCAATTAGCTCTCACAACCTTAACTACACCATGAAAGTGCTGACCATTGTAACGGTAGCAATTACTTTGCCAAACGTGATCTTTGGTATGTACGGTATGAATGTTGAATTACCACTACAGCACAACCCGTGGGTCTTTATGGGTATCGCCAGCTTCACGTTGGCACTGGTTATTTTTATGCTGATATTCGCTAAGCACAAAAAACTACTATAAAGCAGCCTACCTAGGCGTTAAACATGTCAGGATTTTGCGGCACCACTTGTTCGGGAAGTTGCTGCGGCGGTACCTTTGCATCGCAGAAATTAACTGCTAGGTTGCGCCCCCACTTGTCGAATACGCTATCTTCTGGGGATAGCGGTGCGGTATACCCTGTGCTGCATGCGGTGCGGACATCCTCGCCCATTATGGGGTAGAGCGTCATTACAGGTAGTGCTAAGCCACCGAGTATAGCGCCAGCTAGCTTAAGCCGCTGTGTTGTTGTTTGGATTTCGTAGTTATAAGTCTCTGGCATATATGTATATAATACAATAAAAGTGACTAAAAAGATATAAAAGTATAAAATAGTATCTTGCATGGGCTGATCTTTTAATTTCTCTGCACATCTGTTAAAATAGCTCACTAGCGTGGGGCTGTAGCTCAGTTGGCTAGAGCGCTTCCATGGCATGGAAGAGGTCCA
>CAZBRP010000014.1:0-32842 GCA_964494765.1 uncultured Candidatus Saccharibacteria bacterium
GGTGAAGCTAAAGCTCTTGTTGATGGCGCTCCAAAGACCATCCTTGAGAAGGCTAGCAAAGAAGACGCTGAAGCTGCACGCAAAGCGCTTGTTGACGCTGGTGCAACCGCAGAACTTGCCTAAGCCGCATACTTCGCCTAGTAAAAACTACCCCTTCAACGGGGTAGTTTTTTTATGTCTGGACTTAGGCTTGGGCTGTATCAGGTGGCGGAAAACCAAGTGTCAAGAGCAACGTTGATGCACGAGTCTCATCTTTAATTTCAAAGGCAGGCTGCCGACAAAGTAATGCTAAATAATTATAAACGAGAATGGTAGCATTATTCTGTACAGGCATAGGACTGCTCCTGCGACCATAGATCCAGTAGGACTTGTTAGGATGTAATCGTCGACCGCTATCGACCCGTAATTCATACGACGCCGATGCCTCTTCTTCGTGCGCCCCGTGCCTGTAGAAAAAGCTTGCGTTATAACGCCTCAGAACTGCACTTTCTCCGCCCACTTCTGTCCTTATCTCGGCTGTCGTAAGGCCAGAATTCGGTATAGCCACCCTAACCGAGACACATCCGCTCGGAACGTACATTTCGGCAACATCAGCCCGCACCTCTTGCGTCTGACCGGTGCAACTCCGATAATGGCTTGCCATGTACGTTAAGCCACCAAAGATAAAATCAATATCGGCAGGACTAGCCTGGTCGTACAACCGTTCTGCAGGAAACCGGGATTGATCAGCTACTGTAATAATTCGCATAAGTATAGTAAAGAGTACAGCCCGAATGACGCCCTGTAAATACAGTATCTTATGGATATACGCTGCTAGCAATCATACAAAGCAGGCTGGGACAAGCCCATACTCAGCAAGATAGCTATACTTTCCTGAGCCGAAAGCGGGAATGGTAAATTCTCGGTTGCATAACTAGGATATGTAGCCTGGAAAAGCAATTGAGCATAGTTACAGCCAAGAGCGAGCTGCCCGATGGTGGCCGGAGCTGTCGCAGAAGATATCTCCCGGCCTGGCTCGCACCATCCAGCAGCACTTCGATCATAAACACTCATAGTCAGCTGCCCCGCCAAATGTGTCCATCCGGTGAGTTTAGCATTGTGCTGCGTTACCCCATCTGCAGCGTAGGCACTCAAGACGAGCTCTGTTTTGCTATAGTCCGCATGCGTGGTACTCCTGGACTCAACCATAACCTTACCGCGAGCGATAGTACCCGGGGTAATCGTGCGGGGTGACAGGCAAGCTTCATTCTCTGTCCGGTGATAATTCGTCAGACCATGTATATAGTCAAAGAATTGTCTGGATTCGCCGGCGAGCCGCACAGGAGCATGCAATAGCGATGTACTGCGAGCATGCTCTAAAGTAGCAGTAAGGTCGGGTGAAGGGTGTAGAAGCGCTTCCTCGAAAGCTTCTACACCTTCGCTGCGATTAAATAGTCGACGTCCCATTAGCCAGCTATTGTACACGAACCAAGAGGCATACAAAATAAAAGATTTAACTGGGAAACTGAACTGGCAAGTCCAGATAGCTCAGAATGCCTATGCGTTGGACTACGGACAGTGCAACCACAGGAGCATCTTCGTCGTTATGCGCTCCCAAGAGACAGTTATAAGCTACTGCTAGCGCTCCAACAATCAGTGGGCGCACTCCACGTGGGGGCAATTCCGAGCGTTCGGGCCGGATATCTATGTTCTGCTGCACAGGCCATGCGCCAATGCTAAGGCTTCTTGCGCCCCAGTCATTAGAGCCGAAAGTAGCCCCCACAGCGTGCGTTTTGCTGAGATTAATAGTATGTATAGCTATCCGTACCACACCATCACAAAGCAAACCGCTAACAGTGAGTGGGTGGCCTAATAGAGATTCATTAGACTCTGCGCATAATAATCTACTATTCTTGGCTTCATCTTGCGTCTCACCGTACCTGTCCACGAGGGCGCTGAGGGGCCGAAAAAGCATTGCAGCATGACGGCCACTTTGTAGCATGTGTAAAGAGTGGTCGGTATCGATTTCACGCTCAAAAGATAGTACTTGCGCCACAGGCTCTTGCTGACTATGATCTAGGACATCGTAGGCAAGGCGTCCTTCATGGAAAGCGGACAGACTGATGGTTGAACGGGCGTCCTCTCGTTGCCCGGCTGGAGCAGAATGTACTAGTTGTAAGTGGGATAAAGACGTTTTGTGTGACATAACTCACAAGTATACAGCAACGTTGCCAATAGTGGGCGTTCAATATTGGCTGTTCTCAGCCGAACTGTCAATAAGCCCCATACCTGTCAATAATCTTTGCCGCACATGACTATCGTAGAACACTTCCGTACCCCGGGGGAGCTGAAAATCTGACATTCCAGTCAATTGCGCAGCTTTAACTGTAAAAAGATATGCCAACATCAACTCACCAACTCTGGGAGCCATAATAGCCTGACGTCCGTATACGTTGCGCCAGTTCCACCCTTCGCCATCGGTAACAAGCTGCTCGGTGTTAGTATATCGCTCTGGGACTGTAGTATACATAAACGATGCGTGGTGCGTAAACCTGGCAGTACTATCGTATGTTCGCAGGTTGGCTGCCACTTGCGTCACCCCCTTAACCACTTTTGTAATGCTTGCTACGTCAACAGCGCCTTTAGGAGCAAGTTCTTCTCGCACAGGTATAGACAGTTGCGTTACAGTCAAACCGTGCATTCTATTTGCATACGGATCAATGGCCTGAGCAATAAATCCAAAGTAATGGCGTGCCTCTTCGTCATTGCGAGGCGGCTTTTCCAAATAACGGGGATCACCATTAGCATAGGCGTCCCACGGCCGCTGCGGTTCTGCAAGCCGCTGGTTAGCACCAAGAGAGGCGAATATCGCTCGCAGGCTATCAGGGCCGTCAGGAGGAGTCGCAGTTTCGGGCACTGCTTCGGACGTAGTGGGCGCTAACGAGCCTCTTACTAGGTGGAGATGGCTTTCAGGGCGAGACATAAGTAGTAAGTATACAATATGCTAATTCTGACGCAAGATATACATTTTTGTTTTTGGCATAGGTTTTGGTATACTTAAGCTCGTTGTTCAAAAATACAAAGCGGTGGTTTTCCACAGCGTGTTACTTTCATTTTGACTTGACCAATTAAACATGGTAGTTTATGAGTAAGTGTAGAGAAACAAACACTTCTGAAGAGAGTAAGAGAGACTAATAAAAAATGGCAGACGTACCAGACAAGCAAATAAAACGGCTACGGGCGCTTATTCAAGAGGCAACGACCAACCTTTCGGCGGCTACCGAGCTGCTTATTAGCTTGGTAGGTGACGATGAAAAAGTTGCTGCTGTAGTGCAGGACGAAAATATCGGCAAGGTAATTGAGGGTGTTTTTGACGGTCAAAATATGGTCGGTTCGGATGGCAAAATGTATCCCGTGCCCGCCAATTATGCCAGCAAATCTAAGCTCGTACAGGGCGACATTCTTAAGCTCACCATCGCAGACGATGGCACATTCTTGTACAAACAAATCGGCCCAATTCCACGCAAACAAATTGTAGGCACCCTCAAGCTCGAAAACGGTCACTACTTCGTAGAAGTAAGTGGACGTAATTTCCGTGTACTTTTGGCAAGCGTTACCTACTTTAAAGCCAAACCTGGCGACCAAGTAAGTGTTAATGTACCGGAAGATGATTCCGCTGCCGAGTGGGCCGCCCTCGAAGCGGCGTTATAGTGCGCTCACAATACCTAGTTTATTCTAGTTATTATGTACGCCCCTAAAACCCTATTGGTTACCAGGTAAGAATTTCGTAGATGTGGCTGGCCACCTTCATACAATGAGTAATCAACATTTATTACATTAGCTGCTGCTTGGCGAGCTTCTACTTGTTTATCGACAAAAGCCAGCGGACCAGACTACTTGTTCGGGTTTCGAAGACAAGCATGTTTTTTTCTGCACATGTATTTTGCATTAAAAACAACGGCATTTTGGGTGGCACCTGGCGTATACTACAAGTATATGGGGCAGGCGTTATATAGATCATACCGTTCTAAGAAGTTGTCGGAGGTTCTTGGACAAGAACACGTTACGACAGCGCTGTCACACGCTCTTCAAAATGGCACCATGAGCCACGCATATCTGCTCACTGGCCCTCGCGGCGTTGGCAAAACAAGCACCGCCCGCATTCTAGCCCATGAGATAAACGGGCTGCCTTACGACGAAGAACGGCAACATTTAGATATTATTGAAATTGATGCCGCCAGCAATCGTCGCATCGATGAAATCCGTGATTTACGCGACAAAGTCCACACCGCACCTTCTAGCGCCAAATATAAGGTGTACATTATTGACGAAGTACACATGCTCACCAAAGAGGCATTTAATGCACTGCTTAAAACTTTGGAAGAGCCACCGGCTCATGTTGTGTTCATTCTAGCAACAACCGAGGTTCATAAATTACCAGAAACTATCATCAGCCGTACCCAACGCTACGCTTTTAAGCCCGTCGAGCCAAGTCAAGTGATTGCTCATTTGCGCCATATTGCCACTGAAGAGAAAATTGCCGTCACCGACGACGCCCTAGCGCTCATTGCCGCCCACGGCGAAGGCAGCTTCCGCGATAGTATTAGCCTGCTTGATCAAGTGCGCAATACTGGTACTGAAGTAACGCTTTCCAGCGTACAAGCAATACTCGGTATTGCACCGACCGAACGCATTACCAGTCTGGTACAAGCGCTGCAGCAGCACGACACGATATCGGTGGCGCAGCTAGTACTTACCATGCACAGCCAGGGTTTTGAAGCTGCTCAAATTGCCCGACAGATAGGTGCGGCACTTCGGGAAGCAATTATTGCCGGACAGTCCGCCTTGCAGCACGAAGTAGCCATGAAGCTGCTAGAACAGCTTGTGCAAGTACCCGCTTCGCCCTCGCCCCACGTTGCCCTCGAAATTGCGCTGCTCGATGCTGCGCTCACGGGAGTGCCAATTAAAGTACGCCCTACAGCACCAGCTGCAAGTACGCCGCAGAAAACAACTCCAAAGCCAGCCCCCAAAGAAACCAAAATTATGTCCGAAGAAGTTACACCCAGCCCTGCCATTCAGATTGACCCTAAAAAGGAACCGGTTAGCGTAGCCGAGCCAGCCGCTATCGAGTCTCACGACGAGCCTGACAAAGCTGTAGCAGCAGAAGAAGGTACCGGCGACATAACCAGTGATGCCGATTTACTGCTCAATACTGAAGCATGGGAGCTAGTACTCAACGCTATCAAGCGTAAACATAACACCCTTTATAGCGTCCTGAAATTGGCTCAGCCTCATTTTGAGCCAGGTAAGGTAACGTTAGAGTTCGCGTTTAAATTCCATCAAAAACGTATTAGCGAGAACCATAATAAAGAGATACTTGGTACCGTTATCGCCGGTGTAACTGGCAGCGATATTATCATTGATTGTACTCTTGGCGTAGGCGCGCCGGCCGCGCCACCGTCGCTGCCATCGGCCGACGGGGAAATGGTTCATGCCGTAGGCTCCCAACCGGAAACGCATAACGAGACTCCCGTAACAGCACCACCTGCAATTGCTGCCGTCAGCAGCATTTTTGGTGGCGCAGAACTGCTAGAAGCATAGGCACTTCCATGGCACGCTCTTCCGCTGACCCTGATACGCACTCCATACTCTACAACCAAGACGCCGAAGCTAGCGTACTTGGTGCAATCATTATCGATACCGATGCGCTTGTTAAGATTGCCGACAAAATTACTGCCGAAGATTTTTACGAGTCGCGCCACCGCAGCATTTACGAGGCTATCGTTGGCCTGTACGAACAGCGTAAGGCCATCGACGTCCTAACCATCTCCAACCAGCTGAAGATAAATGGCGCGCTCGATGAAGTAGGCGGTGCATCGTATCTTACTGAACTTACCAACTTTGTACCCACTGCCACACACGTAGAAAGTTATGCCACGCTCGTAGTAGAGAAGGCCGTACGCCGACGCCTCGCTTCTATTAACAAAGAGATCGCCGCCCTGGTAATGGACGAGAGTAAGGAGTTGAAAGACCTTATTGAGATTGCCGAGACCGAACTAATGAAAGTTGGTCAGAAGCAAATTAAGCAAACCATCGTAAGCATTGAGTCTATCTTGGCCGAAAGCTTTGAGCGGCTCGATGACCTCCACAAAGATAAAGAAAAAATCCGTGGCGTTACCACTGGCTTCCGTGATATGGACGAGATCTTGGCTGGTTTGCAACGCTCAGATTTGTTTATCCTTGGTGGCCGCCCCTCAATGGGTAAGACAGCGTTTTCGCTCAATTTGGCGCATAACGTAGCTACCCTCACCAAAGAACCAGTACTGATATTCAGTCTGGAAATGAGTAAAGAGCAGTTGGTCGACCGGCTGCTCTCCATGGAATCGGGCGTCGACGCCTGGGCGCTGCGTACCGGCAACCTTACCGATAGTGACTTTGAAAAAATTAGCCATGCCATGGGTATGCTCAGCGAAGCGCCGCTGTACATCGATGACACGCCTGGCATTACTATTAGCGATCTACGCACCAAAGCCCGCCGTGAAGCACATAAACATCCGTTAGGGCTCATTCTTGTCGACTACCTGCAGCTAATGAGCGGCGGTAGCAAATTCAGTGGCTCGGAAAACCGCACTCAGGAAATTTCGGAAATTTCTCGTGGCCTAAAGGGTATTGCCCGTGAGCTAAACGTTCCGCTCATCGCCTTATCGCAGCTGAGCCGTTCAGTAGAGAATCGGAACCCCCAGATTCCACAACTGGCCGACCTTCGAGAATCTGGCTCTATCGAGCAAGATGCCGACGTTGTGGCTTTTATCTACCGCGAGGAATACTACAATCCGGAGACTGAACGTAAAGGCATCACCGACATTCTCATCAAGAAACACCGTAACGGCCCGACGGGTACTGCAGAACTATTCTTCGACAAAGAAAAACAGCGCTTCCGTAGTCTCGATAAGAAACATGCCCAACCATTTGCCGACTGAGCATGTCATGTCTAGTGTATAATAAAGCCAACGTATGAAATTTCCGCAATTACGAAGATTTGTAGCGTCTCATTTGCCTCTATTGGCGTGGTATGGTGGTTTGAGCTTGTTTGGTGGCCTGCTGTTATTCTGGAAGCTCGGCACCCTGCCGGGGGGTTATAGCGCGGCAGAGCTTAGCTCCTATGCCGCTGCCCAAGACGTAGGCAATCTTTTAACCGCACCTTTTTTTGCACCGTTCTTGCTGGCAGTAAAAGGCCTGTCTTTTATACTCACCGACACACTGCTGGTTAGCCGGCTCGTGGCAACGATAGGTGGGCTTGCCGTACTGGCGGCATTTGCGTTGGTGCTTCGCCAGTGGCAAGACCGCACCACCACTGTTGTTGGTACAGCATTGCTTGCTTCATCGGCTTGGTTTTTACACCTAACGCGATCGGGCACCCCCGATGTTATGTTGCTCGGTGTTTTTGTACTCATGGCTACCAGCTATTGGCTCGCTAAAACAAACCACTGGTTACCACTTTTATGCTGTTTTGCACTGGCTATAGGGTTACTCTATATTCCTGGGGCAATCTGGTTTATAGCCATTGGGGTATTGTGGCAGTGGAAGACTATCGACGCTTCGTTGAAGCGATATCCGTTTATTATCATGCTCGGCGGCCTTCTACTGCTAGCCGGATTAGCGCCTTTAGGATGGGCACTCTATAAGCACACCGACCTTATTATGCCGTGGCTCGCGCTGCCAAGCAGCATACCAGCACCGCTCGATATGGTACGCAATATCTTGGCGGTACCGTACCACCTCTTTGTGCACGGCAGCGCCAACCCAGCAATGTGGCTTGGCGCTGCCGCCATCTTCGACTTCTTTAGTTTAGCGATGTTCGCACTAGGCGGATATCTTTATATGCGGCAGTTGCGCCGTAAACGCACCTTATCCTTCCTGGCCATTTTTGCAATTACCACTGCGCTCATTGCAATCGGTGCGCCGTTATCTATATTAGCGATACTTCTGCCGTTCATGTATTTGATTATCGCCGTCGGCGCAGGCCATTTGCTGCAACAATGGTTAACCGTATTTCCACGTAACCCTATTGCACGTAATGTTGGACGGGTACTATTGGCTGCTGTTGTTGTTATAGCTTGTAGCTATCAATTGACTCATTACTTCATTGGCTGGCCACATGCCACGGCAACGCATGAGGTTTTCACCGTCCAGAAACCCTGAACCCTAGCAAGTTAGCACGAAGAAAACTAATATCTAGAGACATTACGGCACTCCAGCCAGGATACCTGTTCCGAGTGTTCGTAGCATCTGATACAATATACTCTATACGAAAAGGAGATATGTATGAGTCGTTTTGACCAAGCTAAGATGTTGCTCAAAGTTAAGAAAATCCAGAAAGATTTGCAGAAGCAAGTTATCATCGTTGAAAAGGGTGATGGTGCCGTACGGGTAGAAATTACCGGCGAGCAAAAAATTAAAAAGATTCACATCGATCCTGCGTTTGTTGAACTAGACGACATTGGCCAGCTAGAGCGCTGGATTGAAGACGCCGTTAAAGAGGCCATCCAGCAAAGCCAAAAAATTGCCGCTGAAAAAATGCAGCCTATGATGGGTGCACTTGGCGACCTCGGCCTGTAGCCAACCAACTCCATGCAAATATTACCTCCAGCACTCACTAACGTCATTGAGGCGCTCAGCAAATTGCCGGGCGTTGGTTCGCGTACTGCCGAGCGGTACGCGTACTATCTAGTAAAAGGCGACCCTGCTAAAGCTAAGCGTATTGCCGAAACCCTCGATGCAATGCATGCCGGCATTGGACAGTGCCGTAAGACTTTCGCGCTTATTTCGGCAGACCAGCAACTCTCCGATCTTTACACAAATCCAAAGCGCAATAAGAAGGTCGTCGCTGTCGTAGCCGAGCCGTTCGATATTGTAGCCCTGGAGAAAACCAATAGTTTTAGCGGCACCTATCACGTATTGGGCGGGCTTGTATCACCAATTGATGGGGTGGGGCCCGACCAGCTCCACATTCGTGAGCTCATTGCCCGTATTGATGAAGATGAGGTAGAAGAAATTATCCTCGCTACCAACGCCAGCGTCGAAGGGGAATCTACTGCCCTTTATATCCAGCAGCAGCTTGGTAGTCGGACGGTAAAGGTAACGCGTCTCGCCCGTGGGTTACCCATCGGTGTTGACCTGGAGTATGCGGACCAAATTACGCTCAGCCGGGCACTCGAAGGCCGCCAAACCCTGCAATAGATCTTTTTCCAGATTGACTCCTTGGTAAAAACAAGGTAAGACACTACAATAGATAATATGTATCCAGAGACCGAGCAGATAGCTGCTTTACTAGCAAGCGCACATCATATCGTAATTATCCAAGCCGACAATCCTGACGGCGACTCTTTGGGCAGCGCTTTAGCCCTCGAGCATATTCTTGCCGACCTTGGCAAAGAACCATACCTGTATTGTGGTGTCGATATCCCGTCTTATTTATCCTACCTGCCAGGATGGGATCGTGTTAGTAAAGAGCTCCCGAAGCAGTTCGACGTAAGTATTATCGTCGATACCAGTGCCGACAGTCTCTTGGAGCAGTTGGCAAGCTCGCAGCAGAAACCATTTGTAGCCTCTAAGCCTTGCATCGTGCTCGACCACCACAATGTCGACCTAGCTATTCCTTACGCCACCGTAGCCTGCAATAAGCCAGTCGTAGCCACCGCCGAACTAATTTATGAACTAGCAAGCCAGCTGGGCTGGACAGTAAATAGTGACGCCAAGCGAATGATAACCGCAGCCATCATGTCTGATAGTCTTGGCCTTATTACCGACGCCACAAGCGCACGCAGTATACATATTATTGCCGAATTAGTAGAGAGTGGCGTAAGCCTAGCCGACCTAGAGCATTCCCGCCGCCAGCTAATGCGCAAAAGTCCCGAGCTTACTCATTTTAAGGGCGAGCTTTTGCAGCGCGTAAAATACCATTACGATAACCGCATCGCTACTATCGATATTTCCTGGAGTGAAATTCAGGAGTACAGCCCTGAATACAATCCATCTATGCTAGTTATCGAAGATATGCGCATGACAACCGATACCGAGGTAGCTATTGCGTTTAAAGTATACCGAGATGGTAAAGTGACCGCCAAAATACGCTGCAACCAAGGCTCACCAATTGCTGGCAAACTGGCAGCACATTTTGGCGGTGGCGGCCACGCTTACGCGAGTGGCTTTAAGATACAGGATGGACGGGCTTTTGGCGACGTTAAAGCGGCCTGTATAGCCCAAGCTATCGAACTCCTTAACACCTTATAGTAACTATTACAATTGAGGACTGTCATGCCTACACCCAATTTTGAGTCACAAATTACGGACTTCTATACCAATGCTTACACTATCGTCGAAGCGGTACAGCTGCCCGATGGAGAGGTGGTAAATCCCTTACCCCATGATACGTGCACCGACATTACCCGTTGCAGTAGCTTTCTTGTAAGACATGCCATTACAGGCAAATTCTCTAAAGATCCAATGGATCTGCTTCTTGGATCGCTGAAAGAAGGCCAAATTCTCGAGGAAGGCTATACAGCTAACGCTCAACATATAACTATCCGTGCACACCTTCCCAACGCCACAGAGAAGATTGATAAGTTCTTCTTTGAGGCCGTCCAAGAACGACACTCCGCTACGGTTACTCATGATCACCGGGATGGCATGTTAACCATCAAAGGCAGCCATGGTACACGTACACTACTACTCGGCGCAAGCTCTGAAGCACTCGTAAGGCATGCAGTCCAAAAAGAATTACCCAGCTGGTTTAAAGCTGATAGGCAGGGCAAAAATCGAGACATACTATCTAACGCCGCTATGCCACCCAATAGGGTGGACGACAACTTCAAATCTACGGACACTATTGCCCAATGGCTAAGCCTGACATTGAAAAACCTAGAGACAGTTCTTACTAATGCAGATACGGATTACTATCCTCTTTCAGGAGCAAAACTTTTATGAAGCTCTATAATACACGCACCAAAAAGACAGAGGACATACAGCCGCTGGGACCCCCGACAGTTACCGTGTATACCTGTGGTCCTACAGTCTACGACTTTGCTCATATTGGGCACTGGTTCAATTACGTACGCATGGACACCCTTATCCGTGCTTTGAAGTCGGCAAATCTAGAACCACAGTGGGTCATGAATATTACCGATGTCGGACACTTGGTGAGTGATGCCGATGAAGGTGAAGACAAATTAGAAAAGGGAGCCCGACGAGAGGGCAAGACGGCGTGGGAAGTGGCCGAATTCTATACGGATAGCTTCCTTAAAGATATGGTCGCCTTGAACATAACAACGCCGCAGCACATCGTGAAAGCCACTCAACACATACCCGAACAAATTGCGCTCATTCAAACATTGGAAGAGAAGGGCTTCACGTACGTTATTGATGACGGCGTGTATTACGACACCGCAAAGTTTCCAGCCTACGCTGATTTTGCACAGCTAGACCTAGAGGAGCAACAAGCTGGTGCACGAGTAAGCTTCAATACGCAAAAGCGTAACCCCACCGATTTCGCCCTCTGGAAGTTCTCTCCCAAAAACCAGCAACGTGATATGGAATGGGATAGTCCATGGGGTAAAGGCTTTCCAGGCTGGCACATCGAATGTTCGGCCATGAGCATGAAGTACTTAGGAGATACGCTGGATATACATACGGGTGGTATCGACCATATACCTGTACATCACACCAATGAGATTGCCCAGAGCGAAGCTGCAACCGGTAAGCGTTTCGCCACTATGTGGATGCACGGCAACCATGTTACTGTAAACGGCGAGAAGATATCTAAGTCGACCGGCAATGGTATTCGGCTCGATGAGGTTACAGCTAAGGGTATTTCTAACACGGTCGTTCGGCTCCACGTATTAGAATCGCACTATCGTTCGCAGTCTAAATTTAGCTGGGAAAGTTTGGTGGCAGCCCGAAACCGCTTACAGGGCTTTTACGAAGTAGCCGCCCTACGCTGGCAGGCCGTACCGACAGGACACATTGCAGATGAGCCCAATTACAGTAAAGCTGCAGCTGCAGATATCTTAATACCACTTTTTAACGACTTAGACACACCTCAAATACTAGCCAATATCAATCAGCGCTTTAGCGAGACATCTGAGCGGCTGGTATCAGCCAACGCTTTGGATGGCTTTGAGAGGTACCTGCAAACCATTGATGATACTCTCGGGCTAGACCTTATGGCGCTTACCGACATCACTGTCGAGCAAAAAGCACTGCTTAGCCAGCGGCAGCTCGCCCGCGATACAAAAGATTGGGCAGCCTCCGACATCTACCGCGATCAACTTAAACAGCAGGGCATTGCTGTTCGGGACACTCCACACGGATCTATCTGGTCGCGCATACAGACATAAACAAATTAGCATCCAGATCAATTACAGGATTATTAGCAACCTGCGCCTTTACGTTTTAGGCTTTATCGACAGCGTGTTTCTGCTTAGTTGCAGTTTCAAATGTCTGGGGTTCGATAATCTTCTTTCTGCGAAGGTAATCGAGCACTACAATGCGGATGCAGCCAGCAATAGGAATGGCCACAAGACCACCAAAGATACCGCTGAAACTTACACCGATAATAACCGAGCTAAACACAAGCAGCGGTGACATATTGGTGGAATTTGCTTGAATGCGCGGCTGTACGAGATAATTTTCTATCTGTTGGTACAAGAAATAGTAGGCAAGCAATATAAGAGCCGCAACCGGTGAAGTAAACAAGGCTACTAGGGTGACAATAACCGCACCAATGGTATGCCCAACCATAGGTATTAAGCCACAGATAAAAACAATTACCATCATGGCTATCGGATAGCTAATGCCCAAAATAATCATCACTGGCAATATCAGTACAGCCGCTAGAGCTGCGAGTATTACTTGGCCGTTTACGTAGCCCTTAACCACTTTATACATATCTACCGCTAGCTTTTCGGCATGCTCATGATGTTCATCGGGAATCATATCTTTGAACAGCCGAAGCCAGCGCGGACCCTCGGTTAGCATCATAAAGGTTAACGCCAAGATGGTTAAAACTGCAAAAACACTGCTGCCTACCTTGCCCAAGGTCGAGACTGCGGCACCGCTAGCTCCCTTAAGGCGCGAGCCAAGCTCGTCTGAAAAGGTATCTACTTGGGACTGTAAATTGTAGCGCTTGATAAACTTTCCAACCCCAGTATTCTCATTTTGGGCCTGCTCGACAATACGCGGCGCCGCCGAAATAAAGTTGTTGGTTTGGTGGACTAAGGGCGGAGCAATACTTGCAAAGAAGCCAGCTATAAAACTTACCACTAACAAGAAAGATAGTGCCGTCGCCAAAGACCGGCTACCTTTACGTTTGCCTGGTATATGACGGCTAATCCAGGAAACAGGGGCATTGAGCGCCAGCGCTAAGAAGAAAGCCGTGAATATCAGCAAAAGCGCATGACTTGCTTGGCGAACCGCGCTAATAGCCAACATTGTTGCTACCACCATCAAGAGCACGCGAATTACCGTTCGGTTAGATACCGTAACTTCAACTTCGTTTTTCTTTTTACCGTGATATGAGAAAAAGGCCATTACTCTTATTATTCCTTAACTTCGTCGCTTATGCAACGCTTCATCATAGACTACCATTATTTCATCGGCGACATTCGGCACATCAAACTGCCGTACAAACTGCTGTTGCCAGGTATGGCAGGCGGCGCGCGCCTGGGCATCTTCTAAGAAGCGCTGCATCATATCAGCGAATTGCTCTTCATCGGTTGGGTCGAAAAGCACCTCAGGGCGTTCGCCCATAACACTCGCGTATCCAGGATTATTACCAGCCAACACCACCCCTCGAGCCGCCGCCATGCCCTCTAACAGCACAATGCCAAAACTTTCGCCACCGGTACTGGGATATACGGCTATATCAGCGGCGGCCAAGTAGCGTGGCTTATCAGTTTCTTCTACAAAACCAGTAAACGTAACTATCTTTTGTAAACCATGGCTACGTACATAGGCTTTAAGCTCAGCTTCCAAAGGCCCTTTACCGCACACTATAACCCGGCAGTCATCAGGCAGACGCTTCTGGGAATACAGCCGGGCTACGGCACGCAAGAGGTGCTGGCAGCCTTTTCGCTCCACCAAACGTCCAAAAAAGACAATATTGCGCGTTTTTTTATACTGGCTCATTGGTGGTTGGTCATAAAAAGGGTCTAAGCGAAGGGCATTTGGCACCACAGCGCTTTCAACACGGAAGGTATCCCAAGCAAAGTCTTGGGCAATCTTGGAAACGCTCATAATTTCGTCAAGCCGCCGCAGAGAGCGGCCCGTAATTTGACGGAGAAGCACATTGGCGAAATGCACAAATTGAGAGTGTGGAGCAACATGGAACGTAGCCACAACACCAGTTTGTGGCCCAACAGCCTTAATAACCCGGCCAGCAAGCATTGGACTATAAGGCATCTGTACATGCACTACGTCAAAGGCCTCTTTAACCATAAGGCGCTTGATGAGATGTTTAGAAACCGGCAAGGGAATAGACATGCGGTTTTGGTTAAATCTAACATGCACATTTTTGCCCAGGCTATGGATATTTGGAATGTCGGTACGGTGGGTCTCGCCAACAATGTAGTGCACCTCATGCCCTTTTGAAGCAAACCACCTGCCAAGCGTAAGGACATACTGTTGGACGCCGTCGGTGCTATCCAGGGAGTCGTCGAGTACAAAGGCGATTTTATAACTATCCATGGTTAGTCTTCGAGCTGCTTTGTGCCGTGGTTCTTCAAGGCAGTTTTGTACACTTCTTCGTAATGGTTCACAATGGTAGCATAGCTATACTGGGGCACTTGTTCGGCTGCCCAATCGCGCCATAGCTTGCGCAGGTCGTTTTCTTGCAATAGTAAATTCAGGCGGCGCGCGAACTCGGCATGATGCTTTGGATTCACGAGCGAAATTGCCCCTAATCCATTCATGACACTGGCATAACCAGGGTTATCACCGGCCACAATTACGGTTCCCGTAGCCATAGCTTCTAGCAGCACAATGCCAAAACTTTCGCCATACAGCGCCGGCGAACAGTACATATCGGAAGTACGTAAGTAGTGAATCTTTTCTTTTTCGCTAATGTAACCAACGAACGAGACATTTTTTAGGCCAAGATCGGCAGCCAGGGCTTCGAGCTTGGAACGGTCGGGGCCATCCCCGGCAACCACCAGCGAAACGTCAGGGTTCACTTCGGCCAGGTATTTAAAGGCGTGGAGCAGATGTTTTACACCTTTACGCTGTTCAAGACGGCCAATATACAAAATGGTTTTGTTCTTTTTGTTATCACTACGGCGTGCCGGCGTCTTGTAGCGGCTTACGTCAATTCCGTTCGGAATAAGCGCAACCGGCTGATCGGTAAGGCTACACACATACTCGGCGGCGGCGTCGGATACGGCCGTAAAGGCATCGATGTACTTTAGTACCGACTTGGTATACGGTGTAACAACCTTAATCATGGTGCGTGTCATAAGCGTCTCGGGCAGCTTGGCATGAAAGGTGGCAACATTAACACACTTTGAGCGGCTTAGAATTTGCGCACTGATCATGGGCACCCACGGCTCGTGAAAGTGCAAAATATCAAACTGGTGCTCGGCTAATACTTCATCGATTCGTTCGTTAACACCAGCCGAAACCTGGATAGTGGTGTGGAGGGGTGAGTTAAAATCGGTGGCGCTACCAATAAAAAGTACTTTTTTATTTGGCTCAGCCTCATGGTCACGGGGCTGTGGAGTAATAACATACACGTCATGGCCGCGACGGGCAAGCTCTGTTTGCATAGCAAAGACAATTTCTTGGACGCCGCCGCCTTTAGCGACATTGTATGGGCAGACTAAGCCTATTTTCATACTTAGTGGCATTATAGCATGCCAGCTAAGCTAGCGCTGTGGTTTTGCCAGCGCCTGACGCAATTTACGGGGCAATAATACGGCTAAACCCTTCTTATCGGCCAAGATACTTGGAGTGTGCGAGTTAGCGCTAAACAACACTTGGTGGCACTCTTTAAACGTTACTAACATATGCTGCTTAACTACATCATTATCAAAGTAGGGGTCAGCTTCTGAGGCAACATGCCACACGGGGAGGTCAAGCTGCGTCTTGCAGTTATCAACTCCGAGGAACTCGCTAGTAGTAAGCCAATGCGTTCGGACATCGTTTTCCTGCCATAATCGCACATCAAAATCGAGCATCAGCTGGTACTCGGTAGGATCCATTTCTACCAACCGTCGCCGACCGGCAGGCAGCTTGGCATACACGCCACCAATCATCCGCCGGTTCAAAAAGAGGTACCTAAATAAGAATGAGAGGGCATGGGTGCCGAAAATACGGGTACCGATGCGATATATCTGCTGGTTGCGCGGCTTAAAGCGGAAATCGTCTTTATGCATAAAGCCCACGATGCTCACCAGCATATCGACTTTTTTGGCGAGTTCGGGGTATTTTTGCAGCATGCGGGTTGCCACTACAAATCCAAAGGAAATACCCACAATGGTAATGCGCCGACGCTTATAGCGCAGCTTTATAAAGGCGGCCAGATAATCGGCATAGTTGTCGATAGTTGGTTTACGGTCAATCTTGGCGAAGCTTGCCATACCGCCAAAACCTGGAAGATCGGGCATTGTCACGCTGCCATACTTGTTATAGTTCAGCACCAGCCCCCACCAACGCTCCAATAGAGCATGATGTCCGTATACAATGAGTATTTCACGCTTGGTGTCTTTTGGCGCCGGCATATGCAGCATACGACCTTGCAAACCGTTCATATTGAGCGGCACGATGTATTCTGAGGGGTCTGGAGTGGTTGTTTTTCCCATGCACGTCCAAGCGTATTAACGTTTTTATACTATTCGCTCCTATTATAAGACACTCTTTTGATTTTTTTGAAAGTTTTTGCAAATATGCTGAAACGCAATACTTTGGCTTCCAGGACTGCTTTACTATGCAATCAAGCGGGAGGGTTATCGGGATTTTGAGCTGTACTATCGAGAATGCCAAGCTCTTGTTCGTGCTGGCGCAGAATGGCAGCAACCTAATTATAGTCCGGCTCTTTCCCACGAGGAGGCGTAAAAGGGAATTCTCCTCTTTCGTTAGCTTCAATGAGAAGACGGGCAGCATGGCCAACAATGAGCTGGTCTTCCAGACTAAGCCGCATGTTGTCCGGCATTTGGACGCGAGTGTGATACAGCTCAAGTACGTGGTGGCTGAAGTCCGCGTGTTTAGGATCGTACACTTCATCTAGATTGTCACGTAGCCCATCTACAATAGGCTTTAGAGGCATTACTTGAGCGGGACGTCTTTGCATTGTGTCCATATCTACTACCTGCCACCACTCTAAGGCATGTTCTGTACCCGTCCGCACAACCATGTGGCCTGCGAATAGAGCTGCATACCCCATGGTTGTTCTAGTTTGGGCTTCAATGCGATTTTCATCGCCTACTAGCTTAACGAAAGCATCATACTCACCGAGCAAGCTAAGTATCCTCATGTCATATGAAGGCTTGTCCATTACATTATAACTCTTTAGGTGATCCGGAGTTATCACGAAGCATGTTCTGTCGTCCGCTAGTTCAAACACGGTTTGCTTGGGTAGCGTAATACCAGTAAGCTCTTCAAGATCTGGTTTGCGAGACTCTGGGCTCTCATCATACGACATAATTAATATATTATAACATTAAAATGCCGGTAAGTTAATAGCGTCAGACTAACGAGCATAATCTAACACCAAGTACCATTACCTTCGCCTAGCTAGCACAAAGCAACAAACGGTGATCAAGCACTACTTGCTGTGAAGGGGGCGCCTGACGGAATGATTACAGCTTGTAGGGCTCTTGGAATACTTATTTATACCGCAGATCTGGCGGTAATGGTACCATAATAAGCGGTATGAAAAAGATATTACTTATTTTATTGGTAGTCGTTGTATTAGTTGGCGGATGGTTCGCCATACACCAAACTACACCTGCAAAGCAAAGTACAGTGGCTAAGACTGAGCAACAGGGATTCAACAGTAAGCAGCATTCTATTGACGATCCTACTAGTCAGTGGGTTGTTGTCAATAAAAAGCGGCCGCTGCAACCAGCCACCTATAAGCCAAACGATCTAGTGGTGCCAAACATTACCTTACGCACCAACATAACGGCTGATGAAAAGCAACTTCGCAAGATTACCGCTGAACACTTGGAGCAGCTTGTAAGCGCTGCCAAGCAGCAGGGTATCGCTTTCACGCTAGAGAGCGGCTACCGCTCCTATGATTTTCAGAAAAATCTCTACAATTCTTACGTCAAGCAACAAGGGCAAGCCGTTGCCGATACGCAAAGCGCCCGACCAGGCTACAGCGAACATCAGACAGGCCTAGCTGCCGACTTGGGCGGCACCACCAAACCCGCCTGTAACGTCGAGGCTTGCTTTGCCGAAACAGCTGAAGGCAAGTGGTTGGCTGAGAACGCCACTACCTACGGTTTTATTATCCGCTACACTCCCGATGGTAAAGATACCACCGGCTACATTTATGAACCTTGGCATATTCGCTACATTGGCACCGATCTAGCTACGGAAATGAAGAAACAAAATAGTACAACCTTGGAAGATTTCTTCAAAACAGGTGCAGCAGCGAGCTACTAGGGCAGGATTCCAGCACCTATTGGGCTCTCTCCAAAGACTCGCTCGCCTGCCAAAGGAACATGGTCTTGTCTCACTTGGGACTATAGCCCAAGTCTTTGGAGAGAGCCCAATAGGTGCTGGAGCTATTTGCCACTACTTAAAGTTATTATGAAGCAACTTGCTACTAACGCTGCGTAGTAGAGCCAAGAATTAGGCTACCTTGTGGGCAGCTGAAGTCGCCTAAATTGGAGTTGCGTGTTACAACTCCTACACTCAGAAAACCCGCGCCGTAGGCCACTTTGCCATAGTCTCGAACCTCGGCGGTACCCGCATCTCCTTCGCCGAGCGTACACTGGCCAGGCCCATATTGGTAGCCGCTTGATCGGTGCAGACCATCGTATAAGCTCGTAATAGTAAGCACATCGTCAGGTGACAGCTCTGCATCACCAGCCTTCGTTACCATGTACGCACCGGTATAAGAACGAGTTGTTTTGGGGAAAGAAAAAGTCGGTGCTGTTGCAAGTCCATCAATCTGCTTCATAGCAGTGTCCCAGTAACTACGCTCATCTGCTAGACGATCGATAAAGCTTCGGCTAATTTGGCCGGGCATTACCAGGCTACCTACCTTGCAAGCTCCATCGTTGGCGTTCCCCACAAGGCCTTCAACACTCGACCAGCCTTTAGAGCCGGACTGCAGGAGTACGCGCTGATTAAGAACACAGGCGAAGGGGTTAGTACTATCAGTATTAGCTTGCACGGCCACGTAACGTCTTGATTCATAGAGCTCATCGGTTTCCGACCATTTACTCTTAGATACAGGAATAGGTTGGCCATGTATATACGCGTCAACGGTATCGTAGACGTGCATTGCTGCCGCTGTGGTAGTGAGGTTAGCACTAACAACCGCTGCGATAGCAACGGGAACTTCCCAATATTTTCTTGATACGGACATGCGGTCTCTTCTGGATTTCCGTTTTATTAAAACGGCATAATAGGCTATCTTTAGCAATTTTGCAAGCAATATATCCGTTTTTGCTGCTATACTATATTTTATACATACGGCACAGTCCAAAAAACAGGAGAACTATGGCACAGAGTAAATATGTGGTGGAAGCAAAAAATTTGACCAAATCGTATGGTTCAAATGAAGTATTAAAAGGTATAAATATACGCGTTGAGCGCGGTACGATGCTAGCATTGCTGGGACCAAACGGCGCCGGCAAGACAACAACGGTGCGTATTTTAAGTACGTTGCTGAATTTCGATGGTGGTAAGGTGACAGTTGAAGGCTTCGACGTTACCAAGAAAGCCGATGAAGTGCGTAAGGTTATCGGCCTTACCGGCCAATCAGCTGCCGTAGACGAACTGCTTACTGGCCGTGAAAACCTGGTTATGATGGGACGGCTCTACCGTCTTACGGCCGCCAGCGCCAAAGAGCGCGCCCAAGAACTTCTCGAAGAGTTCGACCTCGTAAAAGCCGCTGACCGACCAGCCAAAACCTACTCTGGTGGTATGCGCCGTCGTCTCGACTTAGCGGTGAGCCTTATTGCCACACCTCCAGTTATCTTTTTAGACGAGCCAACCACCGGCCTCGACCCTCGTTCGCGCCTGGCTATGTGGGCGATCATTAAGCGCCTTATGGCCAACGGTACAACCATTTTGCTTACTACACAGTACCTGGAAGAGGCCGATCAGCTCGCTGACCGCATTGTGGTTATCGATGGCGGTAAAGTTATCGCCGAGGGCACCGCTACCGAGCTAAAGAGTAAGGTAGGCAAGGACCGCTTGGAGCTTATTCTAGAAACAGCCGCCGGCCTTACCAAGGCCAAGAAACTGCTTGGCGACGATGTAGTAGACACCAACGACAAAGAACAGTCTTTGACGGTAATCATTAAAGATACGAATACCGACGTAAAAAAGGTACTCGATATATTAAGCAGCGAAAAAATAGCAATCGCTTCGATGGCTATCCATAAGCCAACACTCGACGATGTATTCCTGTCGCTAACTGGCAAGCAAAAACAGGCTGATGCCCCAGAGGGAGAGGAAAAATAATGGCTACTAAACTTGTATTCGAACAACGCCCTAAACTTATCATGGTTCTCAGCGATTCGCTGATAATGATTAAGCGCAGCAGCATGCACATCATCCGCAATACCGACCAGCTGCTCGGCACTTTTTTCCAGCCGATCATGTTCTTGGTGCTATTCGCCTCTGTTTTTGGCGGAGCCGTGTCGTTAGCACTGCCTCAAGGCGTGAAATATCTCGATTTCTTGATGGCCGGTATTATTGTGCAAACCGTTGCCTTTGGCTCCACTACGACGGCAATCGCTATCTGTAACGATTTACAGAAGGGCATTGTAGACCGCTTCCGTTCGCTGCCAATGTCCAACCTGGCAGTGCTGAATGGACATATCGTTTCCGACTTGTTCCGTAACACTATCTCGACCGTCGTCATGTTGCTAGCCGGTTTGGTTATTGGTTTTCGTTCCCACGGCAGCATCCTCGATTGGACGCTGATTGCCGGATTATTGTTGCTCTTTACGTTCGCATTCTCGTGGCTGATGGCCATTATGGGCGTCATTGCCAAGAGTGTAGAAGGTGTGCAGTGGCTGTCTTTCGTTGTTATCTTCCCATTGACATTCGCCAGTACCGCGTTCGTACCGGCCGAAGGTATGAACCACGTTCTGAAAGCCTTTGCCGTGAACCAGCCCATCTCCCAGCTTATCGATGCTGTCCGCGCGCTCATGCTCGGCATGCCGGTAGGCAACCACGCCTGGCTCGCCGCTGCATGGAGTATTGGTATTTTGCTCTTTGCCATGCCGTTCGCAGCCTGGCTATTCAAACGCAAGACTACACAATAAAATACCGTGATGTCTGCAAAAAGAGGACGGCTAGCCGTCCTCTTTTTAGGTGTTTCAAAACTTTTGCGCTTCCAGTTACTGAAGCCGCATGCTCAAACCGATGCCACCAAATTCTTGGCACACGAATACTGGCTGCGCCGGTGTACTCAAGGCCGTGTCGTAGCGGTAACCCAGATCGTCAAAGTGGTTCAAGGTCTGTGCGTCCTCGGCACGATGCCGAATAATCCAACGTGCAAAAGCGCCACGGGCAATCTTGGCATGCACCACCACAAACGTTGGTTCTTTGGTTTTGGGATTCACCGTTAAGAATTGCGGCGTAATTACCCGGGCTTCGTCGACATACGGCAAGACAGTTTTCGTATATTCTACCGAAGATGCGTTTACGATGAGCCCTTCGGCGGGCAGGCACCGTGCAACCGAATCTCCCCAAAATCTGTAGAGGTTTGTAAACGGCTGGCTAGGAAATTTGTAAGCCATTTCAAGGCGATACGGGCATATCGTATCGAGAGGCCGCAACACGCCGTACAAGCCAGATAGAATATACAGCGTATTATCTGCATAGGCACGATCTTCATTGGAAAGGCTGCTCGCTCGTAGACCGCTATAAATATCGCCGATAAAACTATCAATAGCCGTTACGCAATTACTAGCCATAGGTTTCCATTGCATAATAAGCAGCTTAGTTTTCTGTGCTAATTCGGCCGAAACATGCATTGCTTTCTGGATATCAGTAACCGACAGAGTCCTTAGGTATGCATTAATTTCTATAGCCTTATCGAGTAAAAGCGGCTCTCGCAGCTGTGGGGCGCTACCATCTTGCACGGCTCGCATCGTTTTAGAGGAATGCAATAGGATAATCATGCGAGTGACTCCGAAAAAGCTTGTATGAGACGGGCCGTCTTGAGAGGGCGCTCTTGGTGTGGGCAGTGCCCAATACCTTCGGGCTGGTCGATTGTGGCATGCGGTAGATGTTTACAGAAATATTCTACTGAGTTGGGCGGCAAGATGTGATCTGACTTACCACATACAATATGCACTGGCAATGTTAACCGGCTCAACTCCTTCTGTGGCATATAGTCGGTGGTAGCCGTCAGCCGCACAAGATCCTTAATGGCCGGACGAGTTATAAAAGCCAGTGCTACTGGTGGAATAATCAGAGATTCAATTTTGGACACCTTATGGCGCATGCGCTTAATAAATGCCAAAGCCGCTTTTTTGGTACTAGGACTATATAAGCCGCGTAGTTCGGCGAGCACCTCATTAGTCATCGGCGCACCCATAGGCGAGGTAAGAAACAGGGCTTTCACATTCTTAGGCGCGTACAGCGCATATTTCATAGCCGTAATGCCGCCAAGCGAATTGCCCACCACAATAGCCGGATCATCTGGTGTCAACAGTGTATCTAGCACTTCAAAGGTTGAAGCAAAGTGTAAAGGAAAAGTATATTCGCCAAGCGGATCGGTTGATAGTCCATGTCCGGCCGCTTCAACAATAATTATTTTTCGGTAAAACTTACGAAGCCGTAAGGCAGTCAAGGCAAAGCTGCCACCACTATCGGCTCCACCATGCAGCACGGCCAGAGGAGGCAAACTGGCCGTTGGATTCTCATATACATAGACGTGCTGTTTCGCCACCGAAGTCTTTATAAAGCTGCTTTTGAAACCATTGACTATGAGCAGTTTGCGTATGGCCCGGTCGGGATAATGGCGCAATAGCTTGCTGTACTTAATTGGTGTTTTTACAGATGATGACATGCCAAAAGTATACCAGTTGCTGATAATTTAGCCTAAGTTAATGAAGGCTTAATATAAAGCGTTAGCAATTCACATATAATGCTTATGTTAACAATTTTTTAAATGGAGACATGCACATGCACGACCTAGACAAACTTGCCGGCAAGCTTAAAGACCTCGACCTACTTCTGGGCCGACTAGCCGCCGCAGAGCGCCGCCGCGAGCTTATCAAGCTCATCAAAGTTCCAGGCTGGACAACTCCTGCCGAGTATATCCTTGTTTCCAGCATTGTCGACAGCATTACAGCGCACTTGCAAGTAATCGACAAGCTAGAAACTGGCTTACTCGAAGGTAGCCGCCTTGTTGGCAAACAGACCAAGACGTTAAAATAGCTTATTCATAGCTTTAAATAAAAGAAAGAGGAGCCGGATGGGGCTCCTCTTTTTAATAGGCATGAGCTGCTCAATGTGCCTGATACGCAATAGGGTTAGTATTGCTGATATCTTGCCGAGTACCCGCCGGACATCCCGGGCAGCCTATTAGTGACCAGTAATTGCATTTCTGTAAAAGTGGTTTTACAATGAGCACACTACTGAATGACGGAGAATTACCATGACACAGCCAGGCAAAAGACTCGATTTTCTAAGTCAAACACAGCATAACTTGATTGCGGCCGAGAGAGACTACACTAATATTGTCTTAGGAGAAATTAATTTACTTGCCGATGATATATCCCGGCGTGAAGGCTCAAGAGTAACCTTCGAAGAATATATGCTGGCAATGCATGGCATTAATACAGAAACAGGTAATCAGAACAGTGCCCAAGCAAAACACCTCTCAGGATATAACGAACTGTTAAATGGCTTCTCGGGTAAGGACGGAGAGCCAATCGCCAAGCTGTCATCACCCTGCTTTCCTGCAGGTAAACGTGATGGTGAAGCAGAAGGTGCGCCAGAATGGATTGGCGTGGTTAGTGGTGAACTTACCTTTAGTATTAAACATAGGGAAGACCGTGGACTCACATCATTCATGGGCAAGGTAAGCCTGCACATAGTTGCCCCACACTCCATCCAGCAAGATGATGAATCCAAAAGGGCAGCCCACAAGAACACCCAACCTGGCACATTGAGTAACGCAAATCTCAACTTTACCGACCCAGGTACACTAATAATGGGCGAAACCATTACATACTCGCTCGGGCTTGCATCACGTTCCGCTGGCGAACTCGATTCTCACTTTACGGCTGAACACTCCCGTGTACTCGCTGTAGGTTGGCAGGATATCGAAAGGCGCTATCCTTTTGAGCACGCCGGAGTAGACAAGGCGCTTTACTTACAGCGGCTGGCTGCATTGGCAGTCAGCCTTGGACTCTAACGCCAACAACCCTAGCTACGACGGATGTGCTGTTCGCGGATAGCACGCATAACGCCGCGCACCGAAGCCGCTTGCATACGCTGGGTAGCAACTTCACCCGTACCAATACCGAATAGCTCGCGAGATTGCGCCTCGCCCGTTGGCATAAAGCCAACGCCTTCAAGCAGTGGCTGTAGGTGAGGTAACTCTTCAGGCCATATATACGTACTAACTGGCTGCCACGGTAGTGTGCCCCTTAGGAGCGTCTGTCCCAAAGCGGACGCCATACCTTGCCTACGATAGTCGGGATGCACGCTCACTTCGCGAAGCCAAAGATAGTTTCTTCTACCGGTAAACCTCTTAAAGGCCTGAGCCTCTTTGCTGCCAGATACGTTATCGGCACTATAGGCATAGCCGACTATGGCTTCGTTGTTTGTGGCCAAGGCGACGCGAGCACGGTTAAAAGACTGCCCGTCCACAAATCGCCCACCCACTTCAGTGTTAGGGTCAGCGTGCGATAATACGTAGCGGTCAAAATCGTCAGCACCTAGCAATGCTTCAATTTCTGGTGTCGAACGATGAGGCAGATCATGCGCCAAGGCTTCCGTTTGTAGGGCCTGAATGCTGGCCCAGGTGTCCTTACTCAAATCTTCCGGACGATATACTTCAATCATCAAAGTATACTACCACATATCTAAGAAAGTACTATCCAGATGGATAGGCCAACCACCCCTCTCTCCCCAAAGACTCGCTCGCCTGCCAAAGGAACATGGTCTTGTCTCACTTGGGACTGTAGCCCAAGTCTTTGGGGAGAGAGGGGTGGTTGGCCTTATATACTTGTAACGTTCCATTCGAGCTTAGTCACGGTAGTCATGCTTGCGCTTGTGGCGTGGTTGCCAGCCACGAGAGCGGTGATGCTGCTGAAAGTTGCGTCGAGCCGGTGCACGAAGCGACTGCATTACTCGTGAGCCAATGTACGTCTCAAGTGACGCTAATTTACTAAGCTCAATGCGCTGTTTTTTAGATAGCTCCACCAACGATATGGCTCCTGGAGCAATATATCGCACCCGGTCTTGCACCTGATGCAGCGAAACATCTGGCAAGCGCGGGTTACCATGGGCGAGCATACGACGCTCTTTCTGCAGGCGTTCATGCAACCACAAACTGTAAAGCGCAACGAATAACTTGTGGTTCTCGGGAGTACGTTCGGTGAGCGGGCTACCGGCAACTTCAAACGTTCGGCCGGCATACGTCACTACCATACGTACAACCAGCATACCGTGCCGTTCATCAAAATATTTCTTGCCAATCTTGAGCCTGAAACTGCCAGGCGCTAGACGCTCCAGCCATAACGGATCGACGGAAGTAGCTTCATTCACAAGGTGCAGCGTTTCAAGTCCACCCTTTTCGGTTGGTACTTGCAGGTCGAAAGGCGTACCCACAATGAGTCCGGCACGTCTTACTACAGAGCCACTGGATAATTCGCGTTTTTGCTTGGTCGCAATATGCACCGCCTCACCCGTAGGCTCAATAGCCCATATTTGATGTAGCTGACCAGCTACCACACATTGCAGTAATTGCTCGATGTCCGATTCCGCCAGAGGGCTGAGGAGTACATCGCCCAGACCCAGATCATGGTTCAGACGTTCGTTCACTTCCCGAGCCTTGGTAACGTTTTTCTCGATGATGCCCAGCTCTTCATAGTCTGCTTCATCGATAGAAGGTACGTGTAAGAATACTTCATATTGGGCGAGTAAATCGGACTGCGTCTGGCGAGTATAGCGCCGCCAGCCGGAGTAACGAGGGCCGCCCTTCACAATACCACCCACTTCTTGAATGGCTATAATGCTTGCCAGCTGTGCCTGTATAGTGCTGGAGTATTGCTCAGCCTCAACAAGCATGCGGGCATAGCTCGATTCAACTGGAAAACGCTCCATCTTCTGACCAATAGCCGTTACCGCGCCACTATTTGTAATGGCGCCTAGGCTACGCAGTGTGCTCTTTGCCAGCTTGATGCTGCGTCTGCTTGGCGAATGATAAAAATCGAGGTCTTCGATATCAATGCCAATACTTGCCAGACGCAACACCAGGCGGTCGATATGCTTACGCATAATTTCCGGCACGCCGTAGGGCTCACGCTCCTCTAGGAGCGAGCAGGGTAGGCGGTCAAGCCCAGCCAAGATGTATAAGCCTTCTTTTGTTCGGCCGGCGCGGCCAGCACGCTGCAAACAATCGGCCTGGGATACTTCTTTTATAAACAAGCCTTCGACGCCATTCTGCACCTCGGCACGGCGCTCTAACCCGGAGTCGATTACCGTATCGATGTCGTCAATGGTAATACTCGTTTGGGCGACATTAGTTGATAGCACCACCTTACCATGTGGATAGCTGGCGAAAGCTTCTTGCTGAACCTCCGGACTCAATTGGCTGTGCAGCGGAAAGATTGGCACATCTTTGGCGCTACTGGCAATGGCTTCGGCCACGTCTTCTATTTCACTCTTTCCGGGTAGAAATACCAACATATTACTCGTGCGAGTAGTAAGCTGCTGGATTATCTCATCTATCAGATCTTTGCCGAAACGTTTTTCTACGGCAAAGCTACGGCCAGGAATGGCAATTGGAGGTGGGCTATTAAAGTAAGTGGCTAGGCTGTCAGCCTCGATGGTAGCGCTCATTAGTACTACCTTAAAATGAGGATCTTCCTGACAGCGACGCTTTGCCCACGCTATCAGTACTTCCATATTCTCGTTCCACTCGTGGATCTCATCTAAAATGAGTACTTGTTTGCTAGCGGTGCCACTGCCGGTCAGTTCGCGCACCAGCTGCAAGCCATCGGTACAATACAGAATGGTATTTTCGGAGTCATCATCGCGCTCATGCGCCGTGCGATACCCCACAAAGTTCGTAGCATCGCGGCCTATACGCCACGAGTACTCTTGCCGTACCCGATGGCATAGGTTGCGAGCCGCCAAGATACGCGGCTGGGTTACAATAATTTTCTGGTAGCCATGTTCGGCCAAATACTGAGGAATTTGTGTACTTTTACCTGCGCCGGTCTCGGCAGTAATAATTGTTACCTGATTGGCGTCAACCGCCGAGATAATCTCTTCACGTCGCTGATATACCGGCAATTCATACACCGAGTCGAATGTGGTAATGGGCATATGGCTATTATAATCTTTTTCAACGTAATCGTAGCTATGTGCTTTATACTAATAGGAATGAAAAAGCGTGATAAGAAGAAGCAAGATAAGCTCCAGAAGGCCGCCATAAAGCGCGCCCTCTACGAAAAGTCGCGTAAGCAAGCCTTAAAAAGCAAAACATCTGCTAAGACTCTATCTTAGGCCTAGCAATAGGCTGCTTTAGCCCATTGCTTATCTGTTACAGTATACCGTAATGCGCTAGTCCTTCGTGTATACCGGTAGCAAATGAAGCATTTGCACGGTACAGCTTATGAGGGATAGTGTCTTCGGCCCAATCTACAAAACTGCGATGGGCATTCAAAGGGAGAATAGCCAGGTCTGCTATCTGGGTCATCGAACGGTCATTATCGCTATCGACCCCAACCACCGTAAACAGTGATGCCTCGGATGGCACCTCTTGGCCTTTGGACGCAAGTGCGTTGGCTAGGCATCGCTCGCCGACGTGCAATGCAGCCGACCCTTTGTTTACGCCTAGCGGCAGGAAATCGAGATAGTGGAAATTATGACGTTTATCGTACGACAGTGCCACATCGGCCTCTGTGCTGGCGTGTTTTAGCACCCAGTTGATATACGCATCAAATTGTGGCGAGCCTTCTTCCGGCAGACCAAAAATATCGTAGCTCAATTTGTAACCAGTTTGGGCGGCATCTGGCTGTATTTTTATGTCGAAATCAGACAGAGGAGGCTTTTCAAGACGAGGTACGTACTCCAACATGCCCCGAACACCTTCTGGGTTCCAGTTGACGGCTGGTGGCCAAGATGTGTCATGGCTGAAACTACCATCAGGGACACGGAAATGCACCTCCGTGCCCACCGAAGTAACTTTGGCATCGAGCAAAGGAGTAATCTGACGGAAAGCCGGGTTCTTTTCTTCATAGTTTCCAAGATACGAAGTAATAGTATTACCCGTATTAATACTCAGGAAGCAGAGTTTACCCAGTTCATTCAAGCTTGGTAACGCTTCGGCGTAAGCATTGCAAAACTCATCGAGGCCTCGATAGCCCTTTTGCTGCTCAGCATCCGAATGCTCCTTGCCAGGGATAAGCGTATTATCAACGTCGAGCACAATATTAATCGCCGTGCAATCTTCCAGGCGCCGTACAACAGAGGGAAGTCTTTCGGCACTCATGCGCGCCTTAAACTACGCTGGGCAGCCAGCATACCATGCCAGACAATCTTATACTCATCGGCGTCTATCAGATTACGCTCACGCTCACGCCTAAGCTCAGGTATCGAAAATGTGCCCGTAATACGATGCTTCGGATCTGTAGGCACATCTGGCAGGCCTTTAACAGTACTCCATACATACAACATACAGGTAACAGACGGAACATCTCGGAAACGTTCTGGCCGTTCGCTCGCAACAGGATTAAAGATCTTACGGATGGCAAAGGGATAAAGTTCCTTAAAACTAGCGCCAACTTCTTCGAGGCCTTCGCGTCGGGCAGTCCGATACCACGATTCCATCTTGTCTGGGTGGCCCTCACGCTGCACAAGATCGCGTTTGCCGCAAGGAATCTCCCATTTGCCGTTTCGGTCTGGGTCGTCGCCCATATTTTGCGTAAGTAACGTCTGCTTGGCACCTTTTCCGCATACCGCCACACAGCCCACTGCAGTGATAGGCAAATTATCAGGCAGCTCATTAGTAAGGTGGAGCTCCCAAGGGGTTTCGCCCCAATTACCAGTAAATTCTGGTTCACCGCTTGGCGTGTATAGCTTTTGTTCACTCATCGTCACATAGTAGCAAAGGTTTCAGGTAAGGGAAACAACTGTCTGAGACAGTTTTAATGATTAGATAATTTGTTAGCATTTTTATATACGCCTCCCGTATAATCTGTTACTTATGGATCGTAAAGCTTTCGCAGAACACTTCAATGCTAACACGCAGTCTGGCTTACATTTAACAGGCGACCTTGATGGTGGGGGAGATGGCATAGGCGGACAAGGCTGGGTCTTTAGCTGCGTGGACGTACGCAACAGTATAGATCTAGCGGCTAAAGTGCTCAAAACAAACCATACACCAGATCAGCTGGACCGCTTTGACCGTGAAGCCGAGCTTTTAAGGCAACTTAAGCATCTCAACATCCTTGCAGTAGAGGCTGCAGGCGCGCATACTATGGAATTTACGTCCGGCGATACCAAAATAGTACACCGGCATCCATATATTGTTACAGAACGTGCTGATAGGTCATTAAGCGATCTCATGAGGAATTCGGGTAGGCTCAACACGGGCTTAGCCGTATCTCTGGGTGTACAAGCAATGAGCGGACTCGCCTGGATGCATACAAAAGATGCCAAAGGCGCACGAATTATCCACGGAGATATTAAGCCGCCTAACATACTCCTTATGGGTGATACTGTAAAAATAGCCGATTTTGGCATATCAAGCTTTGGGCACACCGATGAAACACGCACTCGAACCCAAATGGCAGCCGGTACCGGACCGTACATGGCCCCAGAGCAATTCGAGGGCCACATGACGGTACAAACCGATATCTATTCACTATCAGCGGTGATGTACGAGATGCTAGCTGGCCGTCGGCCAATTAAAATTAAGCACTCCAACGTAGAGCACATGAATGACGCACAGCTATTCATCAACTGGAGATTAGCTCACCAGCTTAATAAAGTGGCACCCATCCGCAAAATGACCGACGACGGTAAGATAGACCGAATAGTTGAGCGGGTTCAGGTACCGGTGCGGACAGGTTTATCGGTACGTTCAAGAGACCGTTTCCGCTCAGCAGAAGAAATGCAGGACGCCGTGCTAGAGGCTGCCGAAAGAGGAAGGGCCGAGCAACGACGTGATCGCACAATCTTTCCTATGCTAAAAGGCTGGAGAGGCGGTGAGGCAGCCGATTTACCCGCGCTCAGAGACGAAATAGCCGGCTCACCAACCTGGCATACTCTTCCTGAAGCATCAGCCTCGCCGACAGCAGATGAAACACAGACTTCTCCTCCACAATCGCTAGTTAGCCGTCGAACATTGCTAGCCGGTTTCGTGAGCCTAAGTTCTGCGGCGCTTGGCAGTAACCTGCAGCCACGCGAACCAGATGCTGAGATGCTTATGAGCCCCGAGGCATTGGCCAAGCTAACACGAGAACGAACAGCCATAGTTGGTAGCGCTGAACGGATGATGAGCTTTATAGAAATAAAAGCCTCTCCCGACTCCATCACCCCCATTCTGCAACAGTTCATTCCCTACGACACGGCAAAGGTCGCCAATAAAGTTCGTGATTTACGAAAACGATACGACTATGTAGATGGCGCTTGGCTTGGCGCTCAGATGGTGCCATATAGCCAGAAAAATTCACAGGCCATATTGCAGAGTTACTTGAACAATAGGCAGTACCGCGAAATGGCAATTATTATTGCTCAGGGTGTAGCCCTTAAAGACCCGACCGATGACGAGCAGACAAGCTGGAAGCAGCTTTTGACAGCAACGCAGGCCCACGCCGACGAAATGGGAGCCGAGCGCAGCAATTTTGAAGACCTCCTTCACGCAGCCACCGACCCAAGCAATCCAGCCACGGCAGACACCCTAAGAAGGCTAAGCCACCGTTCGGCCCATTGGGCAGTCCAAGCCCTCGGTATGGCCATGGCCGCCCATAATCCAGCGGCCGTCCGCGATGAAATAATCCGTTACGTAGACCGCATAAACAAGCTTCAGAAATACACAGCTAATGAGCAAGATGAAGTATACGCCCGGCATACCACGCTCGAAGCGCTCTGCACAACTTTAGCGCCTCACGCACCCATATTAGTAAAAGAAGCTTTCGAGCGTCTTACAAAAAGTCCGATGGATCGAACTGAAACAGCTGCCCGACGTATTGCCCTAGAGCTATTCCCATACTATCCCAATCTTACACGCACGTATATTACGCACGGTGAGTCCAATTCGGAGCGTTGGTCTACCGACTACTGGAAGGGAACTCTAATAGGCGTATTCGGGCGCAGCGATTCTAAATTCGTTAACGCTTTTAGCCGAAGAGATATCGATCCATATAAGACATGGCAACAGCTAAGTATCAGCCCGGACGATTGGCGATTAGCCGACGCGGCTTACCATGTGATAGCCGATAGTAGCTTCAATCACTTCTCCCAAGAGAGGGTACCAATGTTGGTACAAGCGCTCTTGAAGAGCCGCCAGCCGCAACTTAAAAGAACATAGAGGCGATATACACTACATCGCCTCTATGTTTGTTATGACCGGATAACACTACTAACTATACGCGTCCGGAATTATGTGCACTCGTAAGTAATGCGCCAAGCGCGTCAAGTACACTCCTGCCAGGAAGCATACGTTCACCGCCAATTGTTACTAGCTCTGTGCCATCAGGCAGTTGTTGGTAGGTGTGAACAACTTCGTCGGGCGTAAGAATTTTGACATCTCGCATAGGCACTGTATCACTATCTGCTGGCCGAGAAGTGACTCTTGAAGTAAGTGTTTCTACTGTTGCTCCATTGCGGAATACGGTAGGTGCTGCTGAAGCAGTCATACTGTCGAATACAGGAATTTGCAATTGTGCAGCTTCTGCCACCAGTGCTTCCACTGATGTGACCGTTTGCTCATGTGAAGGCTGCAGTAGGGCGTTATTAAACCATGCGAGTCGATCTGTCGATAACGCTTCTTTAAGATCTTCTATGGCATTAACGTACGTCCATGATTCCATGTTTCCAGTAATTCGGCCATTCACATGTTGCTGCTCTACCCAGCCGTTTGCTAGGCTCATTGCACCGATGTTAAGGTGTAAGCGTGCTCGCGTAGTCTGACGCTCATGTCCAGAATCGGCTATCGTGTCGATACCGGCATTAACCCGGGCGGTGGTAGGCCCATTTGTTGTAAATGCAATATCAACCTCGCGGCTATGTACATTTTCTGTGTCGCAATCTTTTAACACGCCGTCCAAGATATCGCCTAGTTGTTTGCTACTGTCGCCATTCGATCCAAATAGGTCTTCAACAGTAAAATCATCAGGTAAACGAACCAGTCCGCTCTCATCAGGCAAACGTTCATATGTACTCATAAAACATATTTTACTACATTATATGTATAATGTCAATACTAACGGGG
>CAZBRP010000015.1:0-29531 GCA_964494765.1 uncultured Candidatus Saccharibacteria bacterium
GCTTCCATGGCATGGAAGAGGTCCAGGGTTCGAGTCCCTGTAGCTCCACCAAACAAAGAACCGGATTTCGTGTCCGGTTTTTTGTTTGGGAAATATTAAAGCGTTATAATTTACAACTAATATTCTAAGGCTCATCTGCTATCATACTGCAATGAATAGTCCCGAATCTCTACCCCAGAGCCCACCCCAGATAAGAAAAATTGAAGAATCAGACCTCTGTACAGTATCAGAAGAGCTCTGGGGATCGCCAGTGTATGGCGCGGCAAGCGTGGGCATTATTAATCTAATTGCCCATGATAGAGCGCATGCGCAATTGTATCGCAGGCGTGGCGGTTTTGAGGTGCGAATGCGTGACGCAAAAGCCGTTCGGGTGGAGCAGCCGGAGCACGCCCTACAGGTGCTGCGTGAGACACATCCTGACTTACCCTACGCCTTAAAGTTGTCTCTGTTGGGTGAGAACTCAGGGCAGCCTTACCACCGCGACCTACAATACGCCGTTGCGCCGAGCGGCTTGAGCGCTGCTCGTATTGGTGAATTTTTAAGGCACAGGCAGCTTGTTGACCACTCGTTTCATGGCACTGTGGGCAAGGCTCTGGACGTGCTTGGTGTAGTGAGCGAATGTACTCGGCCGCAAGATTTAGGTGCCTCGCACGTCCATATGCCATTTTTATCGGCTAAAGGTTTGGCTAAGGCCGTAGATGCACTCCCTTTTCGTGCAACCGATCGCAGGATGGTTATACCAAAAATTGGCGCCGCACTGCGTGAACAGCTGCAACGGGGCCGCCCAGGTAAGTATGGTGAGGTAATTGTAGAGGGGGAGCTTATCGTTGATGCGCCATATACTCGGTTAGACTACGCAAAAATTGCCCGTCAATCGCTGGCTGTCGTGCCAGATAGCTGCTCTCCTACTAGCCGAATTGCAACCTACATGCGAAAAAAATTTGCCCCAGACATAGAGCTATAGCCCAAAATGTCTAATTCGGGTCCAACTGCTGTAAAAATACCGTTCGAACAGCTCCAAGAGCTGTCGGCGGAAGTGTGGGGCGACTCCGTGTATGGGCGTATAGCCGTAGGCTGGGTAGAGTATAGCTATGAGAGCTGGCCAAAAGGCGGAATCGAAGTGTATAGGGACGAAGGTGGCTACAATTTTAGCTATGAGGCCAATCACCAAGTACTTGAGCCGAATCTGATCATTGATTCTGTCCGTCGGGCCGCACCTGATTTTCCATATGCACTTAGGCTAAAGCCTTTAGAAAATAAGAAAGTAATAGCAAAGCAACAACCCAAGGCTATCGAGCCAGGGGAATGGGCTAGCGAAGTGGACGATATCATTAATGGTGCGCCAATGTGGCGGCCTAGCGATGATATGCACACTGATCATCAGTCTCCTGCGAATGAACCGCCGGCATTTAAAATAGAAAAGACGGGTTTTAGCGATGTACGTCTGCGCAATTACTTGCAGACAAGAAAGCTAGATGAACATGTGTTTAGAGGGAGCTTTGGCAAGGCTCTCGATGTACTTAATGTAGCTGCGGGCCTAGCACGCCCCAGGGATTTAGGTATCTCGCACACAGATGAGCCATTTATTGCTTATAGCGAGTTCAGGGAGCGTATATTTACTGCTCCGCCCGAGGTTTACAAGCGGCGGCAAAGCATTATTGAGCGAGTCAGGGATACGGCGCGTTGCCATGCGCGAATTGGGAAAGTGTCCGATGTGGGCCAGATAATCTTAGAGGGCAATGTTTGTATTGCTAGTGGCGCTGCGTTTACCTACGACCTAGTAGCTTTTTCGAGCTTAGCACACACACTGCCCGCAACCTGGCGTAAAGAAAATGAGGCGACGATATTCTTGCGGCAGCACTTTGGATCGCCCCACTAGCTTACGGCAGGCAATCTTTTTTAAACCTGGTATCATACTGCAATGACCAGTCCTGAAATGAACCCTCCACTACCGCCTCGCCTTATTGAACCCAGTGAGTTAGAGGCAATTTCCCACCAGTTGTGGGACAGCCCCATATATGGCGCAGTAGCGGCTAATTGGTTGGACTTTACGAGTCGCAATCGGGCTCATGCCAGTGCATATCGCTGCCCTGATGGTGGCTATGACTTAAAGTCGCACTTTGCTGATACGCAGTACGTTGCCGACAGAAGCCGGATTTTAAGTACGATGCGCACCATGCATCCTGATTTGCCTTACGCGCTCACCATGCAGGCGCCTGATGAAACAGAACGAAGCGCTTGGGCGGGGTATGTACCTTCGCTGGTGGTTAGTCCGGCGGCTCTAAGCACACTGCGCATTGGTAATTACTTGGTTCGCCGAAATTTAGTTGATCACCCATTTCATGGCACATTTGGTAAGGCATTAGACGTTCTGGCTGTGGTTAGCGGCCAAAAACGCCCTAAAGATATTGGTGCCTCGCATGTTGATATCCCCTTTATAAATTATGTGGACTTAGCGGCTCAAGTGCCGGACATGCCATTAAGCAAAACTCAGAAAACCGACCTTATTCCTAGAATTAACAATTTGGCACGTGTGCAAGTACAGCGCAGTGGAGTGGGCAAACACGGCGAGATAATTTTAGAGGGTATGGTGTTTATCACTTCTGGTAAGTTTTATTTTGAAAAGATAGCACAGGATGCACTTGCCACAGTTGTGCCGGCAGGTTGCAGGCCGGGCAGCGCCGTGGCGACTCATTTGCGTCGATTGTACGGTGTTCCAACTATCTAGTTATTGACAGGTGTATCGAGCCCAGCTCATTATATGCTTATGCATGCAGCAATTTCGGCCACAAACCTTACGGTGCAAAAACAGGGTAAGTCTGTATTAAAAAACCTAACATTTGGCGTGGAGCCTTTTTCAATTACGGGGCTTATTGGGCCGAGTGGGTCCGGTAAAACTACACTCATGCGCACAATTATTGGGGCGCAGGCTAAAACTTCTGGTGACCTTGTAGTGCTGCAAAAGCCGGCAGGTGATCCGCAGCTGCGTTCGCAGATCGGCTACGTTACCCAAGATCCAGCCGTATATGGCGATTTAACGGTACTGCAAAATTTGCGCTACTTTGCAGCTATCAGCAATGCCAAAAACCAAATTAAGGTAGTTCTGGCTATGGTAGATTTGCAACAGCATGCCAACCAGGTAGTTGCTACACTTTCTGGCGGTGAACGGGCGCGTGTATCACTGGCAGTGGCCTTGTTGGGCGACCCTAAATTGCTGGTACTCGACGAGCCAACGGTTGGCCTGGATCCAGTATTGAGGCAACATTTATGGAAGCTATTTGCCGACCTGACAACGCAAGGAGTCACGGTGTTGGTTTCGAGCCATGTTATGGACGAAGCTGAACGCTGCGCCAATATACTTTTGCTTCGTGAAGGTGAACTATTGCACCACGGCAGCCGACAGCAGCTGTTAACACACACCGCAGCTACGACTGTAGAAGATGCTTTTCTTACACTTGTACAGGGGGACCACCATGCATAGCCGCATGTTATTGGCCACTACACGCCGAGTTTTACAGCAACTATTGCACGATCATCGTACGTTGGCATTGTTGTTTGTAGCACCCTGTGTGCTACTGGGGTTATTAGCTTGGATCTACCAAGATATTCCGCATATGTTCGATCGCGTGGGGCCGCCACTTTTGGGTATTTTCCCTTTTGTAATCATGTTTTTAACCACTTCCGTAACAACTTTGCGTGAACGATCGTCAGGCACCCTTGAGCGCTTGCTGGTTATGCCCATTGGTAAAGTAGATATTATTTTAGGCTACGCCTTGGCATTTGGCTGTGTGAGTATTTTGCAGGCCCTTATCGCTAGCTTCTTGGCTGTGCACGGCTACGGACTGCACATTGCTGGCCCAGAGTGGTTTTTAGTGATTGTTGCTTTGGTTGATGCACTGCTTGGTATGGCACTAGGGCTTTTGGTGAGCGCCTTTGCGCGCACTGAATTCCAGGCGGTACAATTTTTGCCGGCCTTTATTTTGCCGCAATTTTTGCTGTGCGGCTTGCTGGTGCCGGTTGACCAGTTGCCACACGCGCTGGAGGTTGTGGCTCACTGCTTACCGCTCACCTATGCTGTTGAGGCTATGAAGCAGGTGGCGTCTACTCCCAACGTCACGAGTGACATGTTCCAAAATGTACTAGTTGTAGCTGCCTTCGGCATTGCTGCGTTAGTTTTGGGCGCCCTTACTTTGCGCCGCCAAACAAAATAAGCTGCTGTAAAATTACCCAAACCGGTTGAGAATTCGCCAGCGCCTGTGTATTGTTGCTTGATATGAAGACTCCCGAACGACCTGACCCGTTTGCTGAATTAACAAAATGCTCTAACGAGATCTATGGATCGCCTCTGCACGCAGAAAATGCCACACGATACATAAAGTGGTTGCAGTATCCACCTGGCGAAATATGGTACGCCCAAGGCGAATACTTTATGACTCCGGTTCATGGTACGCAACTGAATGTTCAAAAGATAGATGTGCCCTATGGCACTTCCGAAACTGAGGTGGCGGCGCGCGGTGTTGATCTAATGACGATACAGGTTGATGCTCCCTATGAGTTTGCGGCCCGGCAGCCTAAGAGCCATGAAGTTAGCTACGGTCGTCAAACGCTTAGCCTTATTGATTACGGTAGTTACTCGCTGGAGCGCTTAAAGGTATACGCCGAAAAGCGCGATCTGGCAGCGCATACACTCCACGGTAGTATGGGCGCCTTATTTGATGTAGTGTGTATCGCTACTGGTATTAAAAAGCCGGCCCAGGCAGGGGAGTACGCACCTGAAGAGGGTATCACGCGCGGTGAGTTATTCGAGGCAATCTATGAACGCGCCAGTAGCAGGACAAATACACTCAATAGGCTTGTAGATGCCGTACTCAGCAGGCAGAGTCAAGCCCTGCGTCCTGACAGGAAGAACGAACTTGTAGTGCAAGGCGAGCTACACTTTTCCCACCAAATACCTACGATAAGCTGGGAGAGCATGTCATACGATGCTCTCAAAAATCTAATTGCAAGGCACAAGGCTTTTAGTCAGATGGGCCAGCTTTTACAAGAGCTTTACAGGTCTAAAACAGGCCGCGATAGCGTATAATGAGGCTCATGCAAGCTATAGTTGATTCTCTTATGACCCAATATATCCGTAAGGGCACGGGGAAAACCGTACTTATTCTTCACGGGTGGGGCGACACCAGCCAAGGCTTAAAGGCGCTGAGCGACAAGTTGAGCCAACATTACGAAGTTGTCGCCCTAGATCTTCCAGGCTTTGGCGGCACGCAATCCCCTCACGCCGTATGGGGTCTAACCGAATATGCTACCTTTGTGCAGCATTTTGCGGCAAAAGTGGGGCTGGCTGATGTATATGCCTATATTGGCCACTCTAACGGTGGGGCCATTGCAATACGCGGCCTAGGTCAGGGTATACTACGGGCCGACAAGCTGGTGCTCATTGCCAGTGCCGGTATTCGCGGTGAATATAACGGTCGCAACAAGCTGCTCCGAGTACTCACTAAGGCTGGCAAGGCCGCTACCACGCCGTTGCCTAAGTCGGTCAAAACCAAGCTACGCCGTAAGGTATACGACGCTGTGGGCTCTGACATGCTAGTGGCTGAACACCTACAGGAAACTTTTAAAAAGGTGGTCACCGACGATGTGCGCCAAGATGCACAACAGGTTAAAATTCCTGCATTATTGTTGTATGGCGAAAACGACCAAGCTACGCCGCCACGCTATGGCGAGCAATATCACCAGTTACTCCAAACATCGACACTGGAAGTTGTTGGTGGAGCTGGCCACTTTGTGCATATAGACAAACCAGAAATTGTTGAAAAAGCCGTTGAGGAGTTCTTGCGATGATCCGTGGATTGATGAGTTTGTATGGCTGGAATTATGCCAATATTTTGGTATATATGCTGCAAAGTACCGAATACGAGGCGGGGCCATATCTGCGATGGTTTTGGCACACTAATGACTTCTCGCGCGTAATGTACCGCCGCAGCCTAGATAAAACTGGTCCAGCTCGCATGTTGGTACTGGCCTTACGGCTTGGTATGTTGTTGCAAATTGCCGCCGGATTACTACTGTTGGCTCTTTGGGTAAAAAATGACCTAACAGGTGGTTTATACTTTGGCCTTGCCGTACTGCTCTCGTACCCAATTATTTGGGCGCATGCTGTTACGGTGCCGCTGTGGTTGGGCCGGATTGTCATTATTCAGCCAAGGCACCGCATGTACATTAAAGAGTCCGAAAAGATCTTTAAGGCGCACCCTGGCGCCAAAATTGCGATTGCCGGAAGCTATGGCAAAACAAGCATGAAGGAACTACTACTTACTGTTTTGGGCGAAGGCAAAAAAGTCGTGGCTACACCTGCCAATAAAAACGTCTCTATTTCGCACGCTTACTTTGCTAAAAAACTCGATGGCAATGAAGACGTGGTGATTTTGGAGTACGGCGAAAATGTACCAGGCGACATAGAGCGTTTTGCTAAGATTACTCACCCTACACATGCTCTTATTACGGGTATTGCTCCGGCACATCTCAACCACTACAAAACAGTCGCGAATGTTATTCGCGATATGTTTTCGGTAGCCAATTACGTTAAGCCGGAACATTTGTATGTTAACGGCGAATCAGCTTTGGCTGCGGAGTCGATGCATAAAGGCCAACAACGCTACGACTCGCATGGTGCGCTTGGTTGGAAAGTGTCAGATATCCAATTACAACTCTCTGGGACGAGTTTTGTGCTCACCAAAGGCAATCGCAAAATGCGCTTGCATAGTGACCTTTTGGGCCGCCACCAGGTGGGCCCCCTATCGCTGGCTGCAGCGCTGGCTGCTGAATTTGATATGTCTAACGACCAAATCCAAGCAGCTATCGCTAAAACCCGGCCATTTGAGCACCGCATGCAGCCATACGAGCTGGATGGTGCATGGATTATCGACGATACCTATAACGGCAACATCGAAGGTATTCGGGCAGGTACAGCGCTGCTCGCCGAACTTGACGCACGCCGCAAGATCTATGTAACACCAGGCTTGGTTGATCAAGGTCAAGAGGGGCGCGCGGTACACCGCGAAATGGGCCAGCTAATAGCCAAGGCAGCCCCGACTATAGTGGTACTCATGAAGAACTCGGCTACTGACGATATTTTGTATGGCCTCAAGGCCGCGAAGTTCGAGGGTGATGTAGTGATAGAAGATGACCCCCTCAATTTTTACACTAATTTGCAGACATTTGTGGCGCACGGCGATTTGGTGCTGATGCAAAACGACTGGACCGATAATTACGCCTAAGAAATGCTATACTAAACCATATGAAAAAGCCCACCATCGCCGTTGTTTTTGGATCTCGTTCCACAGAACACGATATTTCAATCCTTACGGCAATCGCCGCAGTTATAAAGCCGCTTGAGCTATCCCAGAAGTATCACGTGCTGCCGGTGTATATCGCCAAAGATGGGCAGTGGTATGCTGGTGAAAAATTTAAGAATGTGGCCTTTTACCAGTCGGGTAATGTGCCTGAACTGCTCGAAAAAGAAACGCCCGTAGCGCTATCTTTAGGCAAGGGCCTGCGTCTTATCAAGACTTCTGGCCTAAGTCGTAAGACGATCCCGATTGATGTAGTCTTTCCGGCCACTCACGGCACCCATGGCGAAGACGGCGAACTGATGGCTATCTGTGAAATGGCTAATGTGCCGTACGTGGGTTGCAACGTAGAAGCAGCTGTTGTTGCTATGGATAAAGTGCTTGCTAAAGAGGTTGTTTCGGCGCATGGTATTGCGACCCCAAAATATGTGCCACTTACTAGCAAGGCCTATCAGAATAATCCCACGGAGTACCAAAAACAAATTAATAGCCAGCTGAATTACCCGTTGTTTGTTAAGCCAGCGCATTTGGGTTCCAGCATTGGCATTACACGCGTGGCTGCACCGCAAGACCTGGCAAATGCTATTGAAGTGGCTTTGCACTATGATACTAAGGCTGTGGTGGAAGAGGGCGTTAACAACCTCGTAGAGGTAACGCTGCCTATTATCGGAAACGACGACTTGACTCCTGCACTCCTAGAAGAGCCGCTCTCATCTAGCGAAGATTTCTTTGACTTTGACACTAAGTACATGCGCGGCGGCAAAGGCAAGGGCGCCAAAATGGGTGCCAAAGGCGGTCAGGGTGCACAGGGCTATAGCCGCATTCCGGCACAAGTTTCTGATGAGCTGTATAAGCAAGCCGAAGAACTGGGCCTGGCAGTGTACCGAGCTGTAGGCTGCGGCGGTATTGCACGTATTGATATGCTTATTGATAGCAAGGCTAAAAAAGTCTACTTTAACGAAATTAACCCATTGCCAGGCAGTCTCTATGCTCATAACTGGCGCAAAAAGGGTATTTCTAACGTTGAATTGGTGGAGCGCTTGGTGCAGTTGGCCCTAGAGCGACACCAGCAGGCAAAAGACCTCACCACCAACTTTGCCACTAATTTCTTAAAGCAATTTTAAGTTTTAACAGGGGTGGTAATACGCTTATGTATGTAATTCCTCTAGCTTAAAAGCGATTTATTTGCCAAAATAGTATATTACATGGTGAGTAACGCGCGAACATGGTGGTTACGAAGCCCGCAGTTGCATATATCGGCTGTGGCTATCTGCCTATTGGCGCTCGCTTTTGGCTCTTTGGGGCTTACCTTGCAGGGCTTTTTGCAGCCAGCAAATAAAAAGCACGTACAAGCTGCACCGGCTATCCAAAAAGCAGCGCCTCCCCCGCCGGCGCCCCAAGTAGATTGCTCGGCAACGCCTTGCATAGCACTTACATTTGATGATGGCCCAAACCCGATTACCACACCCAAGATTCTTGATATTTTAGATAAGTACCATGTGCCAGCTAGCTTTTTTGTAGTAGGGTCGCGTGTTGCGGGCCAAGAAGCAATATTGCGCCGCATGCATACTGCTGGCCATGAAATTGGTAGCCACAGTTGGGACCACCACGACTTTACCGATTTGTCGCCGTCACAGATCATGGACGAAATAAATCGTACGCAAGCAGCAGTTATTAGTGCTGGCGTGCCAGCACCAACGTTGTTTAGGCCACCATATGGAGCAGTAAACCCAACAGTTAGGGGCACGGTGCCAATGACTATCGCTATGTGGAATATTGACCCCCTAGACTGGCAAACCAAAGACCCTAACAAGGTTAAAGATATTATTGTATCGCACGCTAAGCCGGGCGGTGTCATAGACTTACATGATATTTACCCCGTAACCGCCGAATCGCTTGAGGCAACAATCCAAGCCTTGCAACCTAACTACAAGTTTGTAACTTTTAGCCAGATGTTTAACATGTATGCTGGTCAACGCGGTGAATATTTTGGCCGTTAGCTGTATGCGCAAAACTTGCAACAGTTAAAAAATGTGGTGTCAACTGATATAATTACAGATAAAGACCACAACAAACCTAAAGGAGCTCTTGCACATGCAACGCTACAACCCAAAAGACCTTGAACCCAAGTGGCAGCAAACTTGGGAAGAATCTAAGATTTACTATGCTGACGATAGTTCGGACAAGCCTAAGAAATTCATTCTTGAGTTCTTTCCATACCCTAGTGGTGCTGCTATGCATGTTGGCCATGTTCGCAACTACGCAATTGGCGATGCAATGGCTCGTTTTGCTCGCATGCGCGGCTACAATGTTATGCACCCAATGGGTTGGGATGCTTTTGGTTTGCCAGCCGAAAACTATGCTATTAAAACGGGTATTACACCTCGCCAAGCTATCGACCAAAACACAGGCCGTTTTAAAGAGCAGCTTCGCCAAATGGGTTTTGGGTATGACTGGTCGCGCGAAATTGATAGCACTGACCCCGACTATTATCGCTGGACGCAGTGGTTCTTCTTGCTGCTATTTAAGCGTGGTTTAGCGTATCAGCAAGAGAGTTTGCAGTGGTGGTGTCCTGTGGACAAGACAGTGCTTGCCAACGAGCAGGTAGAGGCCGGCCGATGTTGGCGCTGTGGTAGTGAAGTCGAAAAGAAAGCGCTCAAACAATGGTTCTTTAAGATTACCGAGTACGCTGATCGCTTACAAAAAGACCTTGACGACATCAACTGGACCGATTCTATCAAGAATATGCAGCGCAACTGGATTGGTCGCAGCCAAGGTGCTTTGGTTACATTTGCGGTTGCCGATAGCCAGCACTCACTAGAGGTATTTACTACCCGCCCCGACACACTATACGGCGCAACATTTGCCGTGTTGGCTCCAGAACACCCATTAGTTAAAGAAATTACCACCGCCGAGCACCAGCAACAGGTAGAGAACTATCAGCAAAAAACGCGCAACAAGTCAGACATTGAGCGCCAAGAAACTAATCGTGAAAAAACTGGTGTTTTCACAGGGGCTTACGCTGTTAACCCTGTCAACGGCGAAAAGCTACCAATATGGATTGCCGACTATGTACTAACCGGCTATGGCACGGGGGCAATTATGGCCGTCCCAGCCCATGATGAGCGTGACTACGAGTTTGCTACTACATTTGAGCTGCCAATCCGCCAAGTAATTGCCGAGCGCTTTAGCCATACCGAGAATCCACACGTGGACGGCCAGGAGGTTATTAGCCGCAATGTAGTAACTTGCGTTATTAAGCACCCAACCGAAGACACATACCTAATTGTTAAGCCAACTGGCAGTGATTTTTGGTCTCCACTCATGGGCGGCATTGATGACGGTGAAACACCAGCCCAAGCTGCACGCCGTGAATTGCTTGAAGAAACCGGTTACACCGATATAAAAACAATTATCGAAAAAGACCAGGTATTGTGCTCTGAATTTTACGCACAGCACAAGCAAGAAAACCGCATCGCTTACTGCAATACCGTAGTTATTGAGCTTGGTTCATTGCAGCAACAAGAAATCAGCGCCGAAGAAGCCGCTGCGCAAACCTACGAGTGGGTATCTGCCGCAGAAGTGCAGCGCCGCTGTGTGGGTGCTGGTGCTCAGCAGATCTTTGAACTTGCCCAAGGCCAAAGCCATGACATGGTACACGAAGGTCGCTTAATTAACTCCGGCGAATTTACGGGTATGCTCACCAGTGAAGCCCGCGAAAAAATGGTAGCTGACCTTGCTGCCAAGGGCAGTGGTGAGGAGCGCGTTAACTACAGAATGCGCGACTGGTTAATTAGCCGCCAGCGCTATTGGGGCGCACCAATCCCGATTATCCACTGTCCTAAAGATGGTGCCGTGGCGGTGCCCGATGATCAATTACCGGTGCGTTTGCCCGATATGGCCAGCTTCGAGCCATCTGGTGATGGCCGTAGTCCGTTAGCCCGAGTTGATGAATTTGTTAACACCACCTGTCCAACCTGTGGTGGCTCGGCTATTCGCGAAACGGATACCATGGACGGCTTCGCCTGTTCTAGTTGGTATGCGCTACGCTATGCTGACCCGCACAATAACGACCAGCCTTTTGACCCTGAACTAGTAAAGCAATGGCTACCTGTTGACGAATATATCGGTGGTGCCGAGCACGCTGTAATGCACTTGCTGTATGCACGTTTTTGGACCAAGGTGATGCAAGACGAAGGTCTTATCGAATTCAGTGAACCATTCACTACTTTACGTAACCAGGGTATGATTTTGGCTCCAGACGGTCAAAAAATGAGCAAATCTAAGGGCAATACAATCCAGCCAGGCGACCTCATTGAGCAGGGCTATGGCGCTGACTCTATCCGTGTCATGGAACTATTTATTGGCCCTTGGAACCAAATGGCCAACTGGAGTGTTGAAGGCATGGGTGGAGCATTCCGCTTCTTGCAGCGTTCATGGGCATTGACTCAGGAGTTTAAAGAAAGTGGTGCCACGCAGAACACTGCCGACATCAAGCCATTATTAATGGTTAGTCACCGTACCATTAAAAAAGTTAGCCAAGATCTAGAGAATCTAAACTTTAACACCGCCATTGCAGCTATGATGGAAGCCATGAACGAGCTCACCAAGCTCAAGGTGCAAATTCCATTTACCGAGGCAGCCGATGCTTGGCGCTGGACAATCCAGAGCTACTTACAACTTTTGGCACCATTTGCGCCGCACATTACCGAAGAATTGTGGAGCCAGCTGGGCCATGAAACGTCAATTCACACCAGTGAATGGCCAACTCATGACGAACAGTATCTGATTGCTGACACAATCACCATTGCACTGCAGGTTAACGGCAAGTTACGTGGCCAGATTACTGTAGCTACCGGTGCTAATAAGGACGACATTTTAGCCCAGGCTAAGGCCGACGCTAAGGTTGTTGCGCACCTCGAAGGCAAATCAGTCAAAAAAGAAATCTATGTACCCGGTAAGCTCGTAAACTTAGTTGCCGTTTAGCTGACATAAAACGTACTGCTGAGCATTATAAAATACACCCTATCTGGGTGTATTTTATATGTGATTTATATACGATGTCGCCTTGCTCGCATATTATTTTGTGCCTGTTTTAAGGCTGGCAGGTAATGTGCGAGCGCGTATGCTGCAGATGGCTGTAATGTATCACCCACGGACGAGGTACTTGCAAACAAGTCTCCATCTTTTTTGACAAGCGTATCAATATATTCTTCTCGACCCCACTCAAACTTAAGCCGTTGTTTTATCGTGCTCATAAGATTCTCGGGGTCAACTTCTACGCCTAAAGTCTGACCTACAGCTACAATTTCCTGATATGGTATTTTTTCGTAGTCCTCTATTGTTTTGATTTGCGCAGCCACAGCGTTATCTACGGGATGATCTTTAAAGGCTTCGTAGCATAAAACGCTCATTTCCTCATCGCTCACGCCTGCCTGTTCGGCAGGTAGCGACTTGTATAAGATAATTGCCCGCATCAGGTCCCTAGCTATCTCAGGCTTAAGAGCAGCGTGCGAGCTATAGGGTTCCTCGTAGAGCGCTGACATGGGATAGGTGAAGCCTGCTTCGGCAGCTTGAGCTACACGTCGGGCAATGTGCCGTGTTGATAGGTGATAGGGAATATCTATGTCGGTCTCCTTCTCCGCCGGTGGACAGGGCGTTAGTAGGGTAGGGGGCGTCCCAAAAGGCTCTGGCTTCCCATATCGGTGGCCAGCGTGCTGGATAGTCTTTAGATAAGCACCTATGGTGTAGCGAGCAATATGCAGGGCTGGCTTGTCATTTTCGAATATAACTTTAAGGCGGTCAGCGCTCATTCCCGTAATACGATGTTTTGTAAACACATCTGAAATCGCCGCGTAGTGGGGAATTACCTCTATGCCGCCAGTTGTAAAGGCACGATTGCCCAAATGCCAACCGAAAGGCATGGCTGTTCCAATCATTGCCTTGGCTGGCCCAGTGACATGGTTGACACCGCCAGATTTTAGGCCTAGCAGTGCCTCGGCAAAATCTTCTATCTCACTCGGCACAATTGCCGTCGGCCCATTGCCATCCTGAAGGTCTTTAAACTGCGGAGTGTACTCTGGTAGTGTCGCAGCATCAACTTTACCAAAACGGTAGTCGATATCGACCAATGTGCCAATAACGCCAGCACCTACGCCAGCCGGTGAACGCATACGCTCACCTATAAAAGCATGCAAAAAATGAGCAGTGCCTGTCATCGAAAGGCGTGGCTCACCAGCCTTCTGGACAATAAGGGGTCGAGCGCTGATGTCTTGATCATGTAGTGTCATAATCTTCTCCCACATACCTCCTACATTACTTGTATGTGCGAGCTGAGCTACTTCTTCCGGACTTAGGTTGGCACGACTTTTGAGGGGGAAGCTGGAGAATTGTTCTGGCATAATCCGAAGAGTATAGCAATATGCCTGGCAAAAGACTAGCTTGTGCCATCGATCTGCCTGCTGTTGGCACGGCGTAGTGCTTGCAAATACTGCGCAAGTACGTAGGCATTTTGCGGTGATAGGCTACTGTCGCGCTGCTCGGGTTTAGTCCAGCAAATGAGGTACTCTTCTCTTTGGAGTAGCCAACTGAGCTCGTCAAATGGCTGCTCTTTTTTGCGGTATAAGGTAATAAAACGCTGCAAGGCCTCAGGGTCATGGCTAACGCCTAACACTTTACTGGTTGTGGTAATTTGGTCGTAAGGAATATCGGCATAATAATTTTGTGCTGTGATGTGCTTGACGAGTTCTGCATCTGGAGGATTAGAATGCGCATTGATATAAGAAAGTGTACGTAATTCTTGTTCACTTAAGCCTGCCTGCTCTATGGTTAGGGTTTTATCGCGGAAGATTTGGTAGAGTAGCTCGGATACTTTACTGGGCAAAAAACCTTCTCTGGGATGAGCCGGATCCCTAAAAATTGCCGAAGCAGCGTAATAGGCTCCTTTGCTGGCGGCATGTTGTACGAAAGTCGCTGTATTGTGCATAAGGGGGTGAAGTGACTGCTCGAGTTCGTCTGAGCGAGCTGGTGCGTGTGGGCTGAACACAACAGGGGCATAGCCGTAACGCGGTGGAGCACTAAAAGTATGGCCAGCAAGTTTTAATGCCTTAAGATAGCGCGCAACGGCATAGCGTGGCTGCACCCGACGCGGCGCGTTAGTTTCATAGTTAGCACTGAGGCGATTGACATCAAACCAGTCAACGGTATATCCATCAAAAAAAGTATCAGCATCCAAGCTAGGCTCAGGGCTTGCTCTAAACGAGACGCCACCGGTGTGTGTATTGTGCGCTCCCAAGTGCCACCCGTAGGGTAGCTTTGTTAGCAACGTATCCTGGATGCCTGCGGTAACCGCTATGGTGCGTGTAGCGTGCGCCCCAAGGAGCCTTCTTGAAAAATCCTGAAAGTCGGACATATAAACGACAGCATGACCACGATCATAGTGGCGCAGTGTGGGGGTAAAGCTTGGAAGCAGCGCTGTGCTGGGTTCACTGTGGTGATAATCAATGTCTATAAGTGACTGGAATATACGGTGTCCGCTGGGGTGCCTATGGCCTTTAGGCGGACGACCGCCGGTAAATAATTCATGAAGCATTAAAGAAACGCCGGCAACACTCAGTAGCTCTTGTTCAGTGCCCGGGACTATAAGCGGATGACTCGCTGGGTTCTTGGTTTCAAATTGACCAAGCCAGTGCCAGTACGCGTCAGGCGGTAAGCGAGTATAAGCGGCTGCTTCCTCTGGCGTGAGATACTGCCGTGGTCTGGTTGACGGCCCAAAAGATTGCTCGGACATAATCCGCAGATTATAGCAACTCTGTAAACTAAAGGCTACCTCTTGAGATTATGTGCCGAGTCGGGTATAATAGACTGCAAGCTACAAAGTAACTAAGTACAGAATATTCTGGAAGGAGCAGTTTACTCATGGGTAAACCAAAGAAACGAACATCACCTCGCCGCACAGGCACCCGCCGCAGTCACTTGCTGCTTAAGTTGGCTCGCGCTGTTAACGCCAAGTCACCTGTTAAGGCTTTTACTACTCGTCGTGAATCTGGCAAAAAGGTTAGCGCCGCTGTTAAGGCCCCTAAAGTTGTAGCTAAGGCTGCAACTACTACTAAAAAGCCTGCCGCTAAAAAAGCTGCAAAAGCCGCCTAGTATTCCTTCCTCATAAAAGCACATTTTACAAACCATAAACGGAAGGGTTCATGAATGGCCTCAAACCGTCATCTTGGCCGCATAATTGCCCTGCAAACACTTTACGAGCAGGATTTTAGGCGGGCTTCGGCTGATTCTACCTTTGATCTCGACACGGTACTCAAGCGTAACATTTCTCGTTACGAAGCTACTGTTGATGACACTGATTTTATTGTCAGCCTTGTTAATGGTGTAGACGGTCAGGTAACCGAGCTTGACGAAAAGCTTCAGCCTCTTGCCCCTGAATGGCCGCTCAAGGATATTGCACGCATGGACCGCGTAGTTTTACGCATGGGCGCTTACGAACTGTTGCACAGCGATGGAGTACCGCCTAAGGTTGTTATCAACGAAGCTGTTGAACTAGCTAAAGCATTTGGTAGTGAAAACTCTTCTAAGTTCATCAACGGTGTTCTTGGTACGCTCCTTCGCCAGCTCAATGGTGAGCCTACCACTCCTGTCACGGTTGCCCCTGCCACCGATGACGCTACGCAGGCACTGCCTGATGACTCTGCAGTTGACGATACTGCTAACGATCAGACTGCTCCGGAAGCCGCTCCAGAAGAGAAGGAAACACCATGAAACGTCCCAAGCCATTTCAGGGCATCAAGCGATTCGTAAGTAGTCGCCGACCGTCCATTGAAGAAGTGGTGCGTGAGACAACTTCCGGCGGAATTATCTTCCGTCGCAACAAAAAGAATAATCAGCTTGAGATTTTGCTTATTCAAGACGCCAAAAATCGCTGGACTATTCCTAAGGGCCACGTTGAAGAAGGCGAAGAGCCTAAAGATACTGCTAAGCGCGAGATTCAAGAAGAAACTGGCCTTAAAGAAATGAAGGTACTCAACTGGCTCGGCAAGGTTAACTTTAGGTACCGCCGTGGCCATACATTGGTTTTAATGACCATGCACATCTTTTTGGTCCAAGGGCTAGGTGATACCGACGAACTACAGGGAGAGGACTGGCTGAGCGACATTAAATGGCTTCCAGCGCCCGTAGCAATGGACAAGATTGCATACGATGATATTGGTAAATTAATTCTGCTCGGTATGAAGCGAATCCGAGAGGCAAAACTCTAAGACAAAAGGTAAGAAATGCAAGATTTTAGCGCATACCAAGCTTTCGCAAAAGAAAAACTCGATGTTGAATACAAGAATATCGAGCTATTGGTGACGGCTTTTACCCACCGGTCCTATGTTAACGAGCACAAAAAGACTGCCCGTGAACATAACGAACGCCTAGAGTTTTTAGGTGACGCAGTACTAGAGCTAGTGGTTACCGAATATCTGTACGCAAGTTTTTCGGAGCCAGAGGGCATATTGACTAACTGGCGTAGTGCTTTAGTGCGCACCGAGAGCATTGGCGCAGCTGCCGCTAAGTTTGGCTTTGAGCCAATGTTGCGCCTGAGCCGTGGCGAAAAGCACGGCACCGCCCGCGCTCGCGCCCAGATTCTGGCTAACAGCTTTGAGGCTGTTGTTGGTTCAATTTACCTCGACCAAGGCTACGAGGCTGCCAAGACTTTCATTACTAAGAGTATCTTGGCTACCTTTAAGGATATCTTAGAGAGTGGTTCCTGGATGGATGCCAAGTCTCACCTACAAGAGGTGGCACAGAGCAAGGACGGCTATACGCCAATGTATAAAGTCTTGTCCGAAGAAGGTCCTGACCACGAAAAAACCTTTACCATTGGTGTTTTTGTTAACGGCGAGCTCAAGGGGCAGGGTACTGGCCCAAGCAAACAAGCTGGCCAGCAGAAAGCTGCCGAAGCCGCCCTCAAGACCTACAAAGTTAGCAAATAGGTTGACAACAGGGGCGCTAATCTGTAAAATAAGCGGCAGACTTTAAGTTAATCTTTAAAGAGAACGAAAGAGAGAATTATTTAGAATGTTATCTATTCGCATGCAACGTACTGGTCGTAAAGGTCACGCTATGTTCCGCCTAGTCGTACAGGAATCTCGCTTGACCCCTACAAGCGGTAAGGTTGTCTTTGCGCTGGGTAGCTACGACCCTCACTCAAAGGTTGCTTCTATCGACAAAGAAAAAGCAAGCTTCTACCTTAGCAACGGCGCACAGCCATCAGAGCGCGCTGCTCGTTTGCTTAAGAGTGAAGGTGTTGAACTTCCTTCATGGGTAAAGCTTGGCACTGAAAAGAAGCGCACTATTCGCAACAGCGAAAAGCTTCGTAAAAACCAGCCAAAGCAAGAAGAAGCACCAGTAGCCGAAGAAGCTACTGCCTAAAATCTGTAGATATTCCAAACAAAAACGACTTGATTTAATCAAGCCGTTTTTGTTTTTGCTATAATGGATAAGTACCAGTAAGCAGAGGAGTCCTACATGAGTAGTATCGACCAACAATTTGTAGAATATATCGTAAAATCTTTGGTCAGCAACCCTGATAAGGTACAAGTAGAACGTCGGATCGACGAAAAGGGTGTGCTCTTAGAGCTCACTGTTGATCCAGAAGATCTTGGCCGGGTGATTGGCAAGCGTGGAGCAACGGCACAAAGTCTTCGCACACTTTTGCGCGCCCTTGGCACCAAAAACGACGCCCGCTACAATCTTAAGATTGTGGACAATGGCGAGTTAGCACCACAAGCCCAAGATAGCTTTGCTTCGGCACCAGTATCAAGTCAATCAACAGATGACAATACGGATGACGACGAAGATACCCACAGCAGTGTTGTAAGTAAGACACGAAAAGAGCTTGAAGAACTTGACGATCTCGATGTATAGTTGAGTTTAGTCGATAGCGACGACCGTTAAAAAACAAAAACCAGGTAAGCTCATTGCGAGCCATATCATCTTAGGATGATTTGGGAGCTTTATGTGGCAAAAATGAACCTCTATCCAGAGGTTCATTTTGTTTTATCTTGAAACAGATTGTATAATTGTTTTTAGATGATTCAACACCAAGAACTACTGGACTTTGCAAAGTCGCTTGCCTACGATGCTGGCGTCATTATGCGTCACTACTACGAAAGTAGCGAAAAAGGCATCGAAACTAAGGCCGATAAGAGCCCGGTTACTGCTGCCGACAAAGAAATTAATGATTTACTGATCACAAGAGTGGCTCAAACATACCCCGAGCACGGTGTATTGGGCGAAGAAGCCTCTAGTTTTGACAAGGGTCAAGCTAACGTGTGGGTATGCGACCCAATTGACGGTACTGCCGGCTTTATTTTAGGCTTGCCAACGGCTATGTTCTCGCTGGCTTTTGTTGAAGATGGCAAGCCAACAATTGCTGTAGCCTACGACCCGTTTGCCGAACGGCTCTTCACGGCTATCCAGGGCCAAGGCGCGTTTTGCAATAGCAAGCCAATTAAAGTCAGCGATCATGGCATAAAGGGCGCTATTGTAGCTGGCCCAAGTAGCGCTTCTGGGGTTTTACGTGAACAAGAACTGTACAAAGATTTAATTGCAAGGGGAGCAATCATTCCTGCTTTCTCCGGCAATGTCTTTAAATGCACTATGATCGCCGAAGGCAAGCTGCACGGCCGTATTTTTGGCGGCCCGGGCGCCCATGATATCGCGGCTGTTAAATTATTAGTGGAAGAAGCAGGTGGCAAGGTAACCGATCTGGAGGGCAACCAACAGCTGTACGATCGCCCTATTAACGGTGCTATTATTTCTAACGGTGTTATCCACGATGATTTAATCGCCGCAGCAAATCAGTATGGCGGCCCGGCTAAACTAATGGGGCGCACTCTGTGAAAATCCAAATTATAACCTTGTTCCCCGAAATGTTCGATGGCGTACTCAACAACAGTATGATGTGGAAAGCTCAAGAGCAAAAAGCCGTGGAGTTTGAATTTATTAACTTGCGTGAGTACGGCCTAGGCCCACGCAAGCAGGTAGATGACACACCATATGGCGGTGGCGACGGCATGCTGCTCAAGCCTGAGCCGTTGGTGGCAGCCATTGAATACGCTAAGCAGCGCGATCCTGAGGCCCTTGTAATGCTTCCCACGCCCCGAGGTGAGGTATACAGGCAATCCGAGGCAAAACAGCTAGCACAGACCCAGAGAGGCCTTATTATTATTTGCCCACGTTACGAAGGCTACGACGAGCGCGTAGTGGAGTACGTAAATCGTATGTTTTGCATAGGTCACTACGTGCTTACCGGTGGTGAGCTACCGGCTATGATTCTTATAGATAGTGTTGTGCGGCTTTTGCCGGGGGTGCTTGGTGGGGAAACAAGCGCCGAAATCGAATCGTTTCAGGACGACGACGAGAATATCGAATTCCCACAATATACCCGCCCAGAGGTCTTCCGCGATCAATCAGTTCCAGCAGTGCTTCTTAGCGGCCACCACGCCGAAATCGCCAAATGGCGTGCCGCAAACAGCAAGCGAACTTGATATACTCCTATAAAAGTTAGGAGTATATATGCCAGAAAAACTGCCAACCCCTCATACAGTTTCGTATAGTATGTCGTCTACAAATGACCGGGCAATGACTTTTTGTGTGGAGCCACCATTGCCCCATGTAGGCGAAGGTTTTATGTATGGCGTACTTGGCCACACAGACCGCAAGGTGGTCGACTTAGAACATATTGCTACGAGCGTAGACGGTACCTTTTTTACTGCTGTGCTTGGAGATATGATAGCTGTCGAAAGAGTTCCTTTAGTGCGCAAAGTGTTGCAGAAGCGGCTTGCGACAGTTGCTACTAGCCCACAAGTTGCACTCGATATGAGCCGCCAAATTCCCTTTGACGCACATAGCGAACTCATTTCTGGACGCCGTCCGCAGTAATTACTTGCTATACTGATTAGGTACGCAAAAGGAGGGTATCCCATGAAATTATCATTTATTAAGCCTGTATATGCCCACTGCGATTTACCTTGCGGTGTATATGATCCTGCGCAAGCTCGCATCGAAGCCGAGAGTGTGCTGCAAATTATGAAAAAATACGACGGCCTAGACGAAGCCAACAAAACTCGCGCCATCTTTATTAAAGAGCAGCGAGCAGAGCTGGTAAAGCACCACTTGTGGGTGTTGTGGACAGATTATTTTAAGCCACCACATCTCGAAAAATATCCGCAGTTGCACAATATGTTTTGGCAGGCAACCAAGCAGGCCGGTGAGTGTAAGCACCACTTAGAGCCAGAGCACGCTGAAAAGCTTTTGGAACAGATTGATGCAATTGCTACGATCTTTTGGGAAACCAAAAAAGCCTAGTTTGCTTTTGCGGCGCGTAGAAGGCGACAGCATGTCGCCTTCGCTCCGGCATGGCCAGCTTATTCTCGCATCTAGCTGGCCGTGGCACCCTAAGCCCGGTGACATTATTGTCGCCCGACACAATCAGCTCGAAAAAATAAAGCGGATCCAACAAGTGGATCCGCGAAGGGGAGTGTTTGTGCTAGGTGATAACCCCTTGCAAAGTACCGATAGTCGGCATTTTGGATGGCTATTACCCGACGAGATTGTGGCCAGGGTAATCTGGCCACGCAATAGGCTGCTCAGCTAACTCTGTAATGGCAAATTCTACACGGTAAGATGCCTGAGTTACTGCTTGGCGGCAAGTTTGGCCCGTGAAGCCTTCATTTCTTCGGCCCAAAAGATCAGCTGCTCAAAAATAGCTTCAGCCTTCTTCTGATGCCTCTCAGTAAACTTAAAGTTACCTTGCTCGTCGAGATTAAGGTAATACTCAGGCAACATTAGGGTCTCGCTGAGGTCATGCATTTTAAGCCACGCGGCAGTGTTGCGCAGATGTTCGATGGCACGCGCGCCACCAGCGTCAGCACCATAGCTCACAAGTGATACCGGCTTGTTGTTCCACTCATCGTATAGGTAGTCGATGGCATTTTTAAGCGATGCTGCTACACCGTGGTTATACTCGGGAGCAACAAAGATAAAGCCGTCAGCGGGGGTGATAATTTGTGACCATGCTTTGGTGTGTTCTTTGGTATATTCGCCAGATGAAGCTGGCTTGGGCTCATCTAAAAGTGGCAGATTAACGTCGGCGAGATCTACAAGTTCAATAGTGGCGCGGTCTGCGTATTGCTTGCCAATTTCGGCGAGCCAGTTAGCCGGTTGAACCCCAAAACGACCAGGGCGTACTGATCCAAGAATAATTTTAATAGTAACCATTTATAGTACCTCCAAATAAATTATATACTATATAAAGTATAGTATTGTATAATGTAAGTAGAGTAAAGCATAAAATACTATGTCGGCAGCATTTACACAGGAAATTAACAGCAAAAAAGGCTGCGTTAGAGCAGCTGCTATGATTTTAGGCGCCAAATGGACGCCTCAATTACTGTACGCCATGCACGGTGGTACAAGTCGTTTCTGCGAGATGCAAAAAGAAGTCGGCGGCATTAATCCGCGTACGCTTTCGGCGCGTTTAGACGAACTGGAGCGCTGTGGCATTGTTGAAAAGACAGTATATGCCGAGATGCCTCCGCGAATTGAATATGCGCTTACCCAAAAGGGCCAAGATCTTGTGCCGATTTTAGAGCGCATGGCCGAGTGGGGTGTTAAACACCCACCAGCCGCAGCAACCTTGTGCGATACGGCTGAATCTACGGAAACTGCCTAGTCTTATAGCTATCTGGGCTTATTGCTCGATGCCAGGTGCGTACACACCCCAAAGAAGTCGACGACGTAGTGGATTGGCGCTAGACAGCGGTTCTTTTTCTGATGCCGCAGCATGGTAATGAGTTTGACCTTTCGCAAGGCTATCGAGGTCGGAGAAGCGCATTGAACTTAGCCCCATACTCAGTGTGTAGCCTGCGCGTAGCTGGTTGAGGCTGAGCCGACCAATGGCCAAAAGACCACGGTTGTGTGTATCGCCATCGGCACGCCGCTCGGCCATTACCCCATTGTGGTCTAAGTATGGTGAGCGAACGCTTGGATTATCTTGTCCTACCAGGTCAATTGCCAAGTTCTCAGTGCCAACAAATAGATTGTTGTGTGGCGTACGGCCTACGATAACGCGGTGGATTCCACCGCCGTGGAATAGGTTGTTTTGTCCACATTCACCAAAGGCTTGCTCTATATCTTGCAGTGCTGTGCGACTCAAACGTAGACCATCGGGCATTTTAGACTGATATTGCAATCCTTCAACTAGACTGTGTCGGAGGTCCATGAGGCCTTTGGGCTTCATGACTGGCGTGGCAAATTGAGCTACTAGGTCACTTGGGAGTGGCAGTAGCGTAATTTGAGGTACTTCTGCTTCTTTAATGTGTTGGCGTATTTGATCGCTAGGGATACTTACGTACTGATCCGTGCCGGCATCGGGGGCAATGCCCATTTCGGCTAAAAATGCCCCAATATCTTCGCTATATGGGTCTTCAAGACCAAGTGGTTTGGGTGGAGTCTCTGTCATGGCTTTCTCGTGTACAATTGACATAGTTTTACCTATGGTTCCTTTGAAAAAAATAAAACGCAAAAATGAGCGTTTTTTGTTCTGATATGTGTATATTATACACCTGTGTCAAGCCATGGCTACAGAAAATTGCAAGTTTGCCAAAAATCTGGGGATAAGCTAAAAAAACACTGGGGTGGACAGTAATATCGCCTAGATAAACAAGAACACTCCCAGAGCCACGTACGAGACGTCTGACAAGGAGTGCTATTGATTTAGTAATATATACGTATAAAGCTGTAAAATAGCGCCACAGCGGCTGTATGAGCGCTACGTGGCTATTTACGTCACGGCGCGTGGCAGTGGGGGAGTTGATTGCGTCCTGACCACTGCTAAACATAATTTAATGCGCCGCCATGCAAAATTGCGCACCCATACAATATTTGGCCCGGCTTAATATGCAACTGATGTGATCAGCTAGTCCAGAGATTTGCACCGGCAGAAAATGTAGGATAATAGCCATAATATGTGTAACACGGACTTAGTGTTACTACCTATGATACGATTATCTTCTGGATCGTCAAAGTGATTTTGCTTACAATTTCACCAGATTTTTAAAATTGACCTGCAATACTGTTAATCGAGGGTTACGGACGAGGCTGTTTTCCTGTAGTTCTTTCATGACCATCGTGGTGCTTTCGCGGGTTACGCCGATCATGTCGGCTAGCAACTGGTGGCTCACTGGGAAATTTATTTGCCTCCAACCACTATTTTCGGGACTGGCATGATAGACACATAAAAACTTCAACACAGCAATAAGCTTGTCGCGCGTGGTGGATTTTTCCATACTACTAAGCCGTACGAGTAGTTCGTGGGTTTCTAGTGCAAACCATTCAATAAGGTGCTGGGCTAGTTCGCTATTGCCCTTGAGAATTTCGGTGGCTTGCTTTTGCGGCAATACATACAGCTCAACTTCTGTTAACGAGGTGTGAAATGACTGCGTTTCTTGGTCGCCATGCATAAAGTAGGCTAATGGAAACAGTGAGGGTGCCTTAAGGATATGGAGGATTTTTTCATTACCTTGGTCGTCGATGTCATGTACTTTAACGACGCCGCTTTTAACGATGTAGACGTCGGTTGGTGTTTCGCCCTCGTACAGGATAATTTGACCGCGGGGGTAAACGCGAAGCTTGGCTGCGTTTATAAGAGGAGCTAAAGGGGTGTCAGCTTTTACGTTCACATTCTTTATTGTACTGGCTTTGAACTAAAGTGTGAAATTTGCCACATAAAACCAGCGTAATGTATTACGGTGTTTTTGACCAAAAGTAACTTTTATGACTGCACGGCTTTGGCTATTTCAAGAGCGGCTCGGGCGGATTTGAGGAGCCGTTTTTCTCGTGTGCGGATAAAAAGTAATTTATCGTGAAAGAGGTCTTTTCCCTGGGGCTTCATAAGAATAGTGACCATGCCCATGCTATTGCCGCCCCCTACGTCGTATCGCACCTTGTCGCCAACCATAGCAACTTCGTGCGGCTGGGCCTTGAGCTGAGTAAGAATGCGCTCAAAGAACTCGGCTTTTGGCTTGCGTACCAGGCGACCCTTAGATAAAAATGGCTGGAACACGGTAGCGTTAAGCGGCTGGCTAAAGGCCGAAACGTCATGCATGTTGTTTGTGGCCAAGTTGAGCGTTTTAAACATGCCAGCTTCGTGCTGTTGCACGAGGTAGGTAATAACTGCAGCCTCTATTTGCTTGGCCCGAGGCGCACGAATGGTAAGGTCTAGGTCAAACAGGATGTGCTTAACGCCCATTTTTTTAAGCTGCGCAAAATCGATATCTAGGGCGGAGTCTGCGCTAAAGTCTGGCAAAAACTGCGGGGCGGTTTTTTTATTTGTAAAGTGGGGGTAAGCTTCGGCTTTCATATTTTTAGTATAACAGTAAACAGTGGTGAGTGTTTTCTTTTACGCTAAAAAATAGTAGCTAAAATCACATGCAAATTGTACTTGTATAGCTATCGGGCAGTGCGTATAGTAATTGCAACTATGGCTGAAATACCACCAAAAGAAGCTGCTGATCAAATGATTAGTGGTGGTGAGTGGGAAACAACAGTTTATCTTCATACCGAACAGGATCCAGGTGGCCGACCACCTACTGGTAGGGAGTGCACGCGGCTCATTGAGTTTGCTCGCCCGGCTATGCTAGGGGTGCGCAGCGGCGGTTTGGGCCACTTTTTGGAGAACGGTAGCCTGGTATATGTTGATGTCGGTAGTCACATTGAAGTGTCATCGCCAGAAGAACCTACGCCTGAGGGGGCGGCACAGCGCGAGATTGATGCGGAATGCTACATGGCTGAAACAATGGAAAACGTTGTAGTGGATTCAAGAGGGGACATAAAGGACGCTGCGGTGTACAAGCGCACGTATTCTAGCGGGCGCAGACTAGTAAAGACCGACGACGGTGAAGTGTATGTAGACGGATATGAGGGGGCGAAAAGCTGCGGTAAGCATTTGAACACTGGGCTACCACGCCGCTTAGGCCAGACAGGTATTGGGCGCGAGCACTTAGGCCCTATGGGACTACACATTGCTACAAATGCGTTGATTTTAGGCTCAGGTGCGGTATTTGCTCATGACCCTTCCGGGGCGCATGCCCGTTTTGGGTTGCACCAGCGAGCTCCTTTTGTAAATCAAGATTATAGTTCACACACAACCCGCGCGCGGCCGGTGGTGAACCTGCGTGACGAGCCGCTTGTGCCCGAAGAGCAGTCTAGGGAGTGGATACGCCACCATGATATTAACGCCGATGCCTGCCTTTCGCCGTGGGCGATGCGTATGCAGTATGGTACTAACAGGTTGGTACTGCGTTTGGGCTTAGCGGGCGTGGGCCTTGAAGAGTATGAGCCTAGTACTGCTACGCCACTGTTTAGGATTTTTAAGCAAACAGCCTTTGATTTAACTCACCAAAAGAAGGTTGAGCTGTGGAATGGCACCATTACTCCCCTAGAAATTCAACAGGTCTTGTTTGAAAACTGTGATGCACTACGCGATCGATATGAGTTATGTGATGGCGAATTGTGGACACTAGACGAGTGGAAGCGCGCGTTAGAAGACTTTGAGCGTAACCCCAAGCTGCTGTATGACCGTACGGATTGGGTTCAGAAATACTACACCTTACAAAAATATAAAGAAAAAAACGGCATACCCGAAAATAACTGGCATCACCCCATGCTGGAGGTAATAGATACTGACTTCTCGTTGTTAAAGCCTGGTTCCCGTGGTATGAAAATGCGCAATGGCCCATGGGCGAAATGGCTGCCAGCTACGGAGGCGGGCCGTACGCTTGAGCAACGCCGCATTCCACCACAGGATACCCGGGCAAAAATCCGTGGTGAGGTGGTGCGACAATATGGCGCATTGCCATGCAATTCAAAGTGCATGGGCTGTGCTAACTGCGGGCCGGTACCTAAAAGCCTGAGCGTCGGCTGGACTACTTTGATGGCTGGTGATTTTAATAGCACAACCGGCGCCGACGAGCGCGTAATTATTAAAATGCACCCATTCGACACGGATACCTCAGTTTTAGACGCTATTACGGCGCTAAAACATACCAGAGGCCGCCCAAAGCGCCAAAATGACGAATTTGATCTTACTGCATGGGACGAGCCAGTAGGCGAGACCTGGCTTTGATAGTTAGCTAAAAAGTTGTATAATTAACTTCATTAACCCCCTAAGGACTTATGCGAAATAAAGCAAAAAAACAGTTAGCCGAAGCTCCTAAGCACGAGAGTATGCTTAACCGCACTATCCCCGACATGTCGCGCCGCGGCAGCTCGATGTCACGTAACGATTTTGGCGTTATTGAGCCTGAAAAGCCAAAGCGTAACTGGAAGAAGATTTTTAAGCGTACTTTTATCACATTGCTAATTATTGGGCTTTTAGCTGGTGGCTGGGTTGGCTGGAAGTTTGTATCTAACAGCGCCAAGGTTTTTGGTTGGGATAACCTGTTTGGCTTATTCCATAGCACTAAGTTAAAGGGCGAAGACGAAGGCCGCGTAAATATCTTGCTAGCCGGTAACTCATCTGATGATGCAGGCCATGGCGGCGCCGAACTCACCGACTCAATTATGATTGCCAGCATTAACACCAAAGACAATACGGGATTTTTGTTGAGTGTGCCACGCGACTTATATGTGAACATTCCTGATAACGGCTATGCCAAAATTAATGAAACCTACCAAGATGGCGAGCGCGATGGCTTTAGTGACCCAGACTACGCCAAGGGCGGTATGGGTTTGTTGCAAAAGGTAATCGACCAAAACTTTGGTATCAAAACTGAATACTACGCCTTGGTTAACTACTCCGCTTTGCGTGATGCAGTAAATGCGGTTGGTGGTATCACCGTTAACATTCAAAGTGAAAACCCTCGTGGTTTGTATGACCCAAGCCCTGATCTCACCACGCACCAGCCACTCGTTAACTTAAGTAATGGCCAAAACAAGCTTAATGGCCAGCAGGCTCTGGGCTTGGCGCGAGCTCGTGGTAGCTCTATTAACGCCTACGGTTTCCCGCGCGGCGACTTTGACCGTGCCGAGCACCAGCGCATGGTGCTTATAGCGCTTAAAGATAAGGCAAGTAGCTTAGGCACGCTGTCTAACCCTGTTAAAGTAGGCCAGCTGTTTGACTCAATGGGTAACAACGTTAAAACTGACATGCAATTAGCCGAAGTACGTCGCTTGTATGAAATCGGCAAAAAAGTCCCAAGTAGCAGCCTAATTTCGGCAGCGCTTAACGACGGCAAAGACCACGAATTACTCACAAGCTACCGCACACGTACTGGCCAGTCGGCTTTGGTGCCTACGGCTGGGGTTGATGAGTATGGCGAGGTCCAGGCTTACGTCCGCGAACTCTTAAGCAAATAAGGAAGGAAGTATCCAAACGGGTATGTCATGCTCAAACAGTCGCTACTTTGCAGCGGAACTGCGCGTGACATACGCCATTTGAATACTTCCTATCGATAGCCTGCTGGCCAGGGAACGGGCTATAGTATGGGGTATGGGCAGCGTGTATCCGCGCGCAGTTGTGGCCGGGCGCAAAGCGCCACCGCGCCACTTGTCTGAGCACGGGTGCACCTGCTCATACCCTGTTTATGTTTGGGGGCTATTTATTTGATGTAGTAGGTTACGGTGATGGTGTAGGTAAGCTTGTCTTCGCCAGGCTGCAACAGCAAGCTTTGGTCGTCGCTTGAGCTTGTGGTGCTATCTTCGGCCTTGAGGGCAGCAAATGGCTGCGCGTTGTCAAAGCCGCTGTCGTCGACTGTTTCAACGGAACCGAGCTTAAAGCCTAATTCCTTGGCTGATTGGTCGGCTTTTTTGCGAGCATCCTTAGAGGCATCTTGACGGGCTTTGGTTTCGAGCTCTTTTTGCTTGCTTGTGCTAAATGAGGCTTGTGGAGTAATTTGGCCTTCTGCCCCAGTGGTGGCTAGATAATCTTGCACTTTTTGGGCTAAGGTTTGGTTTTTAACAGTTACCGTGAGGTATAGGTGGTAGCCAGTGCCGCTCGGGATTGGGGCAATTAGCTTAGACTGAATGTAATAGCGGCCGCCAGAGCTGGCACTGGTTTGGATATTGTTGTCACTCACGCCTAGCTTTTTAAGGCCGTCGGTTACTTCTGTGCTCTTTTTATCTAAGTCGGCTTTGGCGGTGAAGTCGTAAGACGGAGTGAAAGAAAATTCATCAGGACTAGCACTAATAGTAGAGCTACCACTTACCTTAATGGTGCGGTCGCTGGTTGTGGCTTGGCTCCACGGTTTCCAGGTAAGCAGCATTCCGATAATTGCCAGCGCTAGTACTAGGCTGACGAGTTTGTAATTAATTCGACGTGGACCTGACCAGTAGACTGGTGTGCTCATGGCTTCTCCTTATTTATGAGATGTTTTGTGCGCTGGTTGTTGTGGACCGGTTGTGGTTGCGTGGTAAAAGTAATCTTTAATTTGGAAGAGCAGGTAAAAGCCAATGGCCGAAATAATCAGGCTACCAAAGCTGCTGCCCACGCCGCGGTCGGTGATAAAAATGGCAATAACAGCGTAGGCTAGGTTAATAAGAGCTGCTAAAAATACTAAATCCCAACCTTTGCGCATCTTTTTCTTGAGCGGCGAAAAGGCTAGTAGTAATACAGTACCCTCGCTGGCCAAAGTTATAAGGCCAATGTAAATAGCAACTTTTTCAATAAAGCCTGGGCCAGTTGTAACGTAGGTTGGGCCATACAGCTGGGCGTTGCGCATAATTATCTCGGCCATTTGTGTAAGGTGCCACAAGGTGTAGGAGGCCATAATTTGCAAAATACCACTTACCAGAGCGATCCACGGCCACCAATTAGCCAAGTTTTGGCGCCACTGGCGCGGAAGAGGAGGGAACTCGCTGGCAGTCGCCTCTAGTGTGCGTTCGGATTTAGCGATAAAATTCTTGATAGTCATGTAGTCTTTGAGTTCTCCTTATGTACCATGATAAGCCCAAATGGCCTAAAACGACAATCTGACTTTTGCAGCTAACGTGCAGTTATGGTACAGGGCGCATGGCGCGCCTGGGTTTGGTTTATCTACAGTGATAGTGGTTGGTAGCTATGGCTAAGGGGCAACTGGTACGAAGTTAAGTCGCCGTTATATTTGCCTAAAACATGCACTTCGGCTG
>CAZBRP010000015.1:29631-32523 GCA_964494765.1 uncultured Candidatus Saccharibacteria bacterium
GGTGAGTTATTGGGTAAAGAGGTAAGACTCGGGAACAACCTGCTTACGAATAGCAGAACTGCTCCAAGAAAGTCGAGCTGTGGCTGTGCCTGTATTCTCAAAGTACTCCATCTTTATGTCGTACTTTTGGCCTGCAGTAAGGGTAATTTGTGCCCTGTTCTCTGTCACGCTGTGCCGTGTCCAGTTGTTAATAATGCGCTGCCCGTTAATCCACAATCGTACACCGTCATCACTTCTTGTATAGAAAGTGTATTTACCTGTTACTGGTACGGTTATCTTGCCAGCCCAGCGAGCGCTGAAGGTATTGTTGATAATGGCTTTATCTGGTGATCCATTGCCCCAGTTAAAGTTTATGACTTTATCAACACGTGTAACCTGGCGCCCAGTCAAATCCTTATTGTCAAAGTAGGTTGCTCGAAGGCCGTTAGTTGCTGGGGATGGGGCGGGTGGTGGCGTTGGCGTTGGAGTAGGCGTTGGTGCTGGAGCTGCATTCTTAACAGTTACCTGAATTGATACGGCGGTATTGTTGCCCGCTGGATCAAATGCTGTGGCCGTAATTGTATGTGCGCCGTCACTCAACGCTGTGCTATTCCAACTGAAGGTGTATGGTGCTGTAGTGTCCGAAATTGCTTGGCCATTATCAATTTTAAACTCGACTTTTGCCACGCCACTCTCGTCGGTAGCACTCGCGTCTACGCTGACAGTGCCGGCAACGGTGCTCGCGTTTTGTGGAGCTGTGATGGTTATACTTGGCTTGGTGGTGTCTGAGGGGGTAGGGGCAGGTGTCGGTGTCGGAGCCGGCGTCGGTGTTGGTGCTGGCGCCGCGCTGTTGAGACTACTTCCTGCATCCTGGCTGTATGGTGAAGACTGCCATTCAGCAAACGTTTTAAAGTTACCCTGCTCAAACGGCAGGAACTGCCACGAGCCTTCGTACTTATTGTTGCTAAACACGTTGCTCTGGTTATACGTAACTGCGTTCTGCACAACCGTGCCCTTATACGGCGACCAGCTTGGATATGAGCCATAGTTAGAGAAAACCGCGTTCAAGCCACAGCTGTTCTGGAATGTACAATTAGCGCCAATGTGGGCTGGTGTTAGGCGGAAAGTATTACCATGGACCTTAACGTTCTGCGTTTTCCAGCGACAGTCGTTGTAATACGGTGTTTTGGCAATATTAGTGCTAGTACACGTACTCTCTTTAATGACCGAAGGATTGACGAGCGTACACTCGCCACTACTTGTATTGGCTGGAGAGCCACAGTAGCGGTCGGCGTTCTCCCATAGAGCAACGCCGCTCCAGTTGTCCTCTATGAGGTTCCCCGTAATCTCGAACGCAGTACCGTAGGCGGTGGCTACGCGGCTATCTGCTCCTGATTCTGAAATGTAGATAGCAGCTGTTGGGAACCCTGGATTCTTAGGGCCACCGACATTTGCGTTGCGCAGCAAAGCGTTATTACGGATGAGCGCGTTATAGCTGGTCTCGTATAAAATACCCACGTCATCGTTATCTGAGATATAGTTTCCCTCAATAAGGAATCCTGCGTTGTTATTATCAGCCCACAGCCCCACGCTCTTGTTGTGGTGGATGTAGTTGTTGGTAATAGTCGCGTTTTTGGTTGCCCAGAACTTACCACCACCGGTACAGCCACAGCCATCAATCTTAGCTTCCCAGTCGTCGGTGTTGTTGTAGGAGATTTCGTTGTGGTCAAGAGCGACGTTACTTACACCAGTCTCTTCGTAGGCACTAAACCCATACTGGCCATTGTTTGTCAGGCAGTTGTAGCTTACGGTGTCTCCAGAGCCGATAAATACACCGGCACCGGCGTTGCTTTTAACTGTATTGTATTGAATCGTCCAGTTATGGCCGGCATCGTGGTTAACAACGCCTTCGTTATTGTTGTCGCCTGCTTTACCAAAGTTCTGGATGGTTAGGTACTGAATGGTTACATTGGTTGCATGTTGCGTAAAGGCATAAAGGTTTATGTGTTGGCCATCTAAGATCGCACCAGGTGCTCCAATATACTTGCTGTTGCTGCCAGGTTCAATCTGAGAATATTGATCTGTGCCAAGTGTGTGGACGCCAGGCGCAAACCAGAATGTCTTATTGTCTTGCGTAAAGTTAATATTGCTATTGTTGCCGGCGGGCACGGTAATAGCGCCACTTGGTGCTGAAGCGGGTCCGCCACCCAAGATGTCATTGTTGCCGCATACTGCAGCTGGCGGCGCCGAGGGCCAGACCGTTGCCGCCCGAGTTATGAGGAGCGTGGCCACGCCTATGATAGCCGTCAAAACGATATAAACCAGCATAAAGCGTGGTTGCAAGAGACGCTTGCGTTCACCACCTCCAACTGTAGCGCGAGAAGCCCCCTTTTTAGTGGTAGATTTTTTTGGCACGATGCAGCTCTTTTCTATTAGTGCTAATGCTTTGATGATAAGAAAAAACTGCGCGTTCCGCAAGAAAATCAGCCATTATATCCTCAACGTCTTAACCTAAGCTGAAGACTTATTGGTATTCCAGTTTAGGCTCAAAGCCGACAGGCTTGATTTTGATGGCTCGGGTGTTCTATGTCGTAGTAAATAGTTCTAAGGCTTGCAGTGCGCGCAGTGCCATTAGCGACACGCGCTGAGGCGGACTAATACCCACCTGTTGCTAGTTACCCCGTGAACTCCGCCGGCAAAGGGGGGTAGAAATATCCACCCAAATCTGATACAATATTTTACGTTCACCGATACATTGGGGATTCGCCAAGTGGTAAGGCACTGGGTTCTGGTTCCAGCATTCGGGGGTTCGAATCCCTCATCCCCAGCCAAAATTATTTCAATCAAAAACCACCTCTGTAAAAGAGGTGGTTTTTGTGGTTTGGAATCTCATAGGAGAGATAGAACGTCCAA
>CAZBRP010000016.1:0-29984 GCA_964494765.1 uncultured Candidatus Saccharibacteria bacterium
GAGCAAGAGACTTCTAAGCTCAAGGTCACAGGTTCGAATCCTGTCCGGGGTACCAATAAACCAAAACATTATATCTCTACAAAAAACTCCACATATAAAAAGAACGGCCAAAAGCGCCGTTCTTTTTATATGTGGGTAGCCGCTTAAGCTACTTTGGCAATCGGAAATGCTTCGCCTACCATTGCAGCCGGAGCAGCAATTTGAGGTGCCAACGTAATATGGCCAACTGCCTCCTGTAACGGAGTTTGCTGGGCTACCGGAGCTGGCTCAGACTCAACGGCAACAACCTTATTATCTTCTGTGAGGGTGTATCGCGCATCTTTTGCCTGCTCCCACACTTGGCTCAAGGTACGCAGCTCACCCGTTACGGTATTGCGCACTACCATACCACCAATTTTTGCCTCACCAGTAGTATGGTGAGTTTCGTCAGAAGGTCCTGCCTTATCTTTTTTATCGTCCTCAGTCCACATTGCATATCTGTGATGTGGCACATCGGCCTCGTCACGTGATCCGCGCCCGGTGCCACTTTTACGGCCCAAAACGTCATCATTTTCATACCCACGCATCCAAGCGTCTAAACTACTTTCGCCCGTTAACATACTAACTTCTTTCTTACTTTATGTCCCTGGGCGTAAACTGTCCTGACAACAATGTACGCTTACGTACATTGAGAGTAATTAAATAATACAATAAATGTCTTATATTACAAATATCCAAAGGCGCTATTTTGGTAAAAATACTGGAATAAACCACTAAAAAGTGTTAGAGTAGATCTGTTATACCTTCATGGCGGATGTAGCTCAGTAGGTTAGAGCGCTGGATTGTGGCTCCGGAGGCCGTGGGTTCGAGCCCCATCATTCGCCCCAATAAAAAAGTATCTATGCAAGTAGGTACTTTTTTATTGCCCGTCGCCAACTATTATCCGTTCATAAAATATTCGTATTTTTGATATAGTAAGTCCACATGAGAACACAAGAAACACTCAAAAAGATTCGTAAGCACCCCTACCGCACTGCGCTAACCTGTGCAGCCGCGGGCGTTGCCGCGCTTGAGTTCGTTGGCATGTGGCAAAACCCCACAGCAGCCATTCCCGAAAAAAGCTGCCTTTCACCAGTGGCAACAAGCGGCACTTTTGTTGATCACTCAGCAAACCTCTACGCTGCAGGCATGTTTACAACAGGAGTACGCGCAGAAGTCACGGTGCCTAAAGAGGCTTACGGCGTCATTGGTAGTTTTAAGGACCCTAGTGCGCCAAACCAGGAATGGAATAACAACGCTAGTCAGCTTATTCCTGTTAAGGCAGGCAGCACAGCACTCAAGTTTGCGATTGGCGGCGGTGAGGTGCAATTTGGCGTCCAGATTGTTGCCCCGCACGGCTCAAAACTCTGCAAAAACGCACCAGATGTCACCTTTACCCATCTCGCTTCACGCAACTACTTCCACGCTGATGGCAATTTACCGTGGCCAAACCTGGCCAATGCGCCAGCTAATGTTTTTGGCAACTTATAGTCGGCACCGTATTAAGCGTAAAAACAGCTTTTTTCAAGTCAATCGGCAACACGCGGCCTCTGTAGCAACAGTGCTATAATACTTCTTAGGAATATAAGAGGTTTGTTTTAATGCAACGCGTTGTACATTTTTTTAAAGAGTATCGGCTCTTTGCTTTTGCGCTGGTCGCAGCAATTGTAGCCTTAATATTAGACCTAAGCGGGCGCGACACTATCGCCCACTGGATTTTAGGTATTACAGCCGCACTAGAGCTGATGCCACTACTTAAGGGCATGTGGGACGACCTACGACTTGGTAAATATGGCGTAGACATCCTGGCAGCCACTGCAATTGGTACCGCCATTATTATGCACGAATACTGGGCGGCGCTGGTTATTGTATTAATGCTAACTGGCGGTGAAAGCCTCGAGAACTACGCCGATCGCCGTGCCTCGCGCGAACTCGATGCGCTGCTAGACCGCGCACCGCAAAAAGCGCACGTCTTACGTGGCCGCAAGATTATCGACGTTCGTGTTAAAGAAGTTCAGGTTCGTGACAAAATCATCATTAAGCCTGGCGAAATTGTACCTGTTGACGCCGAGATCATTGAAGGTACAGCCAACTTTGACGAATCAAGCCTCACTGGAGAAAGCCTGCCACGAGTGCACAGCGTAGGTGAAACCTTGCTCAGCGGCTCCGTAAACCTCGATGGCGCCGTAACAGCGCGCGCTGTCCACAGCGCTGCAGATAGCCAATACGAACAAATCATCAAGATGGTGCAGGCCGCCAGCAATAGCCAGACACCATTTGTGCGCCTGGCCGACCGCTACAGCGTACCGTTTACCGTTGTTTCGTTTGTAATTGCCGGTCTGGCATGGGGCATCAGCGGTGAATCAATTCGCTTCCTTGAAGTATTGGTAGTTGCCACCCCCTGTCCTTTGATTTTGGCCGCTCCAATTGCTGTTATCTCCGGCATGAGCCGTGCTGCCAAACAGGGTATTATCATCAAAACTGGTAGCGCCCTCGAACGCCTGGCTGAAGCTAAAACCTTTGCCTTTGATAAAACTGGTACACTCACTGAGGGCAAACTAACCGTTGATAAGATCAAAGCTTACCACGGCTTTACCAACAAAGAAGTTCTAAACATTGCTGCTGGAGTAGAGCACAACTCCAACCATATTTTGGCGCACGCCATTGTAGCCAAGGCCCAAACCGAAAAGAGTGGCCTCGCTAAAGCTAAGCAGGTTAAAGAAATCGCCGGTAAGGGTGTAGAAGCTGTGGTGTCCGGCAAGCACGTGCTTGTAGGCCGCGCTACACTGCTGCAGGACCATGCCGTTGAGCTACCTAAGGGTTTCTCTGCTGAAAGTGTTACCGAAACAGCCGCATTCGTAGCAGTAAACGGCAAACTGGCTGGTGTAATCACGCTCCGTGACGAACTCCGCCACGAAACCCAAGATACCATTGCACAGCTTAAAAAACTTGGCATCAATAACCTCATGATGATTACTGGTGATAACCAAACTACCGCCAACGCCATTGCCAAACAAGTAGGCATACAGGATGTACTTGCCGAGGCTATGCCCGCCGATAAGCTCCATGCTGTCGAAAATGCACCCGAAAAGCCCGTAGCCTTTGTTGGCGACGGCGTTAACGATGCGCCAGTACTCACAGCCAGTAACGTGGGCATCGCCTTAGGCGCCCGCGGCTCCACTGCTGCCAGCGAATCTGCCGACGTCGTTATTATGCAAGACGACCTAAGTCGCGTAGCGAGTGGCGTAGCCATTGCCAAACGCACTTTCTTTATTGCCAAGCAAAGTATTTGGGTGGGTATTGGCCTGAGTGTCGTACTGATGCTTGCCTTTTCTACTGGCGCCTTTAAGCCAGTATACGGCGCACTTATCCAGGAAATTGTTGACGTTGTAGTTATCTTTAATGCGCTGCGCGCCCACACGGCCGCAAGCAACGAGTAGCCCTCTCTAACCTATTCGATAAAAAGGCCACCGTCGGGGTGGCCTTTTTATTTGGGTGACTAGTGTACAGTTTAACTCTGGTTTACTTGGCCCAACACAGCCTGCACGTCATCAAGGGTAATCCGAATCACCTCACCAGGCATCACCTGACCGCCTAGCATGCGCTTAGCAATAATATTCTCCACAGCCTTTTGCACAATACGGCGCATAGGGCGTGCACCCATCTGAGGATCGTAGCCAGCCTGTACTAGCATACGCTTGGCGTCATCGGCAACCTCAAGTGAGACTTTCTGTACCGCCAGCGTCTTGTTAATGCCCTTTAGGATAAGCTCAATAACTTGCAGTAGTTCGTCTTGATTAAGTGGACGGAAAAGTACAATTTCGTCAAAGCGGTTCAGGAATTCTGGGCGGAATTGATTACTGGCAATAAGCTCATCGGTAAAGCGCTTTTCAAAGTCCTGCATCTGCCAACCGGCATCGATGTATTGCCGAATACGATCGGCGCCAGCGTTGCTGGTTGCAATAATAATAGCGTCTCTAAATGATACTTGGCGGTTGTTAATATCACGCAAAATACCTTCGTCTAACAATTGCAGCAAAGTGTTGAGTACGTTAGGGTGAGCCTTTTCAATCTCGTCTAGTAATACCACGCTAAATGGCTGGTGCGCAATTTGCGCAGTAAGGCTATGTGGATCCTGTGCAGCATCTGCAATGAGCCGATTAACATCTGTGGCTTGGCCATATTCGTTAAGGTCCAGGCGCACCAAATGGTCTTCGCCGCCAAAGAATACCTCGGCCAAAGCTTTAGACAGTTCAGTTTTACCCACACCTGTGGGACCCAAAAACAAGAAGGTACCAATAGGGCGATCCTGGTTGCGCACACCTGCCCGCGCACGACGCAAGGCATCGCTCACCACCTGCACGGCATGTTTCTGGTTAATCATGCGCTGGTGGATAAGATCCTCTAGGTTAAGCAAGGTTTGGCGTTCTTCGTTGTTATCGGCCGTACCCACCTTAATGCCCAGTGTGTGCTCTACGGCCTGGCGTACCGACTGTGCGCTTACCAATTTATCAACAGCAAAACCAGCAGCCGTCTCTAGCAAGCTCAGTGCCTTGCCAGGCATAGCCTGGTCTTGTATATAGCGATCACTGAGGCGATAGGCCTCTTGCAACGATTGGTACATATAGGTTACTTTTTGGCGGTGCTCCAAAAGCAATAACTGATCTTCTAAAATTAACAGTGTGTCTTCCTGGCTAGTAGGAGCTACCGGCACACGGTTAATATACTGTGCCAGCGCCGGATTACGCTGCGAAATGCGCAGCCAATTTTGCTCGTCCATGGCCAATATCATGCGCAAGCCACCACCCTCTAAGATTGGCAATAACACGTTGCTTAGGTCAACCGAGCCTGTGCCATCTTCAAAAAACAAATGCGCATCGTCTAGGAATAAAATGATATTTTTGGCAGCAAAAGCCTCATAAAAGAGCGTCTGGATCAAACCCTCCAGTTCACCTCGGCCATGTGCCTTAGAAATAAGCGTAGATGGATCGAGTGCAAACACTTGCTGGAAACGCAATTCACGAGGTACTTCCTTAACATCAGCATCAAGTAACTTTTCGGCCAACGCGTGCACCAAGGTAGTTTTACCAGTACCCAGTGCGCCGATTAAGCCTGCGTTTTGGCGGCCACCCTGGGAGAATAAACTCACCATGCGAGCTACAATCGCCTCGTGGGCAGCAATATCCCGAGTTAAAAGACCGTGCGTGGCAACTTGGTCACTAATATTAAGGCCAAACTGCGTCAAAGTGGGTGTATAGCCAAAAGACCAGTCGCGGCCCAAGCCACCATCATTGCGTTTGCGACTGTGTTCTTTAATAACATCACGTAAGTGGTGGAACCAGGCCACACCCTTAGCTAAGTCGTCTGAGCTAATCTGTACATGCGCCAAGTAGGCATCTACCTGAGGAGTGGTGCGTGCTACGGCCGTCATTACCATCATTGGGCTTATGTAATCTACCTGTAGCCACTGGCGCATCCGCTCTGCTTCTTGCCAAATAAGTGGCAATTGCTGAGGATCATTAGAGGCAATGGCGTCAAAGAACTCCGAACCCAAAGCAAAGCGATATACCAAAAATTGGCCATCAGGTAAATGCAGCGCAATATGCGCTAAATCAGAAGGCGTAAATGCCTCTGGCAACCTTCCCAGTAAGCGTGCATCAAGTAGGTCATCGATAGTCGTACCATTTTTAACAGGCGGCAGATTGCGTAGCTCACCCTGGATCCAGGCTGCTAGCATAATTGCCGGTGTAGCCAGCGCAATAAGTACCCAGCCCAGCACCATGCCCACAGCCAACATGCCAAGCCCGCCAAGTACTAGCATGGCGGCAATAGCAGGTATAAAAAAGCGGAGCACTGCCGTGTCGAGCCGCGCTGCAAAACGAGCCTTTTGCGCCCGAACACTATTAAAGTTAAAGCGCAAACCTACAGGCTCCATCCCAGCCCCATTCCCAGCAAAGCTATTAATGGCAAAGCCGGAATAAGCGGCCACAGTATCATCTGTAAAACCCCAAATAACACAACAAAAAATGCTGCTAATAATCCGGTACATATAAATATGCTACGCAAAACCGCACCCACCATACGTGAAAAGCTACGGTCGGCCCAAGCCCTAAACTGAGCATCAATATTCATACCCTTGCCTTTTACGGCAGCAATCTGGCGGTATGGGTCAAAAAGCGTGCGCAATAACAGCCCAACTGAGAAAAAGTTGAGAGCACTATGAAAACGAGTGTCAATAGAGTGTGCAATACCCTTCCAGGCAGTGGTATACCACCAGGAAAAAAGCGCTATCGGAAGCATAAGCTCATTATACCCTAAAACTACGCAGCACCGCCCAATATCAGGGCGACCAATACAGGCATAATTAAATTGTCGGTGCCATTAACAGCCAAGTTCTCAGTTGCCGTAGCAATGAGCGGAATAAAAGCCAAGCTAATAACGTTAGCATTGGCATCAGTAAAGACCACGTAACTAATCATAATCAGGAGCGAAACTACAAAAAATGCGCTCGTACCGGCAATACTTTTTACCTTACCAAATACCTTATACTGGTTGCCGTCGCCCCACAATAAGCCCACCACGGCTGCAATGCCATCGCCCAAGCTCAAATGCAGCATGGCTGCCATAAATATCCACTCACTGCTGCTGATAAGAGCCAAAAAGCCAATTACCGTAGCAAACAGGATTTCGCCAATTGCCTTGCGTGGCACCGTATGAATAGAGCGAAAAATAGTAAACTTAATCGACAGTAAAATAACAATTAAAAAGCCGGCCGACAGCAGTTCTATCTGTCGCCAGGACAAAAAGAAGGGCCAAAAGGCCACAAAAGTACCCACAGCCATGTGCACAAACTTACGTGTAAGTTCTGAGTGCATGGAGGTTCTTCGTGCAAAATGTTCTGCTACAAGCAAGATAGCCAAGACACAAACAAGAGTAAACACGAATGCCATAAATGCCATGAGTTCATTGTACGCCCTCCTGCCCCAAAATGAGTCTATACATAATTTTCACAACGAACTACCAGCCTATGTTTAGGGGCGATATGCTGTAGTTTGCCTTAAAAAATGTGTACTATAGAAGCATACGTAATAAAGGTTTACATCATGCTTAAAGCAATCTACACGTTCTTTTTGGGTCTCTTGTTGGCACTGTTTGTTGGGCTTGGCGTTTCCAGCTTCTACCCTGAACCCAAGGCGCCAGTTTACCCCGACAATGCACAAACCGTACACTACGACGACGAACAAGCGATAAGCGACTCCACCAAGCTCGACCAAGAAAAGTGGGACCACGACTACCAGGAGTACACCAAAGCCCTCCAGCGTTACGACCGTAATGTATCAATTATCGTTCTGTCTGCTGCGGTTGTTATGCTCGTGCTCAGCCTAGTGCTGCAAAAGCGCATCGATATGCTCTCGGACGGCCTGCTACTGGGCGGCGTATTTACACTCGTGTACAGCATCTTCCGCAGTTTTAGTGGCAATGACAACCGCTATAGTTTTGCTGTTGTATCAGTGGGGTTAATTTTAACCATGGTTTTGGGCTACATTAAGTTTATCCATCCCCAAACGGCTTCAACCCCTAAGGCCAAAAAGAAATAAAACAGCGTTAAAAGACATTCGGCGCTATAGCCGACCGTCTAGAATTCTAAGTTATCACTTCCTCGTCGTTGGCGCTCTGTACAGCCGCCTGTAGCTCACCCAGCACTGTGGTAGGGCGCAAAAAGACTGGATACATCATATGGAGCATATGTTTACCAACGCCCCTATTAGTCACTCTACTTACCGCACATACGCCTAGTGGCAGTGAGGCTTCACGACAGTCCTCTTGCGCAATTAGCAGTGGCGACACCACAGACTCCTCACCAGCTCGCCATAGCTCTTGCGCTTCCGCTGGCACGCGCCCTAATGCCACTTCGGTAACATGTGCACCTAAAATTGCCCGCCGTGTTCTCATGGCGCTTGCCGCCGCCTCGGCGCTACTTGGTGTATCTCGCCTAAACTCAATCGTTTCAAAACCCATATGACTATATGGGTTTTCTCCAGGCCAATAAAATGCTACAGACGAGAAGTTCGATTCAATCAGTGGATCATAGTCGTTAATAAATCCAGGCTCAGTGGTACTCAAAAGCATATTACTGTAGGCTAAGGGGCCAATTTGGTATCCCTCTAACATGTATCTAAATATAGTGGCAGAATAATTTGCGGCCTGTGCAGTCTCGTGGTTCATAGCGCCTATCATAACAAAGGTAGCTATTGTGGCAAATAAAAAGAACCTCCTTTGCAGGAAGTTCTTAGGGTATTCAGTGTGGTCGGGGATAAAGGACTCGAACCTTCGACCTCGCGGTCCCAAACCGCGCGCGCTAGCCAACTGCGCCAATCCCCGGCATCGTATGCTGCACGTATGCAACAACGATACCACGATTATAACAGAATCTACGGCAAATACCAGAGGTACTTACTAATTTTAGGCGGTAATTGTATCGTAAATTCGGCGGATAGGCTCCACTGCCGTAGCTAAACCGTTATCAGATACCGTTACCAAAAGGCCGTTGAGCTGGAATGGCCCCGCTGTCTCTAGTTCGTTGCGCGTGGCATGGCCCTCACGCCACCGTGGGATAATGCTAGAATATTTTACCCCTAAGCTGGAATCTAGAACGCCGCACATACCCACATCCGTCATGTGTGCCGTGCCGCCAGGTAAAATGCGTGCGTCTGCCGTAGCAACATGCCAGTGGTCGCCCACAACCGCTGTCACGCGGCCATCTAGATAGTGGCCTAGCACGATCTTTTCACTACTAAAGTCGCCGTGCAAGTTTACTACAGTGGCCGCGCGCTTTACGTCTTTTTGGCTCTCTAAAATAGCATCGATGGCTATGAGTGGATTATCCACAGGCTTGTCGGCATCCTTGCCTACAATTTGGCCCAGTAAACTCACCACTAACACTTTACCCAGGGGTGTCGTAAAGTATTTAAACCCTAGACCTGGCGTATCGCCCGGATAATTCGCCGGTCTAATAATGGGCACTTCGGGATCGGTCATTTGGCCAATAATTTCTGGCTTATTAAGGCTATGATTACCACCAGTGCAAAAGTCCACCCCAGCAGCCCGCAAACGCGCTAAATCCTTTGGCCTAATGCCCTTGCCGTCACTTACATTCTCGGCCTGGGCAATTACCATATCAAGCTGTAACTCCTTACGCAGCTGCGGCAGACGGCGTTCTATAAGTTCAATGCCAGGCTCAGCCATAATATCGCCAAGGTATAAAATACGCATTACAGCTCGCTCCAATCAGTTATGGTGCGAACGGGCTTAAACGATTCTAAATAAACTTTTTCGTGGATAAGTTGGTGGCTTTCTGGATAAAACAAAATACTATCCACGCCAGCATTTTTAGCAGCGCCAAGGTCTTTGTCGGAGTCGCCCAGCATTACTGCGCGTTTAGCATCTATACCTAACTTGTCTAGGGCAAATAAAATCCCTTCCGGATCTGGCTTATTAGATTTGACATCGCTAGAGGTAATAACAAGGTCAAACAGGTCTAATAAATTATGATGCGCAAGCACTATGTCGATTATTTCACGACTAGAAGCCGTAATTAAGGCCAACTTTTTATGCTGAGCCTTAAGCTCTGCGAGCATGCTCTCTACACTTGCATACAAAGGCGCTTGCGTCATCTGGGGGTGAGCAATAGCTACAATTTTAGCTTGGGCCTCTGGCTTCAAGTGAAGTGGTACGCCCTCGAGCATAGTGCCCCACATTCCTAAGCGTGGCCCAATTTCTTGGCGGCTAATGTTCACACCGCACTCGGTTAGTACTTCATGGCAGGCATCCAGCCAAATATCGAGTGTGTGCGACAGGGTGCCATCCCAGTCAAAAAGAAAGGCGTCGTAACTACTTACTGTTTGCTTTGTCATGTCTACCCCTGTCTAGCACTTACCTATCGACTTATTTAGCAAACTCAATCGCTCGAGTTTCACGAATAACATTCACCTTGATGGTACCTGGATACTGCATTGTTGATTCAATTTTGGTGGCAATATCACGTGCCAAACGCACCGCCCCAAGGTCGTCAACATTCTGCGGTTTAACAAATATGCGCACTTCTCGGCCAGCAGAAATAGCGTAAGCCTTGTCGATACCGCCAAAACTGGTAGCCACATTTTCTAGTTCACGCATGCGTTCTACGAAGTTTTCGGCAGAGACGTTGCGAGCACCAGGGCGGGCAGCCGAGATGGCATCAACTACGCGAACGATAATCGCTTCAATACTGGTTGCTTCAACATCGTCATGGTGCTGTTCGGCAGCCAAGGCAACACCTTCAGGAGCACCATACTTACGGAGCATCTCACCAGAAATATGGTGATGCTTGCCTTCCATCTTGTGGGTAAGTGCCTTGCCAAGATCGTGCACCAAGGCAGCGTACTTAGTAGTCTTGATGTTAGCACCAAGCTCTTCGGCAATAATACCGGCAATGTGCGCCATTTCGGTACTGTGTTTAAGCACATTTTGGCCATATGATGTACGGAATTTAAGCTCACCAAGCAGGTGTAGAATTTCTTTTGGAATACCAATAACGCCAACTTCACGAGCTGCGTCTTCACCGGCACGAACCACTTCTTTTTCTACATTGCGCTGGGCTTTTTCAACCACTTCTTCAATGCGACCAGGGTGAATGCGTCCATCTTTCATCAGCATTTCAAGGGTCTGGCGAGCAACTTCACGGCGAACAGGATCGAATGAGCTGAGCACCACATAACCTGGGGTGTCATCAACCATAATGTCCACGCCCGTGGCGCGCTGTAAGGCCTGAATATTGCGGCCTTCTTTACCGATGATTCGGCCCTTCATTTCTTCATCTTCAAGCTTGACGGAGGTTACTGTGCGCTCCGCAGTTACCTCTGATGCCATACGCTCCATGGCAGTCACAATAATTGTGGCAGCTTTTTCTTCGGCCTCATCTTGGGCCTCATTTTGAAGCTTAGAAATTAAGCCAGTAAGGTCGTTGCGGATGTCACGCTCGGTCATCTTCATCAGCTTATTGGCTGCTTCTTCTCGAGATAGCTTAGCAATCTTTTCAAGCTTATCTTGCTGACGTTTGCGGATGTCCCGAATTTCGTCCTTAAGCTGCTCAACTTCAGTCTCGCCCTTACGGAGTTTTTCACCACGCTTATCAAGTTCATCAAGCTTGCGGTCGAGCGCTTCTTCGCGAGTCACCAAACGCTGCTCAAGGTCTTTGAGCTCGTTGCGGCGTGTTTTTTCCTCTTTACGAGTCTGCTCTGCGAGCTTTGCTGCCTCTTGGCGCGCTTCATCTAAAAGCTTATGAGCCTCTTGTTTTGACTTGGATAATTCTTTGTCTGCACGCTGCTGCGCCGAACCAAGCTTCTGCTTTGTTATGGCAGTATTTGCGCCAAAGCCAATAGCAAGCCCAGCCACAGCAAGTACTATGGAAATTGGGTCCATGTATTCAGCCCTTCCTTTCGTAACCTGAGTCCGTCATCCCCCAATGTCTACAGTGGCAATCGCTATCACTTCACTAGCCTAATCTGCGACATTCTACTTCACGGAGCTCAAGAGTCAATCTGACGTATTAGTAATTTATATCAATGGTTTTTGGATTTGTTGTCGAAAATAAGACTAATCCATCTTAACTATACGCCGGCAGATTAACTACGGTCAATTAAAAAAGTGGGCAGCAATAATTAGCTACTTACGAGGTGTGGTAATATTTGCGTCTTTTCCGTAGTACGGCAATGCAATTTCGTCTTGTTCGCCAGCTTGTAAACGATGAATACCTTGCGTAATCCAATTGTCACCTTTTGTGGCAACAACAGGTATCTCGATGCCGTAACTTAGGGCATTAGCTACGGTTAGGCCAATGCGTAGACCCGTAAAACTCCCTGGCCCCTCAAAGGCGACAATGCCGGCAACATCCTGCCATGTTTTGCCATGTGCCGTTAAAAGATCTTCTATCTTATGATGAAGCGTATCAGAAAGTTGGCGATGTGCCATCCATTTTTGGTAATCAAGCTGTTTTTCGCCGTCATATAAACCAACTTCAGCTTCGGGGTTGTCGGTACGGATTGTCAAAATAAGCATTATTTCTGCGCCTCCTCTACTAAATATGCGAGCGACTGGGACGCGCTGAGCGAAATAATGCGCTGGTCCTCGGGAGTCTTCTCGAGCGTAATAGTAAGCCGTTCCTGGGGCAGCACATCTTGCACAATGCCAGCCCATTCAACAACAATTATAACCGAAGGGTCGCCCAGTACATCTGCCAACTCAGCTGCAATCAGCCCTGCCTCGGGCAATCGGTAAAAGTCAAAGTGGTGCATCTCGCGGCCTTTGTTATCTTTATATACCTTACTAATCGTAAAGGTAGGGCTAGCTACTCGGTCCGTACTTCCAAAACCCCGGGCTAAACCACGCGTAAACGTTGTTTTACCGCCACCAAGGTCGCTAATAAGTTCGATGACTTCGCCTCCACGCAAAGCACTACCGATTTGCTCGGCGATTTGCTCGGTTTGTTCGGAACTGGTGGATTTTATTTGCCACGTCACCACGGTACTCATATGCCCCGTATAGTATCGCGAAACCCCCGACCACTGCAAGCACCACTGGGTGAAGCGGCGACATGGTAGTCACCTTAGCAACTGTTTGCGCCTTGCTCACATCAGCCTTGGTGGCCTTAGTGCTCTTTGATTTTGCCGACTTTGTGGTGGCTTTTGCCTTTGTGGCGGCAGTCTTAGCCGCTACTTTTGCTTTTGATGTAGCCACCGCGGTGCTTACCTTGGCTGCAGTCGCGGCAATGGGCTGGCTACGTATATTTGCTGTGCCGGGAGTCTGCCGTAGCGTCCACTGCCATACACCATCTATATAAGCCCAAGACTGTCCCTCTTTAGCTGTGCTGTAAATATCCGACTGGCTTAGCCCTTGTTTACCCGGGCTACGGAGCACTACCTGCGCACTAGTGTTAGGAAGACTCAAATGAGTTTGCGATGACATAAATGTAATATAACCTAGGGCCGCAATGGCTGTACCTTCGGGGATAACATATTGCTTGATGCTAGTACTCATAACTTCTAATGTATAGCCAGACAAGTCAAACGAGCCTTGATTAGGGTTATAAAGCTCTATAAATTCATCTTCGCCGTCTGTAGCCGGGCTGGCCGGATTGGGTAACAACTCGGTAATTTGCGGTGAAGCCAAACCCTCATTTTGCACTTCGGGCTGGCCTTGTTGGTTGTCTGGCAACAAAACGTCGGGGGTCGTTTCTTGTTCATCTTGCTCTATACAAGATTGATTGTCGTTATCAATATCAGTTGCAATTGGCCCCTGTTCTGCCGTTACCTGATATGCACTGGTGTTATTTGCCGTAGGGCTGGGGCAAGTTGATTGCAATAAATCGCTAGTCTGATTTTGGCCAGCACTTGTATCTTGAGCAGTCAGCGCAAGCGTTTGTACAAACTGGTGCGATGTGGCGTGTAGCCTGCGCTTAATACTGGCGCCCGCTTGCAAGGCATCCGCAAGGCTAAGTGACGAAAAAGGCGCAATAGCGGGCGACGTAGCCTCGCCCGAATCTTTACGTGTTGACCACTCCACAGCACTAATTGCGGGCTGAGTAGTTGCCAAAGATACCTTATTAATAAGTCGTACATGGCCTGATGCGCCGGTCATACCACTCGAAAAATGAGCCGAAGCGTAGTTGTTAAGGTAAGGTTCAGTCTGGCCGGCAGCGATATAGCTGCTAGAAAGCAACATATAGGTGCCAGGGTAAAATATACCCGTTAGGTTAACTGTTTTTGCCCGCGTCCAATCCGTGGCTGTTGATGTGGCGATTTGTAGTTGCCACGTGTCTTTGTGCAAATCGATAGACTGTGTTGACTGATTATAGAGCTCTATAAACTCCTGCGAGGCACTATCTGTATTACCGGGTAAAACCTCGGATATAACTATTGGAGCGTAGCCCGTCGTATTAGATGAATTAGTTGTATTAATAGATTGGGCGTATACACTGGGCGATCCTCCGCAAAGCATTATGGTAATAATAAGAAGCATCCTGTGGCTGTACTGTAATATCTTCACGCCGCGGATTGTATGGATAGCTGCCCCTATTTACAAGTACATTTTTTATTTTTGTAACTCCCAGTAATCTCTCTATAAAATTGTGCACCATGCTTAAGTTAGGGGTATACTAAAAATATGCTCCAGCTTAGTAATATGCTCATGAACCAACCGATTCTGAGCCTTAGGACCGGCACCGAAGTTGCCACACTCATTCGACCGATTATTAACCCTCACAATCTTAAGGTTGAGGGATTTTATTGCCAAGATAACATAGACCGTAAAGAGCTTATTTTGCTCCCCCAAGACATTCGTGATGCTCTGCCGCAAGGTTTTGTTATTAATGACCACGACGTATTAGCAGAAGCTAAAGATTTAGTACGCCTACAAACCGTGCTATCACTCGATTTTGAACTTATTGGCAAAACGGTTCGCACAACTTCCAAAGAAAAGCTTGGCAAAATTGAAGATTACGCCACCGAGGTGCCCAGCATGTTTATACAAAAACTGTACGTCACTCAGTCGATACTCAAGAATTTCTCTGGCGGCAACTTAGGCATTGACCGCACACAAATTGTGGAAATAAACGATAAAGAAATCGTTGTAAACGACCTTGAGGCTAAAGTTCCGGCAAACGCCCGGGCTATGGCTTAGTTTTCTGATTCAAACGTGCTCAAAGCAGCTTTAATGTCCTCATAGCCAAAACCTTGGCGTGCCAAATACTGCATAAACTTGGCCCTATCCGGATACCTGGCATGTTTTTTGGTAATTAATTCCAGGAGCACTGTGCGTTCATCTGCCGCATCGGCCTGTAACACGCTCTCAATTATCTGCTGACTAACCCGTTTTTGCTGTAATTCCTGTTGGAGTTTGCGCTTACTTGTAGCCTTGAGTAATCGCCTGCTATTAACCCAGCTTTCTGCAAAAGCTCGGTCGTTTAGCAAGTCTAGGTCACGCAATCTTTGCATAACCTGCTCGGCCTGCGGTTCATCTACTTTTTTGCGTTGCATATAGGTTAGTAGCTCCCACTCACTGCGGGGGCGCATAGCAACATAGCGCAGCGCGTTACCGTACACTTTATCTTGGGCGGCCGTATCTTTAAGGGCGGCCAGCTGTTTAGCGTCGAGTTCTTGACCCGACGCTAAACCACTCGACAATAAGGCTGCTTCGCTTAAGCCAAATGAGAAGCTACCGTCCACATAAATAGAATACCTATCTGGCCGCTTAACCTGCTGCTTTATACTCGTAATCTTCACAGGCTACCCCTTGCGTACCAGCTTATTCTTTAGTAGCAGCTACGCGAACCTTTTCGGCAATTTCTTCCATTACCTCAGGGTTTTCCTTAAGGTGAGTTTTGGCGGCTTCACGGCCCTGGCCAATCTTTTGACCACCGTAAGCAAACCAAGCACCAGACTTCTCCACAATATTGTGAATAACTGCCAAGTCCAAAATGTCGCCAGCGCGTGAAATACCTTCGTTGTACATAATATCGAATTCAGCTTCGCGGAATGGCGGAGCAATCTTATTCTTCACTACCTTCACGCGTGTGCGGTTACCGATAACTGCGTCAGCCTGTTTAATCTGTGACGAACGGCGAATATCCATACGGACAGAAGCATAGAACTTTAGGGCGTTACCGCCAGTAGTAGTTTCTGGGTTACCAAACATTACACCAATCTTCATGCGAATCTGGTTAATAAAGATAACCGTTGCCTTAGACTTGTTGATAACACCAGTTAGCTTACGCAAGGCCTGGCTCATTAAGCGAGCCTGCAAACCTGGTAATGAGTCACCCATGTCACCTTCGATTTCGGCACGTGGCACCAATGCAGCTACAGAGTCAACAACAATCAAATCTACAGCGTTAGAGCGCACTAGTGTCTCAACAATTTCCAAAGCTTGCTCACCGTTGTCTGGCTGGCTAAGCAAGAGGTTTTCAACATCTACGCCAATACGCTTAGCATAGGTTGGGTCAAGCGCGTGCTCGGCGTCAATAAATGCTGCCGTACCGCCAGTTTTTTGCACTTCTGCAATTGCGTGCAGCGTTAAAGTAGTCTTACCAGAGCTTTCTGGGCCATAAATTTCGATAACACGGCCGCGTGGAATACCACCGCCAAGTGCCAAGTCCAAAGAAATGCTACCAGTTCGATAGGTATCTACCTTTTGCACCTGAGCCGTACCAAGGGTCATAATTGCGCCCTTACCAAACTGCTTTTCAATAGATTCCATCGCAAGGCCCAAAGCCTTGCTCTTGCCTTCTAGCTGCGCAGCTGTCTTTGCGTCAGTCTTTTTTGTTTCTTTCTTATCTTCAGATTTAGTGTCTGCCATGGTTACCCTCCAAGTTTAGTTTCGCCCCACCCGGCAAAATCAGAATTATCTCTTATGCAGTATAGCAGAATACCAATATCAATTTGATGTCAAATTATCCCTATTTTGCCGGGAGCACATGGTAGCCTAAGCTGCCTAAAGCTGCAAGCTATTATATTTTCCACATCTTTGGCCAAACTTTAACTACGAAAACTACTTACATTGGTTATGGTTTTATATATAATGTATGCAAATGGATGGGAAAGATTCGTTTATTGGCCGCCTTTTAGGCAGTGCCGAAAAATTCACCCCAGAGCAGGTTACTCAAACGGTCCAGCTCCTGTTAGAGCATGGCGCAAAATGGCAGGCCAGTGACATTCACGTTGAGCCACACGATGAGTACGTGCTTGTTCGCTACCGCGTAGATGGCAGCTTGCGTAGTGCCCATAAAATTCCTCGCAAGGCGCTAGAAGCAATCATTGCTCAATTTAAAACACTAGCCTCATTAGACGTCAACGAAACTCACACGCCGCAGCAAGGTAATTTTCAAACGAGCATTCAGGATCAAACTTTTGATATTCGCCTTACTACAATGCCGGTATATGGTGGCGAAAAGGTAGTACTACACCTTACCACCGAAGCTCGCGTTCCAATCGTTTTAAAACAAATCGGTTTCTGGGGCAAAAACCTCACCACTGTCCAAAACGCTCTGGCTCGTGGCCACGGCATGATCATCGTGAGTGCACCAAAACATCACGGTCGTCCCACAACCCAAGCCAGTATGCTAGCCGCCCTCAACAACCCAGGGCTTAACATTGCTACCATCGAAGAAAGCATCGAATATCGTATTCCGCACGCCAGTCAAACAGCTATTAGTTTGCGTAACGGTCTCACTATGCACAAAGGCTTACAGGCGGCACTCCACCAGGACCCCAATGCCCTGTTAGTAGGCAACCTTACCGACAAAGCTACTGCCGAGTTAGCCATAGAAAGCGCCATGACCGGCCACTTGCTTGTTGCCGGTTTACACAGTGACTCAGCGGCAAGCGCCCTGCTGCATTTACGTGCCCTGCAAATTCCAACCTACCTTACCGCCACCAGCACACGCGTTGTTACTGCACAACGCTTAGTACGCAAACTTTGCGAGCATTGCCGCGAGCGCCGAGCAATTACCGCCGAGCAGCTCCAGCATATGCAACAAGCCTTTGGCATTACCGGTGCAGCAGCTTTTAAACGAATTCATGAACTCGAAACCGAAGCAATCGCTCAAGACATTGGCAGCGATAGTCGACCAAGCACCACCACTAAATCTATTACTCACGTCTGGGTGCCACACCGCGAAGGCTGTGAAGTCTGTAATCACACCGGCTACAAAGGCCGCGTTGCCCTAACGGAAGTACTTTCTATAACCGAAGGTGTTCAAAAATCCTTGTTACGACCCGAAACCACCGCCGTAGACCTACAATCTCGTGCCATTAAAGAAGATGGATTCATTCCGCTTGCCCTCGACGGCATTATTAAAGGGCTTCGCGGGCGAGTAAGTCTGCAAGATGTACTGCAAGTAGCCAGCGTTAGTGCGCTTAAATAATCTGTAGGCGCCCAGCATCTGCTTGACCGCCGGCACGTACCAGCTATAATCAGGATATAGATTATGAATATACGCAAACACACATCAGGCTTCACAATTATTGAACTTTTGGTAGTCGTTGTTATTATCGGTATCCTCTCCACACTTGTTATTACCACCTACAGCGGCGTCCAAGCTAAAAATCGCAACGGCAACCGCCAAGTAGCTATCGACGGCCTACAAAGCCAGCTAGAGACCTACTACGCGCAATATAGCCGCTACCCAACCTATGCAAACCTCAATGATGCCGCATGGCGCCAAGCCAATCTTAAAGACTTCCAGTCTAAATCCCTAGAAGATCCTCATTGGAGTGATAAAAATACCGCCTGCTCAACCGACGGCAAAGCAGTAATCGCCAACGAGCCAGCCACCGATTGCTACTCATACCAGCCCATTGGCCCAGATGGTACTAGCTGTGACAACGATAAAGTAATCTGCGCCCAGTACACCTTAACGGCCATGCTCGAAGGCGGTGGCAAATACGTTAAGGGAAGCCTTAACTAAGCAATAGCTGTAATCAGAGTACTCTCGCCTGGGCCTATATAAATGGCTACATTAGAGGAATTCCAAGACCAAATTACCAGCACAACTTCTGACTATTCAGGATTAGTCAGTGATGTGGTTGAGCGCACCAGGCCAGATATAAGACAACTAACGCTTGAGGCCTATGGCGATCCTACTGCAGCCAATGATCCAGCACGATATTACGATGCCTTGCGACTATCCGAAGAGGCTATTCGTCGGGCTATGCTTCAAGGGCTTGGCCATCTTATTATTGAGCCACTTATGACGCAAACAGTTGGGAATGTCTTGTATAACGAGCAACCGCCGGAATATAGAAGCAAAGTACATCATCCAGCCGTCTTCACTGCTGAGTTAAGCCGCGGTCGAATCCATAACAACGAGCGTGGCAAATTTGTACGTTACGCCGATCGAAAGCTTAGGGCGTTTGCATCGCTCGCTTTCTGTACACTAGGCTATACAAAGCAACAAGATCTTGCAGGAACATTTCGGGATGTCTCACAACGCGTGCGTGATTTTTCAGCACAAACCTTAGATCATCGGCTGGGTAAAAACTGGCGTGAGCTCGACCCTACGGCCGCAGCAAAGCTAGAAATAACAGAACTCGATGGACGCAAGCTCAGTAGATACGATCGCAGGCTCCTACTTACCTCTCAAAAGCCGCTCGATGTACAGCAGTCATTTAGCAATGCCACGGCAACCGCCGCCGAGTTTACGGCGATTGGGATACAAGCCTTGCATCGAGCCCTGTTTAAGGCAGGATGTTGGGAGAGTAGCGTATGGTATCCTTATGCATTCTCACATCTTGGCAAGCTAGCCTTTGGCGCAAAGCTGCCATTTTGGAGTGCTCAAGATTTTGCAATTGCGGCAAACAGCCCCCATCCGGCACCGCTATTTGTGGCTCGGCATCATTGGCCCAGCAAACACTATTCAATCGACTATGCACAAGCTGCACACAAAAACTACCTTGCCCAAAAAGGTACAGGTGCCTGCCAAGGCATCATCCCGCCAAAACGGCAGTTCATCACGGCCGTGGGCTTGACTGTGCGAGAACGCTTTACGGAAACAATTCGTGACAAGGCAAAAGAAGCAGGCGACCCCTTGGCAATACCCGACATGCCGCCTGCTAGTAAAATCACAAGCGCAGATGCCGCCTCAGCGCTCGCGCTTAGCATTGCCTATAGAGGCAAGTACGATCTTTAAAGCGCTGGCAGCTCATAAAACAAACCGCTCACAAAGACTATTACTGCAATGGAGGTGGCAAGGTTGTATTTCGTGAGTCCTGCTGCTGTGGCTGCTGGTATTGAGGCGATGCTTGCTGGGCAACCTGACGCGGGTCTTGATACACCTGCTGCTGTGGCTGCTGCCACTGGTGCTGAGCCTGCCCTGGCATGCCCTGCTGCTGCGATGGTTGTTGCTGCGCCGTAAACTGCTGAGCATAAGGCTGGTTGGTGTGCGGGCCGTTGATAGGTGTTACAGGATTTACAGCTTGTGGTTGGTGGCGGCGCTGGTGCAAGAACGTTTCGTGCACTTCCAAAATCAAGCGAGCGTATTTGTTAGGCTGTGGGCAGTATGGAAAAGTAAACTTAGAGTGTTCACCTGCTGTTTCGGCCTTAAGTGTACCGTAATTGAACAGCGTTGGAAAAATACCATGCTGGTCAACCGTAACATCTTCGAGGTTCTCCATTGATAACTGGCTCACGCGGCGGCCAAACAAGCTATCCTGGCTAATCTGCGTAACGCTGTCGTCGGTAACAATCCAACGGTTTTGCCAGTACACAATGGTGGCAACAACCAAAATCAGACCCATAAGCACCATAAATAAGATAACTGCTGCAGCCACATAGGTAGCAGCATTGCCATCAAAAGCATACGAGTCAAAGTATGACGGCGCGGCCACAGCAAGCGCACCAGCAATGATAAGTGCAACCAAAGCTGCGCCATACACGCTTAAAATGCCAAAAGGGTGGCGCTTAATTTCGGCAACTATGCGCTCACCTGGCTGTAGTACCACCATAGGGTGGTTAATGGCGCTCTTTTTCTTAGGATTACGAGGATCAGATGTCATATCTGTCTCATTATACCAAATATAGGCCTAATCGTCAGATAAAGGCTGGCGTCCAAGGTGTTGGTACGTTTTGTGAGTAACTTTTCGGCCACGCGGTGTGCGCTCTAATAGGCCAATCTGCATCAGGTAAGGCTCATAAAAATCTTCAATGGTGCTACGCTCTTCGGCGGTTAGTGCAGCCAATGTTTCTACGCCCACCGGGCCACCTTTGTAGTTATCAATAATGGCGATTAACAGCATGCGGTCTGCCGGGTCAAGGCCCAGCTCATCAACTTCAAGTAGTTCAAGCGCCTGGCGGCTGATGTCAGTATCAATTATGCCGTCGCCGTTTACGTCAGCATAATCGCGCACGCGCTTTAGCAAGCGATTGGCAATGCGCGGCGTTAAACGGGCACGGGTTGCAAGGTCGGCAGCCGCTTTAGGTTGAATTTTGATATTCAAAATATCAGCTGCTCGCTCAATAACCTGCTGGATTTCATCATGCGTGTAAAATTCTAGGCGGTGCAGCATACCAAAGCGGTCGCGCAGTGGTGCCGCTAATGCCCCCGTCCGCGTGGTAGCACCAATAAGCGTAAATTTGGGTAAATCGAGCCGTAAACTACGAGCACTTGGCCCCTTGCCAATCATAATATCCAATTTGTAGTCTTCCATTGCCGAATACAGCACTTCTTCGACGCTACGGTTTAAGCGATGGATTTCATCAATAAATAGCATATCACCATCTTGTAAATTAGTGAGCAAGCTTGCCAAGTCACCAGCTCGGTCAATTGCCGGGCCGCTAGTAATTTTAATCTGGGCGCCCATTTCGTGCGCAATAACACTGGCCATAGTTGTCTTGCCTAATCCAGGTGGCCCATACAGCAAAATGTGATCCAAAGGTTCGCCACGTTTTTTGGCAGCAGAAATTGCCAACTGCAAGTTTTGCTTTAAGCGCTTTTGGCCAACGTAATTAGCAAAATCCTTGGGGCGGAGCGTGTTTTCAAACTCCTCCTCTTGCTGTTGCTTGTCGTCATCGTCCGGCAGTGCCGTGTTTACAATTCGTTCTATGGCCATATCTGTTTACAGTATACGCTGCTTACCCCTACCGGGACAGGTTAAGTTTATTTACTATCAAATATACCCGTATCTTCACGCAAATTTTTCACATTGCGTTGATGATTTTCACGAAGGCGTCCTAAGTAGTCCAAGCTTGTTGCATTTCGGTCTAGGGTACTTATTGCTAACCCATATCTCTTAGGGTCGTCTCCAAGAGGGTTTCGTATAACAAGACGATCGGGGTTTGGAAGCCCTAATACGTGCGCCATGCCCAAAGGCCTAACAGCAGTTAGTTGCACATCATACTGCGTCGTATAAAATCGGTCTTGAACTACACCAAGATCGGGTGCATAGCCCTCGCGGACCATGTCAAAAAGCTTCTTAGTAGCCTCAACAGTAAACTCCTGAAAGGTCATCGAGCCGCTACTCGCTACATCATAAAAATCTTCAAAAAGTGGTATCCACAATTGTGAATTATGGTTCGGCGCCTCAGCCGATCCGGGGCCTTGCTCTGGCATAAAAACTCCGTAAGGTATTAGCTATTTAGGCTATTCTAGTCGATAGCGCTAAAAATTGCCACTTAAGGCGCGCTTAATACGCTCTTCGCTTGGCAACGCAGCGTCAATAGACTGCAGGGCCGTAGCTGCATCTTGTGCAGAATAGCCTAAGGCCATTAAGGCTTCCACGGCTTCATCTTGCTTTAAGAAGTTATCGGACTGCAGCATACCGCTGGCGGCTAAGTCTACGCTCGCCAAGCCAACCTTGTCTTTAAGGTCAACCACGATACGCTCGGCAACACGCTTACCTACGCCCTGGGCAGCCTGGATAAACTTGAGGTCACCTCCGGCAATGGCACTACGCACTTCACTGGCTGTGCCGGTGCTTAATACGCTCAAAGCCATCTTGGGGCCAACACCATTTACGCCTAAAAGCTGCTCAAAAAGCTGTTTGGTCTCTAACCGAACAAAGCCGAATAGATCATAGGCCTGTTCCCTCACGTGCTCGTACACATATACTTTGGCTTTGTCACCAACATGCAAGCTGCCAAAGTCTTCGCTCGCCACAAGCAAGCCATAGCCCACACCATTAACGTCTAATACGACTACATCTGAAATTTTTTCGGCAACAATGCCTGTAAGTGTCGCAATCATGTTGCTAGTATGACACAACTCCGGGCGTAAACGGCACCACGCAGGAGTAATTTACATCACTATTTAGGTTAGCCGCGCAACCGCAGCATAGGTCAAAGCCGCCGCTAAGGCATCGGCACAGTCGTCGGGCTTAGGCACTTCAGTTAAACCCAAGTGAATACGCACCATTTCCTGCATCTGTTTTTTGTCGGCTTTGCCATAGCCGGTAACCGCCTGCTTAATTTGCATTGGCGTGTATTCAAACAGTTTTAGGCGTGCCTGCATGCCACACAGCAGCACTACGCCGCGGGCCTGAGCCACTGTCATAGCGGTGGTAACGTTTTTGGCAAAAAACAGTTTTTCTACCGACATCGCCTCTGGCTTTGTAGAAGCAATGATATCCGTTAATTCATCATAAATCGTCTCTAGGCGCACGGCATCGTCTTCTTTAACGGGGGTGCGAATAACCCCAGCGTCCACCAGAATTGGCTTGTTTTTGACTAATTCAATAACCCCAAAGCCCAAAATGCCTGTTCCTGGGTCGATTCCAATGATTCTCATGTTGGTAGTATAGAATAGGAATATGGCGAACACCACCACTGATCAACAGATATACTCCCGCCGCGAATATTTTATCGACATCTGTAAGCGCATTAATGATGCAACTTCCGGCAGCCGCGTACTGGTAGCCAGCATGGGCATTCGGCCCGATGAGCCAGAGATTATACCAGTCATTCAAGCGCTAGCCAATGCCGCCCAGCGGGGCGCTCGTACCTCGTTACTTGTTGATGCCTACGACTACCTTATCGATGACCGTAAAGGCCAGCTAGGTTCGCTGTGGGCACGCAAACAGCTGCCTAAAAACCCCAAGCCCAATGAACAGCTGCATGTGGATATGCTAGCCTACCTGCGTAAAGCAGGCGTGCACTGCGTTGTTACCAACATGCCGGACCGCGCTTTTAGTAATCCTTTTGCCGGCCGTTCACACATTAAAACTACCATTGTCGATGATTACCTATACATTGGTGGCTGCAATTTGCATGAGGTAGAACAGCTAGACCTTATGCTAGGCTGGCGCGATAAGCCCACTGCCGATTGGCTATACCAGCAAATGCTGCACATTGCCGAACACCCCTTTACTAAGGCCGCACTAGGCCGCAAAGACCAAACGTTTGCCGTATCCAATAGCGCCACACTTATTTTAGATAGCGGCATAAAGCGCCAATCCCACATTATGGATACCGCGCTGCAGGTAATCGACGATGCCCAAGAGTGGATTGTGCTCACTACGCAATTTTTGCCAGATAGAGCCGCAAAACACCTAGCTAAAGCCATTAAGCGCGGCGTAAAAGTATACTCCATCTTTAATAATTACGGGCAGTTTAAGGGCGTTAACTACCTCGCTCAGCAGTCACTAAAACATCTAGCTAAAATAAGCCGGCCACACAGTTTGTTTACCTACGAGCTACCGGCCAATCTGCCGTTTTTGCACGCCAAAGTGTTAGCCACCGAAAAAGAGTTCATGCTTGGCAGCCACAACTACCTGCAAATTGGGGTTAATTTTGGCACCGCCGAGCTATCTTTGCACCAAAAAGACCCCCTTGTTTCCAAGAGGGTCGCTAAGGCAATTATCGCCCAATGCAAGCTGCAAAATGCAATTACTCTGCCCGATTAGCCGAGTAAGCTCTCGTCGATATCAAAGTTAACGTAGGTGTTTGTTACGTCGTCAGAAGCCTCAAGCGCGTCCATAAGGCGCATAATCTTGCCGGCCGTTGCTTCGTCGTTAACTTCAACCGTGTTATTTGGAATAAAGGCCAATTCTGCCTCTAAAACCTCAATGCCTGCTGCCTGCAGTGCTTCGCGTACTTTAGCTAGTTCCTTAGGGTCGGTGTATACAACCGATTCCTGGCCCTCATCTTGCATATCCTCGGCACCAGCTTCCAGCACTTGCATCATAAGCTCATCGCCCGAGCCGTTTACCCTAATTACGCCCTTACGGTCAAACTGAAAAGCCACAGCACCCTTTTCGGCAATGTTGCCACCGTGCTTAGAAAAGGCCAGTTTTACCTCTGGGTAGGTACGGTTTAAGTTGTCGGTGGCGCACTCAACCAAAATAGCTACGCCGCCCGGGCCATAGCCTTCGTACATAACTTCCTGGATCTGATCGCCGCCAAGCTTGCCCGAACCACGGTCAATTGATCGCTGAATATTGGCCACGGGCATGTTTGCTGCCTTGGCTTTATCAATCGCCAAGCGCAGCGAGAAGTTCATAGAAGGGTCAGCACCGCCACGGGCAGCCAAGGCAATGGCGTTGCCGAGCTTAGTGAATAAAGCACCGCGAGCAGCGTCTTTAGCACCTTTTTCACGCTTAATTGTTGACCATTTGGAATGTCCTGACATAGTTCATCACTCCTTACTATTGCTTGCTGTATTATCTGTTATTATACCATTTTGGCGGCTCTTGTGCCAGGAAATCAACAGCAAGGCACCAACAAGCGCATAGCTGGCCACTAACATCCACAGCGAAAAGCCAATATGCTCTATAAAAGCATGTGGCACCGTGCTTAGCAGCTGCACCATATCTAACATATAGGTCAGCACCCAAGTTGCCGGCCATGCAACCCATCCAGCCAGCACCGAAAATGCCATACCCGCCAAGCCAGCAACAAGGCTACACAGCATTGCCAAGGGCACAAATGCCGCTACCAACACATTGGCCAAAGTAGAAACTGTTGATACCGTGCCAAAAATATACAGCACATAAGGCAAGGTCATAACTTCGGCGCATAAACTCTCTAATACCATTGCGCCAATCAACCCGGGCGGTTTGCGGCTAAACCAGCGCCGCGTTACCAGTGGCGACACCACCAACACCCCAAAGAAAGCCAAAAAAGACAGCATCCAGCTCACATTACCCCACATATACAGTGGGTTGCCGGCAACGGTTAGTGCGGCAGCCGTACATAACAGCACTAAAGGATTAATCACTCGGCCATACCACCAGGCCCACAACCCCAAGCCACACACCACACTGGCGCGCACTATCGACGGGCTTTGGCCAGTAAGCAGCAAAAACACTACCACCAGCGTCACGCTACAAAACATGTACTGGAATTTAGATCGCCGCTTCATAAGCCTGCCCATGGCCTGCATAATAATTGTTAAATTGTAGCCAGAAACAGCAATAATATGCGTTAGCCCCACCTTTTGGAGCTGCTCGGTTGTGTCCTGCGGCAGCGTATTGCGCTGGCCCACCAGCAAACCCATGCCAAACGAAGCAGCAGGCTCCGGCAGCGCTGACTGTATACCCGCCGCAAACCGGCGGCGTACGTCATCAATCACCGAGCTGCCCCTGGTAATAACTTGCAGCGACGCAAAGCTCATTCGCCCGCTAGCGTTGCCTCTGCTGGCTAGCAGCGTACCCTCTATGCGCAACCAATCGCCCTTGTACACCATGGATTCTCCAAAGCCACTAATCTGCAGTAGGCCAACCAACGCACGGCCATCAGCCAGGCGCGCATCGCGCACTTCAAAAGTTAGCTGGTGTTTTGTGCCATATACCGCATCGGTATTAGCCCGGGCAATCAACACAACCTTTTGCTTTTGCAGCTGCGTGTACAGCTGTTTCTTGTCCATATATTGGGTGCCACGTAGTAAACCTGCCACCATAAAAAAGCACACTATGCCGGCTAAAAATACCCAGCTCTGCCTGCGCCAACCCACCACAAGCAAAGGGGCCGCACTCAACAACCACCAAAAATCGTGCACGCGCCAAGCTTGCGACAACACAACGGCCACCATAAACGATGCGGCGGCGCATATAACAATAGCTATGCGCGGTAATCTAGTACAAAATATGCCCAACACGGGCGGCATTGTAGCAAGAGTTGCCCTGTTTGCAACAGCCATCCCACATTCTCAGCAACCTTTCAAGTTTGGCGATTATTCTAAAAAGGTTATCACCTAAGATAACAGACAAAGGAGTATACGTATGCCAATTAAGAAAACACTACTGGTTGCAGGTGCAGTCACCTCAATTAGCCTAGCAAGTATTGCCGGGGTTGGTGTGGCGTCAGCTGCCAGCAACGACACTGGTGAGTCCAGCCTAGTAAACAAAATTGCCACCAAATTTAACTTAAACAAAGATGAAGTTAAGGCCGTGTTCGACGCCGACAGAACCGACCACGAAGCCGAGCATCAAAAGAAAGTCGAAGAAGACCTAACCCAAGCCGTTAAAGACGGCAAGCTTACCGAAACCCAAAAGTCGCTAATCCTAGCCAAGCAAAAAGAAGTTAAAGCAGCCATGGAATCCGACCGAGATACCATGAAAGACAAAAGCGACACCGAGCGCAAAGCCGCTATGGAGCAAAAACGCACAGACCTAGAGGCCTGGGCCAAGCAAAATAGCATTCCCACCGAGTACCTCCGCTACATCATGATGCACGGCCATATGGGCCACGGCGGTCCTGCAGGCCCTGGCGACATGAAAGCCGCCAACCAAGAAGCTACCACGCAAGCTAGCAACTAGACCACTACAAACTCCCTTATAAAACTCCTAAAAAACACTAAAACAGCGCCATGCCCAGGCGCTGTTTTAGTGTATCCAAAGAGCTGAGTGTTTGCTTAACGCGCCAGATTATCGCGAGCATAGCGCGCCAGCACGGGCGTACGGTCCCCAAGCGGCAACAACGCAACCGCCACAGCCATCTGGCCCAGACCCTTTTTGTTTACCTGGTAGGTGCGCTTACCAATGTCGTAATCTGGTGATTGCCTAAAGGCCACCGCAAGGCCGCTCGCCAATAATCGGACAGACTGCCACCGTTTTCGGGCCAAAGCCGTCACCAAAGAACCATGATGGGCATTAGCATAGGTAAAGTAATGGTGGGAGTGGCCAGCAAGCGTTTTGCGGGCCTCGGTAAAATGCGGCACAGCCTCCGTCAGCAGCGTATCTCGCTGCTGTTCTACCGGTACTGTTTTAACCGTCTTAACCGCTGCAAGGCGGCCAATATTAGACTGCGCAATACCTTTTTCATCAACAAGGCCAAGGCTTTCGGCCCCGTGCTTTACCTCGGCCATTTTAGCCGCGGCCTCGTCGTATTGGCCCAAGCTCCACAAGGCACGCGCCAAAGGCGTACGAGCATGCAGTTGCTTTAAGGGGTCATCGGCCTCTGTTGCAAGCGCATCTGCAACGCCAAAAAACTCTAAGGCACCTTGGTGGTTACCCGCATCTTTAGCACCATGACCTAAGGCGTTTAGCCTCTCGAATTCAACCTGTTGTTCTGGATTTAGCATAGATACGAGTATACCAGAATGTCTTCGACGATTTACCAATTACGCCGCAAAGTTATATACCGTGCGGCGCTGCTGTTCGTTGAGGTCGCTAGGCGACCATTGAGGATACCGCAGATAGTAGCCTGAATACACCCACCTTGATCCCCACACTAAGCTTACCCAATTTTAAAATGTAGTAGGCAACACTACTCAAAAAAGCTAAAAGAAGTATGGCTAAAGCTATTATAGCTAGCTTAGTTTCACCAGTTATAAGGCCAATAATCGATAATATGGTGAAGAAACTCCATTCCATAGCCCCTTGAACTAAACGTGCATGTTCAAAGGTATATTTATCGACCTTAATTATCCTGTCGTCTCTGAATTTCATTTTATTTCCGTTGCCTAGCCATTATGTTTAACCCGCACTAGACTCCTCCAAATAAGAAGTCAGGCGTAATAAAGTCAAGGACATCCAAAGCAGATTTTCTAATGCTGCAAAAGAGGGAGTGCCCCTTTAGGCTATTGCCGACTATGGTGCCTATGTACGATATAGCCAGTAATATAATTGCAAATATAGTGGCATATAGGTCTACAAATATCGTTATTGCACTAAGGATGATGACTATGACTCCGATTCCTCCGTAAATACTTCCCCTTATTTCATTATCTAGGCTACTCTTTAAGATTCTTTTCTCAGCTTACGGTTGTTCGTAACCTATCCAGGAAGATATGTTGGATTACTTTGTATCGCTAGTTAGATTCATACGGATAATACGTCTGGCCATCATCCGTGTAAACTACCCAGCGAGATCGTTTCCTAAAGAATGTTGGTTTGTTCTTTACACTTCCTGCAAGGATAGCTTTCATAATCTGGAGCATCTGCTCTTTTGGGCGATCCTGATATAAACAATCCCTGAAGTTAATGTGCAAGAAATCCCACTCAGAATTTGCATAAACAACAATACTGAATTCAAAAGACTCGTCATTGCTTATTGGGATTGTCCCTGTAAAGAAACTTCGGTCTTTATACACCCCTCCAATATCTGTACTTTGATGAAATTTGATACCCTCTCTGTGGCCAAGTATTTCCTGAAGTTCAGTCGGCATGATATTTCTTTCTCTACCCATCATGTTTTTAAATATCTTCGGGTACTTTTAGAAACTGGTTTATCTATGCCAAGACCATTGCTAGGTCAATAACAGATAAAATAAGCCCGCCTACAGCCATGACCCTGTATTGCTTTAATTTGGGATTTTCTTGGTTACCCGCGTGCTTTGAAAGCAAGAGTGCCCGTGCTGAGAATGCTAAGCCCACAATACCGAGCCACACAAAAACGAGAAACGATATGATCGAGGCTACAAGACCCAAAATAGCAAATTGTTTAAACTCTTTTTGTGCTTTTTCTTTTGATAGTTTGTCATTAATTGTTTTCATAAATAAATCCTTAAAATCTGACTATATGATTAAAATTGGCTATTCGTACTATCAGCTAACTATTGGCCATTAGCCTTCAAGCTTTATAACCGTCTATGGCATTGGCGAGCCAGCAAAGTCAAGTATGTAAAGCACGGCACAACGCATACCACACTTTATGCTATGCCCTTGCGCAAGCTTGAAGCTGACTAGCAACAAATATAGAAAAACTAGTGCAGCAAGACCTGCCAGAAGACCCATGTCTTTCCATAATAGGACAAAGCATATAAATAGGATCGCAAGTATAGCAATTCGCATTAACCCAAGCCGCAAGCGCCAGTACTCATAAGCTTTTTTGTTATTTTTCCCGCACGTACATCCTTGAACACGCTTGGGTATCCTTAAGCTTTTACTCGATGAGCCGGTTCGAGCTGTCATATACTAGTACAGTGGGCCAGACCGCAAAGCGCTAAGACATGCATAGCGCCAGCTACATGCCGACGAATGTCCCTTTTTCCTAAATAATATGTA
>CAZBRP010000017.1:0-28059 GCA_964494765.1 uncultured Candidatus Saccharibacteria bacterium
CAAGGGCGCCTAAGGCCAACAACACGTCGACCATAAGGCTCATATTAACGTTCGGTAGCATAGGATATAAAGAGTTACCTAACGCTAAATGATGAGATGAGTCCTACGACAAGCGCTGCAATGGTTACATATCCCAATACCCTGGTGGATGTCTTGAGGTGTGCATCCGTTATATTTTGCGACCGTATCATACCAGTAATAGCCAGCGCGAGACTAATCGGAGCAGCAAGATAGGTAATGAATGAAACGAGTGATAATATTGCGCCCCATGACACTAGATATAAAGATCGTTTCTTGTCTTTACCAGAAGTAATCAGCTTAGCGCTGGTGCGGAATATAAAGCTAAGAGCAATGTTAGCTACCACAAAGCCAGAGAGCATAAAAATGACTAGCGTAGGTGATGCTTGGGGCGCTACGTGGTTGGCATCTGCGTCCAGACCAATCTGCACAAACCTGTGTGTACCCAAAATGGCCACAATCTGTCCAACAATAACAGCAGTTATTGCCAGATTTAAGTTCTTATGACTTTTCTTCGTGGGTGCACTTTTGTCAAAGTTCATGAGTTCTTCCTGAATGTACTCAAGGCAAGGAATATTGCCCCGAGTATTACGAATCCAGAAAAAGCAAAACACGGCACTAATATGGAGGATGCCGAATCTCCATGAGTATTGACTATCGACTGCAGTGACACAACAAAAGTTATGGCAGCAATTATCGTGCCGATTATCGTCAGAACTAGTCTTTTAGTACTGAGGTTTGTAACATGTATTCCATATACTAAGGAGTCAGGCTTGTGTGCAGAAAGCAGCTTATCTTTATTTGCCTTCGTCCATATAATTTGGATGATATGAATCAAACCCATAGCAGTTGATACGGTACTAAGTACCAAAATAAGACCCATGCATAACCTTTCTATAAACTATTCATTATTCTACACATAATCTTACTTTAAGCCAGCAGTAAACCCATTCGGCATCCAATCAAAGATATCGCCGAGCTCGGAGTCTGTGCCACCAAGGTAGAATCCCACGCCCACTGCTACCCAAGGTAATACCGTCATGACGGCTACACCGCCAACAACACATGAAGCACCACCGGTAATTAAGCCAGCACCAGCACAGATCAGACCAGCCGCCAAGACACCACCTTCATAAAAGGCCATCGCAGAAGCACCTGCTTTGAGGTAGTCAAACTCCTTTCCAGGGCCCGCACCACTATGATACGGACTCTTGAGTGGTGGCCCCGTAATCTGAGTCAGTGGTATGCCGTTTACTCTAGCGACTGGCAAACGAGTCGAATCGTCGCGCGGCTTAGGGGCGGCTGGCTTAGCGATAGTCTTGGCTGCAACCACTGTTGCACGCGTGCTTGATGGTATTGATGCAGCTCGTTGCACGCGGGTAATGCTTGCGGCCGGCTGAACATATTGCACACTCGCTGCAGGCTGAAGTGAGGCGGCAGCGTTGTTACTGCTTTGGCCTACACGGGCATTACTTGTAAAGGTACAGCCATTGGCATTACATTTGATAGCCATACCACTGTAGTCGCTACTGTTAATTGGATCTAGGGCATACACATAGGCGTTAGCTGTGCCACCAGGTACGGGGTCTACGGAGGTAAAGCGGCCAATGGTTGGGAGGTATACTCGGGCTCCCATTTGTATGGGGGCTAGGGCTAGGTTGGTTTCGGTGAGTTTTTTGTTGGAACCGGCGTAGCCGTAGCTGCCGTTTACGGTGTTGGCTGGGCGGTTGCTGCCCGCAATCATGTTGCCGAATGGATCGTAGGCAAAGCTGCTGAGTGGGCCGTTACCGGTTGAAGTATTAGTACCAACGGCGTTAGTTGTTAACAAGGTGCGGCCGAGTGAACTTGGCAGACTGTACTGCTTTTTGTTGTTGGTTACGGCTTCTTGCGGCTTTACGGCAAGCATTACGCCGCCAGGTAACTGCATGGTTTTTTCTACGATGTTCCAGTTGCCGTCGCGGATAAAGGCTGATCCGTCGGAACCGGCGGTGTAGCCGTAGTACAGTTCGGCTTCTTGGGTGTGTACGTTGTTGGCAATGTTGTCTTGCTGGCGGTACACAATGCGGCCGGCTGCGTCGCGGGTATAGTAGTTGGCCTTACCGTTGCCAGCGCTCGTGAAGTTAACCAACACGTTGTTGCGGTCGCTGCTGTCGTAGCCCATGCGCAGTGGCAAGCTACCAGTACCGATGTAGGTCATGTTGCCATGGCTGTCGTATTCGGTGTAATTGGCGTTGGGGTCGCTGCTGCTTACTAAGCGGTCGGCGTAGTCGTAACAGTAAGTGGTGGTTACACCGTTAACGGTTTGTGAGGTGCGGTTGCCGTTTTTGCCACTGTTAGCGTTCATGTTAGCGCCGGTGCCACAGGTAGAGCTTTGGGTGCCGTAGCCGTAGGCAAAGGTGTTCGAACCAATATTTGCTGACGTAAGTCGGCCGGCTTTGTCGTAGCCGTAGCTAGCGGCCAAAGATGCGCTGCCAGACGTTACGGTATTGCTGGCTACACGGCCACTCTGGGTGAGCGTATTGGTATCGGTAATAGTGGTGGTGCCGTCGCCCATGCGGTAGGTGAGGCCGTTGCCGCGCTGCATGGTGTCGTAGCTTGGCGTAATCTTTAGTTGACCGGCGTTGTTGTAGTCTACGTGGTCAACACGACTGTATTGGTCATAGACCACCGTTGCGTAGGTTACACCGTCTAGTTTTTGCGTACTCAAGCGGTTGTAGGTGTCGTAGGTGAATACTTCGCTACCTATGGCGCTGTCGCGCTGCGTTACCTTGCCAAATTGGTCGTAGGTAGTGGTGGTTTCGTCGTCATGTACATCACGGTATTTAGTGGTGCGGCCGAGCAGGTCAACCCAGGTTACGATCCAACCGTTGTTGTCCCAGGTGGTAGTTTGCAGCGGATCACCGCCTACGGCGTAGTCGTTGTTTACGGTGCGGGCAGCTTCGCCGTTGTAGGCTGGAATGTTGACCACGCTGGTGCGACCACGGCTGTCGTAACTGGTACATTGCCAAGCTTCGCTGCCGGTGCGGCTGGCCACAATGCGGCCAGCGTCGTCGTAAATAACTTCGCTAGTAATGCCAGCAGTGGCGCCACCGTTGGGGCTGGCATCGGCGCTGGTTTTGAGCAGACCAGCTTGCTTAAAGGCTTCTGTAGTGCCGGTAGTACAAGGGTTGTCGCGAGTTTCGGTAGCACCGTAGTAGGTGTACGTAAATGTTGGGTTGCTGCTGGTATTACCCGGTGCGGTCTTGCTGGTTTGACGCAAGTAACTGTTTGCTGCGCCTTGGGTTTCGTAGCTGGCGCTGCCGGTAAGGTTGAGGCCAGTAGGGTCTACACTAGTACTTTGCGCCATGCCAAGTTCTGGGTTGCTACCGTAGTTAGTATTTATGGTAGTGTCACCAATGGTGCTGTCATAGCTCTTGAGCGAGGTTGGCAGGCTGTAGTCTGGCGAGAAGTAACTGGCAGTTTGGGTGGTTTCGCTGCCACCGGGGGCAGTCATGTACAGCTTAAAGGTAGCACCGTCGGTGGTGCGACCGCTGCGGAAGTATTCAATCACGACACGGTGCGGCTTATTGGCGGTGGTTTCGGTAAAGGTACCGCTGCGGCTGCGGGCGCCAGCTTCGGCCCAGTCATTAATGACTAGTTGGTCGTCGATCCACATGCGAGCACCGCCGTCACTGTAAATGCGGAAGTTGTAAGCGCCAGTTTGTGGCAGGCGCATTTTACCACTCATGCGCATACCCCATAGGCCACTGTAGCCACTTACAGGCGATGCAGTACCATAGTCTCTAATTATCGTGCCGTCGCTGGCAATATTAGTGGCGTGCTGCAAAGGTGCACCCGTAAGGTTCACGTTGTAAGTCACCGGGCCGGAACCGCCAGTGTTGGTAGCCCATTTAACAGCGCCGGTATTGCTGTACATTACTAGGTTTCCGTCGTTTTGCAGCACTAGTTTGGGGCTGCCACCGCCACCGGTGTTGCTAGCCCAATGTACGCTTGGCGATCCGTTGCCGTACAGCACCAGATTGCCGTCGCACTGCATTACTAAGTTATTAGTGTTGCCGAGAGTATTTGTAGCCCAGAGTGTTCCGTTTGGACCGTACAACACAACGTTGCCGTCGTTTTGGTGGTTTAGCTGGAAGCGGCGATCGGGGGAGTACATAATTTGCCCCTTGGGCAGCATTTGGTCACAAGTAAGAATGTTGTTAACTGTCTTGGTGCTAGCTGCCGAGTAGCTAACCGACAGACCATTGATGCCACCGTCGTAGGTAACATCGCTACGAGCAATTTGGCTGCTGTAGGCGGCAAGGGGAGTTTGCTGCTTTGGATTAGCACTGCTAAACCAGTCTTTAGGTGCAGCGCCGTAGCTGCTCACCGGACGATCTTCGTCGTCGTACACGGTGGTGCTCTTGAGGCCTTGGGCGTTAGTGGTGCTGTACACCAAATCTTTATCAGGGTCCCACTCAGTGGTAGTGCTCAGGTTAGCGATGTCGGTGTCTTCGACCGTCCTAAACAGGCTGTCGTACTTGATGCGGCGGCTAAAGCCGTTAGGCTCAGTGGCACCCACTACGTGTTCTTTGGTCATACCGGCATAGCCAGGAATGGTCGCGCCGTTAGAGTCTACGTAGCTCTTGGCGCCAGGCAAGTATTCAACCGTGTTCTGTACGCGAGCCGCGGCGGCAGTTGGTGCTGGCTGTGTTACACCGGTTACGCGGCCTAGTACATCGTAGGCGACTTGACTGTTAGCGGTGGCATCGTCAGCACGCTTGCCGGCAGCAATGGCATCCATAGCCAAGGCACTGCGTATAGCGTTCATGCGGTAGCCAACCAGGCCACCGGTAGCGTTGTTGACTTGCTCGTAACGGTAGTCGGTCATCTGATTGCCCGGTGCTTGCACACGAGCCAGCTGGCCAGCTATATAGAAGAAGCTGGTTACGCGGCCGTCGTTGGTGGCCATGGCGCACAACATGCCTGATGGAGCGGTGGCATCAAAGCCAGTTGGTGCAACAGTGCAGTTGCTGTCGCCGCTGTAGTACAGCGTAGCTGTACGTGTAGCATCTACACCATCTTTAATCTTGGTGAGACGAGCAGGGCCACCGCCAGGGCTAGAATATTCATACTGCAACGCGGCTGGTTTGCGGTCGTCTATGGCGCTAGTTACCGAGCTAATGGTGCCATCAATGTTAAACACATAGGTTTGGCCGTCACTATCTTGTAGCGTGAAGGTACCGTCGGCATTGCGAACCAGCACACCGTCTTCGCCGGTTGGTGGAGTGTAGCCTGAGCCAGTCCACTTATATTCGTGAGTCGCGCCGCTAGCATCGCTTAAGATAGCGCTGCTTTGGCTAGCCATTAAGTGGTCGTAATTTACACTACCGCCAGCGCTCATACCCAAGCTCCAGCCGTCAGGCAGCACTTGTGCATTTGGCGATAGCCAGCTAGTAGGTACAATTTGCTCGGCCACACTAGAACTCTTAATCCAGAATTCAAAGTTGGCCGCACCACCTAAGTCAAAGTATTCAATAGTTACCGGCACAGGTACATTAGCCGTAAGGTTGTACGTGGTGCCACCCCACGTTGGCGTAGCTGGCTGGCCATGTTCTACCCAGTCGTTTTGCACCACAGTGTTGTTGGTGCCTACGGTAATTTTAGTGCCATCGTCGCTGCGGGCACCAAAGGTATAGGTACCGGTGGTTGGTGCAGTGATGTAGCCCGTCCAGCGCGTCAAAAAGTCTTCGGGGCCGCCGGATACTGGCGCACCGGTGCCCCAGTTAAAGCTTAAGTACGGGTCAACGCGCTTCATAACCTGTGGGTTGCCAGCCGAGAATGTATTAGTGCCGTCTTGGCGAGCAAAATAGTTACCGGTCAACCCGTGCTGGTTGCCAATGGGGCGAACGCCCGTTTGCAGCCATTCAGAAGGCACAACCATACCGTCGGTGCTCACCACACCCTTAACCTTAAGCTGAGCAATTGCCAAGCCAGTGCGTTCGCGGAAGTCCATGCGGATTGGCACAATTTGGCCAGCGTTAAGCGTCATGCTGGTGCCATAACGGTCAGCACCACACCAGTCCCAGTCGTCTAGCACTACTTGGTTATCGACCCAAATCTTACAGTCATCGTCGGAGGTCGTACCAAACTGGTAGGTACCGGTTTGGGGCGCTACAAAGTAGCCGTCCCAACGTACCGTAAAGTTATTAATGGCAATAGTGCCCCGCATTGGCGAACCTGTAGCCCAGTCAAAGTCGATATTTTGGTCGACGCGGGTGATAGATGGGCTACCGGTGTAGTTATCGTTGTTCCAATATTGGCCAACCAAGCCGTTGCGCGAGCGGAGTGGGGAATTGTAACTAAGGTTTACGCCAAGTGAACCGCCCAAGGCTGCCGACGAGTGACTTTCGGCACCGGTAGAAAGATTACCAGTTGCTAGGTCTACGCTAGCAGCACCCAGGCTGCTGTAGCTTTGCGAGCTATCCTTGCCAGTGCGCATGTCAATCTTGAACGGAACTGAGGTGCCCCAACCACTGTATGAGTCTGTTATCGAGTCGTAACTGCGGGCCTGCACATAGTAAGTGGAGCCGTCTTGCAAAATGCCATCAGGGATCGTCCACTGTGTGGCATTGTTTTTGCCTGAGGTAATTAAGGCACCTGTTGCGCCTGGGGCAGTGCTGACTAAAATTTCATACTGTAATGCCGTACTACCGTTAGGGTTGCTGACAGAGTTTACGTTAAAAGAAGGCTGCGGATCGGTGTATACCTGGTTATCAACCGGCTTAATAATGTTTGGTGCTGCCGGTGGGCCACCGTAGGTAAATGACACATAGCTGCCAGAAGTACCGCCAGTACCAGGGTCAAAGTTTTTAAAAGAGTGGTTGGTACCGTCTTCGCCGCCCAACATAAGCCACGCGCCAAAGTCGCCGCGGCTAATCATGGCCTGGTAAATGCTAGTTACATTAATGTCGCCAGACATGCCTAGGTTACCTGAGGCGTTAAATGTGCCACTTTCTAGGCAGTTAAAACCGTCGCGGCAAACTGCGTGACCAACCTGGAAGTTGTGTGTGTCGTAATCGCCAGTCCAAAAGCCTGCATTGTTGCGCTGCTGCAGGTGCAGGGTAGCATTGGTTAAAATTTTGTTGGTGTCACGGAACTGATCGTAAGAGGTAAACACTGCACTGCGCCAGTAGCGTAATACGTTGTTAGCGTCATAGAGTGCGCCAGCGTACGGGTTACAAACGTTGGAATAACATACGTACCCGTCGCTTTTGAGTGACACATAGTTACCGCCATCACGCGTACCAAAGTTACCCGAGAAAATACTAGGGTCGATAACCGCTGGGAAGGCTTTAGCCGGTAGTTTTTGTAAATATTGCTTGTTGACACCAATGGTTAACTGGCCGTTTTGGTAGCTCTGGCTTAGGACGTTGTCTGTTACAAAACCAAAGTTATTTAAGATTAGGTTAGGGTTAGCGACGGTGAAGTCATCACCCAGAGCGCCCTTAACTGCAAAGCCATCTTTATTCTTTTGCAGCGTAGCACCCACAACCTTAAATGAGACGCTTGTGCTAGCATCTTTATTTTTGAGCACAATGTTTTCTTTAACAGCGTCGGAAGTAACAACATATTCAACATTTACGCCAGGCCACAGGTCGTAGTAGTGCACAGTTTGCTGGCCATCTTTGGTGGTAATAACTGGGGCAACTTTTTTGGCATTAACTGGTACATAGCCAAGCTGGCTGTCGCCTTTTTTAATACGCACCATACCGTCATCGGAGTCACTGGGTGAAAAGCGTGCCTGCCAATCATTTTGTTGGGTGGTGAAATCAGTAGGTGACGTAACTGCAGACTGCAGCCTACCAAAAGCCTTTGTTAGTGCGTTACTGGCGTCGCCAGCGTTAGTATCCTCGACCAAGCTGCTATCAATATCAACCCATTCGCCATCTTTTTGGTAATACTGCGACTCAAAAAACTTCTTTTCGGTAATGGAGCCGTCTTTATTGATGTGCGATGAAGTGTGTGAGGTGCGTCGGTCGGTCAGCTCGTGCGGCTGAATGGCAGGCGTCTTTTCTATACCTCGCAATGCCTGCCCGGTAGGGGCTTGGGCCGTGGTTTTACCCAACTGGCTCACTAGACTGCTCATATCAGCCGAGCCGCTGCCTGTAGCACCGGCATCACGGGCCGCGGCAATATTAGAAGTGGTAGGCTGCATGCCGTTTGGGGTACCAAAACTATGTTCTTTAGTAGTGGTAGCCTGATCAAGCGGTTTTACATGCTCGTCTTTAGAGATATTTTTAGTGTGGTCGCGCACCTCGACCGCCAATGCCGTTACTGGCGGCGCAATTATCGTGCACAAAAGCAGCACAGCAAAAAACGCCGGCACCATGCGCCGCTTTGCTACACTGGCACTAATTTTGACCATATCAAACACACGTCGCATACCCACGATATCCCCCTTAGCCCTCAATATTGAACATAATCATACCGTATACATACACACGTCTGCAAATGATTTTCTTAAGATTGGCTTAAGACCATATTGTTGCTATTTTGGCTATTTTTTGGCTTGCAAATACAGGCAGAAATACGCCCCTAAACGGTGTACAGGTGTGCTGGAACTTGGTACCATACTACACAAAGGGAAGGTACTATATGTTTTATACTATTTACAATTCGCCACTTGGGGCTATTACGCTAGCCGCCAACGCACAAGGCCTTTGTCACCTACATCTGCCAGAAGATCGTTACTTTGGCGGTGTGCAGTCTGATTGGACTAAAAACGACACGCAGCCCACATTAGTACAGGCAAAACAGCAATTAGACGAATACTTTGCTGGCACACGCACAACTTTTACAGTGCCGCTGGGGGCGCAAGGCACCGACTTCCAAACACACGTCTGGAATTATTTGCAAAGTATTCCGCAAGGCCAAACCGTTACCTACAGCCAAATTGCCGAGCACATTGGCAAGCCGGCCGCTGTTAGGGCAGTAGGCACAGCCGTGGGGCGCAACCCAATTTGCGTGATCGTACCGTGCCACCGAGTATTGGGCAGCGACAAGCGCTTAGCTGGCTATGTGGCGGGCCTAGACCGTAAAAAGTTCTTATTGGATCTAGAAAAAGCTTCCTACAAAGCTTAGCTGCAACCAGCCACCAAATGGCAGCAAGCCATCACCCTTAGCAAAGGGTATCGCCATCAAAAAACACATCCTCAAATCTGAAGGCGTTGCCCCGCCTTTCAAGATTTGCAGGCATGTGTTTTTTGATAGTGCAGTGAGCCTAGTAAGGATATATGTACTATTAGGCCTAGCCGTTGTAGGCAGCCTGCAAAGCAGCCAAATCAAACTTCTTCATCTGCAAAAAGGCCCTAGTAACTCGTTCAACCTGTTCGGGTGTGCCATTCTGTAGCATGTCAGCCATAGCCGTAGGCACAATCTGCCATGACAAACCAAACTTGTCTTTAAGCCAACCACACTGCTCGGACTCTGGCACAGCGCTTAGCTTGTCCCAGTAATAGTCAATTTCTTCTTGTGTTTCACAGTTGACTATTAAAGAGATTGCTTCGGTAAAGCTAAATGATTGCTCGACACCAGAATCCATGGCCGCAAACCATTGGTTTTCGAGCATAAAGTCGGCAAACATAATTGAACCTTCGTTGGCCGGACCGGTAGCTTGCGTGTAGCGAGCAATGGTGCCTTGTTTGGTATCTTTAAAGACTGACAAATAAAACTGTATGGCTTCTTCGGCTTTATTAGTATTGTCGCCAGCAAACATCAGTGAGGGGGTAATAAATGGTCGGGGTTCACCATCTGGATTGGTAAGCATCAGCTGCCAGCTAACGCCGTATTTGTCTTCTGTCCAGCCATATAATTTAGCAAAAGGATACTCCTGCAGGGGCATTAGCACAGAGCCATCAGCGCTTAACTTGTCCCACATTTCTTGCAGGTGTTCTGTGGCTTGGTCGTCTTGTGATGGGTCAAAGTTGAGAATAAAAGAAATTGATGAGTTGATTTTAAAATAGGGGCCAGCACTAATGGCCATAAAATCTTGGCCACTCAGCGTAAAACCCAGTATGTCACTGTCGCCACCGGGCGTGCCGTGCAACGTACGGCTGCTAGTAATTTTAGAGTCAGGGAAGACCGAGCAGTAAAATTCTGCCGCCGCTTTAGCTTGTGTATCAAACCATAAATGAGGAACAATTTTTTGCATGGGTTTTTCTCTTTGTTTAGCTATCTCTATTGTTGTGGAAGCGAGTCGTTTTGGCAAGCACAACAATACGACCGCCAGGTAGCACACTGATAACCTGCATTGCTGACGCGGGGCAGATAAGGGAGGTAATAGAGGCCGAAACCTGTTATAATAAGCGAATTATGCAAAATATAGTTCAAGCCCTCCAACACACAATCCAGGAATCATTTAGTGTAACCGTGGTGCCTGAACTTTCACGGCCAGACGAACAGTTTGGCGATTTTGCCACAAACGTTGCGCTACAGCTTGCCAAGCAAGTTGGGCAAAACCCACGTGCCATTGCCGAAAAACTAGCCAGCGAACTTAAAGCCCAGCTTGGTGCCGAAGTTAAAGACGTTACTGTGGCCGGCCCTGGCTTTATTAACATTACGGTAGCCGACGGTAAGCTGTGGGATTCTATCCAAACCATTACCCAGCAAAAACCCCAAACATATGCCGGGCAAACAGTAGTTACTGAATATTCTGACCCCAACCCATTTAAGGTTCTGCATGCTGGCCACTTTTACACCAGCGTGGTTGGCGACAGTATTAGCCGGCTGGTAACCGCTGCTGGCGGCACGGTGCACGCTGTTAACTTTGGCGGTGACGTGGGCTTGCACGTGGGCAAAACCATGTGGGCAATTTTGCAAGAACTTGGCGGTGAACACCCCCAAAAACTAGCCGATATCCCGCAAGATGGCCGCTCAGAATGGATGGCCAAGCAATACGTACATGGCACCCAAGCCTACGAAGACGACGAGCAATCTAAAGAGGCAATCATTGCCATTAACAAACGCGTCTACCAATTGCACACCGACAATGACCACCAGTCACCGTTTGCGCAGATTTACTGGACCTGTCGCGAATGGAGTTACTCCTACTTTGACGCTTTTTATGCACGCATTGGCACACCATTCGAAAAGTACTACCCCGAAAGCCAAACCGCGCCACGTGGCTTGCAAACTGTAAAAGAACAGCTGGCCAAAGGCGTATTTGAAGAAAGTAACGGCGCTGTAGTATTTGACGGTGAAAAATATGGCCTGCACACCCGCGTGTTTATTAATTCACACGGCCTGCCTACATACGAAGCCAAAGATGTTGGCCTAAGCATGGTTAAGTGGGATGACTACCATTTTGACAGCTCCATTATTATTACCGGCAATGACATTACCGAATATATGAAGGTAGTTATTAAGAGTATTGAGCAGTTTGCACCAGACCTTGCGGCGCGCACCAAACACATCACCCATGGCAACGTAAAGCTTGCCGGCGGTGTAAAAATGAGCTCACGCAAAGGCAACTTTTTGCGAGCCATAGATGTACTCGACGTCGCCAGCGAAGCCAACAAGCAGGCCACTGGTCGTGACAACGAGCAAGCCGTATTGGGCGCTATTAAGTACTCGTTCTTAAAGCAGCGCATTGGCGCCGACATTATTTACGTGCCCGAGGAATCGGTAAGCCTAGAAGGCAACAGCGGCCCATATTTGCAGTACGCCCACGCGCGTGCTCGGAGCATTTTAGATAAGACGAGCCAGCGTTCTAGCCAAAGCGAGCAAATACTCGACGCTGCCGAGCGCAGTCTGGCCCGCAAGCTCAGCGAGTACCCAGAGGTGCTGACTAAGGCCGTGGCCGAGCTCATGCCACACCATGTGTGCACATATCTTTATGAGTTAGCTCAAACTTTTAACCGCTTTTACGAACAAAGCCGCGTTGTGGGTGACGAACGCGAAGCATTGCGTGCTCAACTTGTCGCGCTGTACGCAGATGTGCTCAAAGATGGCCTAGGAATTCTAGGCATCCAAGCACCCGACCACATGTAGGAAACGCACTACAGTAGACGTTACTTATAGCTTCAAGCCAGTAACAAACTCGTATGAAGTTGTTGCCGATGTATAGGGCATTTTGTGAAATTTAGTCCGCTTTGCTATATAGCCACGATGTTCCACAAAAAGATCAATAATTCGCCTCGAAAAACCCTCAAGATAGACTTCCTCTTGGGGTGTGATTGTCTCTCGCGCTGCCTTTAGAATTAGTCGGCGAGCCATCCTTATGCCCGTGAGCTTATTAGGAAGAGTCATCCCCATCGCCTGAGCCTGATCTTGTAACACCTCCGTCGCGTAGATAGGGAGCAGGAAAGTATGACGAGGTTTTTCAGGAGTTCCCAACTGCTGCTGATTTTTGGCATTGTAACTATTTTTTACCTGAGCTGCAAGTTTAGTAGCGTTGGCTCTGTCGGGAAGTGTGTATAGATCATGGTTGGCTATGGCCAACCGAGCATGTTCCTCTCTCATCGATCCAATGTAGGGTATAAAGTTTCGGTTGCCCGCGTAAGCCACGAGGCAGTAGCTCACTAACTCTGCCCGCAATCCAGAATATTCACCTTTATCAATTTGTCCAAAGTCGTGGTTTGCGGCACCCTCCATAACGCCGGCCATCGCACAAAAACTGCCCCATATATCTTCCCTTGTGGTCTCAAGTTTGCCAGCGCGGCGAGCAAATTGAGCGCTATTGGCTCGCAGCATAGCAGCGCCTACGCGTATTTTTGTTTGCAGCTTAGGATTTTCTATGACTTCTTGAGCTTCAAGGGTGGCACGCGTAACAATGTTTGGGTCAAATAAAGCCAGCCCCTGTTCAACCGTCTTCCATAATGAAGCGATAGGAGCCTCATGACCCCTACATTCCATCAGGTCCAGCACCCTAGGCGGAATATGCTCAGCCTGCAAGTAAGGGTTAACCATTTCTTCGCCGTAGTATTTTAAGTAATATTGCCTAGGCTCCAAGCTGCGGTCACGCACAGGAGGCATAACTAAAGGCTTGGGAGGCCGTATAACTCTAGACGTCCGCGGCACAGGGGCTATTTCTGGCTCAACATCAGGTTGAGGCTGTGCGCCATTGTTTGGTGCGGCTTCTTGCCGTACCAAACCGCTTGCGTGAGCTTCATTTGCAACTCTTTGTCCGGCAGTTGACATATTTTTTATTGCCTGACTTGCATTAGCCGATAGGCCTAACATTTTTGCTCTTTGCTTTTTGAGACCTTTAATCAGTCTGTCGCCAATATGCGAGAGTGCCTGGTCTTCAGGGCTCCCTGGGGCATAATCCTCATAAGCTTCAGCTATGATTAGCTCAGCTACATGGCGCTCGTCTGGGCGTTCGGGATACTGTGCTTTCATCTTTTTGAATAACTCGATGTTCGAACCTTTTAGGTTATAGAAAAGACGAGTGTCATGCACATATCGCTGTTGTCGCACTGCTTCAGTCAGTTTCCTATTACCTTGCGAATCAACACGCACTACTGTCTTACATGCCATATCTTCACCGAGGGTATACATATCGTGGTTGTACTCAGCCATAGGAGATTGCTGTTCACGCACCGAAGCCACAAAGGGTATGTTCATAACATCAGCTTTGCGGGCAATGAGCGCATAGGTAATGGCTTGCGATACAAGATCGTAAGCCACCGGCTCAGCAATGTCGTGCTGCTCGATACTGTCGGCTACTACCTGGGCCATCATGTAGTAGCTATGCTTAATGTCGTCAGCCCCGATCTCGCTCTTGTGGCCACGTAGCGCCAGTAAATGGGCATTGGCCAAAAACATTTTGGCACGTATTTGGTCACGTAACGAGTCGCCGTGTTCGGCTATCTCTACAGCCTGTTGGTAGCTGGCCTCGAATCGGGTATCGTAGTATGGATCAGGCTGGGAGTCGGCAATAAGCAATTCTGTTGGCCACCACATGGCTGCCAGGTTAGGTCGGGCTTTGGTCCAGCCGGCATAGGGTTGCCAATCGCTCATGTGGGAACTCTCTAGTCGCTCGGCCAGTTGTTCGGCACCGAGCATCCGGGCGATTTCTTCTTGGGGCAGTGGTAATGATTCCCGGTTATTTGTTGCACTGCGTGCGGGTGGCATGCCACCATTTGTCTCGTGTGTCATAGTCTTTGAGGCGTATCATATCAAATCTATAACTATTTTGCGAATACCACAAAGGGGTGATTTAAGATTGTAGTATCCACGCATAGGATGGTTCGCGCCTATAGTTAAGCCAAAATTAAGATATGGTGGTATTATCTACACATGAAACCACAACTTATTGTCGAGCAAAAGATTACTGCTTTTGTGAATAAATACGCCATTTATCAAGCCACCGAAGACGGCAAAAAGGGCGACATGATTGCCTTTGCGCAGCAAAAACGCCTCGCCTTTAAAGAAAAGGTTATTTTTTATACCAACGACCGCAAAACAGATGTAGCCTTTACGTTTAGGGCCGAAAAAGTGCTTGATATACATGGCCGCTACTTTGTAGAAGATCCCCAGGGTACCAAGGTAGGCAGCTTTAAGAAGCAATTTGCCAAGTCACTTGTTAATAGCTCCTGGCAAATTCTGAACAAAGAAGACCAAGCAATGTTTGACCTACGCGAAAGTAACCATGTATTGGCATTTATGCGCCGCTTTGGTGGCATGATTCCACTTGTGGGTGACTTTATTGACATTATCACGATGTTTTTGCGCTACCACTTTATATTTGCCGACAGCACCACCGGTAACGAAGTAGGTCGCTACCAAAAAACTACATTATTCCGCGACCACTACCTATTGTCTATGGCACCAGAGGCCTACCAAAAAGAAGACTGGCGCGTGTTGGCGGCAATGGCAGTTGGGCTCGACGCCTTACAAAGCCGCTAAGCCTTAGGGCGCAAAACCTAGATACCAAAAAGAGACCAGGCAGGCCGGTCTCTTTTTGGTATTGGCTCTATCGAAAGCGTTGCTTAGCTTGAGGCTTCGGCCTTAATCTTATCGAGCGCAGCGTTAAAGCCTTGTGTCGTTTTGCTTGATCCCGCCAGCTTATCAAGGTGGACTTCATCAATTGGCTTACCAACTACAACTTCGGGCACTGCGGCTGCAAACTTTTTTTGCAAATTAAACGACATGCGAATATTTGGCGTGTTAGGCGTTACTTCTACGTCCTTAATTTTGTCGCTATCAAGGGTGAGCTTAACAATAATGCTCTTGCTGCCAGCATAGATGCCTTCTGCGGTGTACTCGCCGTTGGTATATTTACTCATAAAAATTCCTTTCTTTTATCATGGGCATGACAGTCCATAACACAGCACTAGGTGACTATGTTATGTTGGACACGCCCATCTTGCTTCATAACAATATATTCAAAATCGCCCCATATCTTTTGCAGGTCAGCCGCAGGCACAAAAAACAGGGCTGTAGTAAGTGCGTCGGCCAGCAATGCAGACTTGGCAATGGCCCAGGTAGCGGCAATATCGGTTGTGGCTGGCTTGCCAGTTCGGGCGTCAATAATATGGTGTAAGCCCTCACCCCAGCTGCGGCGGTTGGGCGAGGAAGCGCAGATGCTTTTGTTTTGCAACGAAAGCATACCGATAACTTCGCCTAGCTTTGCTGGATCTTCGAGACCCACAACGTACGGCTGGTTGGTGGCAATGCGCATGTCGCCACCAGCCTCAACAACATACTGCGTGTGGTGCTTTGCAACATATGCGGCGACTATATCAATAAGACAGCCTTTGCCCACAGCGCCCAAGTCCAGCAAAGCGGGCGCGTTGTAAACCAAAGTAGTACCACGCTGGCTAATAGTTTGCGTAAAAGAACGTGGCTTAACTAGCTTGGTTTGGGCGGGCTGGAGCGAATAGCTAGCGTCGTAGCCCCAGTGCTCCAGCGCCTCGCCCACTAACGGGTTAACGGCACCATGGGTAACAGTTTCCAGCAGGGCATAGGTGCCGTACAAGTCAATAATCGCTTCCGAAAACTGATAGCTGCCGGCGCCTTGCTGGCGTGCCCTACTAACCATTGAATCACTACGAAAACGCGAGTATAGCGCATCGAAATCAGCAATGATCTTTTGGATAGCCTGCTTTTGCTGGGGTGTTACTGTCTGTTGCGTCTCGACAGACCATGGGGTGCCAATTGCTTCAAACTGGTAGATATTGTTGAGTGACATAGGGTGTGGTGAATCTTGTAGAGGCTGTATTTAGCTCTATATTCAAAATACTCTATTTTAGAGGTAATGTCAACACCTCTGGACTTTGGGAGAGACCATGTCATCATCCTAATAGCCCAGCGCATAAGCCAAACTTATCTTTGGCCTAGCTAAAGACTTTTATCAAAACCAAACCAGCAAAAATCAATGTACCAGCAACTATTTTTGCGCTAAAGTCTTTTTCTTTAAACAGCAAAACGCCCCAAACGATAGATAGTAAAATGCTCGCACTGCGAATGGCGACCACATAGGCGGTTGGACCCTTGTCTAGAGCCAACAAGTACAGCAGCGTATAGCCGGCAACAACAATACCAATGCGCAAAAAGGCTCCAGCGTGTGTCTTAAGCTGATGCATATGCTGTGGTGCTTTTTTACGGGCAAACAACCATAGGGAGAGTGACACAAAAGTATAATTAAATAGCGCATACATGTACACGTTTGAGCCTTTTACGCCCATCTTGTCAAATACGCTGCCTATGGCCAGCGAACAGGCCACAATAGCCATAAACTGCACCCCTCGACTTTTAGCCAAGTGCTTCATAGGCTCGAGTAAACCCTCGCGGGCATGGCTGAGCTTTAAGGCGTATACACCGAGTAATATCACCACAATTCCTAGTGCGCCCAAAAGCGAGGGGCGTTCACCAAAAGCAAGAGCCGCAAAACCAATAGTCAACACTGGCGACAAGCTTAGCATAGGCAAGGCCAGGGAAAGTTCTTCCTTTTTTATAGCTTCGTAATAAAAGATTGTTTCAAGTGGAGTGCCAATAAAGCAAACCACAAATACAGCTAGCCAAAAAGACACAGGCAGCTCGTGGAGGGGTATAAACAGTTCTGGGTGAAACAGAAAAGGAATGGCAAAGAAAGGCAGGGCAAACAAGCGAATGCCCAGCCCCAGTACGTACTTGTTTACGTGAGTAATAGCAGTTTTTTCTAGCACGCCTCTTAGCGAATATAAAACAGCCGATACGAGCGCAAAACCAAACCACATATAGGCTTAGCTAAACAATTCCAGCACCGATTGGTGCAATAATCCGTTTGTTGCCAAGGCGGACGTGCTGGATGGTGTAATGGGTTGGCCATCTAGCTGCGTAAAACGGCCACCAGCCTCCTCTACGAGCACTTTTACTGCAGCAATATCCCAAAGCTTGGTAGAAGACTCGATCATGATATCAATTTTACCCTGAGCCAGCAGGTGGTAGCTCCAAAAATCACCAATACCACGCGGCCACTGAGCGGTTTGACTGAGCGATACAACTGCATCAAGCTGATCATTCTTAGCAAAATGTTTTAGGCCGCCAAAGCTTGCGTAGGCATCGCTAATCTGAGCAGCTTGGCCCACGTGTACGCGTTGGCCGTTAAGGTAGCAGCCTTGGCCCTTTTCGGCATACATACATTCTTTAAGCAACGGGGCGTTGGAAACACCAAGTATTAATTGGCCATCTTTAAGCAACGCGAGCTGTGTGGCAAACAGTGGGATATGGCGCATGTAGCTTTTGGTGCCATCTATAGGATCGATAATCCAGGTATATCCCTGGTGATCAGTAAGCTGCACCTTTTCACCCTCTTCGCCATAAAAGGTATGGCTCGGAAAGTGTTGTTTAATGAGCTTTTTAATGGCCTCTTCGGCTTCGCGGTCGGCAATAGTTACGGGCGATAAGTCTTCTTTAAGGTCGCTTGATACGCCATTTTGATAGTAGTGCAGGATTATTTTTTCGGCAGCGGCAACAGCCTGTAGTGCTACGGTTAAGTATTCTGATTTCACACCGTTAGCATAGCATACAAACCGCTTAACAACGAGCCGAGGACTGCGACAGCTGGCTTGCTATGCAAACTGCAGAATGGTATATATCTGTGATGACTTCTCACTCCGCAACCCTCCGCCCGTGACCCTTAAGACTATCTAGCAGTGCCAAACAAATCAATAATGCTGGAGGGGTCGTAGTATGGTATATCGGCAACAGGGTTGTACACTTGGAACAAGTTAACTGATGATATAACCCTAATTGGTATATACAGGTTATGGGCACGTGATTTGAATACCACGGTCTTACCATCGCCGCTAATACTTGCCGTATCTGATTCATGATCAGCCTGTACGCCATCGTGTGAGCCTACATTAACGCGGCGTGTGATGCCAGCAAATCGATCGTAAAACATAATGTCAGGCCGGTTGTTTGTATCTGCGGGTACAATATTATTCGCTTCGGAGGTGTACACCACAAAACGTCCGTCATCACTTATATCTGGGTCGTAGCTGCCAAAATTGCCCTCGGTGCCGTTGTTGGAAACGCTAATGCGTCGGGTGGATCCTGTGGTGAGATCGTGCAAAAAGACATCGCGGTAGCCTCGTATATCATTATCATTGGCTACCAAGTCACTCGAAAATGAATGATAAGCAACAAATGCGCCATTGCTGCTTATAACACCGCCCGAGGACGAGCTGTTACCGCTAGCGACACCACCAGCTTTTGCGCTTAGAAGCTTTGTGGTGCCCGCTGCTATGTCACGAAGATAGACATCGTTTACTTCATTGGTGTCCTGAACAACACCGGGCGCAGCAGTAGTAAAGGTCACCAGCTGTCCATCGTAGCTCAAACTTGGCTCCCCGCCAAAAGTGCGCAGTGGATTGCCGACATTATCTACACTTACAAGTTGGGTGGTGTTTGTTTGCAAATTACGTAGGAATATATTTTCTGTAACGCCGCCTGGGGTAGGGATGCGCGTAGCAAAGGCTACTGATTTGCCATCGCCACTTATTACCGGACTGTCATAATAGTATGTTGGCAAGATCGCACCATTGTCGGCGCGGCCAGCAACTATATGCTGCTTTGTTATGCGGTTATACACCAGCACCATTCCGCACTGATTTGCCGATTGGCCGGGTGCGGGACAACCAGTTTTAACTCCTGGCAAAATATTGGTCGCCGACGAAAGATAGGCTATATACATGCCATCGGCCGAGACACTAGGATACAAATTTTCACCATTCGCCAGCTGACCCTGTGGCCCCTTGCTAATAAGCTCCGTTGTGTCAGATGCTTTGTCGTATACAAAAATATCGCTAAAGCCGTTAGTGTCGTTAGGAACTTGGTTGGTGGACTGCGTAGCAAACACCGTAATGCGGCCATCGCGGCTAAGTGTGTGCGTATTGCCCATGTAAAATCTGCCGTTAGCACCATGGCGGTTTATTCCCGGCGTGATACGCGTTGTGGTACTTAAGCTGCTGGCACCAGCTAGCCCAGGCATTGTCAGTAAAAATCCGCACAAACCAACTGCTGCAACCATAAATTTACGCCGCATTGTCTACTCCTTTTTTGCCGTTTACCGGCAGTATAGCAGTAGCAGATTAAACCGTAATGAATTTTAATGTTGGTGCTTACGCTTATGGCGAGGCTGCCAGCCGCGGTGCCTAAAATGTCGGCGTGGTGCTTCGTGCGGACGGTGCAGGGATTGCATAAGCTTATCGCCAAAATAAGTCTGAACCTTGGTTAGCTTAGCGAGTTCAACTTGCTGCTTTTTGGAAAGTTCGGCAAGCGAAATTGCACCGGGCGCTAAGTAACGTACACGCTCTTGGACTTGTTTAGGGTGAATTGCTGGAATATGCGGATTAGCTCGTTTAAGTAAGCGAAACTCTTGCTGCAGTTGCTCGTACGCCCACAAACTAAAGAGTGTTACAAATAACTTTTGGTTGTCGGCAGTGTGCTCAATAACCGGCACACCGGAGGCTTCAAATGTTTTGCCGCCATATGTTACCAGCATGCGCGTAAGTAGGCCACCACTACGTGCATCGAAGTATTTTTTGCTGTAGCGTACAGTATATTGCCCTGGCGCTAAGTGTTCAAGCCAGCGTGGGTCGACCATAGTAATATCGTTAACCAAATGGAGCGTATCCAGCTCGCCGCCGCTGAGTGGCACTTGTAAGTCAAACGGCGTACCTGCAATAAGGCCGCTGCGATGCACAACCGTTCCGCTGGATACTTCACGTGTTTGCCGGGTGGCCAAATGCAAAGCCTCACCAGTTGGTTCAATAAGCCAAATTTGATGCAATTGGCCAGCCACGATACAAAGTAATAGCTGATCGATGTCGGTATCGGCAATCGGCAAAAGCTGCACTGGCCCAAGGCCCAAATCGCGGTTTAGGCGCTCGTTAACATCTTGGGCCTTGGCAACATTTTTTTCGATAATGCCCAAGGCTTCATACTCGAGTAGGTCAACTGTAGGCAAGGCCAGTAAAACATCGTATTCGGCTAAAAGATCAGACCGATTGTGGTGCGCAAAGCGTCGCCAGCCAGAGTGCCGCGGACTCCCCTTAACAATGCCGCCTACTTCTTGGATTGCGATAATACTCGCTAGTTGAGCCTGCAATGTCGGGCTACATTGCTCAGCCTCCACCAGCATACGTGCATAGCTAGACTCAACAGGGAAGCGCTCCATTTTTTGACCGATTTCGGTCACTTTACCGTCTTTATCTGTGGCCCCAAGACTATGCAACGTGGCTTTGGCCAGCTTAATAGTTCGCTTGCTCGGTGAGTGGTAAAAGTCTAGATTTTCGATATCTATGCCGATGCTGGCCAAGCGCAACACTAAGCGATCGATGTGTTTACGCATGATTTCGGGCACGCCATAGGGTGGACGATCTTCTAGTGGGGAGCAGCTTAGGCGGTTAAGACGTGCTAGGACGTACACGCCTTCTTTAGTGCGGCCGGCTCGGCCAGCACGCTGCAGGCAATCCGCCTGCGATACTTCTTCGATAAACAATCCCTCAACACCGTTGCGTACCTCGGCGCGGCGCTCTAGGCCAGAGTCAATAACAGCGTCAATATCATCAATCGTAATACTGGTTTGGGCAACATTAGTCGTTAACACGACTTTGCCTTGCGGGTAGTGTTCAAAGGCTCTCTGTTGGGCTTCGGGTGTTAATTGGCTATGTAATGGTATTACTGGCACGCCGTGGGCAAACTGTGCAACCTCTTGAGCTACCGCTTCAATCTCGGCCTTGCCCGGCAAAAAGACCAACATGTTACTGATTCGGCTTTCTAGCTGCTTTGCAATCTCCTCAACCAGATCACCGCCGTGACTTTTTTGGACGGCAAAGGTACGGCCGGCAATAGCTATCGGCGGTGGAGAGCCAAAATATTCGGCCAAGGCGTTAGCTTCAATAGTGGCACTCATTAAAACCACCTTAAAGTGTGGATCCTCTTGGCAGCGTTTTTTAGCCCAGGCAATCAGCACTTCCATGTTTTCGTTCCACTCGTGGATTTCGTCTAGAATCAAAACCTGCTTGTTATTAGTGCCGCTACCAGTAAGCTCACGTACCAACTGCAAGCCATCAGTACAGTACAAAATAACATTGTCTGGACTATCGTCACGCTCTGGAGCAGTGCGGTAGCCGACCAGGTTAGTAGCATCATGGCCGGTGCGCCAGGAGTATTCATGCCGCACGCGGTGGCACAAGTTGCGAGCGGCCAAGATACGGGGCTGAGTTACGATAATTTTTTGATAACCGGCCTCGGCCAAATACTGGGGGATTTGCGTGCTTTTACCGGCGCCTGTTTCGGCCGTTACAATTGTTACCTGGTTGGCTTGCACGGCGGCAATGATTTCGCTGCGTCGCTGATATACAGGCAGCTGGTAGACGGAATCAAAATCCTCGGCGTTCATTGCTCTTATTGTACTGCACTTGGGGCAAATGACCACGCAGTCCGTGCAAAGTCGCACCTAGCCCGGACAACGTCTTTCGCGCATTGTGCCATCCACTATGTTGTATCCGCCGAGCCTGACCTAATCAGGCAAACATAGACCATGCTGGCCCTTATTGAGACCGTGGTAGTTTGCTATATTGATACATTCAGGGTATAGTTAACTTATATACATTTCTCTTTTGCATGCCAACTCAAGGTGCATTAGCCCTTGTATCAAAATAAAAAGACAATCAATTTACCTGGACTAACCCGCGGCATTTTAGTGGCTTTTTATAGCGCTTTACGGTATCCGTACTCCTTGTTGGGGAGCGTCCATAACAACAGCTTTGCTGAGAAGGAAACGGTCTTATGATTGATAAATATATTGAGATTGTTGGGTCAAGTAATCCTCGGTTGAATGCAATGGCGGCAGATGCGCGAGACACCATACATAACGTGTTAAGTAAAAAATATACTAAAGTTGGTGTAACTATTGTTGACGACATGTCAGGGCTTGAAGCACTCGTGGCCAAAAAGCCAGACCTGGTTATACTGGGTATGAAATTGGTTCTTTTAGACCCCGCTAAAGGCTACGATGATAGCCCTAAAGTGTGGCTTTCTGATTATCTTGAATCGCATAATATTACCTATACTGGGTCAGGCACCAAGGCCTTAACAATTGAGTTTGACAAACCCATCGCCAAGCAAAAAGTCATGGACGCGGCCTTGCAAAGCTCGGCCTACTTCATCTCTAGCATTAAGCAGCCTGTTTTTGCGCACAACCTAGAGTTTCCACTGTTTGTAAAACCTACTAATCGCGGCGACAGCAAGGGCATCGACGAAATGTCGGTAGTACATTCGCAGGCCGAACTAGAGGCAAAAATTACCGGTATTCATACCGAATGTAGCTCTGATGCACTCATCGAAGAGTATCTTACGGGCCGGGAATTCAGCGTTGCCGTTATCCAGCAAAGCTCCGGCGCATTATTAGCTATGCCCATAGAAATAACCAGCCCAGCTGATACCAAAGGCAATACTTTCTTGAGTGAAGCTGTTAAAAATGCCGACACCGAGCGTGTTTTGGCGGTTGATGACAGCGTGCTCAAAGATAAGCTCAACAGTCTAGCCATAGGCGTATTTGAAGCCTTAGGCTCACGCGACTACGGGCGAATCGACATGCGACTCGACGGCCTAGGCGCACCGAGTTTTATAGAAGCTAATCTTATGCCCGGCCTTTCAGACCACGGCTATCTATCGCGCTGTTTTGCTATTAACGAAGATATTGCCTACGAGGACATGATTTTAGCTATCGCCGACCTGGGCCTGCAACGCGTTTCACAATAAGCATATTTGCTATAAATAGCTAATAATTGTATTATATATAGATGATTTTTCATGATTCTATGGACCGCGCAGTGCGTTACGCAGCCACAGGCCCAGCACCATTAGATGAAAAAATACTGACCCCGCCAGAGGTAGTTAATCTCGCTGAGCAGCCAGATGATTACATGCTCAACATTAACCCAGAATTTTTTGAATTTCCGGCCGACTATATAACAGCCGACATAACAGGCAAGGACCAACCCGACGTTCTGCGGCCTATATTTCATGCTTTTAATAAGGTGACTGGCCAAAAGCTCAGTGAAGAATATATAAACGATATGATCGAGCACGAAGGCCAGCACTGGGCGGCCGCTCAAACGCTTGGGGCTACTGCAGCTCGTATTGTAGTACAGGTTTCGGTCTCCGAGGTTATTGACGGCAAGCAAATTTTTGCAGTACAGCCTTTTTTGAGGGACGAGGGCTATACAACAACAAAGCTTGGTCATGCCGCAACAATAGCACGGCCCAAATTGCTATCAGAGTCAGATCGTATGCATCTACAAGAAATTGGCTATCCTAATATTTTTGAGTTAGGCCAAAAAATCATGGCGCACAACGATAAAGGGGAAGGCCCAGCCTACCCCTTGCCACTCATGCTCGACCAAGAAAAAGCAAAGCTGATTTTTGGCTGACACTTGCGTATTGTCCACACGCACGCTACAAAAAAAGAGATGAGAGGCCTTCCTCCCATCTCTTTTAGTTTACCAACTAGATAGCTACGGCTTACAGATGCCGAAGTAACAGTCAATTAGAACTGTTGCCGAAGGCCCAACGGTACGGTTACCGTCGCCATCTATGGCGTAAATCTGATACGTGTAACTCTTAGTTTTAGATACCTTGTCGCTGTAGTAGCGGTCGTTAGGGCTGTTTACGTATAGCTTCGTGAAGCCTCCGTCATTAATTTTTCGCCATACTTCGTATCCAGCTACGCGCTTGTCGTCGGTTGCAGCAGGCCAGTTTACATACACATCACAAGAAGTCCTAAATGCACACGCGCTCTTCCACCAGCTAGAGTCAAAGCCCTTCTTTAAGGTTGCATTGGCTGGCCAAACAGGAGCACCAGCAGTTGGAGTAGGTGTTGTAGGGGCAGGGCTTGAGGTAGTTGGGTTAATAACTACTGCAGTTACCGCGTTGGAAGTTTTTGAAGCGCCTCCGTTGTCGATTGCTTTTGCCGTAAATGTATAGCTTCCGGCAGCATACTTACTGATACCAAATGCATACGGCGCAGTAGTATCTTCACCTATCTTTGTCGTGCCATTGTAGAATTCAACGCGGCTAATCGTACCGTCGCTATCACTCGCACCAGCAGTTAGTGTAAATGAAGCGGGGGCTTCAAAAGTACCAGAGATGCTTTGCAGGGTTACGCTAGGCAAGGCATTAGTTGGCGGCGTTGGGGCAGTAGGCGCAAGAACCGTTACGGTAACACTGGTAGTGGCGGTATTGTTATTTGCCGAAGTGTTATCTGTAGCCTGAGCCCTAAGCGTGTACGTGCCAGGTGCTAGCCCGCTGAGTGTTGTGCTGTATGGCGCAGTTGTGTCAGTAGCGAGACTTGTTGAACCGTTAAAGAATTGTACTTGCTTAATTGACCCGTCCCCATCTGCTGCATTAGCAGAGAAGTTTATAGTGCTACCTGAAGCAAATTGCTGGCCATTAATAGGGCTAGTAATCACGACTGTTGGCGGTTGATTAGCAGGAGGTACTGGAGTAGTGGTTTCGCCGCCAGAAGTACGACATGGAGTTCGTGGACCGCTCAAGTCTAGATTCATTAGATAGGCGTCAAAGTTCTTGCTGTTAGCATCTTTACAACTTGCACTTGCTGCCCAGGTGCTAGCATTACCACTGTACTCTACAATAAATACTGCTTTGTCGGCCGCAACAAACGGCTTGTAGGCATCACATTCTTGGTACTGGTAACATTCTTCTACTAAAGCAAAGTCAAAGGCATCCACAACGCTTTTTCCGTTAGGTAGCTTTTTGGTTACATAGTCACTAGCATTCTTAAGGCCAACTGCCATATTAAAGCTGTGTCCGGTATCAGTAAGGAACTGGAAGTAATCTAAAGTGGTAGTTTCGTTTAATGGTGTACTGCTAGAGTTAGTGTAGGCATCAACATTGTCCGGCTCAATACCGTCACAGCCCAGGTTACTCATGGTCTGAATTCGGTTGTACATAATGTTTCGAACATTAGTAGAACGCGTATCAACGATCAATTCGCCTGCCCAGCCTGGAAGCTGGCCAAAAGTTTCACCCGGCTTAAATTGGTTGTGGTCGGGGCGCCAGTCCTCATCGGTGCCAGCAGAGAAGTAACAGATAACTTTTATGCCCTTAGCCTTGAGGCGCGCAATCTGGGCAGCGTCTGAGTGCTGGTAGTCAAAATCATATACTTTAGGGCCAGTTTCGTTGTCCATGACCGTTTCGTTAGGCGTACCTTGTAGCAACCAAGCAAAACGAGAGTTGGGCTTTATTTGGGGGATGCTGGATGCAGCAAAACTAGAAATAGTAAAGATTGTCCCCACAATTACAAAGGCGCTAATCACCACGAGGGCATTTTTGTCTAACCCAAAGAATTTCCGCTTAAACGGCTTGGATCCTTTTTTTGAAGATGTTTTGTTTGGCATTATTTTCCCTTATTTTAAAGCGAACTTACCAGCACTATATCACACAAAGCATAAGCAGAATACTCCTATTTGCAGGCTATCTTACGGTTTTACTGCTTACTATTCTGCCGGCGATAGAATGGGCCAAGAATGCAAGAATTACCCCCTACAAAACAGTAGAGGGGTAATGATGAAGCTGCCGATTGCGTGCCCCGGGGCTAAGTAAAATCTAATTACTTAGTGGCAATAACTTCCAACAAGTTGTCACTGTGCTGCGCAGGTATAGTGCGCGCGTAGTCATGGAACAAATGTTCGTCGTACTGTTCTTGGTGCGTGATTGAAAAGCCTGCGTCCTGCACGTACTGGGCAATAGATTCTGGCGTATGGAAAAAGCGCTTGCGCACTTCGGCAAGTTCGGTGTTGGGGCGAGTAGTGTAAGTAGTGAGGCCAGTGTGGTCATCGTAGTGGCTTGCACGCGGTGGGCTAGCATCGATATTGGTCGTAGAGCGCACCACGATAAAGATTTTACCGCCTGGTTTTAGCACACGTCGTAGTTCAGCCAAAGCCGCGGGTAATTGCTGCTTAGTGAGATAGTGAAATACTAGGCGAGCATAGATATAGTCGAATGAATCGTCGTCATATGGTAGCTTTTCGGCAGCATCTTCGAGTTTTACTTCAATTTGGCCGTCGAGGCCCTGCTGCTTGATCATTGCCTGGCTGTCAGCCACGCCTTGCTCATCAACAGTAGTGGCAATAATATGTCGCCTTGGATTTGCTTGCGCCATGCGTATTTCGGCTGCACCTGCGGTGCTAACGCCAACGCTGTACACCGAAAGGGCGTCGTTAGGTAATGCCTCTAGGCCGTGGTCTTCGCTAATAGATGTAGATGTTTTCATTGCATGGATTATAGCACTTATCGATGGGCTTTTTTGCTATTTTACTTAGTAAAGATAAAGATCAGATTGCCGAAGAACCTAGTAATTCATCGCGTAGTTCGGGGAACTCAGTTGTTTTCATGTCGTTAACACAGAAGTGGCCATAGTCGTGGAAGTCACGGCGTACACTACCTGGGATAGTTTGTTGCAGATTTTGCACAGCTTGTTGTATGGCATCCCGGTCGTCGTCGGACACAAACATAGTGAGGCCTTGGGTGCGCTGCACAAGGGCAGGGTCGATCTCAAAATCAAAGAAGCTGTTGTCTTGCCAGTCAATGCCCAGCGATGGGGCTACCAACACCACTTTGCCAACTGTAACGTTGGGGTGTTCACTGAGCCAGCGCACAATAAATCCTGCGCCGCAGCTGTGGCCGACAAGCATTGTTTGCGGTGTAATATCGTACCGCTCAAATTCTTTTTGCCACGTTAGGTATTCCGGCTTCCATGCCTTAGGAATCTCTGGAGTTTGCGTGGCAATATCATTAATTATGAGTTGCTTTTGCAACCAGGGAAGCCAGTGCGCGTTACTGGCGGCAGGGAAGTTAGGGTTATAGTACTCTTCTTGGCCGGAATCGGGCTTACCGTGCAGAATGATTGCGTTTTTCATACCTTTATCGTAGCAGATGACGCAGATTAGAAATTAAGTTCGAATCCCGCACAATTCGAGCCGAAGAGCCGAAGCTAGCGGGACTGCTTAAAATAGAACTGCGAGTATGGAGGCAGCTTGCCGGCTTCAAAGTCTTGTTGTCGCTGTTTCCAGCGTGCAATTGTTGGCGCATACCATGTCTGTCCGCGCATAAGGGGGTCGTCTTTGTGCTTTTGGTAGATCTTCTCAAAGGCTTCTATATTGTCGAGATAGGTACCGTTAGACCTTTAGACCTTACACCATCGCCGCCAAATCTCTGGTAGTACGTGCATAGGATCTCATTAACGAACAGGAAGCCATCTGGGTACTTGCTCCCTATGGTAAGAGTTAAGTCCCAATCTTCCATTAAAGATATGGTCGGATCCCACTCAATGCCTTCTTCGTAGACCTTTCGATGATGCATCAGGCCATTTGTATCCGCATGGAATGTGCGCATAAAAATATCGTGGATTGTTATCTCGTCTTTCAAGATGTCAATCTTATCAGGAGTGCTCTCTATAAGTTTGCCGTTCTCGTACTGCTCTAAAATGCGGTGTGTACGGGGCAGCGCAAAAACCTTTCCAGGATTTTTTGCAAGGTGTTCATG
>CAZBRP010000018.1:0-24318 GCA_964494765.1 uncultured Candidatus Saccharibacteria bacterium
ACGTACTGTTGTTTGTAGACAACATTTTCCGCTTTACTCAGGCCGGTTCTGAGGTATCTGCATTGCTTGGCCGCTTACCATCTGCTGTTGGTTACCAGCCAAACTTGCAGCAAGAAATGGGTATTTTGCAGGAGCGCATTACCTCAACTAAGAGCGGCTCTATTACATCCGTGCAGGCTGTATATGTCCCTGCTGACGACCTTACCGACCCTGCCCCAGCAACAACTTTTGCACACTTGGACTCAACCATTGTGCTTAACCGCGCCCTAACCGACATTGGTATTTATCCAGCTGTTGACCCACTCGACTCTAGCTCAACCGTGCTTGACCCAGAAATTGTGGGCGAAGAACACTACCAAGTTGCCCGCGAAGTACAGCGTATTTTGCAGCGCTACAAGGACCTACAGGACATTATTGCAATTCTTGGTATGGACGAGCTTTCTGACGAAGACAAGCAAATCGTATCTCGCGCTCGCAAGATCCAGCGTTTCCTAAGCCAGCCATTCTTTGTGGCCGAGAAATTCACCGGTAACTCTGGCCAGTACGTGTCTCTTAAGGACACTGTTAAGAGCTTTAAAGAAATTCTTGACGGTAAGCACGACGATAAGCCAGAAAGCGCCTTCTACATGAAGGGCAGCATTAGCGAGGTTAAGTAGCACTATGTCCGCCAATGGGTCTGAACTAGGTAGGTGTCCCCGATATCCGGGTGACTGCCAGGGCAGCTTTGTTGCTGAGCCAATTCGTGGCGGTGACGCTCGGTTTGACATGCTCTGTGGCGACGATGGCTGCTCTTTACCGGCACAAGTTAACCAGGCTCCAGAGGCTATCGGCGGCGGCAGCTACATGCTTAAAGACTTACCGCCAGGACCTCGCCCTGACATGTCTGCGGGCTTTGCTGATTTAATGCGCCTTAGTCAAGGTAGCAGCCTTGGCGTAGACTGGCCAGCTGAGAGGCATTCCCCTAGTGTAAGGGAGTGGCTCACAGATGGACTTACCTCTAGGTCCCCCTGGGAGGGGCTCGGCCTGGACGTGCTGCCTGGTGGAATGCTTGTCGAGCCTTTCTCTGAAGAACTACTCGACATGCCTGTTGAAGAAGAGGTGCGTCCTCGCGAATTTCAGCTTGCTTCCCTGGGTATGCGTGGTTTGCGAGCACACTTTGCGGGCGCCTTGCATGCTCATGCCGCTGCCGAAAAAGCACGCCTATTAGAAAACGAAAACATACGGCCTGATATAGGTCCAGATTGCGAGTAAGTATGAATTTAGAACTTGTATCTCTTGATGGCATAAAGTTTAAAGCGCAGGCTTATTCTATTATTCTGCCAACCGCTAGTGGCCAAATCACTGTACTCCCGGGGCACGCGCCAATTTTGAGTCTTTTGACGCCAGGTGTTATTACTATCCGCAAAAAGAAAGATGATGCTGACTACCACCTGGAGCACTACGCTACCCTCGGTGGTGTGTTAGAAATAACACCTGATCTTACCCGTGTATTGGTTGACGAAGCCACCCACGGTGACGAGATCAACGAAACCGAGGCCCAAAAAGCCCACGAAAAAGCCCTTGAACTTCGTAAGAACGCCAAGAACCAGGTTGACCTGGACAAGGCTCAATCTTTGGTGGACCGCCAAGCTGTCCGCTTGCATGTTGCTGGCCTGCGCCGCCGTCACCGCGACCGCCGCAGCTAATCATTGTGCCAATGGTTGGCACAAGAATGCCAATCGAGGTGTTTTGAAATATAAAACCGCCATCTTATAAAGAGGCGGTTTTATATTTACGCTAAAGCGCTAGGTCAGAGGGTTTATTAGGAAAAAAACCTAAGATGATCGACTGGTTTTTCGCCATTTGGCCCAGGGGGTAACATTGGCAAAACACCACTGTGGCGCAGCACGGTCGCTGCCCGATAACCACGGTATGACACGGCTCGATATCCTGCCAGATTTTGGCGAACATGTTGCTCGGTGGCACCTAGGCCAATGTGATATGCCGGCATTCCAGCTTCCCAAGCCGCGCGGGTATCAAAGACCGTGCCTGCATTACTGTTTATGATAATTTGTTCAGCAACATGTTTACGGCCATTAACTTCAACACGTTCTACTGGGTCAAGGCGCACTTGGTTGGATTTTACCCCTTCGGCAAGTTCCTTGCGCGCATGATGATGTTCGGCATACAGGCCTTGTTTTGCCATATAGCCCATCGCCCGAGCGCCAATTACGAGGTCACGTCGCCGAACCTCTGGGTCCATATATTGGGCACGCCTAAAGAGTCCATCTTTTTCGGCATCTGTCGCGTTTGCAATAGTAGACGCAGCGTCTTCGGCGAGCAATTCGATCGCACAGGCTTCGTGTGTTTTTAGCTCAATGCCAAAAGGTCGCAAAACTTGCGCAGCCTTACCCGCAACACGGTGTACGGGCTGGTAGCTGCCGATAACACTTCGCATCGCGCCCTCACCGTGGCGAATGCCTACATCAATAGCTGCGCCTACCATCCAGTCTTGGGCTACACCGTAAGCGCCACCACCGGTTTGTATATAGGTTTTGTGCGGTGTGCCGTCGGGGTTTAGCGCGTAACGTTCGTCTATACATATGACGCTTTTGGGTGGTGTAGCGGCATTATATGGCGTAATGAATTCATAGGGGTTTAATGGGGCGCGGCTCATGGGGTAACTCGTATACATTTTTAACAATAACAGAGGCCAACTATACTCTTTATTGCGGTACTATACAAGATAGTTGCTGATTTTACACATAGCTTGTAGGTGCGTTATTATGGTATTTATCGAATATATAATGTCTTTATAGCTTCTTGGAGGAAACATGGCTCAGTACAGTGTTACAAAAATATCGGATGGACTTGGTTTTGGTACAGGAGCTATTAGCCATACGGGTGTAGCTAGCGACATGTTGGCCAAGGCCGAAGCAGCAATTGCCTCCAACCAGATTTTAGTACCCATTGATAGCTGTGATGGCGCTGAGCTGGCAGACGATGGCTGTGGCGATGGCCGCCCGGTTAAGAAGTTTGAGGGTACGCCGCACAGTACCTCACTTAACCGCGCCAAAGTTTTTGGCGGCGGTGCTACTATGGCTAGTGCTATTTTAATTGCCAATGGTGCAGCGCAAGATCGTCCCCTGCCACAAGTGTTTCATCAGGCCATGCAGCAGCTGGCTCAGCGTGGTTTGACGTTTGGCGACCATACCGACGATCAGGCGGCTGTTGTCGGTGGTTCGGGTTGCGGTGCGGTAGACATGGCACCAGCAATTATTGCTGCCGCAGGCCAGTACAGTACTCAAATCACACAGACTATTTCTGTTTTGGGCATTGCTGTCGATGATATCGAGCAGGTGTTTGCTGCCTTTGCTGCATATAGCCAGGTGCATGCCCCCGAGGAGTATGCGGGCCGTGCTGTGATTGATGATATGTTAACGCAGGATAAAGTGGTTAAGCAGCTAGCCGGCGAGCACAAGGAAAAGTACATTATTCTTAATACCGTTCCTCACACCACAGTAAATCAGGCTAAGGTGCGCCATGAAACAGATGACGAGGTCCAGGTATTCGGCGTGGATGTGTGGCGCATGCAACAAATTGCCGCTGCTTTCCCCGAATATGGCCAGCGTGCATTACTCGCTTCCCTGGTGTACACCCTCGCCACCGCTGCTGTTTTAACGGCCGGTGATTTGCCTGTATATCTCGTGCAGGCTTAAGCTTTAGCTCAGATTTGACCAATACTTTACAACAGTCGGTTTTTACCGTACGCTAATGATAATAAACTAAATATACGGAGGGTATATGTTCGGAAGAAAAAAGATCGCCATGATTGTGGCGGAATTTTTAGGAACCGGCATTTTGACATTAGTTGTTTTGGGCGTTAGTAAGTCAACTATCGGTATCCCTTACTTCGTGGCAATCGCTGCAGGTTTAACAGTAGCAGCTATGACATTGGCACTTGGGGCTGTGTCTGGTGCTCATCTTAACCCGGCCATTACTATTGGTCTTTGGACTACCCGTAAGGTAAAAACCTTGCCAACAGTAGTGTACATTGCAGCTCAGCTGCTTGGTGCTGGCGCAGCATACATGCTATACACCTACTTTATCGGTCAGCATTGGTCAAACACTGGCCACTTTGAAGGCCGCGTTTTGGCTGGTGAAGCACTTGGTGCGTTCATCTTTGGCCTTGCTTGGGCTGCCGCAGCTTACCAAAAGCTGCCACTTGGTCAGGCTGCTGCAGTTGTTGGTATGGGTCTAACGCTTGGTGTAATTGCAGCCTCTGCAGCATCTGGCGGTATCCTTAACCCAGCTGTAGCTCTTGGTGCACGCTCATTTGTTTGGGGCACATACGTACTTGGCCCAATCTTGGGTGCTGTAATTGGCTTCAATGTTTATGCATTACTCTTCGCTCCAGCAGCTTCGCTGCTTAGCGGCGACGGTGGCAAAAAGAAAAAGTAGCCAAGCCAAATATGTTAGTAAAAGAGATCGCAACGGTAATACCAGCGATCTCTTTTTGATTGTAGTGTTTGATAAAAGAGAGGTCTAAAAATAGTATGAGCGTTCTAGGTCATGAACATAAATTAATGACCCCTGCACTGCGCGTAGTTCCTCTCTACCGTGGCGGTGCGCTACAGGGTGAGGTGGCATTTACACCAGATACACCAGCTATTAGTGATTATCTTAAGGATTTTGAGGACGCTGCAGAATACAACGATCCGGATACTTGTGCAGAGGTCTACAATTGTCTTAAAGAGGTATATGTACCCAAAGACACCATAGAGGTCGTAGATATTTTTACAGGCAGTCGCTATTCATTAGCCCGTATGGCAGCCGCTGTGCTTACCAAACAATGGCTTGTGGGCGAGTATTCAAAAACCACGTGGCCTAAAATTGCCCCAGCTTTTGAGGCGTTGCTTCACGACGAGAACGAAGGTGTTGCTAGCAAGGCCTACGAAGCTCGCAGGGCGTTCATTGCTAACGCCTCAAGCTCTCTGGAGGCTCAGCGCCGAATAGTAGCTGTACGCCGATTACGAATGCCGCATTTCAGTACTACTAAGGGTATCGCTCAATAAGTCGAGCTCAAAGGCCTCAACGCCCTTAAGTGTTGCTGGATAACCCGAAACGTCGGGTAGGTCAAGTGTCTGCACACGTCGCCAGACGGCAGCCGCTAAAGCCTTAATATGGCGGTATTCTTGGTCGTTAAACACCAAATGCAACTCTTGTATCAAACCATTGTCGTCTGGCTCGACAAACTCCAAGTAGGCATCTACTACGGTATAGCCCCTGAAGCGAGCTGAACCTTCTACCAAAGCCTTGTACAGATATAGTTGCTGGCGATATTTATGGAGTTTAATATCAGTTGTCCAGCGACTAAAGCTCTTGCCTGTCTTAAAGTCCACAATAGTAATAGTGTGTGCTTTTTTATCAATAATGAGCTTGTCGATTTTACCTGCCATGTGTGCACTCTCGATAAATACACCTTCACGCCTAAAGTTGCACTCGCTTTCATCATCGGCGTGAATCGTATGCTGTCGCTGCTCAAGATAGGCCTTGAGGGCATTGGTGCCCCGCTCTAGCATTAAACGTGTGTCTTGGGCAGATAGGCGCTTTTCGCGCAGCTTGGTCTCAAATGCGGTCAATACGTCGGCCAAAGCTGGCACATTGCCCTTCTTTTTATTTTGTACATGAATCCACTCCATGGTTTCGTGAACGGCATTACCAAATTGGCCGGTAGCGGCTGGGGCTTTGGGAAAGCGCAGAATGGTATTCATAAAAAAGGCAGCAGGGCCGGCATGCTCAAGATCGATAAAGGCATTAATGTGAGTTGGGCTTAGCTGGAATTGCTCTAGTCTGCTAGCCAGCAGCGCGCGTGTTCCTTCTTTGGTAAGGGCTGAGTGATGCCGGTGGTGCCAGTACGTTTCAAGTTCGGTTGTAGGCGATGGATGCTCTGGTGCTTCGGCGGCCAGTACAGTTTGGGCGGTAGCAGGCAGCAATGGGCTAGTTACGATGTCACCTTCGGTGGTTTCGCTAAGATACTGCAAGCGACTCATACTTTTGCCACTGTAGTTAGCCGTGTAATTTAAGATGTATAAAGCAAGCTTGGCGCGAGTGACGGCAACGTAAAATAGGCGAAGACGTTCGTCGCTGGTGGCACCGGCATAGCGCATAAACTGGAGGTTTGCCGGCAGGCTGAGCCTGCTGCCCTGCGAGCGAGCCTTGGTGCCCCAGGCTTCGTCGTTGGCGGCCAGCACAAACACTGTGCCAAACTCCATGCCCTTAGCTTTAAAGGCTGTCATAAGCTGCACTGCCGAATCAGCGTCTTGGTAAGGGCTAGTGTTGAGGATTTTAATATCTGCTGCTCGGTGGGCATCAACAAAGGTTAAAAAGTCACCCAGTTGCAGCGGCTTATCACCTTCGCTGCGGTATTCGCGTAAACGCGACCGCAACACGGTAAGGTTAGTTAGCAGGTCCCAAAAGCTGCCCGTGTTAATGCTGTCAAAGTCTAGTATTTCATCAGGCGCTTCGTTGGAGGTCTCAGGGTCAATTTGCTGCCCGGCTGCCTGGGCACTATGTTCTTGCTGCTTAAAGTAGTACGCATAAAATGGCGAGCGGTAGCTTGCCTGCTCTGGTTCTTGCAGGTCAAGTGGAATCACACCCACTAGATAGTCGATAATCGTTTCTAGTGTTTCGGTGCCAATCATCATGCTGAGCCGCATAAAAAAGAGTGCGATAGGCTGCAGCTGGGAGTCTTGCAACAGCGCAGCCGTCCAATCTTGATCATCATCGCTTGCTTGCCAGCTTAGCTTCCAAATGGTGCTTGTGGGCAGTTTCCAAAACGGATAGCTGAGTACCTCGCACCACAATGCGTTGCTGAGGGCTTTTTCCTTTTGTGACAGGCTCAGGCAGAGCCGACTCATGGCAATAAGCTGCTCGATTGCCGGATCATCGAGCACATTTTCGCGCTTATCATAGCGCACCGGAATGCCGGCTTCTTGCAAAAAAGGTACCAATGGCTCTAGGTATTTATGCTGTGGTGCTAGCACGGCAATTTCGTCAGCTGGCGTGCCTGCATCTACAAGCTCGCGGATTTTAATGGCTGTCCAGGCAAATTGGGATATGTCGCTTTTGGCTTCGCGCCGTTCAATAATTGCCTGCTTAGGTAGCTTAGTATTGCTGGCTGTAAGGGTTTTTTCGATTTGTGGAAAATGGTGGTGTAATCGTTCCTCGATTTGCTCGGCAATACCCCGTGCCACATGCAACACATCGGCATGTGAGCGATAGTTTTGCGTGAGCGGCACCAGCAGTACATTGCGGTACATGCGCTGGAACTGAAGCATATGTGAATAGTCAGCGCCTTGAAAAGCGTAGATTGCCTGATCGTCGTCACCCACGGCTAGCACGTTAGGCCGTCCTTCGTGCACCGGGTTATCAGTAAGCAGCTCAACCATGCGCAGCTGAGCGCCATTGGTGTCCTGGAACTCATCGAGCAGAATGTATAAATACTGTTCCTGCACTGTGTAGCGAAGCTCGTCGTTTTCTTGCAGCCCGCGCACGGCGCGCAGAATCATATCGTCGTAGTCAAACAGTTTTTGATCGGCCAAGGCCTGCAGATATTGCTCATATATGTCAGCACCGGCCTGGAGTTTGTCGTTTACCTGGGATCCGTCCAAAATAAATTGCCCGGTGGCATCTTTGGCCAGCCAGCTATTTTTCCAGCGTGTTAAGCTGGTGGTTTTGCCAGTTTCTGTACTATCTGCAATAGCCTGCTGGAGTTCGCCTAGGAGTAGTTTGCTGAGCGGCACTACTTTGCCTTGTGCTGGTGCGCTTTGCTCGAGATTGGCCATATCGTCGAGTACGTCGTATAGATTTTCAAACATGCCAAGGGCTTTTTTATCGATACGCACCAAACCGGCAAGATTTTCATGCACTAGCGGCTGAGCCTGCGCGATAAACTGGGCGTTGGCTTGGGCTATGGCCCGAATGTCGCCTGGCGACAAGAGCGCGCGCTTGGCATCGCTTACAAACGATTTAATATCACGCAAGTAGGTGTCGGCAAACTTAAGGGGGTTGCTGTAGGGCAAGTCGGCAATTATTTCACGAAAGGTAGTATCTATGCCTAAGTCGTCAATGGGTTGCAAATCGCCATCGGCCGAAAAGTAGTCCGGAAAGCGCCTAATAAGGTCGCTACCAAAGGCGTGGTATGTGCTCATGGTAACTTTGTAAGCTGCTTGGCCAATCATGTTGCTTAGACGTTGGCGCATATTGTGGGCAGCGGAATCAGTGAACGTTAAACAAAGAATATTTTCGGGTAATGTATCTGTGGTGCTTAATATATGCGCAATACGAGTACTTAGCAGCTGCGTCTTGCCTGTGCCCGGCCCAGCAATAACCAACACCGGCCCTTCGGTGGTAGTAACGGCTAAGTGCTGGGCCTCATTGAGCCCCGCTAGTGCGGTCTGGTAACTTCCCATTGTCTCTTACAGTATGAAACAGGTATGCCTACTTGTCCATGCAAACCGGACAGTCTTCTTCGGTGCCAAATTCGGTCATCCATTGCTGGCTGGCCTTCCAAAATGGTTGGAGATCGTGGAATCCAATCCAGTCAGCGGCTTCGCGTAGCCACCAGCCAACGGTGCCACCAAAGACTTGCTTGCCCCATTCAACTGAGGCCCAGCCCTTGCCTACAGGAATAACAATAATTGGCTTTTTGGGCACATAGGCTATCGGTGACTTGCCAGCAGCACGGCGTTTAATGTCTTTGACCGCAAAAATAGCGTCATATAACGCAGTTTGCGCCAGGCCGCTGTACGGCGTTTCGGCATTATCGCCAATAACGTATATGCCATCTTCTGCGCGCAGTGACTCATCAACTACTACCTTGCCCCGCTTAGTGAGGTTAAATTCATTTTGTGTAAAGAATGGATTATTAGATGTGCCGGCAGTCCATACCACGGTGCGGCTGCTGATTGGCTGGCCATTAACCATCAGGCTTTCGGCAGTTTCGCCCTCTACTTTTTGGCCTAATCGCAACTCAATGCCTAGTTTGGTGAGCCGTTTTTCTACCGACTTAGAAACTGACTCGGGCGAATGCGGCAACAAGCGCGGCGCGGCCTCGATAATGGTTATTTTTGGTTCAGGCCCGTGCACCTTGTGGTTGCGCATTATCTTGCCTAAGTATTCGGGGAGGGCTCCAGCTACTTCAATGCCTGTTGGCCCGGCACCCACAATCAGATAGTTATCGTCGGGGCGGCCCTGCTCTTCCAGCTGATTATGCAAGTGATGCTTAAAGCGCTTGATTTGTTCCCATGACTTAATACCGTAAGAATATTCATCAAGGCCCTCAATGCCAAAGTAGTTAGTGACTGAGCCAAGGGCTAAAATAACAATATCGTACGCAATTGTATCGCCGTCGTTTAGCTGGATAGTACGTGCCTTACGGTCAATTTTTTGCGCCGTGCCCTCTATAACACGCACCTGCTTATTGCCCAGGATTTCCTCAAGAGGAATAGTAGACTGCGCATAGAGGCCACCAGTTGCAGTGTGGTATAAGGCTGGGTAGTAACGAAATGTGGGTTGGTCCGAAATAAGCGTTACGGCAAATTGGGTATCTTTGCAGAGTTCGAGTGCGGCCTTAATGCCGCCAAAGCCACCGCCCACCACGATAACTTGTTTTTGAGGGGGAGTTGTTGTCATGCTTATGATTATACAGATAGCCCTTGGGGCTGCAAAAAAATTTGCCAAACCAGATAGATATATGGCTATACTATGACTAGGTTGGACTGTGTAATATCGAACACAGCCAAGAAATACACAAAAATGCAGTTTATAAATAATTATTGGCTCCGAACATTTGATTCGCTGCAAATCCGCAACTTCCGGCTCTATTTCTTTTCGCAGGCTGTTTCGCTGTGCGGCAACTGGCTACAGCTAATCGCCCTTTCGTGGTTAGTGTTGCAGCTAGGCGATTCGGGCGTGCTTTTGGGCGGCGTTATTGGTTTGCAGTTCTTGCCGTCGCTGCTACTTGGGCCATGGATTGGCACGCTGATAGATCGCGTATCTAAGCGCGCACTGATCTATGCAACAAATCTAGTATCCTGCCTGAGCTCATTAGCTTTGGGTTTATTGGTGGTTTCTGGCCATGTACAGCTATGGCAAGTAGCGGTGCTGGGCCTTATAAGCGGTGTGGCCACGGCTATCGAAATGCCTGCGCGCCAAACTTTTATCGCTGACCTTGTTAATAAGGGGCGTTTGCAGAATGCGATCACCTTAGGAGCTATGGAGGCTAACCTGGCCCGTATTATTGGGCCAGCACTGGGCGCGGCGTGCATTGCATTTGTGTCTATCGGCGGCTGTTTTATTATTAACGCCGGTACATTTGTGTGCTCTATGGTGGGGCTGTTCTTTATGCATCGCAAGCACAACTGGGACCGGAATCGAATCCCTAAGGCGCATGGACAGATGATGGAAGGCCTCAGGTATATCCGCGCTCACAAAATGCCACGCGTTATTTTAGGCATGATGATCCTAATTGGTACACTTGTGTGCGAATTCTTCATTACGCTGCCTTTACTGGCTAAGCTGACCTTTGGCGGCGGCGCTGACGCCTATGCGGCCATGACCATTGCTTCGGGTATTGGTGCACTGCTCGGCGGTTTTTATATTGCTGGCAACAAGATTCCGCGTAATTTGGGAGTGCTAGGACGCCGCGCAATTATGCTCGGCGTTTGTATGCTGCTTTTGGCAGTGGCACCTACTTTTATAGCTGCACTCTTTGTGCTTGTGGCTGTTGGCGCCGCGCAGCTTATGCTGGTCGCCAGCGCAAACGCCATGCTTATGGCTCACGTTGACGTGCATATGCGCGGCCGTATGAATGCCTGGTGGGTAGTTATTTTTACGGGCTCAACACCGTTGGGCGGCCCCCTAATGGGCTGGATTGCTCAGCATGCCTCACCTGGCTGGGCTTTTGCGATTGGTGGCTTTGCAGCCATCTTTAGTGGCACAGCGGTACTTATGCACAAGCAAACACGCCGCGTGGCTACGCCGCAGCCTACCGAGCAGGCTGTAGCGTAGACTAGGCAGCCCCTAGTCTACCTAGAGGTCGTCGCTCTCCTGGGGACAGCTAAACTGATCAGTGTCACCGTTCTCGTTGCCCCAGTAGTTAGCGCCATAGCTTGAGTCTTTGTATGAGCTAAACCAGCCGCAGCTCATATGTACGCTAGCTTCTTTGTTATTATTTTCGGCTTTCATAACCAAGACTGGCTTGTTTGGTGGCAAACGCAACTTGCCTGGCCCAGCGAGCTTAATATAGCCACTAACACCAGCAAATTCGAGCGGTGTCGTGCCGCTTAGGTAGGTTTTGACGGTTTCTTTACTCACTGCGTTGTCGTCTGATGCTAGGTTGTTGGCAATCATGCCAAAAGCTGTGGCGGCGTCGTAGGCGCGGGCAAAGTCACTTTCGTTAACGGTTTCACTGCCGTAGGTTTTCTTGTAGCTCTCCAGAATCGGCTTGGCTACCAGCTGGCTGTTGTCTGGATTGAGCGATGATGCAAAAGAGGCAAAGTAAAAATGGTCCTTAATGATTGGATATTTAGCATAGTCTAAAAACTGGCTTAGGTCGCTGCCGCCCAAAATGGTGACTTCGGTACTGCAGCCTGGGGTGTGCTGCAGGGCGTACAGCAGGTCGTCGAATTCCTGTGACCGTGCTGCATAAAAGATAAGGTCACGCTGGGGGTCAAAGCCCAGCTCGCCGCTACACAATTGGCCGGCTATTGCTTCTGGCTTGGCTTTTTGTTGTATAGCGTGCGTTGCTTCGCTGTACAAGGAACTATCTGGCAAAGTGGGGTCATCTTGGCCGTCGGCTGGATTATTAAATACTTTCAAGACGCTGTGGTTCCCGTCGGTAAAGTTACTCCTAAAGTCGGCGGCTAAGTTGTACGCGTATTCATCATCATCGTCGGTAATAATAACGGCGTTGCGTGCCACCTGCAGTGCGTCGTTGCTACCAGTAATCGGTTCGTTTTTGGCAAACGTAGCCGCAATTGCCGCTTGCCTGCTGTTGGGTGCGGCAATCATGTACGATGCAGTGCCGGCGCTGGCCATATTATCAGCGGTAGGAGTGCTGCCAATAACTGGCAGGTTGTAAGTTGAGTTAAAGGTTTCAATCATATCACGAGCGGCTTTGCGGCTCTGACTAATGCCAGCCACACCCATAATGTGCCACTTTTTGGCCATTTCTGGGTTGTTGGCAAATTCACCTACCTGTTTGGTGATTTCGGGGGCATATTTTAACTGATCGCCAGTATTTGCTAGCAATACCTTAATTTGCATCTTTTCACCACCTGCTTTGTTGGCAGCTTCTTCGTTTATGTCTTTTTGTGCTCGGGCAACACCTTGTAGCTGCCATAGTCCTGACTGATTTTGGCGTCCATTTTGAGGATTACCGTTAGTGTCGCGCGGCACGTCAAGCGGCCCCACAAACACAACTGTTCCAAAACCGTTGCCTTTAACTTGGGAATTTTGGGCGGTAATTTGCGCTTCAATATCGGCTAATTTGCTCGAAAATGAGCACTGTAGTTCTGGCTTATCACCAACAATGCCTACACGCTCGGAAGTAGTAACGCCATTTTTATCTGTAGTACTTTTGGTAGCGTAAGAACATTCGTTAACATTAGCCACGGCAGATTTATTAAAGTATGCATTCCAGGCTAACAAGCCACTGGCGGCACATATGGATAGCAGTAGCGCTACGCTTACCACGGGCTTTTGTATGTCTTTAAACGTGCGCTTTGGCAACGCTACGCGGTGCGAGAAAAGCCACCATTTTGCAGAACTATCCTCTTCGCTAACACTGTTTATGGTAACGGCAATTGCCTGCCTGTCACGTGGGGCGGCCGATTGCTTGGTAAGGGCTAGTTGCCGAGCGGCATCTTCAAAATTATCAACAGATACAACGCCAGGAATAGTCGGTAGTTTACCTTCAATGGCACCTACAACTAGCATACCGTTGCGCGGGAATTCGCCGCGTACTTCGGCTAAGGCTTCAAGAAAGCGTCTTGCCGGCCCTTTGGTACTGGCAATGGCTTCAAAAATAACAATAAATGGTGTGATACGCCGGGCACGACGAACTGACCAAAAGCTTGGCTTTGTGGCTCGTTCGAGGTCTTGCAACAGCGCAGACAACAAAATGCGCTGAATTGCTACTGCATTGCGTGGGTCGCGGCTAACATGAGCCAAGTTAACGGCCGAACTTAAGAAATTATTTGCACCAAATCCAAGCTCAGCAATCTGATCGTTAAACCAGCGATAACGTCTGCCGATGGCCAAGTGCCGGCCATACAGTAGCCAGATAACCGGCCGTGCAATCATTTTGAGTGTTATGGTTACACCAACCGAAAACCAACTACGCAGCGATTCTGAAGATAGGTCAATTTGCGCCAGCCCGCCCTGCATCCATTGCAGCCACGGCCGTTTATCCAAGTACCTTTTATACAACATTGTGCGCACGCTTGCCTGCTGCTCGTCGAAGTCAAGATCGGAATGCTCGAGGTTCATTTTTAAAATGGCCCTAATGGCACAGAAGTTTGTTACGCGCAGTTTGCCCATGTTTTTAGGCATGTAATCTTGTAATTGGTCGCTAATGCTATCTAATAATGCTTTGTCATTGTCTTTAAGTGCTTCGAGCGACTGTTGCGATATAAATGCATGCGGCACGAGCCAATTCTTGCGTGCATCTTGGAGCCGATTGCGGTATCCTGCAACAATCTTGCGCGCCAAGCTCGGCTGTTTGCTACTACTAAAAAGTACAAAAGGTAAAGCCGAGTCATGTTTGGGGCGTCGGGTGGTAATGGCATCCAGTTCTTCTATGAGATACTGGATATCTTTAACTGTAGGTATGTCGTGGTTAGTATCAGGCTGCATGGCGGGGCTCCACATTATCGTGAAATAAAGATTACATGTTATTTAAACAACAGTGTAACTATACAACACTTCGGTCAGAATAGATATATACGCATATTGTGTGTTGTAATATTTGGTTTATTGCGTAGGTAATTTTTGCTATTATTCGGGAACAAATGTAGTGGAGGTTATGTTGTGAGTGAGTTTCAGGCCGATGATTCAGGTATTTCAGCTGTACGTTTTTTTGATGCCCAGTCTCGATATTATGCGGTAGGAGCACGTACACCAATATCTGAACAAGACGAAGCCAGTCTCCGCTACGCGGACTCGGTGCTTGCGGCTGAACTAACAGCGGCTGAGCCAACAGTGGCTGCGGCGGCAATGCGCGGGTGGATTAATACCGAATTGGCCTTTGTAGTACCTGTAGATGAAGCCGATAAGGCCAATGATGTGGCAACTGATATGTTTAACGTGGCGGCCGATCGTGCTCTTGCACTTGGTGCGTTTGGCCAAACTGCCGAAGCATATATGGCAATTACGGCAACTCATGTATACCGCCAATGGAGTAAAGACATGCCGCTTTCTGACGAGGTCTGGCAGGGCTACAGAGAAGCTTTGGCGAGCACCGCCGATTTTGTTTGCGATGTGGGTACCGAAGATTTAAGCACGGCTGAAGCTCAAAGGATGGAACGTGTACGATACGAGCTTGTGGCTCTTATGGGGCTTAATGCAGTACGGGGCAATACTCGCAAACCCGTAAAAAATGTTGCCGCTTCGGCTACCTATCGCCAGCGACTTTTTTACAATAACAGTTTGCCTAAGGGTACGCCCCGTGAGACGTGGCATGCTACTGCCCTACAATATAACGGCTCGCACGCTACTGGCAGTTGGAGTGAGCACCGCCGCTTGCTGCTCTCTACTACCGCTAAACAACCAAACCTGGGCGACTCGGTTACGTTTACCAGACTGAGTGAGGTCGTAGACGACCCTACACCATTAGGACTCAATAGAATGCTTATTGCGCAAGCACGCACATTGCGTGGCCTGGACTGTTCAGAAACTGATGTCGAAAAGGTTGCCAACATGCAGCGCCATCTTAAGCAACTGGGTAAATAATTGTGATAAAACTGTTAAGCTTGTAAGCTAAAACTATGGATACAATTACACAAGCCCTACAGGCAGCCGGATTCGAGGGCGACGTTGATGCTTCAAATGAAAAACTAGAACAATACAGCCACGATGCTTCAATGTTTGAAATTAAGCCACAGCTTGTAGTGGCACCTAAGAATACTGCAGACGTAGAGCATATTGTTAAGGTAGTTGCCGATCACAAAGGCAGCCAGTCTGGCTTGTCAGTAACCGCCCGCAGCGCTGGCACCGACATGTCTGGCGGCGCTATTAACGACTCAATTATTGTTGACTTTAACAAGTACTTTACTCAGATAACCCAAGTCACGCCGCAGTCGGCGCATGCTCAGCCGGGTGTATTTTACCGTGACTTTGAGGCCGAAACACTCAAGCAAAAAGTGCTCATGCCCACCTACCCTGCTAGCCGCGATTTGTGCACCATTGGTGGTATGGTCAACAATAACTCTGGCGGTGAAAAGTCGTTAGAGTATGGTAAAACCGAAGATTTTGTAACTGAATTACAAGTGGTATTTGCCGACGGCATAGCCCGCACGGTCAAGCCGCTTAACAAGCAAGAGCTTACAGCCAAGATGGCTCAAGATGATTTTGAAGGCCATGTGTATAAGCAAATATTTGACTTGGTAGAGACTCACTACGACCAAATAAAAGCCGCTAAGCCAAAAGTAAGCAAAAACTCCACCGGATATAACTTATGGGACGTTTGGGACCGCCAAACAGGCATCTTTGACCTTACTAAGCTGATTGTTGGCGCCCAAGGTACGCTGGGTTTTGTGACGGATATCCATTTTAAGTTGGTGCCAACTCGCCCTTACACTGGCTTGCTAGTGTGCTTTATGAAAGATATTGACCAGCTGGGTAATATTATCAATAAAGTGCTCGAGCACAAGCCGGCAACTTTTGAATCCTTTGATGACGCTACGTTGTGGCTATCAATCCGTTTTATGCCAAGCTTTATGAAAATGTTGGGCGTAGTTGGTTTTATTAAGTTACTTATTAGCTTGATTCCCGACGGCATTATGCTGCTACGCGGTGTGCCAAAGCTCATCTTAATGATTGAATTTAACGGCCAAACACAAGCTGAGGTTGACCAGAAGATCAAAGCCATGCACGCCGACCTAAAACCCTACGGTATGGCCATGGAGCGTGACGAAACTGCCGCTAAGAGCGAAAAGTTTTGGCTTATGCGCCGCTACAGTTTCCAGCTGCTACGTAGCAAAGTTAAAGACAAGCACACGGCACCATTTATTGACGACTTAGTTGTTAACCCGCCGCATTTACCACAGTTCTTGCCAGAAATCAGGGCGATTATTAAGAAGTACTCCCTATTGGCTACTATCGCCGGGCACATGGGCGATGGCAACTTTCATATTATCCCACTCATGAAGCTTGAAGATCCAAACGACCGCGCTAAATTGCTGCCTGCCATGAAAGAAGTTAACGAACTCGTCCTTAAATATGGCGGCTCATTGAGCGGTGAACACAATGACGGCTTGGTGCGTGGACCTTGGCTCGAGCAAATGTATGGCCCCGAGGTGCTTGATATTTTCCGCCAAGCAAAATCAATCATGGACCCCCAGAATATCTTTAACCCCCACAAAAAAGCTAACGCTGATTGGGACTATAGCTTTAGCCACATACGAGATCATTTTTAACCATACACGCGCATGTCTGCTGAGACTCTCGCCTGCTACGGTAAAGAACCTGTTGTTATTAACCTGCCACCAATTGAAACAAGTATCTTTGACTCAATACAGTGCCAGGCTGGGCAAAGCATAGAGGCACTAACAGAACGTCTGCGTTTTAGCCACCCTAGCGAAGATGCCTCAGTGGTAACGGCAACGCTGTATGCGGGTATTGTGCTTGCTGAGCTTAGCGGCGACGAAAAGGTACAATTTAGTGAACGTGGTGGTCAAATGGTGCTGTCGCAAGCCTATATGGTATACGGCGCGCTGGACCGTCAAATGCGTAACGCCCGCAGTTTTTGGGAGCCAATTGCCTCCCTGGAGAGTGTTAATTTTTATCCGCAAACATTACCCTCAGTTAATGGGAGCCAGGCCAGAGCTGCGCTAAACAATGTCAATTTTGGGGAGATGCGCGAAGCAGTGGCCCACTACGACCCATATATTGCCCGTATTATGAAGGGCGCCTGCGGCCGCCCCCTTGACCGTAATGAGTACTTTGCAGCTGAACATGCCTGCTTAGCGGTATATTCTATTTTGAATACCTATGTGCGGCCACTATATCTCCGATAACCGAGCTATGGATTAGGCCGTGAGCGGTGTAGCCCAGCTAGCTTACAATACGAGGACGAGGTTTCTTTTTGCGTGTACGCTGTGGAGTGAGCGGCGTAAGTGGAATCTGGCGCTTTACCGGGTGCTTAGAGGAGTTTTTAATCGAACGCGCAAAGCGCTTTTCGGCCTCAACATCAGCATAACGTGCAATTGGTTCGTGCAGCAGGGTGCCCTTGCCTCGGCCTGATTCGTCAATTTCCTTAATAAGTTTAAGTGCGTAATCTTCCAGTACCCATTCGCGGCCTGGAGCGGTTTCGCCAATTGCAGTAATATGCCACAGCTTATTGCCTACCTCTTGCTTGTTAACAATTGTTAGGGGCCTTGCTAGCATCAAAGGGTTGTTGGGCAGGCGCTGATTAGTTTGGGCAACAAGGTCCAGGCCTCTATTTAAATCCGAAACCAACAGGTCGAGGGCCAGCGTGCGAATGCCTTTGGGGGTAATGCGTATAGCCTGAATATTCTGGTTGTTAACCCACATAATTTCGCCATTAATGCCCCTAATACGAGTAGAGCGTAGAGTCACGCGGTCAACAATGCCTTGCAGATTATCAAAGGGGTCAATGCGCACGTAGTCACCCACGCCAAACCAGTGCTCGGCCATCATTACGCTACCGTACGTTAAGTCGCGAATAATAGGGTTGAGTGCACCCACAACAAAAATAGTCGTAAGGGCGGTTGCTCCAAGCATGGCCGTTGGTTGTTGCCCGTCGCGAGTGTAAACCCACCAGAAGTAAAAGGCCCCAATAATTAAGAATCCACGGATAATAGCAATAGACAAAACAATCAGCGTTTCTATGCGCCGCAAACGATTAACCTGATTGAGGTCATTCGTTTTGTCGGCCTGAATACCAATAAATTTGGTAATACGACGTAGTAGCGCGGCAATAATACGCCCCAGTACCAAGGCGATCATAAGAATTATAAAAAACGACAAGATTGACTTGGCGTTAAAAAAAGAATCAGCTGTCCGACGAATAGTTTCGCCGGCTTGGGCTAATCCGCTTGATTGCTCTGCTGCAAAATAGATCATCATTACCTCTAATGCTTATTGTATCATAACGCACCATCACACAAGGTAGGTGCCCCAGCATGTATTTTCCAAAAAGCAGGGTCCAGCGTAGTGCAGCCCGAGTCGAATTGTAAACTCTCATAAATGAGTGCGTTACACGCGGGTTTGCTCTGGTAGACACCAGCAAACACCGGTTGCACTACGCTGGACCCTCATTTATGAGAGTTTACAATTCGCCCGGCGCGAAACGCACTGCTTTTTGGAAAATACATGCTGGGGCGCTCTTATTGAATTGGGTGGTTATGATACAATAGTATTAGTATGTCAATAGTTGCTATTCAGGGCCAGCCGGCCTCATTTCATGACGTTGCCGCACGCCAAATGCTCGGCGACGATATTACCATAATCCCCTGCGACAGCTTTACGGAGGTATTTGCTTGCGTAGCTGACGGCCGTGCTGAGCACGGTGTGGTAGCCACCGATAATAGTATTTATGGGCCTATCGAGGAAAGCTCCAATTTGGTTGCATCTCAGCCAATCAAATTACTCGATCGCATACACTTGCCCGTTGAACAGTGTTTGCTGGCGTTACCCGGCACGCTCTTTTCGGATATCCGAGAGGTGTATTCGCATCCGGTGGCCCTCGTGCAATGCCAGCCTTATATTTCTGAGTATCTTCCACACGCCACTCTGCGCGAGCACCCCGATACGGCTGGTAGTGCTGCCGATGTAGCAACATGGGGGGACCACACTAAGGCGTCAATTGCTAGCCGCGCGGCAGCGGATGTCTATGGCTTGCAAGTGCTGGCTATTGGAATCGAGAGTGATACTCGCAACAAAACAACTTTTGTAGCTTTTTGTAAGCACGCTTAGTACGCTGCATTTGCGTGTATAGATACGCTGGGCGTTATTTTAGATTTCCGACATATTGCTAGAGCTGCTATCGGTGCTCTGCTGGTCGGTAGGAGCTTTTTCGTTAGCACCTAAAATTATAATAAAGTCGCCAGGATACTGTTTAGTTAGCTCGGCATCAGTGGTTATACTGCTACCCTTAAACAGGTCTTGCAGCATCTTTTTAGTTGCAGGTTTTTTACCACCAGAGTTGTCGATAATTGTTGTGGTAGCGTATTGCTTTGGGGCGTCACCAACCGAGCTAATAACGGCACCTTTTTTAGCAATTTGGTCGCCTTTGAGCCTTGCTAGCCCTGGAATTTGCCCGCCATTTAGCACCACAGTATTGGCAGCTTCTTTACTAACTGGTGTGGCATTAATCACCTTTTGTACGTATGCCTGAATTACACTATAGTCAGACACGCCGGCAGCGGGTATTAACGCAGATTGGCCTGTGCCCGTCGTGTAGTTGCTTAGTAGGTTTTTGCCGTCAGCGTTATTAAGGCTTAGTGACTGAATATTTTTGGTATCAATCTTTTTGGCCAAGTGATACAAACTCAAAAGCTCGTTAAGCTTAAGATCGGTACTCACGTTATTGCCAGCGGCATCCATTAGTTTTCCGACTTTTGTAGGGTTAGAAAGCACGCCCATGCTCATGGCTTTTTCTTTAAGGGCAATCATCATCTGGCGCTGGTGTTCGGTGCGCGTAAAGTCACTTTCTGGGAAGCCATAGGCGCCACGTACACCATTAAAAGGGTCACCCCTTGCCCGGGCTAGGTTTAATGCAACCTGGCCATTAAGGTGATTGACGCCATTAGATAGCTTAAGCGGCCCACCTTCATGAGGTCTAAAGCTCGGGTCATAAATGCCACGCGGGTCCTTACTTTGAATATTCACATCAATGCCACCAACCGTGTCAACTGAATCCTGAAAGGCTTTGTAATTAACTAGTGCATAATAATTGAGCGTAATGCCAAAGTTGTCCGAGATAACCTTTTCGAGCATGCCCATGCCACCCTTGGCATAGCCCTCTTCGCTAAAAGCAGTCGCAGTGTTGGCAGCGTTAATTTTAGAACCACCAATACCAGGAATATCTACCCAAAGGTCGCGCGGCACACTGAGCATAAAGGCTTCGTTGGTTTTAGTGTTAACGCTCATAACCATGATTGAGTCGGTGAGGTTGCCCCCTCCACCGTCGCTGCGGTCGGCAGAGTTACCGGCAAGCAAAATGTTAACGTGGCCCGTCTCTTCACCTTTGAGTGGCACAGGCTTAAAGGCACTCAACATATGCAGTGGATTGTCGTTGCCAAACACTTTAGATGAGTTTCGGTACACTTTCCAACCCAGCCAACCACCGCTTATCATAAACAGTGCTAATACAACCAATGCGCCGCGTTTGGTTAGAGTCTTCCAGGAGCGTTTTTTGGTGCTGGGGGCTGCACTGCCAGGGCGCTTACGCCCAAGACGTTGAGAAGCCGGTGCAATACTTGGGTTAGGTGGTGTTTGCGGACGGCCGTGCTGTAAGGTTATAGGTTTAGCGGCGCTACCGAGTGTTTGCCGCGCTGAGGGGGTTGGTGCGCCTTGCGAGGATCGCAAGCGTTGTTGCATATTTACGGTAGAAGAACTTGCAACTGGTCGCCGGGGGCGATTGTTGATAAATCCGTCGATATATTGTTGGGGTTTGCGAGGTTTATCTTGCACGAATAAAAAATTGCCAAACGTTATATCAATAAGCTTAAGCTATTATACATGAGGCTCAGTGACCGTAAAATTTTAAGTCCGATTTTTAGCGATTCTTGGCAATACATAAAACCCGAGAATAAGGGCAAATAACACCGCAAAACCGCACATAATTGAGGGTATTCCACGGACGGTTGTATTATTGACAAGATTGGCAACGGTGGTGGGTACTAAGAACACAGCATAACCTACGGAAAAGCCATACAAGGCTTGTTTTTGGCGCTTGTCGTGAATCTCCCTGGCCAGCAATGCCGCCGTGATCATACCAAAGATCACCCAGCCCCAATAGTAGATGCCGTACAGTGTGGTCATATGGGCGTTAACCTGGAAGATAACGTAGTTGCCCAGGCACTCATGCCCTGTTAGTGATTGATTAGCAAAGGCAAAGTAGGCTGCAAATAAGGCGCTTGAGGCATAGGCCGCCCATACCATTGCCGACCGCTTTTTAGCAATGGTATATATAGCGTGCATGCCCAATGGAGGCAGCATGGTAATTGCTACAAAACCTACATTCGACCACTCAATAGCACCCAGTAGCCCTTCGCACACCTGGAATTCGGCCAACTGAAAGAGGCTCAAAAAGAACAATAAGGCTGCCAATAATTTGGTCAAAGTAGTGAACTTATATCGCCATAGGGTATAGGCCATCAGCGAGAACTCAATCAAGAAAGTGGCAATCATGACTGGTGGCGAAAAACAAAAGAAGGTGGTTGGTTTGCGGCGCAACATGCTTACGCTATTTTACCACATCTTTAAATGGCACTATATAATGTCAATCGATAATAGTTTAACTACTCCACTTGCCCGTCGCCGTGATATTGAATACAGAGGCAGAATGATATAAAATTGCCGTACAATCAAGAAAGTGAGATTATTATGACCAGCCAACATCCTGGCTCCTACGACCGTTTTCACGACACTTCAATTGAACACCAATATAACGCCTTCTTAGATACTCTTGCTGAACCCTTATGCCTCAGCCCACACGAACTTACCGAACTCAGACGCATGGACGCTGGCCACTGGATTACGTGGTCATTAGCAGTCTTGAGCGGCGAACCAGCCCCCAGATTTGTACATAGCCAAGCATTCAAGAGAGGCTTCCCGTCGTCAAAGGCGCAAGACTTAATGTGCGCCCCTGTTAACACCAATATTGTGCAAACTTATGACCTGGCAAGCGGCGAACTAGGTAACCGGTTTGCAGAGCTGGTGGCTACTGATAATAAAGATGCAATTCACGATGTAAACGCGGCTTGTGCAGCCATGACCTATGATCTTGTTAAGTTGGTGGGCAACCGCAAACCATCGTATGCCGCTGAGCGTACTAGGCTCATGCCGCAGACCTTGCTAAACGCGGTCGGTAACGACGGTGCAACGGTACAGTTTAAAAACAGTCGTGTACCAAACGCAATACACAAAGTCGTAGTTGGTGACGAACTGCCACAGATAGCAACTGTCGGCCCCGGCCTTTCTGGTGAGATTTTTGCCACATCAGCAATCGCCGCCGGAGCACGCAATGTACACTTCGTGTCCGGTGGTCCGGGGGCGGAGTTTGTAAACGGCATGATTGAACGCTCCTTGAGTGCTACGCAAGCCTCTATTGAGGACGACATGCAACGCAACCCAGGCCAGCTCCGGCGCTATTTTCCGCACATGCCTTTGGAATCAATTAGAACACCCCGAGCTCACTACTACCACGAAGGCATGGCCCGAGGTGTCGCGCAACTCGCAAACACGCTAGGCAATACTAAACTTGATGCCTTTGTAATGAGCGCAGTGCACCGTGCCGGCCGCGCGGAGTGCTTGGCGGCCGCCGAAGGCGCCGCTGACTTATTGGCTCGGGAGGGCTTATTTGTTCTTAAATTACCTCAACGGGCAGTAGGCGACTTTGCTGGCTACAGCACAATTGAGCCAACGTTGCGCAAGGCCTTTGGTGACCCGGTTTTTATTGAGTCATCCCCGCTTGACTTTGATTCGCCCGAAAGGAACGGTATTGTATATCCACTAGTCGGCATTAATGCCATTTATATCAAAAAATAGCACCTAGTTTTACGTCTTGTATTGGCTAGTGTATTACGGTATAAAACTGACAGTATGACCGAAAAAGACTGGCTCCCTCGAATCACCGCTACAACGCCCTATCAAGAAATACTTAGCCGCCCCTCGGCCTTAAACCCCTACCCCAGCCGTATTGTAGACGGAACATTTCAAGTCACCTCAGATTCTAGCAGCAGAATGCCTACGCCTCGAAGCAACTTTCACGTGCTGATCAAATACGCCCCAGACGATATTGTAAAAGGCCAAATGCCTGTTCGTTTTGCAGTTGAACAAGCAGACATGCCACCTGCGGATAGCCCTGCTAAGCCCCAAGATACTAGCTGGCGGACGCTAGACGAAACCCTTACGTTTGTGCCTGTGCAGGAGGCTCTACTCCAGCAAGCTCCGGCACTGGCTACACGGTATATGGCGCATAAAGAGCGCGATGAAATTCAGCACGCCCGGGCACGAGTTATCGGGGATTACACCGAAGACACGGCATATATAGATGCCCAGCCCTATCTTGGCAGAGCTGTAGCCACTCACCAAGAATATATAGAGCAAGGCCGCCCGGGCGTGGCCTTGGATGTTGCTCATCTGACATTTGCTGGCCGGACAGCAATCAACGGCAAAGTAATCCGCATCAGTGGCCTTGTAGACCGCCGAAAAGAGATGCTACTCAACCTGATCGTGCCAGAAATGGGCGCACTGGACCGGCAAATTTCCGAAAACCTAGATAACGATGCACTATTTGAAAAATATTACGACCTAGAACGTGACTTCCACGGCGTGGACGTGTATGCAGCGGAAGTACTCAAGGCTCATTTGGCGCGGCAGGCAGCCGCCAGTGCCGCTCAGCTAGAGCCACCAATTGTTGCCCAAAAACTTACTGCCCTAGCGGATAGGGAGCAAGGAGTAATTAACTGCTATCTGGAGGGCTTGCGCAACAAAGCCCGTAGTATACCGGGTAAAATACATGATCCTGCCGAGTTGCAGGCGCGCGTGGCCTCAAACGTGGACTTCCCTGCTTGGCTCGTTAACGCCATATTGCAGAATGCATAAATTCATAGCGCAACCTTGCGTGCCGTAAAACAGGCCCATACTACCATTAAGTCATTTGAAATAATCTACCAAATAGGTTAAAATCAATCTGTTGACAAAACATTGGGATGTGGCCAAGTGGTAAGGCACCGGGTTTTGGTTCCGGCATTCGGGGGTTCGAATCCCTCCATCCCAGCCAAAATTATTTCAATCAAAAACCACCTCTATAAAAGGGGTGGTTTTTGTGGTTTGGAATTCCGCAGGGGAGATAGAACGTCCAAA
>CAZBRP010000019.1:0-21152 GCA_964494765.1 uncultured Candidatus Saccharibacteria bacterium
TATCTTTGAGGACTTTTTTCAGAAGTTCGGGCGCACCGTTTTCCTTAAACGGCATTTCGCCGCCGTTTACTCTGTCGACGCTGCCTTGATTGATGTCATACAAAGCCACCTGCTTACCTTGATCGGCTAGTGCCAGCCCAAACGGCAAACCCACATGACCACAACCCCCAATAATACAAACGTCGTGCTTCACAAGAACTTCCCCTCGATCCTATATTGTTGTATGTCTAAATATATCAGATGTCCACTCGCCTATCTAGTCGTCGGTGCACACATAGGCGGCAATATTTGCATCTGCCGAAATATGCGAAAGATTGCTAGAATGAATGCTAGGCTATGACTCTTCTGTTCTATTTTATTTTCGTACACCTCATCTTACTTATACCTGGCTATACGCTCGTTAAAAACGTCAGGATACTGGAAGGTAAGTCCGGTCTAGAACTCTGCGCGTCATATGTGATTGGCATGGTCACACTTGCATCTATTGCTATGGCCGGTTACATGTTGCACATACCACGTTTCTGGTTGCACTCAATCTCCTGGGTACTTGTGAGCTTTGGCATCTACTTCTTCATTAAACAGCGCCTGTATCGCAATTTAAGGGTACACCGAGTGCCTCTGCTGGCACTCGTAGGCATGTCACTACTATCCTGTGCGTTTATTAATCTATCATTCAGCGGACCGCGCCAAGTATATCCCGACCCTGTATTTCAACCGCAGAACAATTATAACGCCTTTAATGTCAAAGTACTGAACATCGCCCAGACGCCTGCGAACGACAACTACATACCCTATCGTCAAGCGCAATTTATCATCAACCGTTCTGACCCAGCTAAAGACTCGTTTATTGACGAATGGGGTGTGCATTTTTTTCAGCGTACCCCGCTCATGGGCGCAGTAACCGCCGGCTTCTTTAATCTTGCGGGCGTAACACCGCCTATTGCTTACACCTGGAGCCCGGCCGGTCAGGACCCTCATAAGACTTATCTACAATTCCAGATTATTGCCCAAATACTTAACTCACTGCTTGTGCTTCCGGCGTTCTTTTTACTCATCCGGTTGTTTAATCGCCGGACGGCGCTGGCGGCACTCCTCTTTATTATTCCCAGCCAGTTCTTCTTATATAACTCGTTCTTTAGTTGGCCAAAGTCCCTGGTTGCCTTTTTAATTCTGTTCTCTTGGATGCTCTTATTCGAAAAACGAATGCGCTACGTCCTAGCTGCCGGGCTCACCAGTGGTGTCGCCTACCTGGCACACGATCTAGCCATCCTATATATAGGCACCAGCTTCTTACTGCTGCTGTACTGGCGGCGCTGGCGTGATATGCTCATCTTTGGTGCGCTAAATATCCTATTGGCACTACCTTGGCTATTTACTTCTATCTTTATATACAAAAAGACCAGTTCATTCGCACTATACCCTTTATCGCTACACGACATACCGCAAGTCAGTCAGAAGAAGGCTATCATTCATGAATTCGTGCACACCTCACCGCTACGTATTCTGACTATTAAACTAGAGTCGTTCTACTACCTTATTAGCCCTTACCAACTTATTCACTCCGAAGGCGGCCAGGCGCTTAACCGACGGTTGTGGTCTGGTGGGTTATATAACGTTCCCGGTGCTGCCGGTTTTGGACTCATCGTCCCCATAGTCTTAGGGGCCATAAACAAAATTCGTAACCTACCTTTCTGGATTATGGCGATCGCACCAATCTTATTTTGCACGATTGTCATTGGCTGGCCCAGGGGTCTCGGCGCCCTACACTTTGCCGAAGCATCAGTAGTACTGTGTGTCGGCTTAGCGACGTGGTGGCTTACCTCGCGCAAGAATCCGTTATGGCTTATGCTCGCATTTGCAGTGAATACAGCGCAGCTTATTTTCTTCATTCTGTTTAGCTACGGCCTCCATATAAAACCATGGCTGACACACCCGCGAGACCTTGCATTCCTTACCATTATTATCTCTGTTGTAGTTTTGTGCGGTATAGCTATGTACCTGGTTGGTACTAACAAAAACCATTTGTTCTTTGCCTATTGGGACAAAATGCGCCGCCAATACCGCTAGTCTGGTTTGCTCAAGCATAACCATAAGCTTTACAACTCAAAAAAACGATTTATAATATCAAATATAAACAAAAGTAATGGTAATGGAAGCGTATGGCTACGGCACGCAAGAAAAACAAAAAGACACCCCTTCTAGCCATTGCTCTTGTTACCCTCTTACTACTGCTCGGCGGCGGCGTCACCTACACACTTATTCATCGATCATACACTGGTAAAACCGCTAAATACGCACCACCCACCAAGGAAGAAAAGCAAGAGGCCGAAGATCACAAGGACGTAATAGTAAAGGAGAAAGATCAGCCGCAAACACCGCAAACCGGAAATAAGACCGTCATCATAACTTACGCAGGACAACAAGATCAAACTGTTGTGATTAGCTCATACGTCAGCGGTATAGTCGAGGATGGTGGAACTTGCAGCATAACTCTCACTCAAAATGGTCGCCAAGTTACTCGCCAAGCTACTGCGGTCGCCGATGCCCGTCACACCACCTGCCTCACTACCAATATAGAGCGTAGCGCATTTCCTGCCGCCGGCAATTGGGACCTCACCGTTAGTTACTCCTCCGCAACCACTACTACAGTAATGGCATCGCAGAAAGTTAAGGTCGAATGATGATGAAGCGTGGTGTTTTTATACTACTAGTCGCCGGCCTCACAGTCGGTATGTTTAACTTTGTAGCGCCGCCGGCCGCACATGCCCTGTCCGGCGGGCAATTTGAACCAAACCGTATTGTTGACGACAATATGTTCTTTAATGCGAATAGCATGTCTCTGAGTGACATACAGAGTTTCTTAAATGCCAAAGTACCAACCTGCGACACGAACGGGACGCAGTCTAGTTCGCACTATGACTCCAGCAGGAACAAGTATTATACCCGCGCCGAGTGGGGAAATATTAACGGTTATCCGGCACCATTTACTTGCTTGAAGAATTACCACCAGGACACAACTAACAAGGGAGCTGAGACTAATTTGTGCAGTGGCTACAATGGTAGTGCAAACCAGTCCGCTGCCGAGATTATTTATAATGTTGCGCAGGCCTGCGGCGTGAGCCCTCAGGTATTGATTATCTTGCTGCAAAAAGAGCAGTCCCTCATTACCGACGACTGGCCATGGCCCGTACAATATGACAAGGCAACCGGCTACGGTTGTCCAGACACAGCACCGTGTAACCCCGTCTATGCCGGTTTCTTTAATCAAGTATATATGGCAGCACGGCAGTACAAGAATTATCGCGCCAATCCACAGTCATTCGCGTATGCCGTTGGGCGGAATAGTTACATCCAATACAATCCTAATGCAGGGTGTAGTGGTACGCAGGTATTCCTCTACAGCAGCGCCACCGCCGGCCTCTATAACTACACCCCCTACCAGCCCAATCAAGCAGCGCTGTCTAATCTATATGGCACCGGTGACGGATGCAGTGCCTATGGCAACCGCAACTTCTGGCGCATGTATAACGATTGGTTTGGCGCCACGACGTCCGACAGTCAAGCTCACTCTATAAACTTCGTACGCCTGAATCATAGCTCTAACCATGCTGAAGTTGTTACTTTTTCGTCGATCAGTTCATACACTTATCAGTCCAAATACTCGCTCTCTAGCTATCCGGCAGTCCCGATCGACGGGGCAGTCATCCCCCTATTCAAACCGAACGGTGACCTTAGCTTTATCCGTCTGAACCACAGCTCAGGACATGTAGAGATTGTCACCTATAGCGCAATTAGCGGGTTTAAGGATATGGTTGGCTACAACCTATCCGGCTATCCGGCAGTCGCGCCCGACGGAGCCGTCGTTCCACTCTTCCGTCCCAACGGTGACCTTAGCTTTATTCGTCTAAACCACGCATCAAAGCATGTGGAAGTGGTGACCTATAGCGCCTCCAGTGGCTTTAAAGACTTGATTGAATATAGTCTCGCTGGTTATCCTGCTATACCCGTAGATGGCGCCGTTTTCCCCCTATTCAAACCGAACGGTGACCTTAGCTTTATCCGTCTGAACCACAGCTCAGGACATACCGAAATAGTCACCTATAGCCGCCGCAGTAGCTTTGCCGACCTAGAACAATACAGTCTTACGGGCTATCCTTCTATTCCCATTGACGGCGCTGTTATCCCCGAATTTCTTCCCAACGGTGACCTTAGCTTTATTCGTCTGAACCACTATTCGGGTCATGCCGAAGTTGTAACCTTCAGCGCTTACGGTGACTTTACGCGCTTATACGACTACGAATTAACCGGTTACCCAGCAGTTACTCCTGATGGCTCGGTTCATCCCGGCTTCACTCGTTAGGCATTGTCGCGCACATTCCGACATAATGATAAGATAGGCCCATATGACACAAAAGCTTCTTTCCTCCGGGTGGCGGCATCCGCACCGGCCGGTAGTTATTTGCAGTCTAATTGCCGTACTTGGCTTCCTGGTCTGTTTTAACTTCTATTTTAGCTTTGGGGTAGCCGATACTTCTAATAGTATTGATGGCTCATGGCAATATACCCTTTCGGGCTTACGCCATGCTCCGCAATCGTTAGGTGTAGATATATTCTTTAACTACGGCCCGTTGTTCGAGCGTAGCATCGTCTTCACTAATGCAAGTGATACACTGCACGATTTCGTTACCTCCAACCTACTCATTGGGTTTATCTTCCTATTGTGCTGTATTTCTATCGTACTGTTCGTAAAACATTGGGTCCCGCGCGGTAAAAAAGGAATTGCATACGTTTTGTTTGGCGTAACGTATGTCATTTTAACCATTAATCAGATAGACACATTATTCTTCTTGGTGGCACTTACCGGCCTGCTGGCCATTCGGCGCGAAAATCGCTTATGGGTACAACTATTGCTACTGCTCGGCCTACAGCTGTTCTCCTTGTTTAAATTCGATCTAACGCTCTACCTACTCGCACTTACGCCCGTCGCGCTCTTTACATCATTCAAAAAAGTGGAGCTTTACCGGACCTTACGACGTTTTCTGCTCTTTATCTGTACTTACTACACTGCCTACCTGGCCCTAACTGGCGACTTATCTCTCGGTTTCTTTAGGTATATCCGCTACGGTCTCACCAACGCACTGTACTACAACGAATTCATGAGCCTGCCATTCGCGCAGAATAAAAACCTGCTGCTGCTAGTTATCGCAGTAGTTGCTATCGTTACGGCTGTATTTACGGCTGTAATGATACGTGCACTGATGATCAAAAAGCCTGAAAAAAAATGGGACGCCATCGCCAGTATGTTACTCGCGTTGGCAACCATGCTCATCCTGTTTAAACACGCCGCTGTACGCAATGACGGTCATCTACTGGCTCTTTCCCCTATCCTTCTTGTGCCGTTTTTGGCACTCGTAGCCTGCATACACAGCAAAGCAATCGTCGGCAAACGCATAGCCGGCCAGTTCACACGGTCTTCAAGCCTAAGTATTGCTGCGGCAGCGGTGGCTTGGTGTATGGCGCTATCGTTCCACTGGTTTGCCGTTAACTACTTTACTAATACTAGTCCGCTTACTATAGCAGAGGCACAACTGAAGCAAATTGAACCATCAATTACGGCTAATCGACTAAATTATGGCCTCTTTAAAGAACGCGTTGCCCTTGCTTCCACCACTATACACAAACGTGACAACGAAGTAGCCATTATCAATGCCCAGTTGAGCCAGCTGCACGGCAGTAAAGATCTGCTGTTTTACGGCAACACAACGCTCTTTGGCTCATTGCTCGACAGGCACTACAACGTTAGGTATGCACCCTTCCTGCAAAACTATTCGGCACATCCGCCCACGTTGTTCGACCCACTATATGTGAGCTTTCTTCGCGACCACCCACATGCACTATTGTTTGTGGAGGAAAATGAGCCGTCTATCGACTTGCGCATACCCGCCCACGAGCTTAACGACACGTTCCAATACATACGAGCAAACTACAAAATCGTCGCACAGGACCCGCTGCGGCGCCAATTCGTCTTACAACGAATCGCGAGCAAGCAAGAAGCCTGCACATCATACACAACAGTCGCAGGCAATAAAACCGATCTTACCATGATACCCAGTGCCTCTCTTGCCCCTAACCAATACCTCAAAATGAAGGTAATCTTCCCGATCAACCCAGCCGAGAAACTGATCGGTGCCGCCATTAAAAGTCCAGTATATTCCATCCATCTACACAGCGTAGAGGGGGGCATTATGACCATGCACACCACAGAAACCACGCTTAAACACGGCGTTGCCGTTGACCCGCTCTACCTTAGTGTCTACGATGCGCTGGCTGACACTCCATTTGTATTGAAGGGGTTCGCCCTACAAGGGGGCCTGGATAAGATGGGTGGTTACCAGGCAAGCTTTGAGATATGCAGCTTTCGGTAAGCCTCTAAGGTTTCCCTTAGCCCCAGTATGTTGATATAATTTCCAAGAACTTATGAAACTTCCCCCCGATATAAAAACTTGTTTAGTCGTTAGTTATGGTCCGGTGCCCACGCCGCAATATCAGACGGTTGAGGGAGGTGGGATGCGCGCCTGGGGTCTCGCCGAAGGACTTAGGCGTAACGGCATTCGCACTACCGTTGCCGTTAATAATTCTTTCCCGCAAGAGCTTAAAGAACATGAAGGCATCAAGCTAACCAACTGGGGTCAGGACAACTATTTTGTCGACCTCATGAATACTTACGATGCTGTAATCGTCAGCTACTGCATGGGTGGCGATTCGGTATTTATCGCTGAGAACGTTTCCGACAATGTCCAGCTCATCCTGGATGCCTACGTGCCCATCTACATAGAAGTATCAGCCCGTGAGTCAAAAGATATCGATACTGAATTCCGCAACTATCTGGACGACATCAAGCGCTTCAACCGCGTACTCAGGCGCGGTGATTACTTCTTATGTGCTCACGATGCGCAAAAGGTCTTTTATACCGGCGTACTAGCTTCACTCGGCATCATCAATCCCCGCTCTTATCGCAATGACCGTATTATTGTAGCGCCCTTCGGCATTCATGACGTACCCGCCAAAGCAGACACTAACCCATACCTAGAACTCGGCATCAAGGCCTCGGACTTTGTCGTTATGTGGTTTGGTGGATTATATCCATGGTTCCGCGTGGAAGAGATGCTGGAGGCTATCCTTTCGCTCAGCAAACATGACGATTTTAAATTTGTGATTGTAGGGGGTAAAAATCCATTCAACCCTAATCCGGACTTTTCTAAACAATACGACAAAGCGCTCGACTTCGCCACGGAGCACGACTTACTGAATAAGACTCTTTTCTTCGTTGACTGGGTAGACTTTAGCAAGCGTATCAACTGGTTCAAGCACGCTAGCATTGTCGTTAGCCTCAACCAACCTGGTGAAGAAAATCGCTTCTCATGGCGAACGCGGGTTATGGATTTTGTATGGGGCGAGCTAGCAATCCTCACCAATGGCGGCGACCCACTCAGCGAAGACCTGTTGCGCGGCAATGCAGCACTTCGGCTTTCCACGCTATCGGCCGCAGAGATCGAAAAAGTTCTCTACCATGCCTACGAAGATCCGCGTGTCATCAAGGCCGTCCAGAAAAAAATAATAGAGCTCAAACCCCGGTATTACTGGCAGCATGTTACCGAACCTATCACTGCAGTAATTGCAGCCGGCGAAACGCCATACAGTGAAGAGATGCACCACAAAAAAGAACTGCACATATCATCCATCGAAAACGACAAGAATACGCTCGACACACCTCGCGGCCGCTTGCACAAAATAAAACGCGTTGCCAGGTTGCCACTGCGCGCCGTATCGTATGCAAAACGTAAGGGCCTCAGACGCTCGGTAAGCCTGGCGCTCAATATTGCTAAAACACAAGCTGCTTCACGGCTACAACGATCGGGCAGACGGTACGTATTTATTGGACACCCTATGGACAATACCGGAGCACCCGTAGTGCTGATGCAGATTATTCACGAATACGCGGCGCGCTATGGTGCCAAGAACGTTCACCTAGTAGTGCCCTACATAGCACCAAATCACTTGCGAACACTGCGTGAAATGGGCATAAAAGTAGACAAAGCCGCCCTTGGTTTGGGTCGCCGGCTTATAAAACTCCAGCTCAACCTTCGGTCAGATGATTTTGTGTTACTGAACACAATGGCCGTTTACGACAACTACCGCGACTACGTCCTAAACGCCCTTCGCGACGGCGAGATCAAGCACGCCTACTGGTTTATCCACGAAGACAAAGCCCAAATTCCCATTATCAACAACGGATTCATGCAAAAAAGCACCATAAGCCGTATCCGTAAGCTAGCGAATGCCGGTGAGTTAACCATTGTTACTCCGTCCCGACAGACAAAGGAAGAGTACGTCGAACTGTTAGGCACAAAGCACGTCCAGACCGTGCCGCTTTTAGTAGATGTTCCCGAGAAATACCAGAAACCTCGTTCCGTAAACGACTACAGAACCATTCGCTTCTTTATTTCCGGTGCCGCCGGCGACGGCCGAAAAGGGCAGCTTATTGCCATTGCTGCATTGGGCGAGTTTATGGCCACTTACTACAGTAAGAATCCTAAAGCCTACCGAGATTTCAAACTATGCTTGCTTTCAGTAAGTGAGGATTACATCTCACAGCAAATCACCTGGATCGGAACATCACTTCTGGGCAAACGCATCGAGATACACCCACCGGTGCCGCGCACCGAAGCGCTCAAGTTAGCCTCGGAGTGTAATGTGGTTATCTGCTGCTCGCTCAACGAAACATTCGGTCTGTATGTAGCCGAAGGGATGCACATGGGGCATGTTGTGCTCCGCAACAACGCCGCCGGAATGGTCGAACAGCTAAGCGAAGGTAAAAACGGTTATTTTATTGATCACACAGATGTAAAACAGTTTGCGCGCGTTATTGAAAAAGTCCTGAACAAGAACACTACTTCGGACAAAAAACTACAGCAAATGGGTGCAACCTCACAAAAAATGATAAGTAAGTTCGGCGACAACGATTACCTACAAAAGATCGAATCACTCACACCTCCTCAAGAGAACGAATAGGTAAACCGTTAGGCTTCTGGACGTCCAATTCGCTTAGCAATCGAGTTACGCGTCTTCCAAATACGAGAAGCGCGTATAGCTTGCAATTCACTCCTGGCAAGCTCCAATTCACGTCCCCGTTCGTCGACCAATAAACGCAGCTCTCGAACTTCTTGCTCTTTAACGGTATAAGCAGCTTGTGTTTTATCAAGCGCCAGAACTATACGCTGCATACATGCTTCAGTAACATCTGGAAATACCGTCATTGCTTTCATAAAACAATCTGCTTTTTCCGTAGCGCTCAGCCTTATAAGCCGTGGGATCAGGTCGTCAATATGTTCCTCGACAATATGGCGTTGAACAGATGTGCCGCATAGCTTGCTCATCTCGTTATATAAACCCAAATGAGCAACTCCATACCTCTTCCATATTTCATTCACATCCTGAGAAGCCTGCCACCATATGCCACCTGTGTGGCGACGGTACACTGCCATAACTCTGTCTATAAAACCTATCTTGCCGGTTTGCGCATGTAACAAATGCAAAAACCAGTCACCGGGGATAATGCCCCGGGGCCAGATATCCTTAACCGACTCTTTAGTAAAACGCCAACGATACATCACCGAATTGGTTTGGATGAAGTTACTCTTTAGTAGATCGTTCATTCCTAACGTATGCTTGCCGAAGCGCGCATCTGGCGCAGGGAATACCTCGTTGGGCCGAGATGCATCATCATAGACCACCGTAACCGGATGAAAGCACATCGAGGCATCGGTGTGGGTCTCTAGATAAGTGACCTGCCGTTGCAGTTTCGTTGTGTCGGTAAAATAGTCGTCGCCTTCTGCATAAAGCACGTACCTCGTTTTCGCATAGGCAATAAGGTCTAGCCAATTTTCCTCCGGCCCAACATTGTGTTTCCGCAGAATAAGATGTAGGCGGTCCGGGTTGCTTCGTTTATACTCCTCTAGCACCTCTTTCGTACCGTCAGTCGAGCAGTCGTCGGCAATAACTAATTGCCACTCGAAACTAGTCTCCTGTGCAAGAATGGTATCGATGGCTTCCCGCACAAACGCAGCCTGGTTGTAGGTCAGCAGACAGACGGAAAGCAGCGGCTTTTTCACACTATTATTTACCTTTTTCGCACAACAAAAACAAACTGGCACAAAGGTCAGGGTACTGCTGGCCTAATTGATAGCAGCCCTCCAGATACTCTGGCGACACTATATCCGTCTGCAAAATTTTATCCCACTGAAAGTTAGCAAAAGCCTTAAAGAAAATACCCGTCCGGTATACCACATTCAAACCGGCAGCCTGAGCGTCTCGTTCGAGAGTATCCAGTGTGTAGGTTATGACATGACCGTGGGCCTTTTCGGCTTCAGTTACGGCAGTGTTGTTCGAAATAAGACCCATCTTGACGGCTATTTGCCGTGACGGTGCATTAGCGTTTGGGACCACTAGGAAAAACCGCCCATCATCTGCCAACCATTCATCGTTGATGCGCTTAAGTACACTCACTGGTTCGTCCAGGTGTTCCAGCGCGTGAGTCATGACAATGTTTTGGTACGTAGTAGGTAGTTTCACGTCCTCAAAAAGTGCGTTGTACATCGTAACCTTATCACCTAGCTTTTTCTTAACTTCTTCGGCGGCTACATCAGACGCTTCTACGCAGCTTATGTCATCGAAGTAGGGAACCAGACGCTGGGTAACCGCGCCCTTAAAGCACCCTAGCTCCAGGAGGCTACCATCTTTCACAAAGAAGGGCTCAAATGCTTTGATCATAAATGGGTGCATAACATCGTAGTCAAAACCATAGGCGTATTTACGGCCGACCTTATCGTCAAATTCTTCGTTATAATCTCGCTTGCTGTGCATACAAGTACTCCAATCTACTGTTCAAATTATACAATAGAACAGTAGATCAGTCGCGTGTTACTAAGCGGCAGGGGGTTATTGACCGCGGTATTCCGCCAGGATTAAAGCGGCATCAGTTAACCGATTGTCCGCCGCTTGGTATTCTTCGAAGCATGCCCAAGCGTCCAAGACCTGCACACCATGAGCGGATATAAAGGGAGTCGGCGGATTATTAAGGACTTCTTCGACATCGTAAAACTGTGCATTCTCTGGAAGCGATACTCCCTTTACAGGAATAACTTCGGCCCAGTGGATTAGCGTACTTTCTCTGCTGCGAACAGCCGGATCACCCGCAAAGCGCCCACGCAATATATGCGGCCGGCCAACAATAGACACTGCTCCGCCAAGCTCATTCCTAAGTAAACGGTTTATTGGCGCCCGATAGCTATGGGCCTCATCTTTACTATCCGTAGCTAGCGTCACATTACCGGGTACGTGCAGTTTTCCAGACCACCAGTCATTAGATTCTGGCCGTTTCGTAAGCAACACCTTGGTTCGGGCATCTTTCTCGTCGCGCATTAACGGTATCACTTCAACGGTACTAAGCACTCCTAAACGCGCATATGGACCAAATACTGGGCGGGGCAAGAAGCCGGGTTTATACTGTTGCAAACAAAGCGCCGTCAAGGCGTTGAGTGTATCGGGATCTAGCGCCGCAATCTCTTCTGCCGTAGGATTGCGTACATCTTTTTCGAGGTCAGACATAATTCAGCAATCCGAAGTTAACAATATAATTATTATATCACATATAAACAAAATAACAACTGTCGCACGCGTCTACTCGTTTTTGAGTACTGCCAGCCCAAAACCATCACGCCCGAAGTAATTTCCATTATAGAGCAAATATACCTTATCGTTGCACGAAAAGACGTTAGGGTAGCACATCATATCGGCATCCCAGCCTTCACTGGAAAGATTTATGCCAGCACACTCATCGTCCCTTGTCCACGACGTAAGATCATCGGAATATGCATAGCCCAAACGGTAACCTTTGCCTTTTTCGGTTCTAAAGCCGTCCATATGTCGATAGCAAAAGTACATATGGTACCGCTCGCCAATTTGTATAACTGTCGGCAATGCCTGACACTCATTCTCGTCGATCTTGTCGGCAATAACCGACTCACCCGTTTTTTGCCACGTAGCGCCGTCATCCGAAACCGCGTGACCAATCTTATAGACCCTTTCGGAGGCATGGCCCAGCGCGGCCTCACTCCACTTTTTACCAAATAGGTAATACATGTGAAACTTGCCCGCAAAAGACCGCACAAACGGATCGCCCACCAGGAATGGCTCATACGTCGTTGCGCTCAAGAGCGGTCCGTCGCCCACTTTTTGAAAGGATTTGCCGCCGTCAGAACTTACAGCAAAGCCAATGCCCGTCTCTACAGCCACGGATACCCGTCGGGATATACCGTTAGTGTAGCCGTACACTTTGTCGCCTACTTTAGCGGGGCTGAGAGGAAAAATGCCATGTTCGTCAAAGCATCCGAGTTTACCGAGCGGGATAACTTCATGGTCCGAGTAGCCAATTATATTCTTTAGGTCCTTGTCGTAATCCACATACTGCACATGGCTCAAAAACTGCCCGGGTGCATCGATAGTCCGCGTTGAGAAATAAATTCGTACACGGTCGTCAAGCACCAGGGCCTGGGGCGACTGAGCGTGGCTAACGTAGCGATCGGCAAAAGGTGAGGTCTGGAAGTCGAAAATTTGTCCTAACTTCTGCCACTTCATTACTGTAGTTCTCCTTCCAGTTCCGCCAAACCAAAGCCATAGCGGCCGACGGCGTTGCCTAAGTAGAGCAGATAGATTTTGCCGTCTAGTTCAAAAACGTGAGGGTAGGCGATCATTTCGCTGTCAAAAGCGTCAGGGTCGTCCGAAACCGCTATGCCCGCCTTAGAATCATCCCGTTGCCAATGTAATAAATCCTCTGAGCTGGCATAGCCGATCTTTCTATTCCTGGTGTCGCGAAAATTCTTAGGCACCCAGCCGCAGAAAAACATGTGGTACTTTCCGTTAGCATAGAAGACATCTGGACTCGCTTGCGATTCATGCTCGTCCCACGCATTCGATATAAGGTCGCGGTTTTGCCGCTCCCAATTAATGCCGTCGTCCGAGACGGCAACGCGGATTCGGTGAGATATCTCCGACCTTCCCTCAATTTTAAGCCAAGCGTTTCCCGCAATATAAAATAAATAATATTTGCCGTTAAATTCTCGAATCTTGGGGCCGCTGATAGTGAATGGTTCTTCCGGCGTGTAGGGCAGTATCGGGCCATACCCAAGCCGCTCAAAGGTTTTACCATCGTCCCTACTCTTGGCCATCCCTACGCCAACGTTAAAAGGCACAGAGACACACCTTGTCCAACCAGCGTAGTAAGCCCACACTTCGTCTTTCACCCTAACAATAGACGTTGGATACGTCCCAAACTCATCAAAACAACCCTTCTTGCCCAGGTCCAGAATTGGTTGCTTTGCGATACCAATAATTTTGGTCAAATCCTTCCTATCAAGATCCACATACGCCGTATAGCTCACGAACTGACCATTTTTGTCCCGTGGCGGTCGACATGAAAAATATACGCGCACAAAATCATCAAATATCAGCGTTGCCGGGGCTTGGGCGTACTCATTAAGCCAAGGAATATCCTTATAATCTCGTGGGTCAAATATTCTGCCTAGTTTATTCCACTTAAACATTTTTCTTCCACTCGTGTACTTTCCCATCGTACCATCCGTTGTCTTTTGCTCCGGTGGCTAAACGCTGATAATAATAGCCGCTAAAACCGGCCTTTTCCATCAGCTCGCCCACCTTATCAAAATCATAGGCAACCCTATGTAACTGAAATGCCGAGCCGTCCCAGGTGGCAAACGCCGCACGATTATCTCCATCCCGTGGCTGACCAACCGAACCGGGATTGCAGTATACTTTGTCACCATAATCTTCGAGGCGTTGTATGTGTTTATGTCCAGAGGCAAAATATTTGCCGCCAACCTTAGCGAAATATTCGCGGCTCGGTTCTAAGTACTCATCAATTGGGTCCGTCCAACCCCCATGAACCATAGAGAGCCCCTCAAACTCCCTGTGCACTGGCAGAGACTTGAGCCACGCTAGATTCCCTTTAGAGATTATCTTCTTTTGGTAGCTCAATGTATCGTTAACTGTCTGGGAACGGTCACAAAAACTATCAGCAAGTAGATACCAATCGTGATTACCTATAATACATCTGGCGTCCCGTTTGCGCAGCTCATCACAAACTTCATTAACCTGCGGGTAGTAACCAACTATGTCGCCAAGGCAATATATGTCTTTTATACCCATATTATCAATGGATTTCAGAACTTGCTCCAGAGCTACATAGTTACCGTGAACGTCAGACAGTATCGCTATCATAAAAAATATAATCCTCCGTATATCTCACCGCGTGCCCCTGACGGATCTTTGGCTGCGCGGGGACGATGTTATCCAAAAAGTACTCAACTGCCATAACACTCTCGTTATACCCAAATGCAGCACGTATTGAAGTTGCCGATGAAATACGCGGATTGATTTCTAGAAGCTTTAGGTTGCCCTTGTGTACACGGAACTGAAAGTTAGTCGGACCAACGGGTCGAAGCAATCGAGCAAAGGCACGCATAGCTTCTTCGGCCCCTGGCAAGTCTACCACCTGCGCTTTCTCGGTAAAACCCTCTTTGGCCAGCTTTCTACGCAGTCCCATATGACAAAGCAGTACGCTATCTGCATCAAAAAAAGCCGACACCGTATATTCGCTCTCGTTGTCGCCCACAATTGGCTGCGCTAGCAGTACCTTGCCCAGGTTGTGACTATGCTTATCAAATGTCTCCTTAGTATCGACAATAACAATGCCCTTCGATCCGAATCCAAGGCGTGGCTTCATTAGAAAAGGCAGGCCGAAGGCCTGCTGTAATTCAGCAAATGTCCCGGAGATATTCGACTCAATAAGGTAGTTAGACACTGTAGTATCTTGCCTTAGACCCTCATAAAAAGCCCATTTGTCGCCGGTGAGTTCTATGAGATCCGAATTACTGAGCAATGGTTTGGTGCCCGTCTTGGCTAGGGTCTCTCGATTCTCATTCCATTTGAACATGTCCTCGTTAATACCGGGTATAATCATGTCCACTTTATGTTTCTTTATTATTTTGCACAGCCAATCAATATATGTGGGACTAGTAGTAAGCGGTGCAAGTTCAAAAATGTCACAAAAGGCGGGGGCCACTGAGTCGTCGTAAATAGTTGTGCCAACTAACGTATAGTCGCCACCACTCATGCGTAACGATTTTAATACGCCGTAGCCGATGATGCCCGATGCACCTGAGACAAGAATAGTTTTCATGACCCTTCACTCTCTCTTTTTTGCTTTATTCTTTCTATGCCTGCTTCTATGGAAATCTGAGGCCGATACTCTATTCTCTCATACAGCGACCAGTCGGCAGGAAAAATATCGCTAGGTGCGTCTGGTTTATTTTCCATAAGTCTTATTGTGCCGCCCTTGTTGAACGCCCGCTGGGCAGCGTGCGCTATTTGCAAGTAGGTAACAGCTTTCGTGTGCGTACAGCTATATATACCTTCGGCGCGCCGCTCCACGGTCCGCTCGATAATCTCGGCCAAATCTGCCGAATGAAGGTAGTTGCGACTACCATTCCCTCTACCATACAAAGTAATATCCGCACCGGCTTGAGCTTTATCGATAATTTGATACAAAAATGGTTGATGCTCCTGAAAATCATCTCTATCACCATACAATCTCGAAGGCCTAAGGATTGTCAGGGGTATATCGTACAACTTACAGTAGTAAACGGCGAGCTCATCGGCTTGTCGCTTCGTAAGAGCGTAAATTGAATATGAGAACGAAGTCTCGTCTACAACAGCAAAAATCGAGGAAATGTTAACAATGTGTTGCACGCCGGCGCGTTTCGCCGCACTACAAACTTCAAGTATACCTAAGACGTTGGTATGCAATGCCGCTACAATCTGTTCGTTGCTCTCACCACCAAAGCTAGCGGCAAAGTTTACAACAATATCCGTACCGCTAGGAATGGTAACCGTTTTTGTAACGTCACAGTAGACATCACAACCTCTCCGTCCACCGGTAATAACTGTGTTGGTAGTTTTTAGCAGTGCAATAGTATCCTGGGCGGCGACTGAATTCGCTCCAATTAAAAAAATTGTCTTACCGCTCATACCAGATCATACTCGTCCAGCATTTGCCGAACCTTCTCTTTATTATTGAACATGAGTATATCAATTATCGACAGCCACGGCACAAACGGTTGGCCAAACTGCTCATATTGTACAAGGCGTGACTTAATAAATGAGAGTGTAACACCCTCTGCCTCGAACCTACTTTTGTCGTAAAGTTCCGTGCCGCCTATAGGGTTTATATACATATCGGTATGCTGCGCCTTACAAATAGCCAGCACTTTCTCCTCGGCTTTCAATGCGCCGTGGTCGATGGCAATATGCGAAGAAACGGTTATCTCCGTATCTATCTGTAAGTACTCGCGGATAAGCTGCAGCGTGATATATATGTAGCCAAATAGGTTGCTATCTGCACCCTTAAAACAAGCTTCCACAAGCGGGTAGACGTCCGCGTAGCAGGGTGCCTTGCGGTAAGTGCTTTGGATGATTCGCAGGCTACGCTCGATTTCTTTCTGACTGTCGTCAGCCAAAAAACGCTCATCCACGTTCAGAAAATCAGAATCTTTTTTAACCGGAATAGTAAAAAGTCGATCGTGGTCGCCATCCAGTATACGATTTCTGTTAAACCAACCTTTTTTAGTGTATTGAATGTTGTCATACACCACAAATTCGTCGACAGCATGCATGAGCTGCCAGTAGCCAATATACGGTAAGAAGTACGGCTGCATGATGGCAATTTTCTTCACTTACGATTCCTCCATGATCTTTCTGAATAGCCGCGCCCTGCCCTTGATGTGCTTTTCTATATCATAAAAGAATTGTGCTCTTTTTTGGCCTTTTTTAGAAATTTCGTAGAGCTCACTGAGGTGGCTGTAAAAATACCTCGCTTTCTTAACGATATCCTCAGCCTGTGTTTTTATTATTACTACCTCGTCAGGTTTAAATTCGACATTCATATGCAAATCATCGGCATTAAAACCACAAACCCCGCAAAACATCGCACCAGCAGACAACGGAAAACCGTCAGAGCTACCCTCATACAATACAAATGGCCGGTTGGGAGACATAAAGATATCCATGTCTGTATAAAATTCCGGCAGGGCATCAGGAGGCAAGTACCCGTAAAAACGTATAGCGTCTTTAATGTCTGAGATGTCGATCTCATGCTCATCAAATCCGCCCACAACATGAAAACGAATGTCGCTACGCCATTTTGCCAGTTGTTTAGCCGCCGCGATAAATAAATCATATCCTTTGTCGATTCCCTGCGGGCTATACTTTGCTGCCACAAAACAAATATCAAACGTTGGCTTATCGCGCTTATAGTACTTTTTGGGCTTAACGTCGGCCAGTTTAAATTGGGCAGAACCCGAAAAATCGTAAAGAATTTTACGCCCAGGGCAAAGTTTTTTATCCTTTAGGTAATCACCTAACATTTTCTGGTTAACGATAACTTTTCTAAAGAAGGGCGACGAACATACCTCTCGCAGCATTGCGTCTGAGGAGGCGTTACCAATTCCGAACGCACCGCCCGGATTTAACAAAAATACAAATGGGATGCTATTTTTCTCTAGGAACGGCAGGAGTGTATATGTTTCGGCCAAAAAATAAGTGTAGGCTAGCTTAAACTGGTATTTTCTTGTCGGGGACAGTAAGGCAATATGACCTTCTGTCTCGGGGTACTTCTGAACATACCCCTCTAACTTGCGCCGAAAATCTTGTTCGGTCATGCCGTAACCATGAGAGAACCAGGCCGACCGCCCCGGCTTCATGGGATACATAGTGTAGTAGGTAAAGTCCGGCAGCTGCCTCACAAACTCCAGCAGGTCGGAATTACGTGGGCCAATGGCGTCTTTGTTCGGAAGAATCGAGTCTATGACAACAATCTCACCCTTGACTGTTCGTTTGGGAATCACCTTTTGCAATAGTGTCCCCAGTTTATACCTCATTTATGGTTTGGATAATGTTTGCTACCGTCTCTTTTTTTATGCCAGGAAATAGCGGCAGGCAGGCAACTCTTGATGAGACACTCTCCGATATTGGGCACGACTTTCCCTTTACGTATGGCAAGGTATTAAGGCTAGGGTAGAAATAGCGACGTGGGAAGATATTTTTTGACTTTAGCCGGGCAAATGCGTCGAGCAGTTGTGCTTCGGTCTCAAAAACGACCGGATAGTACGCGTAATTATGCTGTACATTACTGCTAGTAGTTGGACGATAAAATCTGTCCTGTAACCCCTGGTCATACTGTTCGGCTACCGCTTTTCGATCGGCAATATTTTGGTCAATATACTTAAAATTAGCTAGGCCCATGGCCGCGTGAAATTCAGAGACTTTACCGTTAATGCCGAGCATATAATGATCATCGCCCGCGTGCCCGAAGTGCTTCATGCCTTCAATTTTGTCGTTCACAGCCTTGTCCTTGGCGATCACGGCACCACCTTCCACGGTGTGGAACAACTTCGTGGCATGGAAACTGCAGGTTGATACATCTCCCCATTCCAAAAGCGACTTGCCTTTATAGGTCACCCCGAAGGCATGAGCACCGTCGTATATAACTTTCAGATTATGCTTTTTGGCGATTGCTGCAATCTTTTCGACATTACATACAAAGCCAAAGACATGCACTGCTAAAATTGCTTTTGTATTCTTCGTTATAGCTGCTTCTATTTTGTTTACGTCTATACAAAAGGTGTTGGGCTCAATATCAACAAAAACAGGGGTGCACCTTTCCCACATAATAGCCGATGTACTCGCTACATAAGAAAAGGGCGTCGTAATAACTTCTCCCTCGGTAACGCCCAGTGCTCTTAGTGCAAACTGCAAAGCAATAGTACCGTTCGACACAAATTGAAAATGTTGTACTCCAAGATATTCTGCAACTCTTTTCTCAAACTCCTGCACTAGTTGTCCCTGGTTTGTAAGCCACACGCTCTCCCAGATTCGGTTCAGGTATGATGTATATTCTTCGACAGGGGGCAAAAAGCTCTTCGTAACATCAATTCGCTCCGTACTCACCTCAGATGCCTTGGACGCCTTACTCATATTTCCAAGTATCTGCTAATTTTAGCGCTCCACCTCTCGTAGGATCGCTTCCCTTAACCATAAATTGCGCCTTGTCGCTCACACTAAGCAATTCGGCGTTCTTAACTTTAAATAAACCGGCGCCAATCTGGTACACTCCGCCATTGAATGAAGTGACATCTAAATAATAGGTAGCTTGTCCAGACCCAGCAAGTGGCACGCCAGCCGAAGTGTTAAACTCAGCAAATGCAACCCCATCTCTAATAATTGAGATGCCTAAATACATGGGGTCTTTTTCTTCTGTCTTATAGGAAAACTTAATGGCAACTACTCCGTCACGCGAATCTCCCGCCTTTACGTTCAGCTTGTACTTACGGGGGAGCGGGGGCCCGCCTTGTTTAGAAGCTGCTTGTTGCGTGCTCTCCATATTCTCTTCCAGGTAGATGTCCGCAATCTCCGATGGCGAGCCTTCGCGTATAAGTACTCCGTCTTTAATATAAACGGCTTTGGTGCAAAAACGGCGGATGGCACTCATGTCGTGCGACACAAAGACTACCGTTTTCTTCTGATCTTTCAATTCCTCGAAGTAGTCGTAGCACTTCTGCTGAAACGCAGCATCACCCACAGCTAATACTTCATCCAGGAGCAATATATCAGTCTGGGCGCGGATAGCGATAGAAAACGCTAAGCGAACCTGCATACCTGAAGAATAATTTTTGAGCTTCTGGTCCATAAACTTCTCTAGCTCAGCAAAAGTAACAATATCGTCGTACATTGCTTGGACGTCAGCATGATTAAAACCAAGCAATGCACCGTTTAAAAAGACATTCTCGCGACCGGTAAGTTCTGGATTGAACCCGACGCCAAGCTCAATAAAAGGCGTGAGCACGCCTGTAACTTCTATGGCACCCTGATTAGGCGAGTATATGCCGGCTAACAGTTTGAGCAGGGTACTTTTGCCGCTGCCATTCCGGCCAACAATAGCAAAAAAATCGCCTTTTTTGATATCGAAGCTAATATCTTTCAGTACTTGTTGCTTTTCGTAAGACTTGTTGCGCTTATAAAAATTAATGAGCAAAGTCTTCAGTGACGAATGTCGTTCATGCGGCAACTTAAACGTTTTAGAAACGTGTTCCACGCTAATAGCAATATCGCTGTCCTGAATGCTCATTTATATGTTCTCCGCAAAGTCTTTGGCTTCTTTCTTAAAATAGAGTAAGCCCAGTATAAATATGGCGATGGCGATGGCTAAAGGCAGCAACCGGGCTGCAGGCGACTTAAACACTTCGGCAATAGTTACTGTCTGCGATGTAACTAAAAAACTACGCGCATCTTGCACCGCTTGCGCTATAGGGCTAAGCAATATAATCTTCTGGAGATTGACGTGAGGTATCATCGTTAGCGGATACAAAATAGGTGTCAGATAGAACATTGCCTGCGACACCACATCCCATATATGACTCACGTCGCGATACTTTACAAAAGCCGCACTCAAAAAAAGCGATATACCCAAGGCAAACACGTATATTTCCGCCAATACTAGCGGGAACCAAATTATTGACCGCGACAGCTCTACATGGTTCACCGCCATAAAGATGGCCACGATTATAAGGTTGAGTCCAAGATTAATGAGCGCCCCGACACTACTGGACAGCACGATAATCCACCGAGGTATGCGAATCTTACGTATAAGATCGCCGCGAGCTACTACCGAGCTTAAGCTCTGGCTGGTAGTCTCTGCAAAAAAATTCCACAATACAATACCCAACAAAAGATAGATAGGGTAGTGCGGGACGTCACCACCTAGGCGCAAAAACTTCACAAACACTACATACAATATAAGAAAAAAGAAAAGAGGACGAAGCAGCGACCAGGTGTACCCCAGCGCCGAACCCTGGTAACGCAATTTAAAATCAGTAGCTACTAATTCGCGTAATAGCGCCCGGTTTTTCTTGCTAAAGATCTTTTTGGCTAACATATGCTAATAGTAGATTATAGGATACTAT
>CAZBRP010000020.1:0-18436 GCA_964494765.1 uncultured Candidatus Saccharibacteria bacterium
CCAACTGCGTAGTTGTTGGTAATGGTGCGGCTGGTACTTGTTTGGTTGCTGCCAGCCACGCCAGTATTTGGCGTAACGGTGGCTAGGGTGAGGCCTGGCACTGTTGTTGTAACGGCGCGTTCCCGGCTGTCGTAGGTGGTACATGTCCAGGCGTCACCATTTAGGCGGGTGGCAACCACTTTACCGGCATCGTCGTAAACGGTCTCTGTGGTGCGTGGGGCGTTGAGGCCTGCGGAGGTAGTTGCGGCATTGTTGTCTGGGTCAGCCTCACTCTTGAGTTTGAGCATGCCACCCTGGCGATATGCTTCGGTAACACCGGTGGTACACGGATTGTCACGTGTTTCACTGCCTGCGTAATATGCGTAGTTAGTCGTTGTGCCGCCGGGCAATGTTTTGCTGGTTTGGCGCAAGTAGGTGTTTGGTGTAGTGGTTGGTTCGTACGCCATGCTAGAGGTGTAATTGAGGCCGCTTGGGTCAAGCGTTTTGGACTGTGCGAGGCCCAGCTCTGGCATGCTGCCGTAGTTTGTGGTGGTCTGCACGTCCCCCAGGGTTGCATCGTACACTTTTGCCGACGTTTCTAGGTCGTAGTTTGGCGTTAGGTATTGGTTTACATTCTGCCAAGTTTCGGCCTGCCCTGGTTGTGTTACGGCTAGGCTAAAGTCGCTGTTGCCGGTACGGCTGGAGTATTCAATGGTAAGGTCGTGCAAGGAGTTGCCGGTGTTGCTGTAAATAACTGGCTGGTGCCAACGGCTACCGCCGTCGTTCCAGTCGTCTAGGTACAACACATTGTCAATGTACACGCGCACGCCGCCGTCGGAGTAAATACGGAAGGTGTGGTTACCGCCCTGCGGGAAGCGCATCTTACCGGTGGCGCGGAAGCCCCAGTTGTCAGTTACGCCAGATAGGGGCGAGCCACTGCCGTAGCCTTTGTTCATGCCCGTTGCATCTGCGCCGCTTGCTTCGGCCAGGCCGGTTGTGCGGAGCTTAGGCGCGCCTATTAAACTCTTACTTTCTGTGCCGTAGGCGTAGTAGCTAACAGCTAAGCCTTGAATACCTTCGTCATACCCCGTAGAACGGCGCGGCACTTGTGCCACGTATGCGGCCAAAGGTTTGCGGTCGGTGCCAAACCAAGCAGTCGGCGCCGGACCGTATTGGTCTACTGGCCGGTCGTCGTCATCGTAAATGGTGGTGGATTTGAGGCCGGTTGCATCGGTGGTGCTTAACACCATGTCCTTGGCAGCGTCCCACTCGGTGGTGGTGGCCAGGTTGGCAGCGTCAATATCCCGCGTAGTACGCAAGGTTTTGTCGTACTCTATGCGCCTGCTAAAGCCATTCGGCTCAGCCGCGCTAGACACATGCTGCTCGGTGGCACCGTAGTAGCCGGTATCCCCTGGTTTGTAGGTAATGCTGTGCACTGTGCGCGTTGCGCCAGTAGTTGCAGCTGGCTGGGTAATGCTGGTAGCTCGGCCTAAAACGTCGTAGCTTAGCTCGGTAAGTGTAGTGGCATCGTTAGCCCTAACGCCTGCTGCAATAGCGTCGTTGGCTAGTGCGTCGCGCACGGCTACAATCTGCCCCAAGCTGTTGTATTGGTAGTCTGTAGCCTCATTGCCGGGTGCCAAAATGCGCGCCAGATTACCCTGGCTGTAGTAAAAGTACGTTACACGGCCATCGTTGGTTTGCAGAGCACACAGCATGTTGGTTGGTGTGGCGTCATAGCCAGAAGGTATGGTTCCACATTCAGAAGCACCGGAGTAAAACGGCTTGGCCCAGCGGCCAATGTCTGTGCCGTCGCTAATCATGGTTAGCTTGGCTGGTGTACCGCTGTAGTCGTATTTGAGTGCCGCTGGTTTGCGGTCGTCTGCTGGGGTCGTTACCGAACGAAGCGTGCCTTCGGGGTTAAAGATATACGTCCGGCCATCGGCATCTTCTAGCGTAAAGCTGCCGTCGCCGTTCTTAACCAGCTTGCCATCTTCGTTTGGCGGTGCCTTATAGGCATTGTTGGTCCACTTGTATTCGTGAGTGCTACCGGTGGAGTCAGTTAAGATAACACTATCGCCACCTGCTTTAAGATGGTCGTAGCTAAGGTTGCCGTCCGGGTCTATACCGAGGTTCCAACCCGAAGGCAAAACCTGAGCCTTTGGCGACAGCCACGAGCCTGGCACAACTTGCGCCGCGCTAACGCCGGTTTGCTCTGCCAGCAACGTCATGGTCGCGCCGCCAGTACCCTCATAATATTCGACAGTAATCGGCACGGACTGCCCGGCCGTCAAAAAGGTACCGGTACCCCACTTTTCGTACGATGCTTTGTCGTACCATTCATTGAGCACCACGGCATTGTTTGTGCCAATAGTTATGCGCGAGCCGTCATCGCTGGCCGTACCAAACTTCCAGGTACCCGTAGTAGGCACTGTTACATATCCCGTCCAGCGCGCCATAAAGCCATCGGCTGGCATGCTTGGCGCTGGTGCGCCACTTTCCCAGGCAAAGCTGAGTAATGGGTCGGTGCGCTGCATAATAAGCGTGTTTGAGGCATCAGTAAAGCTGTGCGAACCATTGTCTTTATAGTAGCGGCCAGTTAAGCCAGATTGCTGCCCCACCTGCCGGGCACCGGTTTGGAGCCACTCATTTGGCACTACGTCGTTAAAGCCTCCTGGCGCCTGCACCAACAACTGCATTGTGGCACTGCCGGTGGATTCGTAGTACTCAACACTAATCGGCACGATCTGCCCGGCTGTTAGGCTAACCGCCGAACCGTACAGTGTTGTTGCCTGCTGGCTCTGCCACTGCGACAGTACCTGCGTGCCGTTTACCGTTACCCGTGAGCCATCGTCACTGCGCGTGCCAAAGGTGTAGCTACCGGTTTTAGGAGCCACAAAATAACCCGACCATTTAGCATAATAATTGTCGGCCGAAATAGAAGACGCTGGTTGGCCGACGCCCCAGTCAAAGTCAATTTTGCTGTCTACGCGGCGCACGTTAGGCTCTCCGTTTGTCGGTTGGCCGTTAGTCCAGTATTCGCCAATTAAGCCGTTGCGCGAACGTACCGGCGAATTGTAGTCCAGGCTCACGCCCAGCGAGCCGCCCAAGGCAGACGACGTATGGCTAGACGCACTAGTTGTTACATTACCAGTTGCCAGGCCCACCGAAACCGGCCCCAGGCTATCAAAGGTTTGCGTACTGTCTTTACCCGAACGTGTATCAATCTTAAAGGCTACTGCCGAACCCCACGAACCCTCAACACCATGCACCGGATTATACGTTTTGGCCTGAATATAGTAGCTCATGCCATCTTCTAGCAAGCCATCTGGCACCGTCCAGTTAGTTGCAGCTTCGTTACCAGAGGTCATTACCGTACCAACACATTGCGGCGCGGTGCTCACACAGTATTTGTACAGCAGCTGGCCACCCGTAAGTGGGTGGGTGTGCTTGGTGATACTAAATGATGCCTGCGGGTCGGTAAACACCTGGTTAGCCACTGGCGAGACCACCGTTGGCATTGGCAACATGTCGCTATAGGTAAATTCCAGCCACGATGTTTCTGGGTCAAACGTTTTAAAGGTCGTCGAAAGCTCTTCTTGGCCACGGATAAACACCGCTGCACCGTAGTCACCGGCGTTTACGGCGTTACGGTACAGGTTAGTAACGTTAATATCACCCTGCTGGCCAATTTGTGCATCGCCAGACCATGAGCCACCGCGGTAGCCGTTAAAGCGCCAGTAATCGGTGTGCCAAGCGCTGAAAGTCTTAACATCATCTGTGCCCGTCCAAAAGTTTACTCCCGAACGCTTTTGCAGGTGCAATTTGGCATTGTTAACCGTTTTATCCTTCATAAAGTCGTAGTTAACGTAAAACGCCGATTGCCACCACTGCCAATAGCCGTACTCATCTTGCACCGAGCCAGCGTACAAATTACATACCGTTGGAGCACAGTTATTATCATCGCTACGGAAAGAATAATAGTTATTGCTGCTGCCATCGCGCGTACCAACCTTTATGATAGGTGACACAGTTGGGTCGATAACCGCTGGAAACGCGCGGTCTGGAAGGTTTTGCAAATAGTTCTTGTCGATGCCAACTGATAATATGCCGTCGGCGTATTGCTGGGTCAGGCCACCCTTGGTGGTGTAGCCACTGTTAGTAAGAATCAAGTTTGGCGCAGCCACACCAAATTGGTCGCTCAGCGTGCCTTTAAACGCAAACTGCAAGTTGTTGGCACCATCCGCCCCTGTAGCCTGTAGATCTGCACCAACTAACTCAAACGCCACTTTATTAGTAGCGTCCTTGTTCTTAAGGATAATATTTTCTTTTAGGCCAGATGAACCCACCGTGTAGGCAACGTTTACCCCTGGCCATAAGTCGTAGTAATTAACAGTCTGCTCGTCACCTTGCTGAGTAATTACCGGTGCCACACCTTTTTTAGAGCCAACTGGCTTAAAACCAACCTGTTCGCCACCCTTTTTAATGCGGATCATGGGCACGCTAGCATCAGAAGGAGCAAAGCGAGCCTGCCAGTCGTTGTCCTTTACGGTAAAGGTTGTTTGCCCAGAAAAACCAGCACGGGCTTCACCATATAGTTCACCAAAGAAGTTGGTTGAATCGGCAGCGTTCTTGTCCTCAACTAATGTCGTGTCGATCTTCTTCCAGTCTGCGCCCTGCTTAAAGTAGCGCGGCGCTTTGTATTCGCGGCGGGTCAGTGAGCCATTAGAGTTAAGATAGGTGTCGCTAAAAGCAGTGCGTTTGTCTTCTAGTTCGCGTACTTTTTGTACCGGTTCATCTTTGCCACTGGCTGCTAGCCCTTCGCCCAAGGCTGGTTTGGCCGCTGCACCATCAGCTGCGGGAGTGGCTTTTTGGGCCATTGCGCCCGGCAAATCACCCTGCTTGCCCTCTTGTATCGCCGCTGCTGCAACCGATGCTGTCGGTATAAAAATACTAATAAGAAATACAAAACAAATACCTAGCAGCATCGCTCGGTGCTTAACGGTGGTATACATATATCTCCCCATACTGTTCGTTGAATGTTTACAGGCAATAGTACGCTTAGTTGCCATGATTGACAAGGACATTCTGGCCTAAATCACCTAACCTTTTGTCTGTATATCCGGTACACTAGCCTGTATGGAAAATCATGCGCCTCTTTTGCCTATAGAACATATACGTGCTTACCTCAACCAGGAGGCCGCCCGGCTACCTACCTTCTATCCTGATACAACTGAAGTCGTCGATTGCCTACAGCAAGACTCGCCTTTTTACGGCTTGCCCGTGCCGCAGCAAGACAAGCTAGCCAAGTTTGTCGCCAGTATTACTCGCCGTATCGACCGTGACAGCCAAGACGCTGTTTTTGAAGACACCTCCACCGTTGCCGAGGCACTCGACCAAGCCTCACGCGATGCACTACGCCTCATGGCTGGTGGTTGGTCAAGCAAATATGCCGTGCTACTTACGATGCGCCATAGCGCCGCAAGTATTGAGGAGCTAATTGACGAATTCTCGGCATACCCCATGCTAACTCCTCATCGCTGTAAAACAATCATTACGCAAAATGTTAGCGATCCGCGGCAGCGTCTTAATGAAGCTGTTGCATATGTTAACGCAGCACGCGCTACATACGGCATCTGGCACCTTAGCAATAAAGCTATATTTAGAATTGCTAGCCAATCCGACATTGTCAGCGGCAATTTTGAGGCACTTATTCAAGCCGAAGAAGCTGACTGCGCACCACTAGATGCAGAGCCGGAAGAAGCCCTATTGCAGTTACGCGGTAGGCGCACCGGCCTAAGTGATGTGCTACGTGGCCACAAGCACAACGTTGTTCTCATTTCGCGGTCCATTCATAACACCGTTGCCTCAGACCCGACAGCCATTGCTTTGTGTGCCGAAATGGGCATTTCTACTGATATGCTTGAACATTTTAGCCAAACTCTTGCGGCATACACCGAGGCATTTGACTACACAGCATCTGCCGACTCGGAGCGTGTGACCGCCCTCGCGCACCATTATCTGCGAGAAGTTAGGTCCCTTCAAAAAATAGGCATCCCAGATGACCTAGCAACAAAGGCCGTATTCGCCCACGACACAGCCTACTACGTTGATTTTATGGCCAACGCCAAAGAAGCTGAGCTAGGGTCAGGGGCAATCCGGGCATTGCTTAAAAACTTTGCGGCCGACCCAGCGTTTCACCTCAATAGAGTGATTAAACTGAGCCAAGAGTTAGAAAAAATAGACCCCGACATGCGTAAAAAAACACGGCTTATCATTGCCCGGAAAACAGTTGGTAGTGATAAATCTCCCCAGCAAATCATCGATGACCATTACGCCAACATCGACACAGCAAGCCTACTTTTTGGCAAAAGACTCAGCCGGGGATTTATTACACGATGCTGCGTTAACCAACCAGTGGGCTGCCTAGCCAGCATTGGCAAAGCGCATGCTTTAGCCGAAGAACTCTACATAACATATCACGATCCGTGCATGCCCGAGGGTTTCATACAAACGCTCGTCGAAAAAACTTCACACAAAACCATACGCGGTCGCCTTGAAGCCTATAAGCAAGCCATTGCTGAGCTACGTGCGGCCGACTCACAGGTCACCGATGAAGCTGTGTGGGGCAGAGTTCATACACGTCTATCGCCCAATAATACCTAATTTCAACCAGCAAATAATCTAACAAAGGCCGTGGTGCCACCGCGGGATATCTGGGGCGTTTGCTAGGCGGCCATACCCATATGAGGCACTGCATGCAACTGCGCCTCTTGGGCAAACAAACGTTCGTAAAAATCACGCGTGCTCGCAAGGCTGCAAAGGCCAAGCTCACCGTTAATAGACATCACCTGCAGGCTTTCGGGGTTCTCGGGGCCTAACCCCACCACACTGTGCCACACACCTATTTCCGTACTTATCACGCCCACCTGGCCCAAAGCGAGCCGCGTAACTGCGGTATCTACGTTGGGCCTTTCAATGAGCGGCTCTTCGTCTTCAGCGTTATTGCGTAGTGGCTCACCGCTCATAATTCGGCTAAATTTATGGCAGTTTACGGTTTCATTTTGGGCCAACTTATGCATTGCCGACAATAATCGACGGCCAAGCACTGGAGTAAGTTGCAATCGTCGCTCAGCCATTGGGCACTCACCCTCAAACATAAAATCTCGCACACTCTCGCCAGAGCGTTGCCACATACCAACAATCCGATCATAAGCACAAGATTCGCCATATGTGGATAATCCTGTTTGCAGGTCGGGCCGAGTAAAAACTACCGTCTCTTGAGTAGCTCTTGGATCACAAAACATGTGCTCTGTTTTACCATTTTGTGAATCTTTCTGCAACTATAAAGCAATGTAACTAACACTATGGCAAACAATTTGCACATCAAGTACACTACGCTGCATGGAAAACACTCGAGGGGGCCGTGAATTGCTTTCACTTTCTCAGCTGCAAGCATATATCCCCAACGCTACTACCGTGCGCCGGCGGCTACCACCCTCCCTAGAAGTTGACGACCCTGAACTTATGAGCCTAACCAGCGAAGTTCTGCTGCAGCATTCTTTTGCTCCGGCAACCGAACATAAACTCGTAAAAGACACCATCTACTGGGCAAGACGCTACGACAAAGATTACAATACGCGCACTGCTAATAATCCGGCCGCCATTGCATTGCTCATCGGCGAAGTAGCCACTGCTACAAGTGAATTCATTGCCCACAAGTGGCTAGGAACTACCTGCGTAAAGCTCGCTCTGAGGCATGAACCACAAGATATCGACGCATTGGCCTTAAACTATGCAACACATCCAATGCTGGATTATAAAAAATGCCGTCACTACATTGCGGCGCATGTGGGGGACCCACACCAAACGCTCCAAGCAATTACCGCATACTTTCAGGCCGCGCGAACACAGCACGATATTTTACAGCTCTCAAATAGCGCCATATTTGACCTTACTACTATAGAAGATATGCGCCAAGGCAACTTTGAGCCACTTATACAGGCAGAGTTTGCCGCTTATCAACCGCTATCTCCAGACCCCGAATCTGCCCTAGACCAGCTTCGCGAGGTTAAGCGCAGCAAAACCCAAACCGAGGCCACCCTGCAATCAATCAGCGGATATATCCAGTCTGTATTAGCCGATAATCCTGGCGTAACCTCACGTATGAAATCCTTGGGGCTACGCCAAGCAGACCTGTCGCCGCTTATCAGTAAATATGCGGCATATGCCGACCTTCATGACTACGACAGCCTGGCGCCCACCCAACTCTGCGCCATAGCCCAGGAACATCTGCTAGAGGTGCAAGGCGTAACCATGCACGGCGTTAAAGCGTCCGTGGCCGCCAAAATTCTGCTCGATTATACCCCAAACTACCTCAACGAATTCTTTACCGTAGCAAGTCAAAGAGACGTAACTGTTGGCCGGGCCTTAGGTATCCTTAAAAAATGGTGCAATGATCCGCTCTGGCAGTTGTACGCCGTGGCAACACACCGCGACGACCTCATGGCAGCATGCCCCGACATTACTGCAGTCCAGGCCATACAGCTCGCCCTCAATACAATTGGCGGAGAAAAAACAGCTGAAGAAATTAGCTACGACCTACAAGGAAACCTGGATACGTGCCGGCTTTTATTTGGTGACCGCTTAAGCAACAGCTACATCACCTCTGTCTGTATTGAGTCGCCGAATAACTGTACACAAAAGCTTACCAGTGCGCATGTTCTTGTTGGAGAACTCTATAGTATGTACGACGACCCCTGCATGCCCAGAGGCTTCCTGCAAGAAATGGTAGAAAAGACCGATAAAAAAACGCTCACCCGCCGACTGATCAACTACACTTGGGCTATTCGTGACACCCGTCGTGATCACCCCGATTGGCCAGATAAAAAGATTTGGCTCACTGTGTTTCGGCAATTCAAAAACCCAAAAAATAAGGCTGCCACTAAAGCTGGCCGCAAAAAGAAATCTTAAATCAGAGCAAACAAAAAGCCCCAGATATACTGAGGCGTTTTGTTTGGAGGGCCCACTGGGACTCGAACCCAGGACACCCTGCTTAAAAGGCAGGTGCTCTAACCGGCTGAGCTATGGGCCCCCATTCACGTTGGCCGCAATATTACTGCAGATAACAGATTATATTATCCGTATTTTGGGCAAAAAGTCAATCCCTCGCCCCAGTATTTCAGCAAAGGCATTATAGACAAAATAAAACTCTTATGTTATAATAGCGTAAATGAACACGTACAATGTTTTGCCAGGTGGTGCCAACCTTGATACCCAACGAGCGGAATATTTGCAAACCGTACACCCAAGTACGGGTATTCTTGACGCTGATATTATTGCCAGCCCTATGCTTTCACGCCGCCACAGGATAACCCGTGCCGCCACACGTGCCGTAGGTGTTATTGGCCTAACTAGCGCTGCCCTTGGTGTTACAGACGCCTACAATGGCGCAACTCACGACATACCTAAAGCTAAAGAAGCTGTGGTGCAAGAAGTTGAAGCAATCGACATGCGCGATACCGATACCGCCATTACAACTGGCCTCTTTACCGAACAAGGCGCAGCTAAAATGCAAGCAACCGGCCAAGACGTGCAATACGCAGTCAACAAACATAGCGATGAGCTCCAGGATGCTTTTAATAAAACAAGCAACGGTGCCGTCCAGGGTGTACTTGGTAGTGGCATGCTCCTAGCCAGCATGGGTGCCGGATCAGTATTAAAGCGTCGCGCCAAAAAGCAGCAAGGCGCACCTATCGAGCTTAAAGACAACGGAACTATCGATCAGCAGATCTTCCCAGACGCCCTTTACAACGATCGCCTCACACTTCGCCATATTTCTAAAAATGGCCCAAAAGATACCTCCCAGGTCCTTGAATTGCAGCCTTCTAAACGCTATCGAAATAAACAAGATCAAATAGAATTTAAGGCGTTCGGCGGCGCTGCAGCCGTTTTAACAGGGCTTTTTATTGCTGCTAGCCCCGCAACGGGCGTCGCTGCAGAAACAATCGACAACGGTGTAACTGCACTCCGCGAAACTGCTCCTGTTGCTAGCGCAAGCGACTTTATCGCCCAAAAAGCCACAGAAGCCGCAAAGCCAAAGCTTTCTGCCGAAATAAAAAGCACAACCCGTACAATCATTGTCGACAAACTGCCTAAAACCGAACAGCTTGCACACAAAATGCCCCTCATGGCCGCTGTTAAGGAGAAGATCGCCACCGAAACTGCTGCGCAGGTGCTTGACGTTAAGCCTCAAAAAAATCCCGGCGCCAACGAATCACACGCCCTAGGTGACCTATACACCAACACCCTGTCGATAGAAAATCCTGTATATGGCCTAACAGGGGTGCTTGGCCTTGGTGGCCTTGTCATTTCGCGTACAATTCGTCGCAAATCGCATCTCCGCTCCGACGCACATACGAAAGTTCTTGTAAGCCGAGACTTCCTACAAGCCAACATTAATCCAACCCCTAAGTAGTTACCTCTCGCCGTGGTGCCCGTGGCGTCGCTGTGACCAAAAGAAAAACAAGGTCAAAAGCGAGCTTACGCCCACAATCAAAGCCTGTAATCGTACCAGTTGTTGCCATAAAACATCGTCCTGTATAGCAAACTTTGCCCCTGGCGGCAACAGTGGCACCACCAGCAAAATCCCCAGCAATCCAACACCTATGGCCGGTAAAATGTTCATGATTGTTCGCATATGCCCCTGGATACTAAACAAGCTGAATGTGGCCACGACTACCACGGGCAATAACAGTACGCCAATCTGCACCAGGCTGGCGTTAAGCGTTGTCATATTGGGCGCGAGCCAGCTGAGCAGCGAATTAGCATTACCTGCTACATAGCGCACCATTACCTCGCCTAAACACAGCGCCAAAAATACCATTACGGCATTAATGCGAAATAGGGTGAGTAACACAACCGGTGCGGCAACGCCAATCAGTAGAATAATGTCGTTTGACATATGCTCATAATAGCATGAGCATATTAAAATCGCAGTCGGTCACCCACTTTTACACCATTGGCTTGAGCAACATTAGAGTTAAGCTCTATAACATAACGCGCCAGCTGGCCATCGGCACAAAACTTTTGCGGATAACTTGCCGGGTCCACATTTGGCTGCACATATAGTACCTTGCGTGAGGCATCCAGCCAGATCATGTCGAGCATTACCTGCGTGTCTTTCATCCAAAAACAGCGCACCGCATCGTCTTTAAAGGCAAACAGCATACCGTTATTGGCTGGCAGAATATTGCGGTGACCGAGGCCAAGTGTCCAGGCATCAGGCGTGTCGGCAACCTCGAGCTGGTACTTTTGACCCCTAAGGCTCAGTGTGCGCCAATTGCCGCTCTGCACAGCGAATAAAAAGGCCAGGCAAGACAACGACAGACAACACAACAATAAAACTGTTGAAACAACGCGGAGGCTAAGCTCCGACTTTATCTTTTCGCTGACGCTGCTTAGCATTCTTTTCAATGTATTCTATTATCTTTCCGGCTACGTTTCGTTTGGTCAAAAGTTCTGGGGTTTTAATACTAGCAGATGAGTTAACCTCAAGTACCAGCGGACCCCTATCAGAACGCATCATATCAACACCGCAAATTGGCAAACCCATGGCTCGTGCTGCCTTAATGGCAGTGCGCTCTTCTTCGGGTGTAAGTTTTACGGGCTTACCAATGCCGCCCTGGTGCGTGTTAGAGCGGAAGTCATCATCAAGGCTCTGGCGCTTAATGCTGGCCACCACCTGGCTACCAACAACTAGGGCGCGGATATCCACACCAGCTGACTCCTTAACGTACTCTTGCACTAAGAAGCTTACGCCCTCAACGTAAAAGGCTTGCATTACCGCCTTGGCAGCTTTGCCGTTTTCGGCCAGTACAACACCGTTACCGTGCGTACCGCGGGCCACCTTAACAATAAGCGGCGCACCACCTGCCTTTTCGATAACGTCTTCGAGATCGGCTGTTTCGTGTGCGAACACCGTTTTAGGAATACCAACACTAGCCTTGGCTAATAACTGGTAGCTGCGCAACTTGTTGCGAGAACGGTCGATGGCAATTGATTTAGCAGTTGTGTATACGTCACGCATTTCAAATTGGCGGACTACTGCGCAACCATATTTAGTGTAGCTTTGGGCAATACGAGGAATAATTGCGTCGAACCCTTCGAGTGGCTTCCCTTTGTAATACACAACAGGATTACCTTTTTCGATGGTCATGTAACACTTTGAATAGCTAATAACCTTAACTTCGTGACCGCGGGCAATGCCCTCTTCTTTTAGGCGACGAGTTGTGTAATTAGCCGCGCCACGCGACAAAATTGCAATTCTCATAGAAGTTACCGTCCTTCCTCTTCATCGCTGGGGAATGAAATATTGTACTTCTGTTTAAGGGCTACACGATCGAGTTGTGTATGCGCTGTATCAACCAAAAAACGGTTGTTGAGCAACTTACGACCGAGAAGTATAGGGTAAATCTTTTTGGAACGATCGGCAAGTGAAAAAGCGCTCGTAAAGATCTTAGGGCCGAGTTTAACCTTAAGTTTTACTTCGTAACGATCTTCGCGATGCCCAAATGAGTTTTCCACAGTTACTATCTTAAAGTCGGTAGTAGTCATATCTTGGGCAAGAGGGCCACAAATAGGATGATCACCTAATAAACGAAAATGGAGGGTTTTTCCATCTTCGGACAGATGAATATTGGTAGCATGTACCGCGTTGCGGTATGCACCAGTATCTGTTTTGGCAGGAATGTCAGCCATGGCATAATCCATGAAATGCAAAAGTTCTGCCCGCCCGATAACAACTTTATGAAAATCTGTTCTTGCCATATCTTTTATAATATCAAGTGTTTGTGCTTGTTGCTTGTATTAGCAATACAATTGTGCTAATTTTATTATAAAATAACGAATTTGTCAAGGTACCCTTATGCTTACTCCACACATTCTTATCATTGGCAATAGCTTCTCAGAACTTCGTAATTACCTGGTTGAGCACGGCTATACCTACACCACTCTTAAAGATAAAAATCTTACTAAATTCCCCGACAAACAACTTAAGCACCGAGTAGTAACTGATTTTAGCAATATGGACGGCGTAATTGCAGCCGTAGACGCACTGCACGCTATCAAGCCTATCAACGGCGTTTTGGTTACCTACGAACGGTTTATTGAGCCTGCAGCGCTCATTGCCCAGCACCTTGACCTGCCTGGCTTGCCACTAGAAGCCGCCCAAGCTTGCACCGATAAGTTTATTATGCGCCAAAAGTTTGCTGCCGCCCCCGAAAAGATTAGCCCTGACTTTGCTGTAGTTACCTCAGAGCAAGATCTGGTAGACTTTGCTCAAAACCACGGTTTTCCGCTCATACTCAAGCCGGCTAATCTTTCTAAGAGCTTGCTTGTTAGCAAAGCCAACTCCTTAGATGAACTACTGCAGAGCTATCGCAAAACTATGGAAAATATCAACCGCGTATATGCCAAATACGCTCCACATACCTCCCCAAAGCTCTTGGTAGAGGAATTTATGGTAGGTAGCGTGCACTCTGTGGATGCTTTTGTGGATAGCAAAGGCGAACCCCACGTACTAGATGCAGTTGTGGACTACCAAACTGGCCACGACATTGGCTATGATGACAATTTTCACTATAGTCGCCTGCTTCCTTCGCAGCTTTCGCCAGAGCTACGCCAAGCTATTCGGCACACCGGCGCAGTTGGTTGCAAAGCCCTGGGTATCGCCAACTCACCAGCACACATTGAAATTATTTTAACCAGCGAGGGGCCACGTATTGTTGAAATTGGCGCTCGTAACGGCGGTTACCGAGACCGCATGCACCGCCTAGCTAATGGTATCGACATCGATGTTAACGCTATCCGCCTGAGCCTTGGGCAGCAGCCGCATATTGAAGCCGACCGCGTTGAATCGGTAGGTGTATTTGAACTCTTTCCTAAACAGCCAGGCATTTTTACAGGCATTGCTAACGAAGATGCCTTGCGTGAACTGCCCTCGCTAGAGTATTTGCGCATTATGCCTGAAGTCGGAGCATTTGTGGGCAGCTCATCTGATGGCTACAAGATGTGTGCCGTTGTAATACTACACAACAACAACCGCGAACAGTTCGTACGCGATATGGCTTTCTTGAATAAAGAAGTATTTGTTACTACTAAAGCGTAGCTAGGTAGGCAAAAAAGGCGTCCAGCACAGGTTGCGGTTTGCCGTGGTTGGGTTTTTCGTGGATAAACAGCGACGGACCTTTGTTAAGTTCGGTAATAGTTGCCCCTAGTGATTCTGGACTATCTGTTGGTTCTGGGGCTTTTTGAGCCAAAAAATCAACACCACAAACTGGCAACTGTAGCGCCCTAGCAGCTTGTTCGGCCTGCTTTTTGAGCCAATCGGGCAAGTCGTTAGTCACGTCGCGGGTTTCGCCGCCCGTTCCAACATTAGCCGTGCCCAATACGTGCACCCAAGTGTCTTTAGGCGGAATATTGGTAATTTTTTCGCCTAAAAATGCTTGTGCGCGGTCGAGCGGAATCCTGCCCAACTCTGCCGTGTATACTTCACCGCGCTGCGGCGACTGGTTTTGCTGCTCGATTAGTTGCCCAATGGTGTGCACCCCATCGCCGCAAACACGTGCCGGTATGCGCTCAAGGGCCGCTACAAAGGCGTAGTTAATGCACACCACTCGGATATCCGAGGCCACTGACTGATAGGTTTGCACTATTACCGTCTCCGAAAATTGTTGGGCGTGCTTAAACGCGGCAGCCAGGTGGTCAATCGACTGCAAGTTTACACTCACGCCGTTGCCATGACTAGCGTCCAAGGGCTTAACAACAAAAGCCTTACCACTAGCTAGAATTTCTTGAGCTGCCTGGGTTGCCTGCTCTAGTGAGCTTGCCTGATAGGTTGGCAAAACTGGCAAACCTGCTTCTTGTAACAGATTGTACGTAATGTATTTATCGTTACTCAGGCGGGTGCTTACAAGCGAAGTTGTAGGTGGAATCGACGAATATATCTCGAGTTGCTTGCCATCTGGGCGCTGTAGGCGTAAATGTGCCGAGTCTGGAGTATATAGCTCAACCTGCCAGCCCCGCGCCAGTGCTGATTGGATAATCATGCGGGTCGTTAAACGTGCCGGCAGCTCTGTTAGGGTTTTGGCGTTAATCATCTGCTACAACCCAAAGAAGTTACCACGGTGGTGCTGTTTAAACTCCTCTAGTAGTTCTTTTTGTTTTTTAGTGAGCTTAGTAGGGATATCAACAATAATAGTCACAATGTGTGCGCCGCGAGTTGCGCCGCGTAGATGGTGAACACCATGGTTGCTTAGTTTAAAGTCGGTTCCACTTTGCGTGCCGGCTGGTACTTTCATGCGTACTGGGCCGTCTACTGTTTCAACATCAATTTCAGTACCCAATGCGGCATCCACCATTTGAATATGCTCGTCGCTCAAAATTAAGTCGCCCTCGCGGGTAAACTTTTTGTGAGGCTTAACTCGCACATTTACGTACAAATCACCCTTAGGGCCATTAGCGATTGCTTCGCCATGTTCTCGCAAACGGATAGTTGCACCGTCATCGATACCTGCAGGGATTTTAAGAGAAACTTCCTGCGCCTTGCGCTGTGTACCCTTACCATGGCAAACAGTACACTGTTTTTCTGGCACCTTACCAGTACCTTTACAGGTTGGGCAAACACTTGCCTGCTGGATATTGCCAAAAATAGTGCGGCTCACGCTAATAACCTGGCCTGCGCCCTTACACATGTCACAAGTTTTTAAGTCATGGCCTGGCTCAGCAGTAGTACCCTTACAGTGCTCACAAATATCTTCTAAATTAAGGCGAACCTTTGCTTCGGTACCAAATACGGCTTCTTCAAAGGTAACATCAACCTTTACTTCAACATCGCGGCCGCGAGCCTTTTGCTGCGGTCCGGGGCGTTGGCCACCGCCAAAAAAGCTTTCAAAGATATCACCAAGGCCGAGGTCACCAAAGTCAAAGTGGACGTTTTGGCCGGCACCGCCGCCAAAACCCGAGTAAGGATTGCCGTCGGAGGCTGCGCTACCACCCACACCAGCGTGACCAAATTGGTCGTACCGTTGACGCTTAGAAGAATCTTTTAGGACTTCGTAGGCTTCATTGGCCTCTTTAAACTTAGTTTCGTCACCACCCTCTTTGTCGGGGTGATGCTGAATAGCCAAGCGGCGGAAGGCTTTTTTGATCTCGTCGGCACTGGCATCTTTAGAAACGCCTAATATTTCATAATAATCTCGTTTGCTCATGGTATTCTCCCGTTCCGCCGACTTACTGCGACTTGTCTACCGGCAAAGTTGCTGGAGTGGTTAATAATGCTTCAAGAACTTTGCCGATGTAGGCAACGTCACCGCTGCTACCTTGCACATTAGAAGGTGTTATTACATAGATATCCGCAAAACGGTTACCGCCCTCGGCGCTCCAGCTAAGAATAAGCTCAAAGCTGTCTCCGCGGCCTTGGTCGCGCTCAAACCACACTGCCTGCCCTTGCTTAACAAGGCCAAAGCGCAGGAATTCTTTGTGAGTCATAGGATCAATCCGCACGGCGCGCAAGTTTTCTTGCCAAACCTTTTGGGCTAGCGTAAACGAAGTACCGTCTTGAATTACCTGTACGAGTACGGGCAAATGGTCGTCTTCTTGCTTGTGGTTGCTTCCAAATCCTAACATAGCACCTATTATACCTTGTCTCTTGTGATGTTGAGCCAAATATCTACGCTACATGCAGGCTGTTGGCGAGGCAGAAGTGTTATATATAACCCTGCCTTCGCCAGTCAACTGCCTATAGACTATTTTTCCTCTACGACTTCGCCCTCTACGGCGCCGTCTTTTTTGTCTTTCTTATCTTTAGCGTCCTTAGCCTGGGTGTCATCTTTGATTGATTCACCTTCGGTGTCGGTTGACGGATCTTGGTCAGCTTCGCCGTCCTTAGCAGCCTGTTCGTACATCTTGGCACCAATTGGCATCATTTTGTCGCTAAGGGTTTTGGCAGCAGCTTCAAGTGCATCTTTGTCTGCCTTATCGTCGCCAGAAACCTTTTTAGCTTCTTCGATAGCTTCATCAAGTGTCTTAATGTCTTCTTCGGCAAGCTTGTCTTTATAATCGCTCTTCATCTTTTCGGCCTGGTAAACAGCGCTGTCCAAGGTATTACGAGCTTCTACAGCATCACGCTTCTTTTTGTCTTCTTCGGCGTGAGCTTCGGCTTCTTTGGCCATCTTTTCTACGTCGGTTTTGTCGAGGTTGCCAGAGCCAGAAATTGTAATACTCTGTTCTTTGCCAGTACCCTTGTCTTTAGCCGTTACGTTAAGAATACCGTTGGCGTCAATATTAAAGGTAACTTCAATTTGCGGAACGCCGCGAGGTGCTGGTGGAATTCCATCAAGCTGGAAGCGGCCCAAGCTCTTGTTGTCGGCAGCCATACCGCGCTCACCCTGTACTACGTGTACTTCAACTTGTGGCTGGTTGTCGGCAGCAGTCGAGAATACCTCAGACTTAGAAGTTGGGATAGTGGTGTTGCGCTCAATGAGCTTAGTCATTACGCCGCCCATGGTCTCGATACCGAGGCTCAATGGGGTTACGTCGAGCAACAATACGTCCTTAACATCACCTTGCAATACACCACCTTGGATAGCTGCACCAATGGCTACAACCTCATCAGGGTTTACACCCTTCATTGGGTCCTTGCCAAAGATGTCCTTAACCTTAGCCTGTACTGCTGGCATACGAGTCATACCACCAACCAATACAACGGCGTCGATGTCGCTGGCGCTCAAGCCGGCATCCTTAAGAGCTTTTTGGCATGGGTCAGCAGTCTTGCTTACTAACTCAGCAACTAATTGCTCGAGCTTAGAGCGAGATAACTTGTGTTCAAAGTGCTTAGGGCCATCAGCGTCAGCAGTCAAGAATGGCAAGTTAATGTCAACTTCTTGAGCGGTTGATAGCTCGATCTTAGCCTTTTCGGCTTCGTCACGCAGGCGCTGCATAGCGGCTTTATCGTCGCTAATGTCCAGGCCGTGCTCTTTTTTAAACTCTTCAACAAAGTAGTTAACAATAGTACGGTCAAAGTCGGCACCACCAAGGTGAGTGTCACCGTTAGTAGACTTAACTTCAAATACGCCATCACCAAGTTCAAGAATAGACACGTCGAAGGTACCACCACCAAGGTCGTATACTGCGATCTTTTCGTCCTTCTTCTCAGCCTTGTCCAAACCGTAGGCCAAAGCGGCAGCAGTTGGTTCGTTGATAATACGCTTTACTTCAAGGCCAGCAATCTTACCGGCGTCTTTAGTAGCTTGGCGCTGAGAGTCGTCAAAGTAAGCAGGAACGGTGATAACTGCTTCAGAAACAGGTTCACCCAAGAAGGCTTCAGCATCAGCCTTAAGCTTACCAAGAATCATGGCGCTTACTTCTTCTGGGCTGTATTCTTTTTCGCCCATCTTAACCT
>CAZBRP010000021.1:0-14784 GCA_964494765.1 uncultured Candidatus Saccharibacteria bacterium
AGGTCCACCAAAGAAAAACCCTGACCCTTGCGGTCGGGGTTTTTCTTTGGTTGTTGTTTGTGGACCCGAGAACTGGATCACGGCAAAGCCGCCAGCCCGCAGGACCGAGGATATCTGAGTAAATGAGCCTAGCTGTCTACCAAGATCAGCGATTATTGACTAATAACAGTTATTATGTCAAAATAAATTAATTATGCGCAGCCGTTATGAATCTCCTCCTCCTGGGGTGGTAAGCCCGCAGGACCGGACTGCCCTAACAATCGGTGATCGTACTCTATATTTAGACAGTGAGCAGTCGCACCTGTTGGGCGCTGCCAAAGAGGTGCGGAACAGGGCGTTTGAACAGACAATCAGCGCACTGGCCCTCACTAGTGCCCCTGCAGACGGTGATCTTGCAGAGTTTACAAAAGGCCTAAAGGAACAAGCCATCACTACTTTTGCTGAGCCATCATTAACAGGCTTTGAGGTGGGTGAGGCAGAGGGGCAGATGCTACGCGATTTCCAACGTGTATCAGATGAAGTGGTAGCGCGATCGGGTGAAGATCCACTTAGATTTCAATTTCTGGAGTCAGTGCACGGTGCTATTGAATCCCAGCAGCGCCTGCTTATAAGCCACGGGATCGAGCGGGGAGATACGCAGTATTGGCATTTTACGCCGCGTATTCGTGATCTTATGGCGAGTGGGGTACTTGCGTCTGGCGCCCATCCGCATATAGACAATTTGACGGGTGCGCATTCAGAAGGGGTGCACTTTGTACGACCTGGCCAGCCGTACACTCGATGGGCAGATGAGTGGAAAAATTACGCGCATTATACGCACCGCGCAGGAAGCGGCGAACGTATTCAGGGCGCATTTGGCGCGGCAGTTGTACTCCCTCTTGCCAGACTTGCTATGATAACACCGATACGAAACGAGCAAAAATATACAGACGAAACGGGCGAATCTTATGCAAATGACGTCACGTTCCGTGCGGGGGATGGTTCGGCACTCTATTCGTACAGTATGGACGGGGCATATATTATGCCCACGCGGAGCGAGGCGCAGAGGGTGGGCCGGGAAGGTGTACTCGATCAGCATGAGGCACTTGCGCGAATATGTATGACAGCTGGCTATGATAGCATGTGGACTGACAGCCAGATTGTAAGGACGGACACGGTAAGGCTTTATACCGGCCTCATAAACCATGGCGACGATATCACGCAGGCTTATGCGCACATTGCCCAACACACTCAATACAAGTACGCTAACACCGTAGTTGTGCCATTGACCTCTACGCCTGGTCGCCTCGAGCAGTTGGACGGCAGCCCGGATCCACGAATAGAACGACTGCTGGTTGTCCAGACGGATTCACTAGTCTAGATGTCTGTTGGCTGCGGTTAGTGGCTGCTATTCTTTAGGTGGCTGCGCCGGAAATTGCTGAATATATTTGTAGGCTCGTTCCCAAGGTAGATAGGGGAAGAATTCTGGGGGCAAGTGGCCCTCGGGTTTATCAAACAGTCCGTGCTCGTACGTGACTTTTGTGTAACTCCAGTCAGGATACTCTTTTTGGTAGGCCGTCGTGTGACTCTCGAGGAGATCTTTTTCTTTGGTCCAGCCATTAAAGTCGAATGCCCATTCGCCGTCACTGGCAAACATATGATCACCTGTGAAGCCTTTTGTGGGCTTGATATGTACTAGTTTGAAGCCCTCGTGCTTGTGCATCCAAAAGAACAGGTGCCCCAGAATGTGGCAGGCGCCTGCCGCAAAAAAGGCTTCATCTGGACGTGCCCAAGCTTTAAAGATGTCCTGTTTTTCTTGTGGCGTGCGTGTATAAATAATCCCAGGTTGGTACATGGTAAACTCCTCTTTTTGTGTTATGTATTTGTTTCGTCAACGAGACGATTAGTAAGCCTCTCATAGCTTGCCTCTAATATAGCAGTTTTGCGGCGTAATTGTAGAAATAATTCCACTTCTTAGCGAAGAAGACTTATAAAAACTACCACTTGTTTATAGAAATAGGGCAGTGCGAGCTAAATTTGGACTTAATGCACCAATTATGACGTAGTATTTTCTATTTCTGGTAGTATTAAAGCAAATACTATAACCAAAAGGATTACTAAAGATATGAATCAAGAACAGTACAAAGGCTTGCTACTGATTGGCCTCGTGCTATCAGCGACCGTTTTGGGTATACTCGCACTTTATTCGCACACCATAATGCCGGGCCTGCGAAAAGTTGATGACCCCACATTTGTTAAGTCGTTCCAGGCAATTGATGGGCAAATTATTAATCCTATTTTTATGCTGCAATTCTTTTTGCCACTACTAATATTGGGGGCCGCTGCCTACTACGGCTATAAGCACCATTTGGTTGAGGCTAAGTATATTTATGTTGCGCTAACATGTTACTTTTTGGCTGTTATTATTACTATGGCTGTAAATGTACCGCTTAACGACGGTATTAAAAAGCTTGGCGAAGTAACAACGAGCGAAGCGGCAACCCAGGCTCGATCGCAGTTCCAAGAAGCAAAATGGCTACTGTTTAACCACATACGAACGGTGCTTACGCTGATTTCTGTGGGCTTTACATCAGTTGCGGTGTGGGTTTCTAGGCTGGTTTAATACGCAGTATGAAGACTACGCTTTCTCATATCGGTATAAACTTATCGAGCGAAGAAAAAAGTTTTCCTTTCTGGCAGGAACTATTAAAATACCTTGAGTTTAATCTTATGCTCGACGGTAACCATTTTGATGCGAGCAACGGCCAAACATTTCTTTGCTTTTCGGCAACAAAACCTGGCTACCAAGATCCGCCTTTTCATCGTAAGCATACTGGCCTGAACCATGTTGCATTTAGTGTGGATTCTCGCCAAGACGTTGACCGGTTTGTAAAAGAATATCTTGTGCCGCGTAAAATTTCTACGCTGTACGGCGGTGCTAAAGAATACGACTATGCGCCCGGCTACTATGCGGTATATTTTGAAGACCCCAATCGCATTAAGATTGAGGTTGCCTTTACGGGCGAGTCATAGAAATGAGTGTTTTTAAGCAAACTGGCGATGATGCTGCAATTGTTATCGACGGTGACAACACATACTTCGTAGGTAGCAAACCGGTAAAGATCGTTAATGGCAGCATTGTCTCGTAAAGTATGAATGACAATAGCCTACGGACTACATTTAATGCCGACGCCGATCGTTATCATGCAATGCGGCCCCTATATCCTAACGAACTGTTCATTAAACTCATAGCTGACACTCAGCTAGCCCAGAATGCAAGGCTGCTAGAAATTGGGCCAGGTACCGGCCAGGCAACGCTGCCTTTAGCTGAACGCGGCTACGAGATTACTGCTGTAGAGCTTGGAGATGAACTTGCTACCAAGGCACGCCAGGTTTTATTGGGTTACCCCAAAGTGCATATTATTACTGGGGCCTTTGAAGACGTAGATTTGGGTAGTAATGCATACGATCTGGTGTATTCGGCAACTGCTTTTCACTGGATAAAGCCAGAATATAAATTTGCTAAACCCCATGTATTGCTTAAGCCGGGCGGACATTTGGCAATTATTCACACCGAACATGTTTCAGACGGGGCAGGCGACAAGTTTGTGGCTGCCAGCCGCCCCATCTATCAAAAATATCATTCCAAAGATCAGCCCATTAACCAGCGGGCGCAATTTGAGTTACCCACACTAAGCAGCTTACGCCCGCCAGAAAAACTAGATGAATCTTTATTTTCGTTGCAAAGTTTTACCGTATTTCCAGTTACACTTACGTACTCTTCGCAGGAATACATCGACTTACTGGCAACGTATTCGCCAAATCTTGCCCTGCCTAAGGGCAAGCAAGCAGGCTTTTTGCAAGAGATTAAAGCACTTATCGATAGCGACTTTGGCGGGCTCATGGATAAGCACTACGGTATGACGCTTACCATCGCTCGCAAACTCGAGAACTAGGCTAAGAATCGCCTCTTGCGTCTACCTGGGCCGCCAGTGCAGCAAGCTCTTCACGCTTCTGTTGGGGGATATCGCCAGAGAAGATTAATCGGTCTACAAGCGGCTTTACTGCTATGGTGCCTGCCTGGCGCGCACGCTTGGCTTCTGCCGTTAGCTTCATCAGGTTGAGCCATTCTTTTACTTCTTGCTTGCGTCCATTTACGCCGTGCGGCTTGTCGGTTACCATAACGTAATCAACGTCGTTGGGGGATCGTAGACTGTCTATAATGCGTTCGGGGCTGAACATCCAGTCCTTTGTGCCTAGCACCAGTGAAACGCCCGGGGCGTTATCGCGGCGGCGTATGCCAGACAGTAGAGCACTTTGATCTGATAGCGCAACTGATGCCGCGATAGTAAAGTGGCTGGCTACTCGCTCGCGCTTTAATCTTGAACCATTGTCCCTGTGCTCAAAGTTGTCCGCTGGCGCAGTCTTGACCTGTCGCTTGGCGCTGACACCACTCTTGAATACACCTTTGGCGGCTTTTATTGGCGCTGGCTGCCTAACGATACCAGCTGGGTAGGCTAAAATGGCGTTGTCTATAAGGTCTGGTCTTTCGTACATGGCCGTAACCCCATTAAGGGCATCGGCAGATTGGAATATGGCGCGCACACCACCTGGGTGATTGGCTTCAATCATTGATGTAAGATCTTGCGCCTTATCGTGCTGGTAGTTAGAGGTAAGGGTGTCGAATTGCTCGGCACTGGCTGCCAGTCGCATGGCTGACAGGCGAGAAATAACTGTACTTAGTCCGCCAACCGCCACAGTAAAGCGTGGGTCGGCTAAGGACATGTCTTTATCGGCTAGGGCATAGCTGGTTTCGTATCCAAGTGTTTGCATATAGTGCATGACCCGGGCATTTCTTTGTTCACCGTAGCCAAAGCCACCGGCAAAGTAGATAGGGGGTTGGGGATTATTGGGTGATACTGATTGCTCTCTGATAATTTCGTGAGACATACGTACTCCAAACTGATCAAAAATAAACGGAGGAATACTCCGATTACTATAATACGGAGTGTGCCTCCACTTGTCAAGAGCAGCTTTTTGTTGTAATATAAAAACTATGAGTAACGGCACTGCTAACCTTAGGGCTGATGCACGGCGCAACTATGACCGCTTGATTAGCGCTGGCATGGCCAGCTTTGAAAAGCAGGGTGCTACGGCAACCTTAGAGGGCATAGCTAAGCGCGCTGGCGTTGGTATTGGTACGCTGTATCGTCATTTTCCTACTCGTAGGGTGCTCCTTGAAGCGGTGTACGCAGATAAAATTTCTACTTTAATTTCTGAAGCCTCTTCTTTGCTTCAAAAAACATCACCAGATAAGGCACTTCTAGCCTGGCTACAGACGCTAGTAGACTACTCCACCCAGCAAAGCGGCTTTAGCGGCCTTATGGAGTTAGCTAGCAAAGAGAGCGACTCGCCAATTGCCCTGGCGGGATCTACACTTTTGGTTAAGGCCCAGGAAGCTGGATTAGTACGAAAAGATATTGCCATGACTGATTTATTGCGTCTAATGAACGGCATTGTAAGCGACATGTCGCCAGAAGACAGCAAGCGCACCGATATACTCGTGTCGGTGGTTGTGTCTGGGTTAAAAAACCCAGAACCTCAAAAAATATAATCACAGTCACACGGGTATTATTTAAGGAGACACGTACATGGAAGCCTCTCAGCTTAAACTTGAAGTTAATATTGCACTTATTCCTGATCCGTCTTTGCTGGAGCGACTTGCCCGTGCGAGCGCCTTGGTTGCACGTTTTCATCCAGCAATTGTTCAGCTGGACGGCACAGATGCTCGGTTGTCTACAGCGCCGCACCTAACGTTGTACCAAGCGGCATTCCCTTATGATAACCTGCCCACTGTTACTGAACGGCTGGCCACTATTGCAAAAGAGGAACGGCCTTACCAACTGGCAAGTACTGGCCTTGCATACAATGCCGCCGAAGGCTCGCTTGAGGTGGGCAAAGAAGTCACTGATGGCCTGGTGGCATTACAAAATAAGGTAATTACCGCAACTAATCCACTTCGTGAGGGATTATTGATAGAGCGCGACCCAGGCGGCAACGTGGTTGCGGGTGTTGCCTGTGCCGAGGGCATTTTAGGCCAGAATATTTGGCGGACTGGATATGCTGAAGTTGGCGACCCACGCAAGGGTGGCTTGTTCCGCCCCCACGACACGTTAAACTGGCTTGTTCCGCATACTGCGCTTAGCACTGATACCGAAGAATGGCGCCTGCGTGAGATTGAGCTAGGCGGCACTTACCAAGCACTTGGCATATTTATCATGGGGCAGTATGGCACGTGCCCACAACGCCTGGCTGCTTTTGACCTGAGCGCGTAACATGCTGCAGGTAGTACCAGTTTTAATGTAAGTAAAATTATTTAATATTTAGTACGCATTACTGTGCTACGCTGGCTGTATGATAACTACAAACCGGGTGACTCATTTGGGCTATGCAGCGATAGCCGACAGCAAAGAACATTTAGTCAAAACGCCTAAGGTGCTGCACAAGATTCCAGTACGACTTAGTGCAGGCGTGGGCGTTGTGTATTTTTCGAGCTCTTTTGCATTACTACAGGCTGGTGGCGCCTCTAAGGAGCTTATTTTGCCACTACTGGGCATTGCGGCGGCATTTGTAGCATTTATGTATCAAACGGTTACGCTGGTAGCTGGTTGGAGGTATCGTCGTCGTTTACGTAAATATGCCGAGCGCGGAACTGTGGTATTTGTGCCTCTGCCGCTCGTGCAGCATGCCGAAACGTGGCATCAAAACCAAGGGCAGACAATGCACCCTAGCGTGTTTGACACCGACTTGCATAAAACCCATAGCCTCGTAGAGCTATACAAGCAAGAGGGACTCTCGCCGGGCGTTAAAAAGCTACTACAAAGCTTATGTTAAACTGAAGTCATGAAGTACATACGCTCAGTTTTAGCTTTAGAAGATAGAGTGCGAGTCGTAATAATTATAGGTTTGGCAGCGGCAGTGTTGGTTTTGTCACTGATTGACGTTAACTCCGACAGGCATAGCAGTACCACCGAAAGTAAGGCGCATTCTCACTCTAGTGTGCACCACATGCACTAGTAGTTGTGTTTTTATTTGGCATAGGCAAACGTTGCCACACTCAAAAGGATTAGTTTTGAGCTCGCTGTGCTTTTTTAACGAGGCGGCGTGCGCGGCTGCGGGCAAGTCTGTCGTTGAGATGCTCGCCAAGTACAAGCCCGCCAAATAGTCCCATAAAAGGACTCAAGACTATAGCAGCTGTTTCGGCTTCGTTTTCGGTGCCCTGATTATTTTGGCTAATACGCTCATGGCTTGTTTGCTGGCTCGCCGGCGCAGGTACGTCATGTGACAGTATGACGCCTGCACTTATGGCGCTACCCAAGGCAATGCTAGCCAGTACCACGCCTAGACGGCCGCGCTTACCGAGTTTATTGCGTTGCATGTCTACATCTCGAGCTAGCCAGAGGCTGCTTTGTAATACTTCAGGCTCGGTAGTAGGTTCGGGGAAGCGCACGCCAAAATTGTGCACAGCTTGCCTAGTCGCGGCTGCAACATCTTTTGGTGGATAGCTTGCAATAATGCCCACCGAAAGCGAAAAGTCCGCTGGCAATGCGCCAGGTTGATGGAGCTGTTGCTCCATTTCTTCTAGGCTGAGTCGTGAGGGAGTTTCTGACATGGTTACTATAATAGCATTAATTTTGTAGGCTCAGCTGACCATATATAAAAATCTCCCACCGTAAAGGTAGGAGATTTTTTGCTAGCAGGTAGTGCTAGGCGACTGGAGATTCGTTGTCCTTGGGCACGCCAAAGCCTATGCCCAAAATGGCGACTGCCAAAACAGTGTGCAGCCAGTTATCAGCCATGTTAATGTCGAACAAGCCGAGTACGGTATCGCCTTGAATAAAGCCAACTACGGCCACTAAGGCATACACGCTACCAAAGATACGGAAATACAACTGCGCATAACTGTCGTTTTTAGCGGCAAGTACAGCGGCTAGACCACTTAAAATGTGCACCATGTTGTGGAGTGCACTTACCTGAAAGATGCCCAAGAGCAAATCTTGGTCGTTAGTGACGCCCGGCACAAAACCCAGTATGCCAACCGCCAAAAACACGATACCAAACAGTAGTGATAACTTCTTTAGCATAGATTTCTCCTTTAAGCTTATGCTTAGGATAAATTATACAACACTAAAATATGCCCAACAATTGCAATTATTCAGGCCGCATTAAGCTTGGCGCAGGAGCAACTGGCTGTATTAAAAAGTTAACATCCAAGGGTATTTTGCCTCGATAGTGTTTAAGACAACCCTAACGTCCTCGCTATATAGTGTTGCATGGCCACTAGCGGTACTGTCTCCGCATTGTTCGGGGGCTTGGGACGGGTCACTGTGCTCGGAGAAACCAATTGAGCCATAAAAAGCTGCGCCATGCGGCGAAGCGTCGTTGGATTGAGCAATCACAGTCGTGTGGTCAAGATTAAAAGTGCGTGTTATTGCATTGCGCACAAGCAGTGAGCCAAGGCCCTTGCGAGTGTAGTCGGGGTGCGTAAGTACTTCATCAATGGTTGTAAGGTTCGCGCTGCGCTCAGTGGTACGCATAAAGGCCAGTGGGTCTTGTACCCGGCTATCTACACTGGTCAAAAACCAAAAACGTGAGCCATGGGCTGCTTGCTGTTGCATGGTGTCTGTTAGCTGGGAGCGGTCTAGGCGAGCTTCTAGATTCTCGCGGTAGGCAGCGGCTTTAATAGCCGCCGCTTGGCCAACAAAGCGACTGATGCCGTTTTGTGCCGGACTAAGTGTTTGTAGCACGTCAAAACCCGGATGATTACGATTAAACTGAACTAAGTGTGGATACATCGTACGATCGTACCTTATGACTTGCGGAGCCAAATACTACTACCAAAGTCTTTGGCGGCTGGAACATGCTGGTGTACATTTTTAGTGTCTTTGGTAAGTAAGTAGCTTGGCCACATAATAATTTCAAACATGTTTGTGCCGGTTAGTAGGGCGCGTAGGGCGTAGGCCTCATTCCAGTTGCGTTTGTCTTCAACCACCCACTGTACAGGGTACTCAAAAGGGTAGAACACGTCGTGAATGTGAATAATTACGCCTTTTTTAAGCCGGGGTAGTACTTCAAAGAACAAAAAGTTTACATCTGAGCCAGTTTTGCTAACGTGGGAATTATCGATAAATAAGATGTCACCTTCTTTGAGCTTGGTGAACTTAGAAACGTCAACAGACTGTACCTTTTCGGTAATAATAGTGCAGTGCTTTTTGTCTTTGGGTTTAATGGCACTGTAAAGTCGCTCGGGGTAAGGCTCAATAAATGTCAGGTCTGCTGTTTGCTTAGGGTGTTTTTCGTTAACGTCAAGCATCAGGGCGCTCGACCAACCAGAGCCTACTTCCATAACTCGCTTAGGCTTAAAGTGGCGCAGCATCAGGTATAAAAAGCTGCGGTCGGAATGGCCAAATTGGTCGTTGTCGGTACGGAAGCGGATAGTCCCATTATCTAAATATTCGTTCAGCTCGTCGCTGTTAGCAGCAAGCTGCCTTAGCAGTTCAAGCTGTTCTTGCGTGCGGAGTTCAATACCCGGCAGGTCTACTTCTTTAGCGTTGGTGGGGTTCCAAAGGTCAACCAAATGGCTGAGGTCTTGTTCTTGCTCGTCAATGAGTGGGGAATAAAAGTGCCCTGGTTTTGCAAACCAATTATAGTCGGTGAGATGGCGATTTACCTCAATGGCTTTCTCGAGATTTCGCTTGGTTTCTTCAAGCGCCTTTTTTTCGCGCAACAAGTCTTGATAAAAACCACGTTGCTTTAAGTAATCTTTAGCCTTGCTCTTTATTGGCCGTAGCATAACAATCTCCCCCTTGAGTTACCCTCAGTATCTTTTAATTATAACCATAAGGTGTTGATTTGGTACAGGTTTTACTTGGGTGTGTCGTTAGAGAAGTATTGCTGCAGATGTTTGTTGCAGGCTTCCTCGAGCAGGAGCTGTAGATCAATATTTTCCAAGGGTTCAAAAGTAAGTATATTAAAGCCTTTGCCGTAAGCGCCCGCGAAGTCCTGATTTTGTAGTAGCCGGCCAATTTCGGGCGGAACTTCCAGGTTGGCAAGTTGTCGGGCCTCGGGGTCAAACGCAAAGTTGAACCACATGGTGCCAGGGTTTGTATTGGCATGCGTGTTAACGCCAATCACAAAGTTCGTTTGGGTGGTAGTTTGCAGTTCGGGCAATGGGTAGGTCGGCTGAAATAGCTCTAGGCGTTGGCGTAGTAGCTCTTGTCGTCTTTGGGCAAGCTGTGTAATACGCTGGGCTTGCGCCTCAAAATGATCACTCAGGCCATACTGTGCGGCTGGCTCAACAGCGCCCGTGTTAGTTGTTTCACCTGCTAACAGTGCTAGACGAGTGCTCACACTGCCAAGCTGCTGCGCGGCAGCCACCTGGCGATGTTTATTGCGACTTGTTTCTAGGGCCTGTGCGGTTCTGTCAACGTGGTCTAGTTTTGTCTCAAACCGCGCGCCGGATGCTATCCCAAGCAGGTCACTGCGCGTGCGTTCTTCTATGGCACATACTGCATCTTCGGCTAGCAAAGCGCCGTCGTAAAGGCCGCGGAGGCCTGCACGTTCACTTTCGTCCGCTGTTTGATACAAGCGTCCTAGTAAACTTTGCTGTGTGGGGTCGTGGCTGGCCAGAGTGGTTGCTGCCTGTGTTTGCTTGGCAATCACCTCGTTAAGCTCATCAGGTGCAAGCGATAATAACTGCGCGCGCATTAATGCTTCAAGACTAAAGGTAGGTACGCAGTCGGTGCTTATCGGGCCATCCCATTCGGCTAACAATTGATCGTATTCTTCACGCTTAGTAGGGTCCAGCAGAATAGCTCGCGCTCGGTTGAGTAGCTTTGACATGCGCTCGCCTTTTGCTTGAAACTCCGGTGCTAGCCCGTGTAGCCGGTCGGGGTGGTACTGCCTAGCTTTGGCATTGAGCGCTTCTTTAATATCTTCGGTAGGAGCCACAGCGTCGACGCCGGCAACGCCGTACAGGTCTACAAAAAAGTCAAAACCTTCGCGAGGCGTATAATTGTTCACCTTATACTAAGTCCATGCCCTTGGTGTCGGTGAAAAAAAGTTCGAGAGTGGCTTGTGGCCTAATTGGCAGTTCGTCATGAATACCTGCCATGCGAACTATCTGCACACCAGCAATACGGGCAAAATCCTCACGCTCTTTGGGTAGCTGAAAGTACTCATCGCCTTCGGTGTAGGCCAGGGTTACGGAAATACGTTCTTGCACTAACGACATAGCGGCGTTAACACTATCAAACTGGCAAATCTGGCCCAAGTGCCTAAAGTTTGCAATCGGGCGGCGCAAAAGTTCGATAGCAGAGCCTGTTTCGTAGGCTCTAACGGCCTTAATATCTTCTTCGCACGTGATGCCAACATTTTGCTGGTGCATGCGGGTACGTTTGGTAAGGGTTTTAGCTGGATATTGCCACAGACCTACCGGTAGGGGAGGGCAAAAAGAGCTGATTTGTCTGGGTTTGGCATTGGCGTTTACAACTGCGACCATACCTGCCGAATGCGTAATAGTTGCCGCGCCAGCTGTGGCCCGACGAATGGTGTTGGGGTTGGCCATGGCGTACGAAAAGCTAAAAGGGTCTACATCGCTGTAGTATTCCTGTAACTCATCGGCCACGCGCTGGGCAGTCTTTTCACCGTTTGCAAATCCACCAATGTATACCGCTCTACTCATAGATCAAAATTGTACTTGTATAACAGGGGCTTGGCAAGAATATTGCGTATTTGGCATCAGAGCTTATTCAATATGCGCTGTTCGATAGTTTTGACCATATCGCCGTTGGGGTCAACGCGTAGAGTCCCTACAAGCTCGCGAGCTAACGCCTTTTGGGCCATAAGGTATGGCATATGTCTGCTATCAACATACTGATGCCTGCCATGTGTTTTAATGTTGTGTACTTGCGAAGCTGCAATAATGCCTGGCCAGGGTTTGACCTCAGTTTTTGAACTTCCTTTTTTGGTGCGGAGTACGCGAATATTACCCAGATCCGTATCGCCGTCTAGTAATACGATGCGTTCTGGATCGTAGAGTTCAACATCTCGGTTGGTTACTCGCGACTTAACTTGTACGCCAACCATGCGCTTCTCTACGGTATCAATAACGAGTAGGTCGGCATTGATTTTGGGGTTGGAACGTTCAAATTGTAGAGGTGCAGGAACTACGGTTATATTGTCATGTTTGCGCATGGCGCCCATAACAACAATGGCTGCATCCATTTCTTGCATAGCACCAGTGACGCGTTCAACTATATCCCTATTTTCGTCGGTATACAGTTCTTCGCTGCGGTTTTCTTGCACCCAGCGCTCGCGTATACCGTATAGCTTAAGGCCTTCAAACGCCATGCTATCCATTGAAAAGCGTAGTATCTCGGCACGATTGCGTGGCCAGGTGTTGTGGGCTAGTGGATTCCAGAGCTCAAACATGTGCTCGTTAAGGGCATAAAAGTTCACTTGGTTGCGATATTGCCAAGCGCCTGGAGTGTCTAGTAGTTCAACGTCAATTTGGGCAAAGCGGTGTGTTGCTTCAAATGCCCCAATGCCAGGCAGGAGTGGGCCGATTTGTTCCGGTTGGTCGTTCATTGCGGCATGTACAATCAGCCCATGGGCATAAGAATACTGCTGCACCTCTCGTACAACGGGGAACTGTGCGCCTTGGTGAATACGCTCTTCGGTGAGTTGGCGAGGGTAGGGCTGGAGAAATTCAGAGGCAAGCATGCTGCTAATACTACAGTAGGGCGCCCAGTAACTAAATACTAATCTTTTGCAATTGGAAGAGCATTTAAAGATTCTTAAAGCCAGATAAGACGGTGGTCGTGGAATTGAGGATTATCGCTAGCGATTTTTTAGGCCATCTAGGCGCAGTGTATCGCTGTCGTCGCGGTGAGTGCCGCTGCTGCCAACATGTTTATCGCTAATTTTTGGCCCATTTTTAATAACGTGCACTAGGGCCATTGCGTAACCGTGACCTAACTTAAAGTCTTCTTTGAGCCAGGCGACAATCTCTCCCGACTTTGTTTGAGAGTCAAAGCCTTTTTCTTTGGCGAGTGCCAAGAAGTCGTTAGGAGTTTTGCCTGTTTGTTTTTCGATATTATCTAAATATGCTTGGAATGACATGCTTTTTATTGTATCAGGCTGCCGTATGGCTCACGTAAAATCCGGGCGATTACAGTGCTAGTTCTTTTTGCAGAATGTACAAAACTCGATTACGCGATTCTTCTTCACTAAAATTGTGGTCGCCGTCGAGGGTAACAAATGAAATGCCTGGGTCAATGCCTTCAAACGTAACAGGGCCTAATACTTCATCGTTGCGGGCATTAATGATGCGTAGGACAGTAAACTTTGCCAAGCGGTTATACAGCTTGACTGGCTCAATACCCGCTAGGCTTTGCCAATATTCGGGGTGTATAACGGTGGTGCTGCCGTCGGCACTTTGTATGCGAGCTCGTACGGAGGTGTCAATTGGCGTATCACCCGTATTGAGCTGTTTCATAAAGGTAACTTGATCAAACTCGTCGGGAGGTGTGAGCATGATAATTTTACGGATGTGACGAGGCTTTAACAATGCCGCCACAACACAGCCCTGGGCATGGCAAACCAGATCGATAATTGCGCCTGGGTATTCGGCTCTAGCGGTGTTAATAACCTTACGCAGCTTTTGTACTTGCTCGTTCATGGGCTTTGCGGTGAGCGTGTTAGACCTGTCGTTAATGGGATTGTAGTGAAACAAAATACTTGTAGCATCTGGTACCGCCCTAGAAATCGCCGTAAATAAACCTCGGTCGTCTTTGCGGACGCCAAAGCCATGCGAAAATATAACAATATGCGGAGGAGTGGTGGGGTTCATCTGATGTATTATACCGCTTTCTGATGTATACCCTCCATTTTTGATAAAATTTATCGGTATTTGGTGTAACTTGGACAAGTTTTGAGCCAAGACTATATAGTGTATTGATATGATACAGTCACAACCGCCACATGTAGACGCCATAGGAGATTAACGTACAAGTGCAGCGCCATTTAATGTAGAATTCACATCATTAGCCTACACTAGTTGTGATAACTCATAACAGCAAGGTGGGGCTTACATGAAGAGAGGACTACTAGGCGTGGCGGCATTGCTAGTTTTTGCCATAGCCACATGGGCATTGCCGCTTACGGGCCACGCACAGGCGTGGGAGTGGGAGACGGTAACTTTTGAGGGCGTTGTTACGCGCCCGGATGGCTCACCAGTTCCCAATCTGATGGTTATGGTTGATTGCCTTAACAGCCCAACAGGATTTACCAACGCACAAGGTCACTATGTTATAAAGGGCAGCTCTCATTTGTGCCTAGATGACCCAATAGCCGTCTTTACCTATATCAGATACAGCCCAGACCTGGCCAGCGACGACGTGGCTACACTCCTGGACGTCACTGTACACACCAGCAGCAACCCCCATAAAATCAATCGAGCAGATATAACAATGGGGCTACGAACCGTTGATGTGCCAGAATATGACTGGTTCGGCGGCTTGGCTGCGGTAGGCGGAGGTCTGGCAGTAATAACCCACACTCGTTATTCATACCGCCGAAGTACTGTTGAAAAATAACCCCTTATTCAGAGGCTAGTGTATTTACAAATAATGCTAAATATGGTATTATAACCCTTTAACACATGTATATAGGTGTTATAGTTGATTAGCAATTATTCCGCATATGCTGAATTTTTACCGTAAGTTAACCCATGGGTTGTTCCAT
>CAZBRP010000022.1:0-14731 GCA_964494765.1 uncultured Candidatus Saccharibacteria bacterium
ACAAACTTGCACACAAACTACAGAACCGCGTGCTTCGTGCTCGCCGTGTTCGCGCTAAGGTGTCGGGTACTACTGAACGCCCACGCTTGGCCGTCCGCATTAGCAACCGCCACATCACGGCTCAGCTTATCGACGACACTACCCACAAAACCCTAGCTTTCGTTTCAACTGTTGGCGCAAAGGCTGCCAAGGGTACTATGACCGAACGCGCTACTTGGGTTGGTGGTGAAATCGCCAAGAAGGCTAAGACTGCTAAGATCAACACTGTTGTATTTGACCGCGGTAGCCGTTTATATCATGGCCGCATTCAAGCATTAGCTGATGCTGCACGTAACGCAGGATTGGAGTTCTAATCATGGCTGAGAACACAACTACTCAGACCCCACAAGCCGACCAGCGCCCACAACGTGGTGGTCAGCGTGACAACCGTCGTGGCCCACGTCGTCCAGAAATTGCTCCAGAAGAGAAGCAATTTGATGAGCGCGTTGTGCACATCGACCGCGTTGCTCGCGTGGTAAAGGGCGGTCGTCGCTTCCGTTTCCGCGCACTTGTAGTCGTTGGTGACCGCAAGCACAAGGTTGGTATTGGTCTTGCTAAGGGTGCAGACGTTACTGCGGCTGTAACCAAGGCTACCGATGTTGCCAAGAAGCACATGATCCTCGTACCAGTTGCCAAGGGCACTGTTCCACACGAAGCTGAAGCTAAAGTTGGTGGTGCGCGTATTCTTGTTAAGCCTGCTGCTGCCGGTACCGGTTTGATCGCTGGTGGTGTAGTGCGTACTGTTTTGGAAGTTGCTGGCATCAGCAACGCCCTTAGTAAGTCTCTTGGTTCAACCAACAAGGCTAACACTGCATACGCGACTATCGCTGCTTTGCAGACCATTACTCCTAAGACTACGTGGGTAACTACTGCTAACAACAAAAAAGCTGAAAAGCCTGCTAAGGCTGCAGCAAAGAGTGAGGCATAGTCATGAAATATCACGAACTTAAAGCAAGCACACCTAAAAGCGCTAAGCGCGTTGGTCGCGGTATCGCCGCTGGTCAAGGTAAAACTGCTGGTCGTGGTACCAAGGGACAGATGTCCCGTACTGGTGCCAAAAAGCGTCCAGGCTTTGAAGGTGGTCAAAATCCACTAATGCAGCGTTTGCCTAAAATGCACGGTTTCCGTTCACTCAAGCCTAAGGCTGAGAACGTGTACACCGGTCAGCTTGACGCATTTGCTGGTAAAACTGTTGACAGCTTTGTGTTGGCCGAAGCCGGTTTGGTTTCAAACCCCTTCGTACGCATTAAGTTGATTGCCCAGGGTGAAGTAACCAAAAAAGTTACTGTTAAGCTCCAGGGTGCATCAGCAGGTGCTATCGAAGCCGTACAAAAGGCTGGCGGTAGCTTCGAGAAGGTCGCTCAGACCGCTCGTCCTGCTTCAACACGCAAGCAAATCGACGAATAGTCGAAAATAAATGATAGGGGCTGTATTTGCAGCCCCTATCTCATGTATACTAGGCTTATCTATAGCCGAGAGGGTAAATTTATATCATGAATTGGAAAGTTATTTGGCGCTCACTGGGCCACAAGGACATGCGCAAGCGGATTTTTTCTGTCTTGGGCATCTTGCTCGTTTTTCGTATTCTTGCTCACATTCCGGTACCATTAGGTGATCCTCAGACTATTCGTCAGGTTCTCGATAATGTATTCCAGGGTAGTGATACTCCTCAACTACTGAGCTTTATTAACGTATTATCTGGTGGAGCGTTGGCTAATTTTTCAATTATGCTTGCCGGTCTTGGCCCGTATATTAACGCCTCGATCATTATGCAGCTTTTGACAAAAGCCATTCCTCGTCTTGAAAACCTCCGTAAGGACGGTGAGTCGGGGCAAAAGAAGATCAACCAGATGACACGTTTACTAACGTTCCCACTGGCGATCATTCAGTCAATCGGTGCTATTTACCTTATACGTTCCCAGGCACAGCAGACAGTTGGTGACATCACAGCTAACGCCTCGCTTATGCAATGGGTACTAATGGTAGCTGCGTTGACCGGGGCTTCAATGCTGCTTATGTGGCTTGGTGAACAGGTTACGGAGCAAAGCGTTGGTAACGGTATTTCACTCTTAATTACCGTAGGTATCGTGAGCGCACTGCCGTCTACTATTGGTGGTTTGGTGAACTCTGTATTCGATAAGTCTAGCCACTGGACGGTATTTGGCCACCAGTTCCAGATTAACCAAAAAGCATTCTGGTTAAGTCTGGGCATGTTGGCTTCGGTGATTGTCACTACATGGATCGTTGTTAAACTCAACGAGGCGGCACGGCGTATTACCGTAAACTATGCCAAGCGCGTGCAGGGCAACCGCACATACGGCGGTGTTACTACGGTTTTGCCAGTTAAATTAATTAGTGCCGGCGTGGTACCAATTATCTTTGCGGTAGCCTTCTTGAGTGTTCCAAGCTTTGCCGGTAACCTACTAATCACAAACAGCAGTGCTCGTTTGCAGGAACTTGGCCAGAACTTGGCAACTTGGTTCCAGCAGCCAAGCGCTCAGTCGTTTGCTGCAGGTGGTTGGGAGCCTTACATTTATCCTACGGTGTACTTCTTGCTCGTGTTCCTGTTTACGTTCTTCTATACGAGCGTAACCTTTAACAGCAAGGAGATTGCCGAGAACCTGCAAAAGCAGGGTGGATTCATTGAGGGTGTGCGTTCGGGTTTGCAGACCGAAAAGCATTTGAGCAAGGTTGTGAATCGTCTAACGCTATTCGGCGCCTTTGCACTAGGCCTATTGGCCCTAACGCCAATCTTGGCTCAGGCCTTTACGGCAAGCAATATTGCGCTTGGTGGTACAAGTGTATTGATCTTGGTTGCCGTGTCTCTCGAAACGCTTCGTGCGGTAGAGTCACGCGCCCTTATGATTACGTACGACCAGTACTCTCAACCAGACTTCTTCCACGACGATCCAGAAGAGATTACAAGCGTTAAAAAGCGTCGATTTAGCCTATTGCCAACGCGCAAAGGCAAAAAGAGCTAACATTTCATTAAAAAAGCAGTGTTTACGGTATAAATGCTTTGCAAACTACTGTAAACACTGCTATAATCTAATCTAGTTATATTTATGGCAAACAAGGAAGTTATCGAGTTAACAGGAAAAATAATTGAGGCCCTCCCAGGGACTCAATTTATGGTTGAACTTGAAAACGGCCATAGAATCATAGCGCATGTCGCTGGCAAGATGCGAAAACACTATATTCGTATTGTGCCAGATGACACCGTGGTAGTTGAGTTGACCCCTTACGATCTTACTAAGGGCAGAATCATCTACCGCAAATCATAACCAATAATAAGCAGTGTGTCATGCACACAGTATAAAAGGAGCATGATCCTCATGAAAGTGAGTGCAAGTGTGAAGACTCGCGGCGCAAATACTGCAGCCGTACGCCGCAAAGGCCGAGTTTACATTATTCCTATCAACAAGAAGAAGTTTGCTCCAGTTGGCAAAATCAAGCAGAGGCAGGGCTAGTATATGGCACGTATTTCAGGTGTTACTATTCCAACCGATAAACAAGTGCAAATTGCACTAACTTACGTTTACGGTATCGGTCCTAAGTTCGCTGCTGACATCCTTGCTGCAGCAAAGGTAGAACCTACCGTCCGCGTAAAGGACCTTACTGATGCCGAGATTTCTCGTATTCAGGACTTCATTAACGAAAACTACACCGTAGAAGGTGAGTTACAGCGTATCATTGCAGGCAACATCAAGCGCCTCAAAGAAATTAACTCTTACCGCGGTATGCGTCACAAGGCAAGTTTGCCATCACGTGGCCAACGCACTAAGACAAACGCTCGTACTCGTCGTGGTCGCAAGTTGACCGTCGGTGGTACCGCTAAGAAGACTCCTTCAAAGACATAGGATGAGGTTATAGATAATGGCAGACGCAATTTCCACTAAGAAAAAGAAGACCAAGCGAACCGTTACCCATGGTCAGGTTCATGTCTTGGCAACATTTAACAATACAATTGTTACTTTTACCGATGACAAGGGTGGTGCATTAGCAGCTTCTAGCGCTGGTGCTTGTGGTTTCCGCGGTTCTAAAAAAGGTACCGCTTACGCCGCACAGGTCGCCGCTGAAAAGGCTGGTCAAATTGCTAAACAGCAATACAGCTTCAGCAAGGCTGATGTGTTCGTTAAAGGCGTTGGCCTTGGCCGTGACGCTGCGATTCGCGCACTCAACGGCTTAGACATCCAGGTAGAAAGCATTAAAGACGTGACGGGCGTTCCACATGGTGGAGTTCGTCCTAGGAAAGCACGTCGCATCTAAGGCGCATAGGTAAAAGATATGGCACGAGATACACAATCAATCGTAAAAATGTCCCGCCGCGAAGGCTACGCCTTGCACCCTAAGGCACACAAGGCCCTCGCTAAGCGAACTACTGCCCCTGGACAGGCAGCAAACAGCCGCATGCGCAACAAGCCAAGTCAATATTCTTTGCAGTTGCGCGAAAAGCAAAAGGTTAAGCGTTTGTATGGCTTGCTCGAAAAGCAATTTAGCAACCTCATGAAAGAATCTTCGCGAAAGCAAGGTCAATCAGGTGAAGTGCTATTGCAATTCCTCGAGCAACGTCTAGACAACGCTGTATACCGAGCAGGTTTCGCATCATCACGTCGCGCTGCACGTCAGCTCGTAACTCACGGTCACTTCATGTTGAATGGTCGCCGTGTAGATATTCCTTCAATCCGCCTTCGTGTTGGTGATGAATTTGTGGTACGTGACCACAGCAGCAAGTCTGAATACTTCAAGAAGCTTGATGATGTAAGCCCAGCGCCAGCAACAACTCCCGCATGGATCAAAGTAGACCGCAAGAACCGCAAGGCAACTGTTGTGTCACTTCCTACCCGTGAAGACGCTGAGCCAGAAATCAAAGAGCAGTTAATCGTGGAATACTACTCACGCTAAGGGAGGAATGAGCTAAAATGTCAAAAATGATTCACACACCAGGTGTTGTAACCGTAGATGATCACAGTGCAACCAGCAGCACGTTTGTTGTTGAGCCATTGCACAGTGGTTACGGTATGACCCTCGGTAACTCACTTCGCCGCGTTTTGCTTTCGAGCATCTCAGGCGCAGCTGTTACCAGCTTTAAGGTAGACGGCGCTACTCATGAGTTCACCACCGTTCCAGGTGTTAAGGAAGATGTTGTAGACATCATGCTTAACCTTAAGGGTATTCGCTTCCGCGTTTACGGTGACGACGCTCAAAACCTCCGCATCGTTAAGAAGGGTAAGGGTGCTATTACGGCTAAGGACATCCAGGTTAACGCCGATGTCGAGGTTGTAAACCCAGAGCACGTTATTGCCACTCTCGACGACGATAAGGCAGAGTTTGTTATGGACTTGGTTGTTGAAACCGGTCGTGGCTACCGCACTATCGAAGAAGGCTCTGCTAAGAAAGCAAGCGACACAATCGCTGTTGATGCAATCTTTAGCCCAGTACTTCGCGTACGCTACAAGGTTGAAAACACTCGCGTTGGCCAGATGACTGACCTCGACAAGTTGCTTATTACTATCGAAACCGATGGTACTATCACTCCACGTGATGCCTTCGAGGAAGCATCAGCTATCCTCGTAAACCAGTACACTGCTTTGGCAGGTAAGACAAGCGTTGAGTCTGGCGAACAGCTCTTGACCAGTGCGGCTGTAGCTAGCGGCCACGCTGCCACTGATAGCAGTGATGAGCCAGCAGCCCTCAATACTTCAATCGAAGATTTGAATCTTTCTGCTCGTACAACCAACGCCCTCATTAACAACGACATCCACACTATCAAGGATTTGTTTAGTTTGAGCGACGCGGAACTCCGCGACCTCAAGGGTTTTGGTAGCAAAGCATTAGATGAAGTTAAAGAAAAGCTAGCGGAGATGGAGCTCTAATATGCACCGACACGGATACAAAGGCCGTAAACTCCACCGCGAGCGCGACCAACGTGAAGCGCTAGTGAAGGGTTTGGCTGACTCACTCATTAAGTATGAGACTATTGAAACAACTCTTCCTAAGGCTAAGGAAATCTTGCCTTATGTTGAAAAATTAATTACCAAGGCTAAGAAGGGTGACCTTCATAACCGACGTCAGGTTATCAGCGGCTTGCAAACACTTGAAAGTGCACACAAGCTCGTTGACGAGATTGCACCGAAGCTCAAGGGTCGCGTTAGCGGTCACTTGCGCATCGAGCGTACTCGCTTGCGCCGTGGTGACAACGCCCAGCTTGCTCGTGTAAGCTTCGTTGATGACCTCTCGAGTGCACCTGTTGCTAAGCCTGCAAGCGAAGCAAAGCCTAAAGCTGCTGCAAAGCCAGCTAAGAAGGCTGAAGCCGAGAAGGAGACTAAATAATGAAGACCTATAGCGCAAAGCCAAGCGATGTTACACGCAAGTGGTACGTCGTAGATGCTTCACAGGCACCTCTCGGCCGCGTTGCAACTCAGGTTGCTACCTTGTTGACTGGTAAGGGCAAGCCTAGCTTTACCCACCACATCGACACTGGTGATTACGTTATTGTAATCAACGCTAAAGATTTGGTTGTTACTGGCAAGAAGATGGAAGATAAAATCTACTACCGTCACAGTAACTTCCCTGGTGGCCTTACTGAAACTAGCCTTAAGGACAAGATGGAGAGCGACCCTACGTTTGCACTTCGTCATGCTATCCGCGGCATGCTTCCAGTAAACAAGCTTCGTGATGCTCGTCTTGAGCGTCTTAAGATCTATGCAGATGCTGATCACAAGCACGAAGCTCAAAAGCCAGAAACTATTTCTGTAAAGGAAGGTAAGTAAGACTATGGCAGCACACGATTACTTCTACGCTCTTGGTCGCCGCAAAAGTGCTACTGCCCGCGTTCGTCTTCAAGGCGGCAAGGGTGCTATCACCATCAACGGCAAGCCAGCTGAAGAATACCTCGCTGACAGCAAGTTCTTGCTCGCTGAGCTCAACCAACCATTCACTACACTCCAGCACGAAGGAAAGTACGACGTGTCTGTACGTGTAACTGGTGGTGGCCACGCTGGCCAGGTTGACGCTATTCGTTTGGGCATTGCCAAGGCTTTGGCTAGCATGAACGAAGACCTCAAGGGTACCTTGAAGCGCGCTGACTTGTTGAGTCGTGACCCACGTGAGAAAGAACGCAAGAAGTTCGGTCTCAAGGGCGCACGCAAGCAGCGTCAGTTCACCAAGCGTTAGTTTCCGCTTTATACGAAACCAAAAGAGCTCTGGATTATCCAGGGCTCTTTTGTGTGCGTCGTATGCTGCTCAGATTTTATATGCGCCCTGGAGGATAGCCCAGATTCCACAGGTCTGGTCGTGGCGGGTATATGCGGTGGAGAAAGTCTACTAGCTTCTGATTTATCCCAGGGTCGTCTTGCGGCTCTGGGACTAAGTTTACGGTCTCTTCAAAGGTTATACCACGTGCTTGCTGTAGTACACGGATACTGGCCAGGAGCAGTGTTGAGCCTTCATCTATACCCTTAACACACCGCCTGAGGTGCCTTTGCTCACGGTGCATTTTATATATGTAGTCGCCTAGGACGTCATGGCCAGAACTACTTTTTAGGGCTTTTTGCATACTGCGTTGGTTTTGCTTGGGATTGGTACCCGCAAAATACCTGCTAAGATCTCTTATATTCATGTTTGCAGCGGCAAATATGTCTAACAAGTGCAGGCCACCAAAGACGTAGGTACTTTTTAATTCGGGAATTGCTTCCGGAAGCTTGGCTATAGAATGGGTTAAAATATCTGTGATTGGCTCGTTGCCGGCCGTGTCATGTATACCGCCTAAGATGTGTGTTATTTCATGATCTGTTGTGAAGTCATTGACGCTATCCACTAAAAATAGCTTGTACTTTTGGTGTGCCTCTCCACGAAATGGGAGTAGCGGCAAAGGGGGCTTAACGAGTGCAGTGAGCCTTGGCTGTGCCTTGTGCCACTCTTTTTTGATGGCTGGGTCAACGGTGCCCTCTGCAACTGTTTGGCAGAGTGAGACGCCGTAAGAGTCAATTTGGGCTTCGAGCGCTGGGCCGTCGGTGCGGTTGCGGCGCTTCATCTCCTCAAGGTTCCATTCCAGTAATTGCTGCTGTTGCTTAGGAGTTATGCCACCTTTATCTGGATCCAGCCTAATCCATTCCGACCAAGATAGGTCGCCTTTGTGCTCGGCAATTTCTTGTGGCGGTGAAAACTTTTCAAGTCGAATATCAATGGTTTCGGCAAGTGCCGGATTCCTGAGCCAAGCGTTGACGCGTGCTTCACCCATCTGTGAAGCAAAGGGGTGGCTCTCGTCTATGCGGCGCATGGGGCTCAAAGCCATGCGTCCAATAGGTGATTGGAGTTGGGCATGTAAAGGTATGTCGGCCACTAAATTACCCCCAACGGCAAAATGGTGCATCTCAGACTCCTTAGGGATATAGGACATTATTCGCCTAAGCTCTGATCAAGCAGATCGAATATTGACTTCATAGTAGGTAGGTCTGGACTCCCTGAGGCAAACAGGTCGCCATGTTCTCCCACGAGCTGGTCGTAGCTTGGATCACCTTTACGCCTTAAAATTCTGCCGGTGGCATACGTGTATAACATACGATTACCTAACGGAACTACCTTTTTAAGCTTGGCAGTTTCTTGTCTGATTGCCTTATCAAGAATTGCAATTTCGTCTTGGCCGCACTGCTGTGCAACTTGTTTGCCTAACTTATGTTTGTTGAGCGTGCTTAATCTACCACTATAGAGGCCGCTAAGGGCCCGGGTGCCTATATTGGCGGCAGTGAGCACTTGCGATAATAGGATATCGCCGAATATATAGTTATCAAGGTTGGTAGGGTTTGGGTCGACTCCGAAGGCCTTAGATAAAATATTAGTTGCTGGCTCGTTAATGTGCCAACCGCGCATTCCACCAAGTAGGTGGGTAAGCTCGTGATTAATAAAACTACTGTTCACCTGGTGGCTGTCGATGAGTAGCGTTTTATGGTTTCTGTAGGCTAGACCTTGAGCTTCGTACATTTGCAGTGGCCCCATGACTACAGCAGTTATGCTAGGCTGTGCGGCTCGCCAGCGCCGTATCATGGTGTGGTCAAATGCGCCTGCTTCAACTAATTCCTCAATGCGAGTGCCATATGTATCGATAGTTTGGCATACTTCAGGGCCGTACTGTCTATTGCGGGCTTTCATCTCTTCCAGATTCCATTCAAAGAGCTCTTTTGCTTGTTGTTTAGTGGCACCACCTTTACGCGGTGAAGCAGTGAGCCAGGACGCCCAAGACATCTCATCGGACTTATGTTCGGCTATAGAGTCTGGTGGTGGGGAGGCGGCAAGGTTGCTATTAAAGCCACGTTGCTTATTAGGCTCACTGAGTAGTACATTGATATCAAATTTTCTGTGCGCTACATTGAACGGCCGGGTGCGTAGTGAGGGCAGTAGTGCGGCTCTTCCCACTGGAGACGCAAGCTGCTGCACGAGGGAAGAGTTCTGCGCTATATCTCCGCCAAATGCATAGTGGTAGAGTTCATATTCCTTGGGTAAGTATGACATTGCCCGATTATAGCATTTTGCTATTATATTAGGAGTGACTAAGAAGAAAATTGACAAAACCGCAATAAAGCAGCAGGCCTGGATAGAGCGTACAATGCTGGTGCTCAATGAGCCGCAGGTTGCTGTAGAGCAACTGCTACATACTTCACGTAAACAAAGTCTGCGTATCAATACGCTACGCGCTGCCCAGCCAGATGCCGTGGCCAAAGAACTTCAAGATACAGGCATTGCTGGGCAACTGTATGATTGGGCGCCACGCTGCTTACATCTGCAGGTGCCGGTACAAGATGTGCGCGACCATGAACTGGTTGCCAACGGCACGGTATTTATTCAGAACGCCGCCAGTTGGTTACCAGTTTTGGCCTTGCAGCCTCAGACCAGTGAACGCATTTTAGACGTTTGCGCTGCGCCGGGTGGTAAAACGAGTCACATTGCTGCCATCACCGACAATAAAGCCGAAATATGGGTCAACGACAACTCACGGCCCCGCTTAGCTAAAATGAAAGCCAACTTTGACCGCTTAGGTGTGCAGATTGCGGAGGCGACACTTTTTGATGGCAGACTGCTGGCACGAAAGCTCGATAGTGTGCAATTTGACCGTATTTTACTTGATGCGCCATGTAGCGGCGAGGGCTTGATGCAGCTAGATCGACCTAAGGATTTTGCGACATGGTCTGTAGCGCACGTAAAGAGACTACAACAGCTCCAAAAACAGCTGATTTTACAGGCATGGCAACTTTTAAAGCCGGGCGGTACATTAGTATATAGCACCTGCACCATGGCACCCGAAGAAAACGAGGCAGTCGTTGATTACTTGCTACGCAAAAGCCAAGGGCAGGCGCAATTAGTGCCGCTGACACTTAGTTTACCTAACCGTGTGCCGGCGGTTACTATGTGGCAAGGTAAGCAATTTGCACCAGAAGTTGCAGATTGTTTGCGCCTAAAGCCGAGTGAAGAAATAGAAGCCTTTTTTGTGGCTAAGATCGTAAAGAGTCGCTCGAGTGAGCCGGATATGATAGAGTAATACTCATGATCACATTTGCAAACAACCAAGCATGGCAAAGCCGTACCTCGTGTGACGGTTTGTTTTGTGTGTTTGCATAAATTCTCGAAGATACTAAAAAGACCGCCACAATGTAAATCGGCGGTCTTTTTATATAACTCAAAAAAGGAGAAGCATAATGTTTAACATACAAGACTACCCAGAAGCAACACGTAATGAGATGCGAAGTATCGCCCAGGAGGCACTATCGAGTTTAGGCGCATTCGGCGTGGAGCACTCTGTAGACACTCCGGCAGTGGAGCAGCTTTGGCGACTATCGTAATCACCAAGATCCACGCGTCCGTGAAATTGCTGGCTTAGCCACCGAACAAATGGTGTACTGCATAATAGGCGCCTCGGTCGACCAACGGCAACATGATTAGGCCGGGCACACTGCTGACCTACCCGCAAATGCAAGCGATTGTATCTGTGTGGCTAGTATAGTGTCTCTCGTGGAAAGAGATCATCTAAAATTTTGTAAACTAATTAGTGCTGTCATCTATTACAGATCAACGGTATAATAAGAAGTAATTATGAGTAAACCTGTTATTTTAACTGGCCTTCGCGCCAACAACGATCTCCACATCGGCAACTATTTTGGTGCTTTACTGGCTATGGCAGACATGGCCAAAAAGCACGCCAACGATTACCAGATCAACCTATTTGTTCCCGATCTACATAGCTTTACCACGCCAATCAACCACCGCGAATTACATGATCAAATCATGCACAATTTACGACTGTTCGTGGCTAGTGGCCTGCCACTCGATAATCCCGATATTCACATTTATCGCCAAAGCTACATTCCAGCCCACTCTGAGCTAACTTGGATTTTGGATTGCTTTACAGGCATGGGCGAAATGGGCCGTATGACTCAATTTAAAGACAAGTCCGCCAAACTTAACGAAGACCGTATTTCTGTTGGCTTGTTTAATTACCCAGTACTAATGGCAGCCGACATTCTGCTGTATGGTGCGTCGTATGTGCCTGTTGGCGACGACCAAACGCAACACCTTGAGTTTACACGTGATATTGCAACACGCCTCAACAACCAGTTTGCTACTGAGTTCCCCGACGGCCTATTTATCGTACCGCTTGCCGTGCCTAAGCAGCATGAATTCTTTGGCAAAGACCAAGGTTTACGCATTAAAGATTTAGTGGATCCTACTAAAAAAATGAGCAAGAGTGACGAAACTGGCAAGGGCGTGATTTTTATGGGCGACAGCCCTGAGGCCGCCGCCAAGAAGATTATGGGTGCTACTACTGACTCTGTTGGGGTAATTCATTTTGATCGCCAGAACCAGCCCGGTATTGCCAACTTATTGCAAATGCTAGCCTTGCTGCAAGAGCGACCACTCCAAGACGTAATTGCCGAGTGGGAAGGTAAAGAGCGCTATGGTGACCTTAAAAAGGTTGTCGCACAGGCTGTACAAGACTTTTTGCGTGAATTCCAAGCTCGCCTGGCAACTATTAGCGACCAGGATATTTTAGACAAGCTACAATCGTCTGAATCGGTAATGCAAGAGCAGGCCGCCAAGACATTGCTACATGCTCAACAGGCAGTCGGGCTACGGGCCTTATAATGAAACAATTTATTGTTGACGAAACGACTGTTGGTAAGCGACTCGACGTAGCTGCTGGTGAGCAAATGCCTCGCCTGAGTCGTGCATTTATTCAAAAGCTTTGTGAGCGCGGTAAAATTCAAGTAGGCGGCGCGTCATCTAAGCCAGGCTATAAAGTGCGCGAGGGTGATATTATCACCGTAGACTACGACGAAGCCGAGCTAGATGCGATCCCTGATATTGATCTGCCCGTTATTTATGAAGATGACGACTGTGTGGTAATTAATAAGCCGGCTGGCGTGCTAACACATGCCCAAAGTGAAACAGTTACCGAAGCTACGGTGGCCACATTCTTGCGTGACAAGCTAAGCGACCTGCAGGGTGCACGTGGGGGTATTGTGCATCGATTAGACCGGGCTACGAGCGGTGTTATTATGTGCGCTAAGAATTCTGAAGCACTGAGCTTTATGCAAAAACAATTTTCTCAGCGTAAGGTTAAAAAGACCTACATGGCGATTGTTAAGGGGCATATACGCACCAAAGAGGCAATTATTGATATGCCTATTGAGCGCAACCCTAAGGCTCCAGCAACCTTTAGGACTGGCCCTAATGGCAAGCCGGCAATAACGCATTACAAAGTAGTGGCCGAAAGTGATACACATAGCCTGGTTGAACTAAAGCCAACTACCGGCCGAACGCATCAGTTGCGCGTGCATCTTGCTCAAATTAGCCACCCAATTGTAGGTGATCCTCTCTACGGTGCTGGTGCTTTTGGTGATCGTCTATTCTTGCACGCTTTTAGCCTAGAAATTACGACACCAGACAGGCAACGCCAAACGTTTACAGCTCCCGTTCCGCCAGAATTTGATGAGCTTATGAAGCAGTCATCTAACAAATAGTCGAGTTTGCAGCCCGTGAAACAAGAAGAATTAGTTATCCATCAGCAAACATCAGAGCAGCTGGAGCGATTTATTGCCCAGCCTTCACATGCTCTGTTGCTGGTGGGTGCCGATGGCGTAGGCAAGGGGATGCTCGCTAAGTATCTTACAGCGCAGATCCTTGAGCTGAACAGCGTAACGGCAGTTGAGTCTTCCCACGCGGTATCGCTTGTAGCACCCGACGACAAGCAGACTATTTCTATAGATGTAGTTCGCACTTTGCAGCGCTTTTTAAAGCTTAAAACTGCCGGTAAAAAACAGATACGTCGCGTTGTGATCGTGGAGCATGCCCAGGGCATGACTACCGAAGCCCAAAATGCGTTTTTAAAGCTGCTAGAAGAACCACCGGCCGACACTCTGTTAATTATGACAGCGTCCAACACCCAAAGCCTATTGCCTACGATTTTGTCGCGGGTTCAAACCTTTTCAATTATGGCACCTGGCAAAGACCAATTATTGTCCTTTTTCGCGGACTATCCGCAAGCTGCGGTTACACAAACCTACTTTTTGAGCGGCGGCCTACCGGGCCTAATGAAAGCGCTACTTGACGAAGATAGTGAGCATTCGCTTGTGCAAGCCGTTACTCGCGCCAAAGCGCTTCTGCAGCAGGATCTACTAGCCCGTTTGGTCACAGTGGAGCAAATTAGCAAGCAAAAAGCCGACGTGCAGCAGCTTTGTGTGGCTTTGCACCGAATTGCGCATACAGCGCTCGAGCAAGCAGCAGTAAAGAACGACGTACGGCGCATTGCCCAGTGGCAACGTATTATTAAGGCGGTAACCGAAGCCCAGAAGATGTTGGCCGCCAATGCCAATACTAAGTTAACGTTAACGCAATTGATGTTGCACCTTTCGTCGTAATGTTTGCTATACTACTACGTAGATATGTTTGAACTCGCAATTGTAGGCTTCTTTGGCCTTTTGGCCCTCAGAAACACTAAAATCCACGATGATGAATTTGCTATGAGCTCGCGCAAAATTGGCGAACGTCTTGGCAAATTGTGGGATATCGCCCACCAAGGCATGCGTGAAAATCGTTTTTTGCGTGCCGAGAAGGCCTTGTTAACAATCTTAAAGATTGACGAGCGCAATGCGGCTGCCTACAACCGCCTGGGTATTTTGTATGCCAAGCAAAAAGAGTATCGTGACGCCATTGACTGTTTTGAAATTGCCAGCAGTATCGAGGCCACGCCATCAAGCTTGCACAACCTAGGTCTTATTTATTACGAAACCGAAAACTACGAAAAAGCCGCCATTGCTTTTGAACAGGCCCTAAAACTAGAAAACAACTTAGCTGCACGCCATGTAGCATACGCAAAAGTTCAAGAAAAGCTTGGCAACGAAAAGCTGATGTTCCAGTCACTCGAAAAAGCAGTCGAGATGGAGCCAAACAAAGAAACACTTGGCTTGCTAAAAAAGGCTTACGAAGACCGCAGTATGCAGTCTCAAGCTGATATGATTGATGAGAAGCTCAAGAAGCTTATCGTGCCAGACGGCAAGCCAAAACGCATGGTGCGCCCTCGCAAAGTTGTGGTATAGTACGTAAAACGTTATTGCCTAACTAGCGTTTGTTTGCTACAATTGCATCTGTTGCCGACATAGCTCAGTGGCTAGAGCGGCTGTTTTGTAAACAGCGGGTCGTG
>CAZBRP010000023.1:0-11153 GCA_964494765.1 uncultured Candidatus Saccharibacteria bacterium
TCTTTTTGACGGCTTCGACATCGTCGGCATTCATGTCGGCGGCTTTTTCTTCGGCGATCTTCGTCAGTTGGGCTTGAGTAAGCTTCTGAGGAAGTTTCTCGCTGTTGGGGCGGCCAGAACCCTTCTTGACACCAAGGGCGGCACGAATACGGTCGTCGGTAGCCAGGCTTACAACGCGCCAGCTCATGGTGCGGTCTTCGTAAATAGTAATGTGTACTGTTACGGTTTGACCTTGCATGTCTTTAGTTTGGTCGTTAAACGGGTTGATGAAGTCCATCATGTTAACACCGTGCTGACCAAGGGTGCTACCAACTGGAGGCGCGGCAGATGCGCGGCCGGCTGGAATTCTCATTTTCAAATTTGCTTTTACGGCTTTAGCCATAAGATTTTCTCCTTTTAGAGCTAAGAGGTTAGAAGCTCTCTTAGTCTCACGCTTCTGTTAGGAAGTGCGTAACGAATATATTTTACAAGAGTACGCTCTTAAAGTCCAGTTAGTAGTTTTCAGGTATTACAGTTATAGCTGGGGTGTATCCGGGTGAGCCACTCCGTGTTAGGCCGTCTGGCATCACTATTACATGAGCTACACTTGGTCCATTACCTATGTGAGCGGTACCGAGACGCTGCATGCCCCCAACTACAAATTTCTCAACCACTACCTTCCCTACATGAGGGCTAGTATCTAATATTCTACGCACAGACGCGTGCTCGCGACCTCCATTTTCAGTAGGAGCTATACGTTGTACCTCGAATTTAGGATCGAGCATGCGTACAACTATACCCTCTTAACCTGCAGGCTATCGAGCTCCACAGGAGTGTCGCGGCCGAACATATTTACAAGCACTTTCAGCTTGCCCTTCTGGGAGTCGATTTCGTTAATGGTACCATCGAAGTTCTTGAAAGGACCGTCGGTAATGTTCACTACTTCGCCAATGCGGTAGTCTATCTTGTGCTTTGGCTGCTCAAGGCCCATGCGCTTCTGGATTTTTTCAATTTCCTCTTCAGAAACAGGAGTCGGTTCAGACCCGCTGCCCACAAAGCCGGTCACGCTGGGCGTATTGCGCACAATGTACCAGGCGTCTTCGCTCATTTTCATTTGTACCAGTACGTAGCCCTGGAAGATGCGCTTTTCGACAACGCGGCGCTTACCATTCTTAATTTCGATCATTTTTTCCTTAGGCACCAAAACCTGGTAGATTTTGTCGGCCATGTCTAAACTAGCGGCACGCTGACGAATAGATTCGGCAACTTTTTCTTCGTAGCCGCTGTATGTGTGGATTGCGTACCACTGTTTTGTAGCGTCGTATCGTTTGCTCATTATTTTAATAACACCTGCTTAAATATTTTATCGAGACCGTAATCGAGTAAGGCAACCACTACTCCGAATACTACGGCGAATATGATGACTGCGAAAGTGAGCCGGGTAGACACCTTCCAACTTGGCCATGTAACCTGCTTGAGTTCCTTCCAGCTTCCCCGAATATACGGCGGTACTAGAATGAAGCCAATAATGCGGAAGGGTTTGAACCTTCCGAGTTTGGCAACGCCTCGCCCAACTGAGCGGAACGGTGCGCCGGCCTTACGGCGTGTTGCCTGCAGACGGCGGGGTTGCTTACTGGCACCCTCGACGCGGTCGGCTTTTTCACGTACGGTTTCGGCTTTTTTGACGACTCGTGGTCGCTTTGATTCCGCTTTTTCCTCTGCCACTTCCTACTCCTCTATATGCAAAAAGCCTACAATATCTGTAGGCTCCAACAAGTCAAGAGTACATCATATAGTAAGGCGCGTCAATTGCGATTTTGCTCGGCTGCTTTATCTTACGAACTTACGCGCTACGCGTGAGGCTCGCGGTCCGTTGTACCTCGCCCATTATGTTTTTGAAGGGTTTCTAGAAGTGAGAGGTAGTTGACGCCTACAAGACTATATCCCGGGTAGGTGCTCGAAACTGTATCGGCGCTCTCTTTTCCCCGTTCCAAGACAGTCGTAAGGGCAGGCAGTAGCTGGTTAAAGACTGCCGTTGCTTGTGTATTGTCGCTTTGCTTGGCTTTTATATAAAGCTCTGTAACGCTTGTTAATATCTCGAGGGCTTGTTCAGGCGGAAAAGCTATAACAACCTGATACAGGGCAACCTCTAATACATTCAGCTGGAAAGGCTGTGGCTCTAGTTCAGTGTCAACTATGGCTGGCAAGATTTTTTGCAAGCATTCGCTTACGAGTTCGGGATTGCTGTCGTTCGTGGCAAAGAGCTCGCCAGGTACTAAGAAGGCGCCAGGAACTTCGAACGATGGCACATGCTTGCCACGCGCCACGGCTACCGTGAACGCTTTGAATTGGCTGACTGTCATCGAGGCAATATCCTCAGATTCAAAAGCTGCATCGAGGATAGCCAGAGACCGACTCCACATCTGTTCATGGAGTGCAACTGGATCGTCTCGAAGGCTCGAAAATACATCGTTATATTTTTTGATGAGTACTCCGGCAACTTTTCGGGAGGGTCGCATGAGCGCTAATTCACCTACAGTAGCCCTAAAAGTATCATAAGACTTCGGGGCATTCATGCTGCTAATATCGAAGAGTAGATCATGCACGTGCTGGTGATACTCGGCTTCTGCCACCTCACCACCCGGAGCCGGCTCGATGCGGTAGGCACTGACATTTTTAAAACGCGTTGCCCGATCTCCGGCTGCAGGGCTATCAATCGTCGCAAGTATGTGTACCCTGTCACCTTCACGGGGGATGGGCGGCGGCAGGCCGTCGATAGTTTTTGTGTAATGTATATAAGCTGTGGACCGCACGAGTTGTGACGAGCCATCATCTGCCTGTACCCGTAGCCAGGTATTGCCGTAGTAGGTGTCTATGCCTCCTACTACGCCTGCAAGCAGGTGAAATGAACCCTCCTGAGCGTACTGCAATTGTTCCGGACGAAACGGTTGCTCCATGCCAACCACTTGCAGGGGGGTAGCTACGAGCCGAGAGACAGGTTTTCCGTCTTGAAGCTCAGGAACGTTGGATTTGACAAGTACGTCCATCATTAGCGCTCGGCCAGTTAATGCACGAATGGCAGTAAGATTATCAGTGAATTCTTCTCGGGGCATATGAATCTGCATACTGGGTGCCTGATGATCGATCTTGCAATTTGTAGGGTAAGCATGAAGCGTAACAGTTTTTTTACCGGCTATCGCATCATCTAGGGCAGCTATCCCGCATAATCTAAATTCGCCGCACATCATATCGCCTGCCCTTAGATCCGACCACGCAACAGCATCGCTAGCCGCATAGGTTCTACTACCCTCAAATTCGGGAACTATATTCTTTAGCTGCTGCCCGACTGCAGAGAAGATATCTGGCACCCGGCTTGTTAGCTCGTCGTCTTCGGGAAGTGCTGCCTCGTTGCTTAAATAGCTAAGGAAATCAGTGAATGCCATGCCTTTAGGCAGATCGTCAATCTCAATGCCTAACGCCTGTTCGTTGCTAAGATTGCTGGCTCTTCTGCGCGCAAAGCTGTTTATAGTTACTACCGATCCAGCAATCGCGGCACCAAGGCCAAGTATTCCCTTGCCTAGCCCTGACATCAACTCATAGCGCGGAATGCTGGTAATGGCTGCGTGGGCGTTTTGCTGGTGCGCTGCAATAACTTTCGCATCGGGAGACACTCCTTGGCGTGAGGCTGCTTCGGTAATGTTATCAATGGCAGTGTTAGCGGAATCGATGGTTTCCTGTGCAGTATGCATGTTCATCTCAGCCGATACTACGGCGTAGCCGCCGACGCCCACACTTGCCGCTACCAAACTCCAGCCAGCAATGTTGAGGCCTAGTCTTTGACGTGCGCCTAGAATGGGCCCTGGCTCGGGGCGCTCGTATGGATCGGGGGTTTCGTAACTCATATGGTAGTTCTGTGCTTCTTCCAGCTAGCTTGTTAACAAAGCCTGTAATATAGCATGCCAGCTTGCGAGTACAAACTAATATACTAAAAGTTGCTACATACGGTATATTTATGAGTATGACAATACTGCTTATTCTTTTGGGTGGCTCGGCGGTACTAGAGCTACTGGCCTATGTGGCCGGAAAACAACCGACATCACGCAGGGTGGCTGCCATAGGGGCATATATCAGTGGCGGCTTGGCTATTGGCGGCCTGCTTGCGTATAGTTTTAATCTTTTTAGCGTTATAGTTGCGCTGATTGGTCTTTATCGCTTGCTGAACATGTTGCGTGTCTACGAGGAGCGCATGCATGAGCGGTACTTGCGTCGCGTTACGGTACGAACTTCACTCAGTCTTATTAGTATGCAAGCCGGGGCTTTGATTGCCTTATGGGCTTGGAGTAGCTGGCCGAATGCCGGCTCCCTACTGTGGTCTTTAGTGGGGGTAGCGCAATTATTAGTGGCGCTCACGCTTGTGTTCTCGGTTGACCGTAATCTGCAAAAAACTCAGTGGCCAGACGATGAACACCGCTATAGTGATAAAGAGTTGCCCCCAGTCACCATTGCTATTCCGGCCCGTAACGAAACCGAAGATTTGCAAGCGTGTTTGCAGTCTGCCATAGCCAGTACTTATCCGAAGCTGGAGATAATCGTACTGGACGATTGTTCTCAGGTAAAGCGAACGCCAGAGATTATTAAGAACTTTGCGCAAGATGGCGTTCGGTTTGTATTGGGCGACGAGCCGAGCGATACCTGGCTGCCCAAAAACCAAGCTTACGACCGTCTTGCGCGTGAAGCCAGTGGTGAATATATTCTTTTTTGTGGCGTTGACGTGCGTTTTGAACCAGAGAGCGTTCGTTTGGCGGTGAGTACTATGCTGGCGCGAAACAAGCAGATGTTGTGTATACTCCCACTGCGCCAGATATCGGCTTATGCGCGCACCTCTTTAGTGCAGGCCATGCGATATTGGTGGGAGCTGGTGCCGCCACGCCGCTTGTTCAAGCGTCCGCCGGTTATTAGCTCATCTTGGATTATTAAGAAAAGCGCCTTGCAGCAAGCTGGTGGTTTTCGGGCAGTTGCACGGGCTATTACTCCGGAAGCTCACTTTGCACGCGAGCTTATTGCCAGCGATGGCTATAGCTTTCTCCGCGCCAATGAACAGCTGGGCATTACCAGTGGCAAGCCCGCTAATGAACAGCGTGAGACGGCTATTCGTATGCGTTACCCGCAGCTTCATCGCCGCCCAGAACAAGTTGCTTTGCTGAGCTTCTTTCAGTTGACGTTCTTGCTCCTGCCTTTCAAGATGGCTATTGCTGGTTTTTGGATAGATATAGGAAGTATTGCTCATTTTAGCTCGATTGCTGCCTGTGTGCTATTAATCGTTGCCTACGAGCGCTCTGTGCTTAGTACGCATGTTAATAGCGCCGCGTTTGGCCTTATTGGGCTGCCGTTTGCAGTAGTAGCCGATCTCTACCTTCTACACTACTCCATGCTAAAGTACGAGTTCTCAACAGTTGATTGGAAGGGTCGCAACATCTGCATTCCAGCGATGCATGTGGTGCCGCACTTGCCGCCGTTCCCTGCCGATACCACACGCTAATTGCGCTGCTTAGCCAAAGCGTGCTACAGTTTTTTAATGAGTGGACAAGAAGAGTCTTTGCCAATGCCCGAGGAGCCGGCACGACACTATAACGCTTTAGCGGCAGCTGAACCGGCGGCGATAGGAGCAACTGGCCTTAGTGCGCTTATTGCCTACGGCAATGCTTTGGTGACCGGAATAGGCCATGGCGTTCATCTTGAAACAGGGGTGTCTGTTGGTATTGGCAGTGCGACAGCCTTTGCCTGTGGTATTATGGCGCTTCACTATGCCGATCGTGCTTCGGGCAATTTCTAGTTATCTAGCGTAGGTTACCCAAAGTTTAGGGTCCTAGCTGAAGTCGCCGTGGAGCATCATTATAAAGCGCTATCCCTGCCATAGCAGTGTTTGCTACCGCGAGGGCGAAATGCTGTCCACTTTCGAGTGTTGGTCCGCCTTCGGCTAAGGATACGTATAATGCGGCGCCGAATTCGCATATGCCAACTGCAAGCGCACCACGCAGTGCGGGTGTTTCCACGCTTCTGAGGGCATACATAGTGCTTCGGCTTTTCTCTTCAGCCGAACGATAACCACTACCTAGAAACTGGCCGCTGTCTGAGACTTGGGCTTCATGTTTGAGCAGTTCAAACATAGCAGAGCCTCCTTTTATTTATTGTAGGTCTGGTATAAAAATTGAGAAAGTGGAACCTTCGTTTAGCTCACTAGTTACGTCTATTTCAGCGTGTACTAAACGAGCGAGCTTCATTGTAACATACAGCCCCAAGCCAGTACCGTTGGCCTTTCGGGTACGGAAATCTTCAGAGCGGAAGAACTTATCAAACACCCGCTCCTTATCTTGCTTGCTAATGCCAATGCCCGTATCTTTGACGGTAAATTGTATACCCTTCCCTGTACCAGAGGCAGTAATGGTAACGCCACCTTTTTCGGTGTACTTTATAGCGTTTGTAATAAAGTTTTGTAGAATTTCGCGAACGTAGAGGTCGCTGGACTGCAATTTGGGCAGGTCGGCTGGGACGTTGGTTGTAATGCTGAGCCCTTTTTTGTCGGCATCCGATTTGTAGGTGGCTGCCAGCTTTATCACTAGGTCGGCAACGTCGATGGCCTGTACTTCTACAACGAGTTTCCCACGTTCGGCCCGCGACAGTGTAGCCAGATCGTTGACCATGCCAGCCAGGAAAATAACTTGGTCGTGGGCTTGCTGCAGAGCCTTCTTTACCTGGTTGATGTCACCTGATTTGGCAGTTATAAACTGAGCATTACTAATGTTACCTTCGGTAATGGCGATGGGTGTCCGTAGCTCGTGGCTTACAACGCTAATAAATTCATCACGCTCTTCTTCGAGAGATTTCTCATGGGTGATGTCGCGGAGTAATAGTACATAGCCTTGGCTGCCCCTTCGACCGTACCCTAGGTGTACTGGTGCGATACTAAGGTAGAGGTTGATATGGCTATTGTCGGAGTAGCCCAAGAGCAAGTCTCGGGTAGTAGTGGGCACCTTGACAGACTGAACGAGTTGTTCGATTGGTACTACCTGGTTATTCTTGTCGAAGGGCTTGAGGACGTCGCTAAGCTTTTTACCAATCAGCGTGTTGTTGACATCGAGGATATTAAGCGCGGCGCCATTTGAGGTGACAATCTTCATATTGCTATTAACGGCAATGACTCCGTCGGCCATGCTATTTATGAGGCTGGTGAGTCGTTCGTGCTCGATACTAGTGCGGTGTAGGTGCCGGGCACGATCTAAGAAGCGTTTTACCATGCCCCCATTATGCCACACTCCGCACATTAGGCGAGAGCATTGGCTGATGATTGGCCATTTGCTTGCGTAATTGCCTGGCGCCAGGCAAAAAGCGCTCCATCTCACGCCAGAATGGCGCGCCGTGCTGCATCACTTTGGTATGCGTAAGCTCGTGCACCAATACATAATCTATAAGATGCCAAGGCAACTGCATTAGAAACAGATTGAGTGTAATTTCTTGTTTTGAGCTACAACTTCCCCACCGGCTTCTAAGTTGCTTTACCGAAACTGTTGTATAGGTGTGGCCAGTTTGGCTGGCGAGAGCCTGCAGCCGCTGGGGCAGTAAAACTTCGGCCTCTTTTTTGAGTGCTCGGATACTAGCTTTACGGGCTGCGTCTTGCACGATAGGGTCTTCACTGAGGTAGGTATCTGGAAATCGTATGCGCACTTCGTTAGCGATAACTTTTGTATGTACCGTACCCGTCGTGGAAGACTTCTCGAAAACCAGGCGATGCGCCTTGCCAATTCCTAGACCATGTCGCAACATCGTGCCAAGTGCTGGCCTATTTTCAAGTATCCAGGATGCGCGAGCCAGTGCAAACTGCTCCCCTGCTTTATACGGTAGCCAATAGGGTAATGAAACGCGTACTTCGCCGTTCGATCCAATACTCAGCCGGAGGCTGCGGTTGCCGCGCCGCTTGTAAAGAGTGACGGTGCCGACCTCAGGCATGAGGAATTGCTTGGTGGCCATGTTCTAACGAATAACAATATTACGGCGACTCATATCTACCCGGCCGGCCGCTGCGTTAGGGATAAGGTTTACCAAGCCAGGCTTCACCAAACGGGCTTGCGCTTCGTTAATAGCAACCAACTTGAGCTCACGCAGGCGCTTTATGAACGCACTAAGCTGCGTGGCAAAGGTATGCTTGCCGCTAATGACAATGTAATCTTCATTGTGAGGATTTTGCATGCCACCAGCAATACGGTCGAAAGTTTGGCGGTCGAGTGGTGGGGAGTATTTATCGTCGCCACGGCGCCTGTCGCGTTTGGTGGTGCGCAAGTAAGATGTTTCAGTGTCTACCTGGAACCATACTAGCACGGTTTGAGCGCCTGCCTTGCGGGCTAGCTCACGTAGTTGGCGGCGCTGGGCCGTACGCATGGCATTGGTGTCGAACACGACGCTCATGTCGGCATTCAAAAACTCGCCGGCCATATATTCCATAAGATGGTTGACGACGTCGTTTTCTTCGCGGTCGTAACGTGGTTTTTCAAAGAGTTCGGAACGAATGCGGTCGCCATGGACATGTGCAGCCTGAAGGTTATCGCACAATTGGCGAGCAAAGTACGTTTTTCCGGCACCCGGGAATCCGTACAGCAAGACTAGTAGTGGTTTGTTGGGAACTACTTTCTGCATCGTATATTAGATATAACAGATTTTGGTGCGAATATCAAAGACTTGTTCGGCCATAACAGAGGTGTAAAATTATTGTAAACGAGCGTGTCTGCCAAGGCCGTCAAAGTAAAGGCAGCTTGCTAAAGCAGATCGGCTGACATCCGCACCAATCTTCTGAAAAAGCGAGTTTACGTAACCTTTGACGGTATTCGGGCTTAGGTAAAGTTCTTTAGCAATATCTGCATTTGTGAATCCGCCTAGTATAAGCCTGGCCACTTGCTTCTCACGTTCTGTAAAATCATATTTTCGCATAGTCGTCTCACTCATATGTGACAGTAATATACGAACAGCATAATGGTCGGATGCCTCATTAGTTCTTTGTGTTACATGAGGCATGGACACTATATGTACATCCGGCTTTTCGGTGGTAAGTTGCTTTAATGTCTCGGCGAAGTCTTGAGCGGCTGCCGATAGATTTGTCTTATTATCGGCAGGGAGTGTAGCGTTGGCGATAATAAGAGTCGATAGTACTTCGCTGGGTAATCTTCCCGAGGCATCTTTTAGGATATCCGGCCCATTAGGTAGCTCTTTGTTTTTGAAATCAAGCGCGCTGACAATCGCCGAAGCGTCGTCCGTGCCTAATATATGCGTAATGACGGCTAGCCTGGATGTTTCTTCATCGCGACAGCCGCTTTTAACGGCAGCTTTCATTTTTCCTGCAAGATAGTTGATACGCCTCGTTGATACCCGTAGTTTCTTGGCAATTTCCCCACTTGGCAGTCCACGCAGCATGAGAGAAAGCAATTCACGTTCAGATTCTGGAAGCAGAGCTTCTAATGCCAGGGTGCGCTCGTTAACTGCCCGTATGTAGTCTTCGATTATCGTGTAGCGCTCCTGATTTGCCCGGGGCGTAGCCTCTACTTGCTCGGCTACAGCCAATGTGCCACCGGCTTCGGCAACAAGTGCCTGTAACCTGGCACGGAAGGCCTCCTGTGTGTCTCTGTCGGACTCTGCGGGCAACGTAATGTGTACATTCATGCAAGGCAGTGTCAACTGTTCAATGCTAGTCGGCTTATTTTCCATTAGGTGTTTCCGTGTCAAGCTTGATACCCAAATCTGTAAAAAGCTTAATCAACGATACGAAGCCAAGCCCTTTAGCTAGAATCTCATAACGAGATCTTCCTCCCAGATGATCACCCAACTCAGAGAGGTGTCTCTTAACGGTACACATCGCAAGATGCATTCTACGAGCGATAACTTGATTGCTCCCACCGTCTATAAGGTGGGCTAGAACCTGGCGTTGCCGTAAATGAAGGCTCTTGTTAAGTATTGCAAAATGCGCTGCCAATTCCTTCTCATAGTTACGTAAGGCCGTGTCATGCTCTTCTCGTATGATAGCCTCATCGAGCGGTACTGAGTGTATTTGTACATCTGCTCCGTTTTCCTGTGCGGTACGAGCTAAGGCACCCATAGCGTCTTCTAGTTCTTGTTGTGTATCCGTTCCGGCAGTAGCACAGACCCGTATATAATGAACGAGCGCGTTTGGATTCTCATCGGGTGGTAATATTTCCCCCTTTAGTAAACGGTGTTGTTCCATAATTCAACGCGCCATTATAAATCGGCGGGATTGTAGGATTAGTAAGATATTTAACAAAAGTAGCCCGGAATCATAAAAGGGGCTTGTAACCAAGCATGAACGTGGCTACTCGCTATCTAGTGTCTGGTGTCTATGGCTCACATCCAAGGTGTTGAGTAGTCCCAGGAAAGCACGTGGGTTAAGCACACGGGTTGCAATCTCATGTCGAGAGCCGGTGTCCAGAAGTTCGTTGATATGTTGTATATGGACCGCAACTGTAGACGCTACTATACCTAGGTCTGAGGCGATCTGGGCGTTGGACTTGCCTTCCATCAGACCTTTAATCACCTCCCACTGCCTGGGCGTAACAGCCGCCAGCACATCGTCTAGGTTGCCCTGCAGCTGTGTCGCATATGCCTTAAGCGCGCCTTGCTGGGCTGTCTGAGCGCTATATTCTTCCAGGCTAGTGGTGGCTAACTCGACTGTCGTCCCAGCCGTTGCTGCAACATGACCAAGGGCTTCCGTTAAATGAGCGGCTGCCTCATGTAGGTCGTTGTGCGCTTCAGCCCTCAAGACGAATCGGGCGGTCACTACCGTATCTTCAGGACTACCTTCTGCCGATTGTGCCAGTAACGGTGGGATATTATAATCCATAATCTGTTATGGTAACTGCAAACACAAGTAGTTTCAACACTATCAATATGATATCCGCATGTATTCTTTATAACAGTGACATAAATAAGGTCGCCAGATGACAATTGCCACAAAATAGCGTATGATTGAGGCTATTGTTATGTCGTAAGGCATGCACAATGTTATAGGGGCGTAGCTCAGTTGGTAGAGCACTGGACTCCAAAACCAGGTGTCGCAGGTTCGAATCCTGTCGCCCCTGCCAAATAGAACAAAATTCCTCAAACAGCTCTTCGGGGCT
>CAZBRP010000024.1:0-8960 GCA_964494765.1 uncultured Candidatus Saccharibacteria bacterium
AGGAGCCTTACCGCTCGACTTGCATGTATTAGGCACGCCGCCAGCGTTCATCCTGAGCCAGGATCAAACTCTCCAAAAAAGAATTCGTTCCGATTCAGTCGAACAGTTAATCTTGCGATTAACATTCTGACTTACGGAACTCACTAATCGAAACTAATGAGTTCCTAAAACAATTCAAATGAACTGACGTTGATTTGCACTATTCAATTTTTAATGATCTTTAGAGACACCTAAACACGACCTCTAAACACTAAGGTAGATAGTACGATAGATCACTAGAGAATGTCAAGGTAATTCTTGTCAGGAAAAGTGGTAATTGTTACAGCAATTACTTATCTGTTGATTCAGGCAGTTCTTCGCCCTCTTCGTCATCATCTTCGGCAGTCGCTTCAACAAGCGCCAGCGAAACGACTTCATCCCCGTCGTTCAAACGCATAATGCGTACGCCCTGCGTGGCACGGCCAAGCTCAGGAATGTTCTTAAGGCCAAGACGAATTGTCTGTCCTTGCGAAGATACAATGATCACTTCTTGGCTCTCATCAGCGCTCAGCGCTTTCACTCCAATCAGATTACCTGTCTTGCTGTTTACGACAGCTGAGCGGATGCCGACCCCGCCGCGAGCGTGTGACGTAAACTGTGCCACCTTGGTCCGCTTACCATAGCCGTGCTTACTAATAACAAATATGCTTGAGCCTTCTTCGACGATATCCATACCGATTACTTGATCGCCTGTGCGCAAACGGATACCGCGGACACCTCTAGATACACGGCCCATGGGGCGCGCATCTTTTTCATGGAAGCGAATAGCCTGGCCGCCGGCGGTCGAAATAACAACTTCGTTGTCGCCCGAGGTCATACGGATCCATTTGAGCTCATCACCTTCGTCAAGGTTGATTGCGATGAGGCCACTGGTGCGCACGTTCTGATACTGGCCAAATGGAGTCTTCTTGACCACACCACGGATAGTACACATCATCAGGTTGCCGTCAGTATTTTCTTGTTTGCTTACATTTATGACCGCGCTCACGGTCTCCTCTGGCTGCAATTGAAGCAGATTGACGATTGCTACACCTTTCGCATTCAGGGAAGCCGAGGGTACCTCGTAAGTCTTGAGGCGGAAAACACGACCCTTAGTCGTAAAGAACAGGAGGTAGTCGTGCGTGCCGGCGTTAACGACGTGTTCAATGACATCTTCCTCACGGGTAGTCATGCCCCTGCGACCTTTGCCTCCTCGTCCCTGCCGCTTGTAGTCGGCAATACTACTACGCTTAATATAGTTAGCGCTAGTGAGCGTTACCACAACCTGCTCGTCAGGAACCAAATCCTCATCGCTCATCTTATCGAGCTCCTGGGGAATGACGCGAGTACGCCGCTCGTCGCCGTACTGGGCCTTCAGTTGGATCATCTCTTCTTTAACAATGGCCAAGATCTTACCTTCGTCGGCTAGGATAGACTCCAGCTCGGTAATAAGCTTGATGAGCTCGGCTAGCTCATCTTCAATCTTCTTGCGTTCCAAACCTGCCAGTGTGCGCAATTGCATAGCAAGAATAGCCTTGGTCTGGATAACGCTAAGCCCGAAGCGTTTAATTAGATTGGCCTGAGCCTCATCCGTAGTCTCGCTGGCCCGAATAGTGGCAATGACTTCATCAATGTGGTCTAGAGCGATCTTGAGCCCCTCAAGGATATGCGCGCGCTCTTTTGCCTTGCGAAGTTCATATTCGGTACGACGGCGAACCACAATTTGGCGGTGCTTAATGTGCTCCTGCAGAATATCCTGTAAGCCCAGTACCCGTGGCTGGATACCATCGATGAGGGCCATCATGTTGTAATGGAAAGCTGTCTGCAGTGGCGTGAGTTTATAGAGCTGGTTTAAAAGCTTCTTCGGGTAGGCATCTTTTTTGAGGTCTACCACAATTCGTACGTCACCTCGGGCGCTCTCATCCCGGAGGTCAGAAATGCCAGTAATCTTTTTTTCTTTTACCAGGTCAGCAATCTTAATAACAAGGCTCTCTTTGTTGAGTGCATACGGAATCTCAGTGATAACGATCTGATGGCGCCCCTTATTCGTCTCCGCAATTTCGGCCACGCCACGCACCACCACCCCGCCCCTACCCGTGGCATAAGCAGAGCGCAACGAGTCTTTGCCGTATACATAACCACCCGTTGGAAAGTCAGGCCCTTGGATATATTTTAGAAGGCCGTCCAGTGTAGCGTCGGGGTTTTCAATTTGATGAACCGTGGCGTCGACTATTTCGCTCAAATTATGAGGAGGGATATTAGTAGCCATACCAACGGCGATACCCAATTGTCCATTTAACAACAAGTTTGGTAACTTTGCCGGGAGTACGGTTGGCTCGGTAGTAGTGCCGTCATAGTTATCGCGAAAATCGACAGTCTCTTTATCGATGTCGGCAAGCAGTTCGTCTGCGAGACGGGCCATCTTTGCTTCTGTATAACGCATAGCAGCCGGCGGATCGCCATCCATTGAGCCGAAGTTGCCCTGCCCATTTACGAGCATATACCGCATAGACCATGGCTGGGCCATGCGCACCAATGCATCATATATTGAGGAGTCACCATGCGGGTGATACTTGCCCATAACCGCACCGACGACGTTAGCGCTCTTACGGTGACGTGCACTAGAGCGCAAACCGTCCTCATTCATGCTATACAGAATGCGGCGGTGTACCGGCTTCATGCCGTCACGCACGTCTGGTAATGCCCGGTCGATAATGACACTCATTGAGTAGCGAAGGTAGCTGTCTTCCATTACGTGCTCTACGGTTCGGAGCTCTACCTGGCGAGAATGACTAAGACCCTCCACGATTTCACCCTCAATAGGTGTCTGGCTGTGTTGGAGTTCGTCTTCTGGTACCGGTGTTTGATCTTTTTCGTCCATATCCTAAATATCCAAATCCTTCACGAATTTTGCATGTGTCTGAATAAAGTTCTTGCGAAGCTCCACCTCTGTGCCCATTAACTTATTGAAGATAGCGTCAGCCTTCTCGGCGTCGGCTACCTTAACCTGAATAAGAACGCGCTTTAGAGGGTTCATAGTCGTCTCAAAGAGCTGCTCGGCGTCCATTTCGCCCAAACCTTTGTAGCGCTTTTGTTCGATAAAGCCAGCTTGGCGGAAACGTTCGTCTTCGTCGTTGACCTTTAAGCCGTCCTTTTTGCGCTCGGCAATTTTTTCATCGAGCACTCTCTCGAGCTCAGCTTCGTCGTAGATAAACTCACTGGACTTCCTGCCCGATTTCACTAACTCGAAAAGCGGCGGCTTGGCCAAATAAACGTGTCCCCCGTCTACGACCTCCTTCATAAAACGGAAGAAGAACGTGAGCAACAGCGTACTAATGTGCGAGCCGTCCACATCGGCATCGGTCATAATAATGATACGGCCGTAGCGCAGTCCATTTACATCGAAGGATTCTTCTATGCCGACACCGAGGGCCTTTATAAGGCTCAAAATTTCGTTGTTAGCCAACATCTTGTCTAGACGAGCGCGTTCGACATTCAGGACCTTACCACGCAGCGGTAAGATAGCCTGCGTCTTGCTGTCTCGTCCACTCTTGGCAGAACCGCCTGCTGAGTCGCCCTCTACAAGATAAATCTCGGAATTCATAGGATCTTTGCTCGAGCAGTCAGCAAGCTTGCCCGGCATGCTCGCGCCTTCGAGCACACCCTTACGAATGATATTCTCACGCGCAGCGCGGGCTGCCTTGCGAGCACGAGCCGCAAGTAACGCCTTGCCTACAAATTTCTTGGCAATAGCAGGATGCTCCTCCAGATAGTACACAAGATACTCGTTCATGACCTGCTCTACATACCCACGGATTTCGGGGTTACCAAGCTTATTCTTGGTCTGGCCTTCGAACTGCGGATCGGGTAACTTGACCAGAATAACCGCCGTCAGACCTTCCCGGCAGTCTTCGCCAGTAAGATTTTCTTCCTTTTCCTTAAGAAGTCCGGCCTTGCGAGCGTAATCATTAATAACGCGCGTAAGGGCCGTACGGAAGCCTGTAAGGTGCGTACCGCCATCCGGGTTAAATACGTTGTTAGCAAACTGCTTAATCGTCTCTGTAAAGCTTTCTGTGTACTGTGCAGCGATTTCAACCTGCACGTCGTTTATTTGTTTATCGACGTAAAAAACATCATCATCGAGCACATCTTTGCCCAGGTTTAAATGCTTTACGTAGGACTGTATACCACCCTCGAAGTAAAAACTGTATCGCTTGCCTGTCTTTTCGTCGTGAATAGAGGTCCTAACGCCTTTTGTGAGATATGCCTGGTGGCGAAGACGATCTAGGATAGTGTCATAATTGAAGTTAACCGACTCGAAGATAGTGTCATCAGGATAGAAGGTTATTTCCGTACCCGTCTTGGCGCTCTTGCCAATAGGCTTTAGATCGGCTACGGGTGTACCGGTTGCATATTCTTGCTGGAAGGTCTTACCATCGCGATGCACAGTTATAATAAGGCGCTTGGAAAGAGCGTTTACGACGCTTGAGCCTACTCCGTGAAGTCCACCGGACACTTTATAGCCACCGCCGCCAAACTTACCGCCGGCGTGGAGTACGGTTAATACAGTCTCAACGGTACTCTTGCCGGTCTTGGGGTGAATGTCGGTTGGGATGCCGCGGCCATTGTCGATGATAGTTACGCCACCATCAGCAAGCAAGCGAACGGTGACTTCATTGGCATGTCCAGCCAAGGCTTCGTCGATACCGTTGTCCACCAATTCCCACACTAGGTGGTGAAGTCCTTCTATACCGGTGCCACCGATGTACATACCCGGACGTTTACGGACAGGCTCTAGACCTTCAAGAACTTGAATCTGATCAGCAGAATATGCGTTCGCTTTTGCCACTTCTAATAACCCTCTCGAAAATCATTTTCTCACTTAATATATAGTATAGATCACTTTAGAACACCTTGCAACTAGAGCCGCTACCCTTAACGGCGCGAATGAAGATTGCCGTCTTGGTCTATGTATATAGTGTCGTGCGCAGCGGCAGCGGCGTCATGACTGAGCGGCTGACCAACTGCTACCGGTACAGCGCTAGGCAGCGGCACAGAAGGAGCCGTAGGTGGCTGTGCAGCGGCGGGTACGGGCGCAGTTTGCGGTATAGTGCCGGCAGCCGCTGCAACCGGCGATGCCACAGGCGCTGCCGAAGTAGCGACAAATTCTGTTCGCGTAGACTGACCTTCTTGCGGCATCATGGATTGCTGATGTTTTGTTATGTGTGTTACGGGGGCCGGGGTTTGCGTTGGTACTGCTGACGCAGTATTGCCTGCGGCAGCCGCTGCAGGGCCTACCGGCGGAATAGCTGTTGGTTTGGGCGCAGCTTTTGGTGCGGCCCAAGGCGAAGGACGCATTGAGAGGGGTCCAGAGCGCTTTGTAAACCATTCGTCGAGGAAGCTCGGAGCTTTAGGAGCAGAAAGAGGCCTTGCCGGCGCATTAGGCGCAGAGCCCAGGCCACCAAGGGGAGCTCCGCTGGCGGGCGCAGGACTGCCAAACGGACTCAAACCAGCCCCCGCGCTAGGCATGTTTGGAACCGGCAACGTAGCGATACGCGCAAATATCTCTTTTTCTACTGCCGCCTTTGGCCGACCATACTTGGCTGCTGCTAGTTGCTTAAGAGCTTCTGCGAGACGAGGGTTGGAGTTACCCAAGGGAGGAAGCGTAGCCATACTAAAAGATTGAGTAGGAACTCCGCCAATGAGCGTTCGTACGGCTGCATTGTAGTTTGGCATACGCAATAAGTCACCGGCATCGAAAGACGGACGCATGCGCTTAGCCAGAGCTTCGGCATCTTCGTCTTGGCCAACTCTAAATGCCACTATGGTACCGATGTTACCAAATACGGCATCACGAATCTCGTCTGTAAGCTGCGTTGTAAACTGATTAGCTACTATGAGATTTAAGTGGTACTTTCGAGCCTCAGACAGAATAGTAGCAAAAGAATCTGTCGAAAAGTTTTGAAACTCGTCTACGTACAGTGCAAAATCTTTGCGTTCTTTTTCCGGAATATTCGCGCGACTCATGGCTGCAGCCTGGAACTTCATTACAAAGACCATACCCAGAAGCTTTGAATTGAGTTCGCCGGTACGCCCCTTGCTGAGGTTGACTAGCAAAATCTTGTGATTATCCATGATGTCGCGCAAGTCAAACGAACTCTTTGTCTGCCCGATAATATTACGCATCATCTCGTTAGACAAGAAGGCGCCAAACTTACTTACGAACCAACTCACAACCTCACCGAATTCGTTCGATCGCTGCGACTGGGGCATTTCTTTCTGCCAGAACTCCAGTACATTTAGATCTGTGACGTACTGCAGCTTTTGCTTTACATATTGCGGATCGCGGAATAGCTTAGGGATATCTACGAAAGTGCCGCCTGCTGGATCGGCCATGATTGTGAGAGCGGCATTACGGAAAAGGTGCTCGTAACGTGGACCCATAATGCCCTGATGTTGGGGATCGTAAAGCTTATATAACATATTAAGAGCTTCCTGAATCAGGAAGTCTTTTTGATCCGGTGTATTGAACTCAAACAGGTTGAGGCCCATCGGGTAGTCCATATCCGCTGGACAAAAATAAATAACGTCTTCGGTGCGCTCTTTAGGCACCATCGATAATAACTTTTCGGCTGTATCGCCGTGCGGATCAACGAATGCAAATCCGTCGCCGTTCAACATATCCTGCAGCGCAAGGTTTTCGAGGTAAGTTGACTTACCCGTACCGGTCTGACCAACCGTATACATGTGACGCTGGCGGTCTCCCACCGCCAAGCGAATAGGTTTTTTTACACCACGGAATATGTTATATCCAAGCAACAACCCTTTATCAGGTACATTACGCGGACCGTCGACTTGCTTCGACTCCTGGCGCTCCAGCTGGGAAGTAGGGATACTCCGTTGGTCCGGAAAGTGAAATATAGTGGCCAATTCTACGGAATTGAGGATATTCTTGTTTTGCTCCTGGGGGAAGAAACGCAATATATATGAAGTAATGAATTCGTCGATGTTCTTTGCTGGGGTAAACTTAAAACCATTCTTGCCCGGCGCATCAAAAAGCGCAAAAGCGGCTACCATATTACTGAGAATAGCCTGTGTCCGGTGGCTTACAGTGGACGAAACAGCCACTCGAATGAGTACCTCATACCCAGGATGCCGCGTCTTGTCTTCAATCGCATCGAGCGTTGCCTGATCTAGGCTTGATAAATCTTTTTTGTTGCCGTCGTCTTTCTTCTCGGGTGGTTTCACGAAGGCCATAGCCAGTTCTCGGGCGTAATCGAAGAGATGCTCGCCGACGTTCTTACCTTTTTCACCCTTCCGTTTTTTACTAGCTACAGCCAAAGCATTCTTGCGCCACGAAGGCTCTGCCGGTCGCATTAAAATCTGAATACCGGCGCCGTCTTCTTTTTCTAGAGTAGAGAGCGCATTAAGGAGCGCCTGCATGGCATCGCGCTTAAGATCTTGATATGTGGCTATAGGATAGGCGAATGGTTCTTTGAGAATTAGTTCGCCGCCCGCAGTACCGCCGACCTTGCCAATCGGACTAAAAATATTGTGTTCGGCAACTTCCTCGAGGCGCGCACTCGGATATGCACTCAGTACACCTTGTTTTACTACCTCGACCAGCGCAAGCGGTACGGCAGCGTAAAAGTATACGAATCCCTTGTTGGCAATGATCTCAAAGCCAAAATGACGTTGGCCGTAAAGTTTGGTCTTAAAACTACCCTTCTGAACGGTGCTAGAAATAATATTATATATGACCTGAGCCTTGGAGATATTCTCATCAGCTAGATCACGCACGTCGCGACCGGCACCATCGGCATCTTCGCTCGGCGGCGGCAAATGAATAAGCAACGGGACCATTTTAAGGCCACGCTCATAGTTTTTCTGCTCGCGTATGCGATTACGTGCCTGCATGTACAATAGAGGCGCCATGATAAGGGCAGCAACAAGTAATACGGCCAGTACAATAAATATAAACGTCATTGCTGATGGTCTTCGGCTACTTTTAGCTGCTTGTTGTAGCGTATCCTTAGATAGTCCGCCTTTGCCTTACCGAGCTCTTTGCTTTCAGTAAAGGGATCGTCCTTCGTACGCTCGACAATTGCTTTGGCTTTCTTCACCCACTCTTCATCCAAATCGTCCGAATCATCATCAGCAGCGCTGGTTGTACTTGCAACCGGCTGATTTGCAGCTGGCTGCAACGACACATGCGGTACCGCTTGTGCTCCTGATGGCATTACTGTCATGGCTCCGGATGAGGTGGCATGTACTGGCGCCATTTCGGGAGCTGCAGAGGCAGCTTCTAGCGTAGAATGAGCGCCTTGAAAATCACCCCTTGCAACACCGCCCTGCTCTACGGAGGGCTGCGGCAAAGCTAAACCTGGTGATTTTTCCAGTTGGGGATCCATATTCTTCAAACTGAATTATACCAGTTAACGTATTTAAGGGCTATGGTCCATATAAATCATCCTTCTGGGCTTAAATACTGGACGGACTCGCCGACCGTCCCAAATAAAAATACGTTATTGCAAATAGGGCGGTCACCGTAATTACATCGCGCAGCGTAAGCTGGCCCAGTGAACGCAACACGAGGAGTATTGTGGGGAACGCCGCACCCAAAACGGCCAAGCGCACATTTCCCAATAACGACGTAGCATAATTACGTGCAAAAGCGCGAACGAGTGAAAAAAGTGTAATAAAAATGAGTACGAATGGAGTCACAAGCATTATTGAGGGTAAGCGTCTTGGGTCGGTAGATATAAACAAAAGGCCAAGCGCTACTATGCAGAGGCTGGCCGTTTTTATGGTTCGTGACATACTTTTGTCCCCATTTGTTATGCGCTTAGCTATAAAATACTGCGGGCAGAAGCCACGCAGTATAGCCTTAATTATGCTTGGAGCCGCGGGTAGTAAATCCGCTCGTAATATTAAAATATATA
>CAZBRP010000025.1:0-7389 GCA_964494765.1 uncultured Candidatus Saccharibacteria bacterium
GGCAGCAACTAGCGAAGAGCGCCAGGCGACGCCGCAGTGGCTGAGCCTGGCGCTCCGAGCGTCTTCCCTTCTGCTTGTATGGAAGATTTAGAATGTATTTACGGACTTTGTCCGTATTTTTTGTTGGTAAAATATCTCAAGATACTTCGAAGGCCCGGCCTCACCCACGCTGGATGCGTAGGCAGGGTCCGGGCCTGGTGCTCGGTGTGGTACTGAGGGCGGTCGCCCGTCAGTCCTGGCATCAGAGTGCCAGGTTCACCGTGCGGTTGTCAGCGCGAGCTCTGGTGAAGCCGGCTCAGCGCTTGGGTTGTTGCGACTGTCAGGCGACGCAGCCGCTTGGCGGCGTTGTCGGCGGCTGCGACGGAACACTGGTCGGGTCGATGGTCGGCACACCTGGCGTTCCCGGCGTGCCGGGATCTGTGGGCGTGGGTGTCGGTGCCGGACTGGTCTTGCCCGCCATCGGCACGGCTGCCGCGGCCAGGTTCGTCGTCGGGCTGCTGCTCGGCTCTGCGCCGACACAGTGGGCGTTGACGAAGGCCGTGATGGCATCGACGATGTCCCACTGGGTTTCCGGCGAGTCGCGGAGGAGGTTGCCGTGTTCGCATGCGGGCGAGTTGGGCGTACCCAAGTAGATGGGCACGCGTAGCACCTCGGCGTACCTGGGGTAGACCCTGAAGCAGCTCGTGATATGTGTGCCGCCACCCGCATCGTTTGTCGACTGCTTGGTGGCGTCGGATACACCTACGACTCCGTCGCTGTGAGTCACTTGCTCATGCGTGTAGCTTCCGTCGCCAGCCTTGACGACGTTGATGAGGCTCCCGCCGATGGAGTGGACGGTTACGTTGTCTGGGAAGTCGGGCCCCTGGAACAGCGGAATCCACTCTTGGATGACACGTGCATCCGCTACTGTCACGGCTTGTCCGATTTCGTCACCGACGACATGACGCGTGATCGTCGCCTTCTCTCCTGCAGCGCTGTGGGCCATTGCCGAACCTTCGGAGTACCCAACCACGATAGCCTTGCCGGGTCCTCCGTTGCCGCGCGAGATTGTCGCGATGCAGTCGATGGCGTTGGCCAGTCTCTGGCTCTGTCGTGAGATGATGGCGAAATCGTACTGGAACTCGGCCGCCACGGTGGCGTTCGAGACGTTGTCGATCCTGGCGGCGAGGTCGGTGCTCTGGTCGAGGTCTCCCCACTGGCCGGCGTTCTTACCGCCGAAGCCGTGGACGAGGATGACCGGGTAGCTCTTGCCGAAGGTGTTGTACACACCTCCCTCGAAGCCACCTTCGTGCTTCGTCAGCCCGACGTCCTGTGCGACGCCCTTGCAGGCATCGAGGTCGCTCGGGATGCTGACGATGTTCGTGGCCGACGCCTGCGCCGACGAGACGATGAATCCCGTTACGAGCAGGAGAAGCGCTACGAATGCCGACAGCATGCTTGCGCGCCTTCGATTCATCGAAGTCACAGCCTCTCTGAACGAGTGAGCTTGTTGGCGTCGATTAACGCCGGATATATTTTAATATGTAATGTAAAAAGTGTCAAGGTTGCCTTAAGATTAAGGCGTAAGTATAATGATTGACATGGTAAAGCAAAAGAAGAAACAGCCCTATCATAAAACGAGTATTAGTAGGTTTTTTTGGCTGGTGCCGCTCATTATCGTTGGTCTATTCGTTGGGCTATTGGGTATTGTAGGATGGTTACCCCCTATGATTTTGGTCCTATTTGCTTGTCTCTTCATTGGGTTGATGAGGAGTAGCTACTTGGTTATAGTGTCGTCTATAGCTCTGTTGTATGCAGCGGTGGCTGCTATTTGCAGTATAGGTTTGGCTCTTGGTATCGCTTTATGGAATATTTACGGCGACGAATCCGCTATAATGCTATTAGGGCCTGTCGTGTTGTTGAATATACCGCTAATAACTGCATTTGTAGCTTATTTTCATTATAAATACAGCTTGTTTGTGCAAGGGAAAAATAAGATAAACACTTTGCCTGGTCAACAGACATTCATCAGAGTATTTTGGGTAACTATTGGAGCTATAGTCGTACTTAATCTCTGGATGATTATAGGGATACAGGTCTCGAGTTCTACGATTGTAGGGCTTGGTTTCCCTTTTACCCTTGGGGCGACATTTTTTGCATTATTGAGTGTGCGGCGTCGATCCTGGGTGGCTATGCTTGTGGCGCTAGTCTTCTTTGGTATTTCTATAGGCTTTGCAGTACAAAATGTTATATGGGACTCAGAGGCGAGACTGAGCGTTGATGTTATTAGCGCGCAGTATACGCTAGTGATTGCTCTCCTATCCTGTTTCATCGGTAGTACTCTGGCTTCTCGAAGTCGACAGGAATAACCACTTATCGCCGCTCTAGGCGCAAGTATAATAAGAAGTATGGTGAATAAAGCAAAAACGATTCAATTCTCTCGTCGATGCATATATTTAATTTGGTCGATTGCTATTGCGACATTTTGCATAGGACCATACGTAATTCTTAGCCTTATGGAAAGTCCGCTTTTGTATGTCCCTGGCTTTATTGTCTGGGGTGTATTATCGTATTTTGCAATCATGGTTTTGCGTGGCAACCGAGTGTCCTTGTTACTATTAGCAAATGGTTATGCAATTTTGTCAGCTATGTTGTTTTATCCAATTCTACCGGCTGTCGGCTTTTTGAATGCGAGTAATTCGACAGCCTATGCAGATATTGCTTGGCAGGTGTTTTTTTTAGAGGTTGCTCTTATTTTTGCGTTTGTTCTACGTCGCATCTATAGGATTGCCATGCCAGCAAACAAGGATATAGTACCGCGGCTTCTTAATGGAGTTCTCTTGTTTGTTGCAGGAAGTATAGCAGTTGTTGGCACGCTTGTGGCACTATTCCAGCCCGTGTACGCAGGTGAGTCTACTATTGATATAACAGCACCTCTGACAGTACTAGGAATTATACTCCTCTTAGTCGGCTCAGTACGTAGAAAATGGGTTTTGACGATGGTTGCGTTCATTGCATTTTTAGTTGTAGGCTCTTATTCTGTTTATGCGCTATTGCAGAATCAATCCCAAGGACAGTATCTATATGTCATTACAAACAGTGCGACTCTTGCACTTGCTGCGTTCCTGACACTGACTAATAGAGGCATGCGTAGGGCTTTATAGCGATACTTTGCAAGAATAACTTCTAGACCCTTTGGGCCGTACCTTGATTTGTTTTAAGGTTCAAGCGTAAGTATAATGACGATATGATAAATAAAATCAAGACAAACAAACTTACGGGTTTTAATCTTTATGTCATTTGGCTGATTGCTATCGTGACTTTCTGTATCGTGATATATGTTCTTGCGAGCCTTATGGTAAGCCCGCTCCTGTATGTATCAGGATTCATTGTTTGGGGTGTGTTATCGTATTGGGTGGCTATGGCGCTGCGTGGTAGATATACATTTCTTCTGCTATTGGCGGACGGCTATGCGTTACTGGCGGCTTTGGTATATTGCTCATCGCTCCTTGCGGTAGGCTATCTAAACACTGACGACTCTACAGCGTATGCGATTATAGTTGCGCAATTTTGTTTTGCCATTCTTGGGCTTGTTTTTGCTTTTATGCTGCGATACGTTTATGGGATTATTTCATTAACCAAGCGGGACTTACTGTATCGAATACTTAACGGGGTCTTATGGGTTACTGCTGGGGGTATGGCGGTCATAGGCACTCTTGTCGCACTGTCTGCTCCAATTTATGTGGCTGATTTGGTTGAAGTTAGTATTCCGCTGATATCCCTCGGGCTTATCTGTATGCTGAGTGGCATAGTGTCTAAGATGCGGCCTTTTATGTTTGCAGCTTTCGGCATCTTTGCTATTTTGGGAATTGCATCTACTGCTACGTTACTGCAAGACCCATCGCAAAAGCAATATTTGTATATTACTGCTAGTATTTATATTCTCGCGCTTCTGTCACTGTTGCCATGGATAATGAAGCGCGCGCGTAAGCCTTAGTAATTGCTGCAGGGCCGTGCGTTTGAGAGTTGTGGGCATTTGAAGATATACTTAAAAGTAATGAATGGTAAAATTACTGATCGCATTCGGTTTATGTGGCCGTTATGGACTGCGACTTTTGTGGCGATAATTTATTCGTGTTTTATAATCAGTACCTACTTTGAAGCAATTTTTGGTGGTGGAATGGTTGCTGTGAATTGGATAATTATTGCAGCTTTTGTTGTTTTACTCTACATTTCCATTCGTACACTACTTGGTTCGCGCGCATATGCAAAAGCGTTTGCTATCTACTGCATGGTGTTTGCAATTTTGCTGAATATAATTCTTTTCTGGCTGTCGCCATGGAGAACCGTGTTGGGTCCGCAATCATTGTTGGACTACGCAAAGAATATTTTTATATTTGAGTGGCCAGTATTACTTGCAGGTATGGCGTTTTATACCCTGCAATGTTGGGAAGATGAGGATACTGAGAACTAGTTAAGTACAGGGCTTATTTTGTTGTCTCGAGCTTGAAGCGTAAGTATAATGGCGATATGATAAAACGAAAGAATCGGTTGGGGCGCATAAGCCATATATCAAATTATTTTTGGCTTTTGTCTGCTATCGGAGCTGGTGCACTATTTTGGTGGATTAATAGCTTTGCATCTCTACTCTTTGTTGTTTGGGTGCTTATTGCTATCTCTACGTTTGCTGTTATTCGCGGTAAAGGTTCTTCTTTTTCGGCGCTTGCTGCACTGTACATGTTTGCGTTTGTAGCCTGCTATTTGCTTTTAGGCATTAAGCTTATGCCTCTCGGTATGTCTAGTGAAGCGAACCCAATGAGTATAGTTGGTCCGATGAGCACTCTTAATATCCTGTTGATTTTTGCTCTCGTAGCATACTTTTGCCACAAAAAAGAAACCCTTACAAAGAAGTCGCAGCGCGCGTCTTTTAGCGCGCGTTTCTTTATTATGGCCTTTTGGCTACTTCTTGGAAGTGTGGCTGTTTTTAACCTATATGCTGCACTGGCTCTTCAGGCCTCAAGTCCTATAATGCTGCTGATTACACTTATAGTAGTAGTGACTGGTATTATTGGTATGAAACGTGCTTCTTGGAGCTGGTCGGGCATATCGACTTTTTTGCTTCTAGTTTCTATTAGCTTTTATGTATGGAATCCACAAGACGAGCAGAGTGTGAGTGTTGTTAGTGTGCTGTGCATGTTTATTATTATCTTGCTGACTTATATGCTAGGCAGAACTTTCATTCTTCGCAGCTCACGGAAGTAGAGTTTTACCCTCAGGCCACTGTTGTCGATATTCTCCTAGGCTTGAAGTATAAGTATAGTAAGAAGTATGGTTAATAAAACAAAAACGATTCAATTCTCTCGTCGATACATGTATTTAATTTGGCTTGTGGCTTTAGCTGTCATCGCTTCTGCTGTTTACGTTGCGTGGCCATATGTTCATGGGTTAATGAATGATGGACTGGGAGCGGCAGGAGTCTACTTATTGATTTTGGCTCTTTGCGCGGCTCCTATATATGTATCTATTCGCGTGCTGTTTGGTTCCATGCGATTTTTACCCGTACTTGCTATGTATTGTACGGCTGCAGTGATGATTGAGTGCGTTGGTATGCTTATTTATCCACCCCTCAGTGCCTCGCCTGGTGCTTATTCTGTATGGGATACTGTCGGTGCGGTTGCGCCATTTGCGACAGTGGTGATACTTTTTGTATGTATCCAGAACGCACTGAAAAGCGTGCTGCTTGCTGGACGCTTATATACTGCATACTATGGCCTGACGTGGGCTTTGCTGTTTGAGATGCTCTGCGTAATATGTATACAGCAAATTAGCCATTTTGCTATAGGATATTTGGAAATGTTTGGTGGTATAGTAGTGGGCGCTCTGGCTATATGGGGTGTAGCGAGCAGGCGTAGGCTTGCTTTTGTTATGGCAAGTCTTATAACGCTTGGTGGCGCCGGACTGACCGTGTTTGATGTGATGTCTGGGAGTGTAAGTGATATGATCGTTGTGGAAACCGTGTTGATACTTCAGTGTGTGCTTGTTGCTATGTTTGGCTTGATGGCTTACTCGCAAAAACGCTAATACCCCACCGTACCGAGCATTTGGATCTATACTTAAAAGCAATGAAAAGCAAAATTACTGATCGCATTCGGTTTATGTGGCCACTGTGGGCTGCCGCTGCTATAGCGATAACTTACTCGATTTTCATAATAAGCACATACTTCGAGATGATATTTGGTGGAGGTATGGTTGCTTTTAATTGGATTATTATTGGCGCCTTTATCATTTTAATTTACCTCGCCGTTCGCACGCTACTAGGTTCGCACGCATATGCAAAGGCCTTCGCTATCTGCTGCACCGTGTTTGCTATTTTGCTGAATGTAACTCTTTTTTGACTGTCGCCATGGAATACGGTACATGGCCCCCAGTCGTTGTTAGATTACGCAGAGAATATCTTTATCTTTGAGTGGCCTGTGTTGCTGGCGAGTATGGCGATTTGTAGTCTTCAATGCTGGGAAGATGAAGAGTCTGGTAATTAGTTAAACGTGCTTGCTATCTCATTGCCTTAAGTATAATTTATGCGTACAATTTAGTTAACATGGCAAATAAAAAGAAACAAAAGCGTCAACAAAGAGGCGGTGGTGCTGATAGATCATTAAAAATTATGATGATTGCGGTTTGTGTAATTCCTTTATTGTGTGTGCTCTATTTTTATTTATTGGCATGGAACTTGTATCACGATAAGTCTCTCATGACGGTATATGGATTGGTTATGGGGATTGGCTCTTTGGTGGTGTTTGGCATTGGCGCCTTCCTAGTGTATAGGTATATACAACAGAGGCGCGCAAAGCAGAAGACGCGATTTGATTACGTGTTGCTTTTATCTTGGCTGTTGCTTATTGGTACCTTCTTTAGTTATTTGAGCTCGGCGATATACCAACCTGGATTTTCTGATATTGTCATGCTTATCGCTATTGTTATGATTGCTCCTCTTGCTGTGATTGTCTCACCACAATCGTCCAAGATTGGTTCTCTGATGTTCGGAGTGTTTGCTTTAATTGTTATAGCTCTTGAGGGAACGATGTTTTCGTCTATGATTGAGGCTAGCGGTGATAGTATATGGACTGTATCGTTGCCAATCTTTCTTGGTCTCTTGTCGAATACCTTTGCTGCCGTTATCTTGTTGAGACGTTTTTATACTGCTTTGCAAGCACATAAAAACTAAGAGTCTCTATCGGTTTAGTAGTTCGCGGACTTCTGTAGTGTTTTTCGTGTGCATTAATGCATCGCGGAGTTCGCTTGCACCGTCGAAGTCGCGGATGTAGATTTTGAAGAATCGTTTGAGGGTTTCGAAGGGTTTGCGCATGTCGGATTCGTACTTATCAAATAAGTCGAGCTGGCGATGTAGCA
>CAZBRP010000026.1:0-6713 GCA_964494765.1 uncultured Candidatus Saccharibacteria bacterium
CGCCTGCCATAGGAACATGATCTTGTCTCACTTGGGACTATAGCCCAAGTCTTTTTGAGCGGTCTGTTGGGTATGGCAACTCAGCTAGACCTCACTGGCAAAGAGTTACATCTAGCTACGGCTTAACCTTATGCAAATCCAATAAAGTGTTAATAAGTTCGGCATGGCTCCATACAAGTGGCGTAACTGATACAATCTCGCCCGTAATTGGGTTCACTTGCTCGGATAACATGCCGCCCGGCAAGGCGTGGTTCAAAGACCAATCTACATATTGCTTAGCCCGGTCGCGCTGGCCGATGCGGACATAATATTGAGCCAGCCAAAGTGTCGTAACATGCCAAGGGTTACCTAGGTATTGATCGTTCACAGCAAAATAGTAGTCGTGTTCGTAGCGCGGTACGCCACCAGAAGGAGTCTTATCGAGCAGAATGTTTTCTACAGCTGTTACTGTCTCTTTGATGTGGTCGACACCCATATGCTGGGCGAACATCATCGGGCCGTACAAGCTGGACATGTCGAGCGTGTTGTCGAAAGCTAACGAGCCGTCTTCTTGCAGTAGAAAGCCTTTTCGAAAAGCCTTACGGTCTGGGTCGAAGAATATTTGGCTATTTTCTAGAATCTCAGCGGCTACCGCCCGCCATTTTACGGCATCGTCAGGATATTCGAATACCTCGGCGAAGTCGGCAGCCACCAAAAGCGACTGGTATACAACAGCCGTCGTATAGGTGGTAGTAAGAAAGCGCTCTTCCCATAAATCGTAACTGGCGTGGGGCAGCTTGGTGTGGTCGTCGATAAACTCGGCAATGAAATTGGCTGCAGGTTGAATGAAGGTATTGTAAAGGCTGAACACGAAATCTTTATCTTGCGTGGCATCATAATACTCACCCAGCATGTACAGCACAATGGCTATTTCATCCTCTTGGATAGCGAGCTCTTTACGTTTGCCGTGTAAGAGAGGGTGCCAGGTACTGCCGATAGCGCGGTCGGGCTGGTATTTATGCATAAGATAACCGTCGGGCGTAAGAATATCGCGGCAGAATTCAAACAGCTTTTTCGGCTCTTCGCGGTAGCCAAGACGGATAAGCGGCCAAATTGCATAGGCGCTGTCGCGCGGCCAGACGTAGCTATAGTAGTCGCGACCGAAATTGTAGATAGACGAATCGCAGCTAGCGACAATGCCACCGCGCTTATCGGTGTGTGCTTTTATAACCATCAGCGACTTCTTTACCATGTCTGCATAGCGCTCTTCCATGCTATGCAGGGCACCCGTAGCTGTTGCCAGCCAGGTTTGCCAGTATTGGCGGGTAGCGCCCAGGCGTCGCTCGATGCCTTCGCTCAGGAACTGATGGTGAATTTTCTCGGCTGAGAATTGCGAATCGGCAGCGACGATCCAGTAATCGATGTGCGTCTTTTCGCCACCGCTTAGACCGCAGGGGAAACGCATAACTGAGTCGACACCGCCATGCTCGATGGGATTTCCTGACAACTCACCATCTTCGGCGTCACGATAGGTGCCCTCTTTGCCCTCGATGCCATAGTTGCCGATAGCAAATTGGTCGTATAACGTGCCATTCTCGTTCTGGCCATAGATAAGTAAGGCACAACGTCCTTTATAATCCAAAATGTAGTTCTCGTCGGGCACGAACAAGGCGGTATCTGCACGCCCCGCCCGAGATATTTGGAATACCTGATGCACAAACAGGCGAATGTCTTTGTATGCATCAGAAATGTTGGCAACGTCTATACGTCGACAGAAAACATTATGTTCGCTATCGACGAAATCAGTAAAGGTAAGCTCTACCCCGAATGTTTCGTGCTTGGCGGTAATGTTACTGATGAGAGCGTTGCTGTCGAAGTCCATGGAGATTTTCCAGGAGTTATCGTCCATCCAGCTAAACTGTCCATCTACCCAAATACCGACTTTGTGACGCATGCTTCGGGCATTGGTAAGGTTATCCAGACCGACATAAGGGTAGTAGAAATCGTGCACCAGGCCATAATGGCCGAGTCCTACGGTTAGGCTACCGTTACCAAGCATTACCGGACGTCCAAGCATCATAGTGTGACTCCGTGCTGCACGAGCCGATAACGCACATCGTGGTAAGCATTTATATAATTAATGTAAGCATCGTACGGGTTGTCATAGGGGCTGAAGTAGGCGTGTATATCGCCATCATTGAACCATTTCGTGCACATGTAATAGAAGTGATCGGATGTTTGCAGACGCCGCCAGTCTTCTATGAGCATCAGGTCATGGGTGCCCAGTATAGCCTTCTCCAGACTATAGATGCCCGTAATGCTAGTCGATTGCATGGCATTGCCCAGCCACGCACTAAGATCACGTTCGGTATCTGCCCACGTAATAGTTTCTGGCACATCTATATTACTACTGGGCGCAAAGGCATCCGCCGCTTCGCTAACCGTCATGAATGAGTTACCTGGTGTCGACATCCATTCTTTTGGCAGATGCTCCAGGAACGAGAAGATACCCGATGCTTCCCACTGGTGCTCACCAAAGGTTTCATAATCCATAAACAGATTGAATATCTGGGCGTCTTGCGTGTTATTGAGCCATCCCGCAAACTTATCGGCAGTTAGCGGCCAACCGGACCACTCACGGTCACCAAAGCGGAAAGCAATATCATCGCTTAAGCGGTAATTCTTCATGAGTAAGCGAATATTCTCGGTGTAAGTGGGGCGGTACACATAGTTGGGGCTACGCCAGCCGAGCACTTTATCCCAGCCCTCTGCCAAAATGGCCTTGTAGCCAGCTTGGTCAGCCCAATATGCTAAGTCATTGTTATATGCCAATTCAGTATTACGGAATACTTGCGGCGTTTGGCCGAATACCTGCTGCACCTTCTCTGTGTGCATGCGTACCTGCGTCTCGAATTCGGTTCGGGAATAAAAGAAGGCTAAGCTATGGTGAAATGTTTCACCGACAATTTCTACCCGACCGGTGTCAACCAAATCTTTAAATGACTGTAGTACATGTGGTGCCCAGCGCTCTAGCTGCTCGATAATGGTACCGGTAATTGATAAGCTCACCTTGAACTCAGGATGCTCATTGAGGAGTTTCAAGAGCCGACGATTGGTTGGCAAATACGACTTCTCGGCAACTTTATGAATAATGAATTCGTTGTTGGTAAGCTGACCGGGGGTGTGGTCGTCGAAGTAATCATGCTGGGCAGCAACGTCAAATATGCTATAGCTACGCACACGGTATGGCTGGTGTACGTGGAGGTACAGGGCAATCGCTTTACTCATGCGGCCACTCCGGCAGGATGGATATGCTTTTCATAAACCGACAGTACTTTATCGGCGGAGTGCCCCCAGCTATAGTTACGGTACTCACGGTACGAATTTCTATGCAGTTCCTTTTTAAGCGGCTCGTTTTGCACAACGGCCACCATACTATTAGCCATGCCGTCTATATCCCAAAAATCTACTTTTAAGGCATTGCGGATCATTTCAGACACTCCCGACTGCTTACTAAGTAACACAGGCGTGCCATAGCCAATAGCTTCTAAAGCCGTGAGGCCAAACGGCTCCGAAACGGATGGCATAACGAACAGGTCGGCAATGGTATAGGCATCGCGGTAGCCTTTGCCGCGCTGGAAATCTGCAAACAACACCTGTGTGCCAATACCCAACTCAGCAGAAAGCGTGATAAGCTCGTTGCGCTGCTCACCAGCGCCCACGAGTAATAGTATTGTCTTCGGTGCGTGGTCGACTACTTTTTGGAAAGCACGAAGTAAATTGGGCAGACCTTTCTGAATGGTCATGCGGCCAATATTGGCAATTACTTTGTAGCCTTGGCACTTCAAGGTGTCAAGGTAGGCGTACGCATTCCGGCCATTGTCGGCAGGTACCAGGCCAGTTGGGTCGAAGTGGTTATGTACTACTTCTATTTTGTCGGCGGGAATGCCGTATTCTCGTACGATGGCGTTTTTGGTAAGCTGGCTTACAGCCAGAATGCGGTCGGCCATAAGGAGCGAAAGTTCTTCTATTTCGCGAACCAGCGGATTACCAGCGTGATGGGTACCCGATCGGTCGGATTCTATGGAATGGAAGTGTACCACTAGTGGCTTACCGGTAAGCATCTTGGCTCGGATGGCTGCCCGGCAGGTAAGCCAGTCGTGAGCGTGGATAACGTCGAAATTAGTTTGTTGCACAATGCGGTCGACGGCTTGCTCATAGATGGCCACTTGGCCGAACAAGTCAACCCACTCAACTTCTCCCGTAGCCTTAATGTACTTGAAGCTATCGTAAGCAATTCCGGCCTTCATGACTCGCTCTACATCTTGGGGATGCGCGGCATGAATATCCATAAAAGTGATATCGGAATGATCGGCCGTGTAAGGAAGGACAAATTGAATATCAGCGCCTTTTTCGGATAGCGCTTTGCATAGCTGATAGCATGCGACCCCAAGTCCACCACTATTATGAGGCGGTAGTTCCCACCCGAGCATCAATATCCTCATACGTGTCTCTAACGGTGCTTTCGTTTACACTGTTATTATAAGCGTAACCGACATAAAAGTACAACCGTTTTGTAGCGCGGCTGCGAGCCCAAGATTAAGCGCAGGACCGCTTACCGTGTTTTCGGAATGATGCCGTCACGCGCGAGCATTGCCGCTGGCGTACTATCACGTCCAAGGAAATTGCGAATAAGCACATCTGGATCGTGCTCATCGCCCCTAGCTAGAATTTCATCGCGGTAGGCTCGACCAGTTTTCGGATTAAGAACACCTTCTTTTTGGAAGCGGCTAAACAAATCGGCCTCGATAGATTCGGCCCACTTATAGCCATAGTAGGCTGCTGCATAGCCACCAGCAAAGATGTGACTAAAAGTTGTAAGAGCATTGTCGTATGTGGCAACGGGAGCAGCAAAAAATGGAGCTTTTAGTTCGCGGTACGTTTCAGCGAGCGTCTGTGGGCTGGCCGGGTCGTATTCGGTATGCAGGAATAGGTCGACTGCGCTCCAATGAATGGTCCACATCGCTGTGGAAGCGGCACGGAACGAACGTTGCTGGCGCAGCTTGGTGACGGTGCTAGCGGGTAAACTCTGACCGGTTTTGTAGTGCTTGGCTAGGCGAGAGAGCACTTCGTCTTCCCACACCCAGTTCTCCATAATTTGTGAAGGGGCCTCGATGAAGTCCCATTTGCTATTATAGCCATTCTGTTCGCGTAACTCAGTCCGTCCAGACGCAACGTGGATGAAGTGGCCAAACTCATGCCACATAGTCTCGACATCGCGGATGGTTAATAGTGAAGGCTTAGTTTTGGTTGGAGCCGGGAAGTTACCGCAGACAAACGCAAGATGTGGTTCATGCACTTCGCCGTTAACGCGATCGGCTATATACACGGAGTGCTGCCAGGCTCCGGCACGCTTACCCTCGCGGGCGACCCAATCGCACCATACCGTTGCAGTATGCGCATTGTTTTCATCGTACATGTCGTACGCCTGTGCGTCGGGATGGTACGAGGGCTGTGACGATGCTTTAAATGTAACGCCATATAACGTACCGAGGGTTTGGAACATCTCCTTTAAAACATGCTCTAAGGGGAAGTACTCGTGGAGGTTACTGGTGTCTTCACCAACTTGCTGGGCGCGCAGTTTATTAGCAAAGTATAGGTCGGTACCACCATCAACATCAGTGTAAGTGAGCTCATAGGCCGGATTGTTAGTAGTGGTACGTATGAAGGCTTGAAGGTCGTGGCCTTCTTTACGCATCATATCTTGATAGTAACCGGTTAGGCTATCTATGAATTCCTGAGCTCGCTTGCCCGTTTTAGCCATTCGCTGTTCGGTAGTGTAGTCTGCGTAATTGGCGTAGCCCAACAATGCCGCTAGCTCTTTACGGAGGGCTAACATTTGGCGGGCAATTGCTTCGTTCTCGGGTGCACGAGTTCGTGATATCTTATGCATAGCCTTGCGGGTGTCTGCGTTAGCACAGTCGGTCATGATCATTTGGTAAGTCGGAGCCGAAAACTGTACAAAATAGCCCTTTTTGTCTTTGTGCTTGGCTGCTTCAGCCCAAGCTGCAATATGCTCTTCATCGATGCCAGAAAGCTGCTCGGCATCATCAAGCAGCAAGTAAGCTGCATCGGTAGCCTTGACGACATTCTGCCCAAACTGAGTGCTCAAACGCGAAAGCTCAGCTTTAATCTCCTTAATACGATCTTTGGTGGCTACGGGTGCACTAACGCCATTACGCTCAAAATAAATAATAGTCTCCTTAAGGAGCCGCTTTTTTGGATCGCTGAGTTTTTTAGACTGAGGGTTAGCCTGAACATCTTTAATTGCACCGTAGAGGTCTTCACGCAAACCACGATGCGTGTAAAAAGCCGAGGTTTTTTCAGACACCAGCTGTTCCTGGTCTTCCCAGCCTTCACCAATAACATGCGCCAAATGTCCTACAACATCACTAATAAGTTCCAGTTCGTCGGTCGAGTCCTGAAGGGCTTGGACGACATTTTCATAGCAGCGATCGGCCGGCTGTACTGCCAATAAGGTATCGGTACGCTCATTGGCGCGCTGAATAGCGACTTCAAGAGCCTCTTTCACATCTTCGGGCTTGTACGTACCGAACCGTAACTGATTAACAGGGTGAAGAAAAGAGTTAACGCTCACTAAAGTTGCTCCTTATTTTTAGACGACAGCTTTCATACTACCAAAAGCATGCTCTAGATTGATAGGGCAAAGTGTA
>CAZBRP010000027.1:0-6420 GCA_964494765.1 uncultured Candidatus Saccharibacteria bacterium
TGCAAATCTACTTGCAAGCAGACGTAAGGTATCGCTTACATGGCAGCAAGGTCATTTGTCACGCGCAGTTCCGCAGCAAAGCTGCGGCTGTTTGAGCATGGCAAATCGGCCTTGTTGCCACTTAGGGTATTCTGTGATGCTAGGTGAGAAGTGGCGGGACGCCATCAGCAGAATCAACAGCCTTATCGGCAAGCTTCTGCACCTTGCCCAGCTTACGCTCAATAGTGCGTGATTTAGTACTAGCCGAGTCAATAGTATTAGTAGCCTGCACTAGTTTTTCGCGGGTCTTATCTAGCAAGTCACCAAATTTACCAAACTCACCCTTAATAACAGTTAGCAGTTCCCATACCTCGCTAGTCTGCTCGGCAATTGCTAGCGTTCGGAAGCCCAACTGGTAACTGTTAAGAATAGCCGCAATGGTGGTTGGTCCGGCCACTGTTATGCGGTACGTGGACTGCAAATGCTCAAATAAACCGGGCGTGCGGAGCACTTCGGCGTACAGTCCCTCTGTAGGCACATACAATACGGCAAAGTCAGTTGTCTTGGGCGGCTGTATATACTTTTCTTTAATACTCTTAGCCTCAAGCTTAATCCGAGCAATAAGGGCCTTGCGCGCCGCTTCAAGCTCAACCAAATCGCCTTTTTCATCTGCCGATACTAAGCGCTGGTAATCTTCGATTGGGAATTTAGCATCAATCGGTAGGTATATAAAGCCCGCTTTGGAGCTTTTATCTGGTAGCTTAATAGCAAAATCTACTGCATCACGACTATTTGGCGAAAACATAACCTGTTTTTGGTAATGATCCTTTATAAAAACCTGGTCAAGCAGGCTCTCAAGCTGCACTTCGCCCCATGTACCGCGAGTTTTGACATTAGTCAGCACTCTCTTGAAGTCACTTACATTACTTGCCAGGTTCTGCATTTCACCCAGGCCACGCTGCACGTGCTCTAGGCGTTCGCTAACTAATTTAAAGCTTTGACCCAACCGCTTCTCGAGTGTACTTTGGAGTTTTTCGTCAACAGTTTCACGCATCTTTTCGAGCTTTTCGGCGTTGTCTTTTTGCAAGGTCTCTAGTCGACCTTCTACTGTGCGTCGAATTTGCTCTAACTTCTGGTCGTTCTTATCACGCAGCTGCTCCATGCGTGCATCAAGCACTTCACGGGTTTGCACCATACCAGCACTCACCTCTTGGCGCAGGTCTTTATTTGCTTCTGCAAATTCACGCCTGCTAAGAGCAAATTCTTGGCGCATTGCATGCTGGGAGTCGTGCTTAGCAGAGCCACCTTGCAGCCGACTAGCGATAAATAAAATGCCAAATAAGTTTACGATACCCAGTATTACCAATACTAATTCCATCACGAACCTCAATTCTGCAAACAGTTTTAAAAGACCCGGGGTGTGGCCCAGGTCTGGTGGAAGCCTCACACTTCCTATGTCAAACTATACGCGCCAAAAAACAAAAGCACAAGCGTTTTATAGCCTTGCATATGGCAGTGTTTTGCTCAGTCTAGCCTAAAGAAAACGCGCAGTGCCTGGGGCATAATACGTACGGTGGTTACCACCAAAACGCCTACCGCCAAGCCCCCAATAATATCCAGCGGCGCGTGTAGCCCCAGGTATACTCGCGATAAACAAACCAACAAAATACCTACCGGTACGGTCCAGCGCCAGCGATTTGGCAAATATGGCATAAGGGTGAGCATTACAATGGTCATGATTGTCACATGCCCCGAGGGGAAGCCAGCACCGGTGTCGCTCCAGCGTAAGTGGACCTGCTCCAGCAAACCCTGCGGCCGTGCGCGATCAATAAAATGCTTCAGCAAAAACGCCAAGGCAGCGCCGGCAATAGTCGAGGCAGCCAGGCGCCATGCCAAGCGCCAATGGCGGAGCACAAAAACAATTACCACAGCAACCGCAGCAATAACCGGGCCGTCCTTAGCAACGCTCGCAATCCTAAAAAAGGTCTGTAGGGAGTCGGGCCAGCCATTAATCCAATCAAAGATGGCCACCTCCCAGCCAAACATTGTGTGTTTTAAGGCCAGCAGCGAACTAATAATCAGTGTTAGAAGTGACACTACAAAACCGACAATATACCAATTACGGCGGCCAGCGTATACTTCACTATCAGTTTTTGTTTTAACTTTCATGTTGCTCAAAATTATAGCACTCTACGTCTGCGAAATGAAGACATTATCGCGAATGTAAAAGCGCCACGGAACATCCTTTGCCTGCGTTATACCAACACGAGTTGTTTGTACAATCTGAGCTGCCCCTAGATGCGGCATAGGCTTTAGCCTCACTGGCGAACCCCAAAGTGGCAGGCCATTCTGCTCTTTAGTAATTGCTGTTGCTTGGCACAGTTTAGCTGGTCCGTTTACAAGCTCTGCGTCTGGGCGCCCGGCGCGATACTGGCGCATAATGTCCAACCCCTCAAGTGGCTCAGCGGCGCGCAGTAGCACAGCCGACCCTTCGCCCTGGGGGCCAGTTACGATATTCATGCAGTAGTGCATGCCGTAAGTAAAATACACGTACAGATACCCGGGTGGGCCGAACATCACGTCAGTACGAGGCGTCCTGCCCTTATAACTATGACTTGCAGCATCCGTTTCGTGGTACGCTTCAGTTTCCACAATACGCAGCCGTACTAAGCCGTTCGGCGTATCAACCTCTAGCTCACAACCCAATAACCGCCTAGCAACCTGTACTACATCACCTGCCAACCATTGTAGCTCAGCCGGCAACTCCGGTTTTTTGCCGTGTCGCACATTAGACATGCAATTGTGCGCCTTGTTCATACGGCCGCATTTTAGCCGCATATTTTACAAGGTGATACTTCTCGTCAAATCTAAAATCAGTAGCCTGTACTGAAGCACCAACAGGTCGCTGTTGTAATGGCGGCAATAAATCAACAGCTCGCAGCAAGATATTCAATGGAATACCTCTTTGGCGCATTGTAAGCTGGTTAAAACGATTATTGTGATGATAGCCATTAGCCCTATCCGCATTTATGCGGTCACCGACAGCCATAAATAAACGCTCGTAAAGCCGAGGAGATTGCCTTGGCTTATAGCCCAACTTACTCGACAATTCCCAAAAGTGTTGTTCGCTAACATGCCCCGTTAAAACGTCATTGTATACTCTATAGTCTGCAAATCTGGTGCGACTAGCCGCAGTGGCATTAGGAAGCGGCAGCCACCTAACCACCGTAATGAGCATCTCTTCTTCGGATAGCGAAAAGTTGCCGTCTGCGTACCTCGGCCGTGAAGCATAGGCATCAGCCAACTGGTGCACGGTAGCAACATTACACGCCGGTAGACCTGATTCGGGTGACTCATATAGGGCCATTGGTAAATGCTGTTTGCCGGGTTCGGTACTGGACTCAACGAGCGAAGTAAATCTATCAAATAATGCATACCCAGGCTGGCCATGCAAACCAACTCTTTGCCCAAGAGCTTGCGTCTGACCACTATCGATAAAGGCTAGCCGCATATCAACACGCGGCGCTCCATTACTGCCAATATGCCGTAGCTCGGACGGTGCCTGTACGGCATAGATGTCCTCTTCAGTACGCCCCAAGGTAAGCTCCCTAACGGCCAGCTCCTCGGCGGTATTCATTTCAACTTCGCCGAAGCGTTTAAATTCGGGCACACATACTCGTAAAGGTTGGTTGCCAAAATCTGGCGCCTCTTGATGAACACTCACGGTCGTTCAAGCCTGTGAATCTGATCGTGATTAAGCCCAAAGTAATGCGCTAGCTCATGCCAGACAGTGTGCTTAATCTGTGCTTTCAATTCAGGTACGCTGTACACGCTCATAGTGATTGGGCCCTTAAAAATAGTTATCTTATCTGGCCCGTAGCTACCGATTGCACCCTGTCTGGCAGTAAGAGGCACACCTTCGTACAAACCAAAAAGTGTTTGGTCGTGCCGCAAAGCAAGCTGCTCGCGTTGCTCGGGCGTGGGATCATCGGCGTACACTACGGCTACATTTTGCACGGCTTTCATATGCTCGGCTGGCATCTCGTCGAGAGCAACTGCAATCAAGTCGGCAAATTCATCATCAGAAATGTGTATCATATAATTATTATAACTGTTCTTTCGTAAGCAGAGGTGGAACGTAATAAATTTCACATCTCATTTTAAGCTAAGCACCTATGATGTAAGCAGTAAACAAAAGGAGAATCTGTTATGGGTATTTTAGCGTGGATCATCCTTGGTGGTTTAGCAGGTTGGATTGCCTCAATGATTGCCGACACCGACGCCCAACAGGGTGTCGTTATGAACATTATTGTTGGTATTGTCGGTGCCCTCATCGGTGGCTTTATTGTTGAGTTATTCGGAGGCAAAGGCATCACTGGCTTCAATATTTGGAGCTTGGTTGTCGCTGTGGGAGGCGCGCTCCTACTCTTAACTATCGTTAAGGCCTTCGCGAGCCGTAAGTAGCCCAGTAGCCTAGGTAACTTCGCCAACTTACACCACCATCACCCCAAACTACATCTGATAGATGGGTTGGTACGTGCCTCCAAATGGCTGCTCAAAAGGTAGGCCGTCGTAGTGTACTCGCCGCCACGAGCCGCCGGCATAGTAACCACCGACACTTCGCGCACGTACCTGTTCAATAAGTGATGTGTCTGAAAAATCTGCCATCTCAAGCATATGCGCCAGCCCCACAGCCACCCGCCTATCGACTTCTAGGGCCGTTTGATCATGGACTAGTATACCGCCTTCAAGCTGAAAGCAATCAACCATAGCTATAGCACGTTCTCGCAGGGCCGGATTAGTATGCAAAAATGATACCATAACGTTAGTGTCAGTATCGCCGCCGCCTAAATCGACGTGCGTTACAACGACTTCGCGCGAATGGCCATCGGGGGAATCTTGTGCCGCAAGCTTACCAACATGCATTCTTGCCTTAAAGTTATCGCGGCCTGTAGCATCAATCGAAAATTCATGTACCACGCCTTGTGCCTCACTCATGATATGTCGAGCACGATCGGTAATTCGCTGCTCTACACCAGTAACAGTCTTTTCGCCAAACTCGGTCATACACCCTCCTTATGCGATACTATTGTACCAAACGCTTTATTTTTGAAGCCCAAGCCCTTACTATGTATCAATGATTTCCCCCGAAAACAAACCAGAAAAATCAGATCCTGACAAGTCTCTTGCACCATGGGCGAAGGCGCTCTTAAGGGTCATGCTTAGGGCCTACATATTCTATGATACTTCCCGGGAGGGGCGCGAACCACACAATCGCGCAGGGTTCATCCAGGGCACGATGATTGGCACGCAGCTTTGCCTGCCAGCGGGTGAAACACTGCGGTATGCAAAAGCCCCGGGTGGCCTGTGGCTGGCATACGATTTTAATCGCCCCCAGGTTTTTCCCAAGGCCCATCGCAGAGGCACACTCAGGCGATCATATCAGGGTTCAATCGTAGCTCACTGCGTCGAACAAATAGCAGATCAGCCGCCAGATACCCTAACTCCAACCACTAAATATGACCTTTTTAATGCCGATACTTTACTGACTCAAGATACCTACACACCAGCTCAACTTGTTGCGCACGGCTTTCTGACAGCAACAACACAGGCACGCGCTTTTGAAAATGTTGGACGTGCGGCAGATGTCCCACTACTGGAATCTCGTGGCGTCGCCAACGACCCAGTCTTTCAAGTAACACCCAAAGGCAATGCCCTTGTTCGACTTGTTGGCCGTGGTGGTGATCCCGAGCCAAAAAAAGACCCAGATACAGTACTCTCCTGGATTGGGGCACCAGCAGCCAGCCCCGCTTTCTAACTACAAAATAAAACAGCCCCGCATGAGGGCTGTTTTATTAACGCTTAGGTTAGGCTATTTGCCTTGGCGCTTGCGCTTGCTTGGGTCAAGCTCGCGTTTACGCAGGCGAAGTGACTTAGGAGTTACTTCCAAAAGTTCATCGTTTTCGATAAAGTCCAAGCACTGCTCAAGGCTAAATACGGTTGGCGGCGTAAGCTGAACCACACCATCACTACTCGAAGAACGCATGTTGGTAAGGTGCTTAGTCTTACAAACGTTGATTTCCATGTCTTCTTGGCGAGTGTTAAGGCCAATAACCTGTCCGGCATAAACCTTTTCGGCTGGGCCGGTAAATACCGTACCGCGTGCTTCGGCGTTTTGTAATGCATAAGGGGTAGTTACGCCAGTCTCAAAGGCAATCAATACACCATTGCGTAGCTGCTGCAAAGCGGCAGTCTGCGGCTGGTAACCTACGGTGAGGCTATTCATTATAATGGTGCCCTTGGTGTTGGTCATAAGTATGTTACGCATACCTAGCAAAGCGCGAGTAGGCATTTCGTAGATAAGCTTAGTTACGCCCTTAGGGCTAGCAAACTGCTCTTTAAGCATTGCGCGGCGCTGACCAAGTTCCATCTGAACAGTAC
>CAZBRP010000028.1:0-5008 GCA_964494765.1 uncultured Candidatus Saccharibacteria bacterium
TAGTACGGTCCTATAACGAAGCCGTGGCCACTGTGCCATCGCCAGACTGAGACACCGACACTAAACCCTGTTACAGATCTGTGCGACGCTATAGAGGTGAAAATTTTAGCTGGACGTTGTCCAGGAGGGTTCAGGTGGCACTTCAAGCCCATACTTATTACACATAGGCCGATAAGCTTCTAGAGTGAATGCTGAAACTGCTTGACGTCTGGCGTTTATGTAAGGATCATGCTCCAGACCATCTGGGAGAGCGATATCTATAGCACGATTATAGAATACGATTGGGCTAAGGAGTTTAATTTCAGAGATAATACCCATGAGCGTTACTTGATCAATTCGTTCAAATAGATATGCATCAACGGCAAGGCCGATAGCTTCTGCTTGACGTACATCTGCGAGCGTTTCGAGTTGAGATATTACGAGTGCCCTAATGTCTGCTTTCTCTTTTTCACTCCTACTATTAAATTCATCTATTGTGTTTTCACCGCGCCTAAGTCCTTCTAGAAATGCGAGCAGCATCTTCCTGTAGTGGTATTCTTTTGCACTACTTATGAATCTGCCTATCCCAACAAATGTTTTTACGACCGTGATTTCAGAAGCAATTGATGCAAAGCGCATTAAGCCCTTTGACCCTAAGCTAAAAGCAAATAAGCACCAGAAGTACATTCCCTATTGGGCCTATCCAGATGCGAAGCTATAGAATCTAATGTATCGCTAATGTAATTTTCCATCTTGGAACACGCTCGAAATGTTGAGCTATCAGATTGGAGCTTGAATAATCTAATGTAGTCATGGTGGTGCAAAGCATTTCTTATGTATATGCAAGTTAAATACGGTCACTTGGCAGACCTAGTAAATATCAATCTAATCACACTTGAGAAATATCGAAAAATAAGCTAAAATACCCTAGAATTGCCGCGATAGCTCAGTGGTAGAGCACTTCCATGGTAAGGAAGGGGTCCTGGGTTCAAATCCCAGTCGTGGCTCCACTATGAATCATCCTGCTAGTTAGAGATAACTAGCAGGTTTTTTGTTGTACGCAGCATATACGTAGCGTTCCCACATATTTGTACGTACACAAATATTATGGTATTATTTTTACAACTACCAATGAGCGCTGAAGCCCCCTACTCACCAGCCCCTACCCATGAAATAGAGAGCTCCCCAGGACTCTCTATTTCTAGTATTGAGGCTGTGCAAGCCGAGGCGCCAAGCCCTGCAGAACGCTTTGCTGCTCATGTAGATGCCTTGTACAACAACGACATTCCTGGCGCAGACATCCTACGGCGCACCGTGCATCCTCTGCGTTATCTAATGCCCAGAATGGCATGTGGCGCCCTATTGGGTGAGAGCACTGGTTACATGGTAGGTCATATGGGCGCAATTGACACACCAGCTGTTGCACTCTGGACGGTTGGCGCAACGGGCCTCGCAGTCGGAGGCAACAAAATGCGCCGCGAATATATTAGACGCCGCTACATACGCGATAATGGTGAGATTCGCCAAGACGAGTCTGGCCATGCTTACGAGCTGTATCGTAGCACCAACAAAGAAACTGGCGAAGCCGAGATTTCGATGGAGTGGTTTGGGCGATCTCGATATAACGACGGCGAAGAGCGAAACTTTGCCGACGATGTATACGACATAACAAGACTAGCGAGCAGCAATGGTATATCCGAGATAACAGTTGGCAGAGATATTCTTAAGCAATCCATGCCAGGTCATGCATTGCCCGAAATGCCCGCCAAAAGTGAACAACAGTTCATGCGCAGTAAAGGAATACGCCCCTTCCTCTTGCGCACAACCGGCAAGCAGCGCGAATTGTATACTTTTACCCCCGATGAGCTACGCTCCTATGTCGAAAGTAGACTTGGTGGCAAAGGCATTCACGGACTTTGTGCGCAGCTTACACGACTTAACGACAACGATCCTGTTGCCCAACGCTACGGCCAGCTCCAGCACGAAAAATGCGACGAGCCAACGTTAAGAAGTGGGCTTGAAGAAGCGGTAAGAACCCAATTCAAGCTAGCTATTAATGGAAGTGCCTACGCGGTTTTTAAGGTCAATGGAGCACCTGTGCGTGCACGCACAGACTCTGTAAAGGATATTTCAGGCGAGACTGTTACTGAGTATCGAATGCTGCGAATGGCCTCTGGCGAGTCCATGGTGCAGGTTGATTTTAGCTCACTCGACGAGCAGCTTGCTATTAGCAAACAAGATCTGGAGACTTTTACCCAAGATCCCGCACTGCTGAGCAGTGATAAGCAGCGAGCTATTTTATATCGTCAAATATACAAAGCAGCGCGTAAGGATGAAGGCGCGACAGAAGAAATGCCAACTGCCAATACTCGTGGTGCCAAAGGCGGACTGGCTATACATCCGCAGTATGACGTCGGTACTCAGCAGGTGCTGGTACAGGCAGCCTACTCCTATCCATGGTTTAGCCATGAGCGGCAAAATGCCGACAATAGCGTAACTCATGTTAAGTTAAAGCTACGTGCCCTGGCGGGCGTAGGCGCTTTGCTTATTGGGGGTGCCGCAACCATGCAGGCACATACTGCACTCGACCAACAAATAAAAAGCCAGGCCCAGCGGCTTGCTGGCACGATAGAAGGTGAAAATCTCTCAGAAGCCGAGGTTTACAGGCAGGCAGCTAGCCAATCTATTTTTACAGATGCCCTATATAATCTCGGCCAATACGAAGATCAGCTCACCAAACAGTTTAGTAAACCAGTTATCGCTGGCATACGCTGGGTTAACCCTGATCTACTTAACGCCACGACATCAACCGTGCCCACAAGGCCCGACCCCCTAAGTAAGTCTGTAAAAAATGCGTCTACAGGCGACAGTTCAGCTACGGGCAGCGACATTTCCAGCACTAACGAGATTGAATGGCGGCTTGATGCCCACGAAATGGACACAGCCGGGTACTGGGGTCTAGATACTTTGCCAGTTTTTGACGAAGGACGCTGGATAAAATCTAGTTCAGACCACTACGCCACACTCGGCCTACCTACGGCAATTCCTGATGCACGCCAGCCACACGTCGAAGTATTTAGGACAATTTCAGATTTAGACGCGCGCACTATTGCTATTCCTGTGCTCAACGGCACTCGTCCGGTGGCCGCCAACTTTAACGGCAAGCCGGTCGAGGTAAATGGATGGATCAACGGTGCCTATACCATTCAACTGCCTCAAACAGAAGAAACAGGAAAACTCAGCTACACTGTTGTGCCGGCACCAACCAAGAACCTCAAGGCCACCACGCCAGCAAAAATACCATACGCTGATTACTATGACAAAACGGCTGCCGATCTCTGGCAGCATGCCCTTTTAGGCGCGCGCTCATCCGACACCAAACAGCGCATCGCGCAAGAGCAAGCCTACATTAAAGAGAATTTTACGTACAATTTAGGCAAACTCGACGGCAGTACTAAAACCCAGTACAGTATCGGCAACACTGTCGATAAAGCCCTTACTAAAAAACGCGCCGATTGCTTTATTGCCAGCACAATACTAGCTGCCGATAACCCTACGCTCAACGTTGCCCATGGCTGGGCTAACCAGAATTTGTCTGACAGGCCACAAATTCTGTCGAGTCATGAGTCTCATGCTTGGAACGTCGACAGCAATGGTAGATTGTACGATGCGCAGCCCCATAAAGGCATAGAAAAGTTTACGTCGTACTTTGATGAAACGCACTTACTCAATAAAGACCTCAGTAACCACACCAACGATACGCCCAACTACCTCGCCGGCATAGTTGTGGCTGCAACACTCGGTTATGCCTACCGAAGACGCCGACAGATTACTAGAGCCATCAAACAAATGCGTAATCATAGTCTCATGCTGGCTGATACTATTGCTCAGAAGTCGTTCTCTTCCAATCCCGCACACCTAGCTCAAGCGTTGGCTGCTCGTGAGTTGGTCTTTGTGCCCGATTCGTATACGTCTCAAGATAAAGCCATGCTATTCCACGCTCGAGTGTTAGGCAGCTTACGAAAAAGCCAGGGTATTGCCCGCACCGATCTTTTGGAGCTACCTGAAGTAAGCCCTAAACTGATACGTGAAGCCTCCAAGGATCTTGGCCTACCACGCAATGTTGTGCGTACGATAGCACGCGTAAGCCTCACGCGGCACATGATTCAGCGTAAACGCATGCGTGACTACGAAACCGAAGTCACACGGCGCAAAGCACGAGCTAAAAAGGCTCAGCTAAAATAGCGCGCAGGTGTGCGAAAGTATCTAAGCGAAGCGGTGCGAATGCCTAAAAACCAACTTCAAGATAAGTGCTTTTGCCGATGATACTTTCTTTAATAATTTGCTCAAAGTGATCAATGACATCTTCGGGCAAATTATCTAACTCAACCCATACTAGCTCACTACATCTATCAAGCTCGGCGTTCATGAATTGGTAATCTTTATCTCTAATCACAAACTCGTATGCAACGTATTCAACTGGGGACGTATTACGCGCCGCTACGCATGCGAACTCCAAGTCCTTTGGATCAACAGCGACGCCTAGCTCTTCTTGGATCTCCCTGAGTGCTGCAATTACAGGCGTTTCGCCTTCTTCGACGTGCCCGCCCGGAGGACATAAGTGGCCATCCATCCATCCAGTGTTAGCTCGCCTTCCCAACAGAACTTTCGAACCATTAATAATAAATATATTAACTGAGGGTGCCACAAGATGTTTCATCTTCTTATCATAACAAAAAAGGCCCTTTTAGTGGCTTTAATATCAGATTAGAGTAGCGCAGGAAGCAATACTTCTAATAGCCTGGATACCGTTATCCAACCTTCCTTGATAACAAGCTGGTTTCATTGACGGGCACAATACTCAAAAACATTAAGCACTCTGCCTGCCAATGTTTTACAGATAACCAGGCAGCTCATAGTGTAGCGAATGATTCGCCAAACAAAAACACCCATCATTTGATGAGTGCCATTGCGTGGTGCAGGGAGAGGGATTCGAACCCCCGAACTCGGAGAGGGCTGATTTACAGTC
>CAZBRP010000029.1:0-4656 GCA_964494765.1 uncultured Candidatus Saccharibacteria bacterium
AAATGGTAATGCCAGGCGACACTGTAACCTTTAAGGTTAAGTTGCTTGCTCCTATCGCTATGGACCAGGGTCTCCGCTTCGCTATCCGCGAAGGTGGTCGTACCGTTGGTGCCGGTGTGGTAACTAAGATCGTTAAGTAATTAACGCTCTAACCAAGCCAAAGAGCTCTCGGATTTCCGGGGGCTCTTTTCTTTGATACTTTGCCTAATGATGCTTATGCTAAAATGGCAGAATGACTAATTTTACCGAGTTTGCGAATTTGCCACACGATAGAATTGAAACCCTCAAGCGTACTGAGCCTGAATATGCGGTGCGGCTTGGGGACGAGGGTGTTTTTTCTGTCACACCTCAGGCCCAAAGCTATTTTGGCTTTAGGCCTGTAGACGAGTTGCGCCCAGAGCATATACAGCCTGCGGACCGTGAGGGCCTACGCCAGCCGTACCTGCATGTGGTGTTGGCTGCGCCCAGTGAACTATCAGAAGCACCATTTGAGCATGAGGTGGCGTTTTATGAGCGTAGAGAAAATGAGTGCACAGTGTGGGCCACTCACCCAGAAACGCCTGACCAATACGTGGCCGACGGTTTTTCCTTGGTGTGCGACTCGTACCGTAAGCGCTACACACGGCTGCGATCAGCTACAAACGAAAAGATAATAGCGGCAGAGATAAGTAAAACACGGCAACGCATGTTTGACGCGCAATACCGGACTAGCCAGATAGCAGACATTGTTAACTGCGTTAAAGGGACTGTGTTTAATGGCCTCGTGTACTTACACGAGGCCGGAGCGGCTGCAGCTGACGAAGGCCGGCAAAGAATACTCAAGTATGCTGGAGTAAGACTGCAACTACGTGAGCACAGCGGTCGAATATTGGGCGAAGCCCTAACCACAAAGCCGGTTATCGACAAAAGCGCAGCACGAGCTCATAATTTTAGCGCGGCAATCTTTAACATATTTAGCGCTGAGAATTACGAGGAATACGCGGCAGGTGGCCTCACTACATGAGCCATCTTGAAAAAAGCGCCTAACCAGTGTATAATCCGACCCATAACTAATAATTATGCCGAGAACTCGGTTGGCCCAAGAGTCATCAGAGGTTACGGCATCGCACATAAGGGAGTTCCACTACATGGTTAACGAACCAAAAAAAGATACTAAGCAACGTATTCGCATTCGCCTTAAGGCTTATGACCACAAAGTAATCGACCAGGCTGCAAAGCAGATCGTTGACACTGCACTTCGCACTGGCGCTACAATTGCTGGCCCAATCCCACTTCCTACCGACCGCAGCACCTTTACAGTTGTAAAGAGTCCACACGTATACAAGAAGGGCCGCGAACAGTTTGAAATGCGCGTTCACAAGCGCCTTATCGACGTAACTGAGCCAACACCAAAGACTATCGACTCTTTGATGAACCTCAGCCTGCCTGCTGGTTGCGACGTCGAAATCAAGATGTAATACGCCTTTTAGGCAGCGCATCAAACCGCCCAAGAAGCTTTGGGCGGTTTTTGTTTACGTTTTGTATACTAAAGACAATAAAGGGTATTATTACATGTCAAAATTTGAACACCCACTGCGGCCTCCAGAAATACTAAGCTTTGTATATACTCCCGAGGAAGTACAAGATAACGTATCGCTACTAGTTGCTCAACGCCTAACGGCTACAACGGTACACTACCTTTCTGATCTGGGCTGGCCGCTTGATACACAAGTTGCGTTTGCGCGCCTAGCGCCGCGTTGGGAACATCGTGACAAGGACGTGATGTATCCAGCCACCAAGAACCTACACCTCACCATGCGGCAAGGCACAGCAGCTCCAATGAGTTATGACGTCGATGCGCATTTATCTACTACTGATGGCATCGTAGACCGCGCAGAATTTACGGTGGCCAAATTTGAACATGAGGGCTTTATTGTTCCCTGGGCGTTGTCTGTGACGTCGCTGTCTCGAACTGTATTTCCACGTAAACGAAGCAAGCAATTAGGTTTTAAAGAAACTACTGCTCAAGCGAGTGCCTCGGCTTGCATGGGCGGCATCACCAGGGAGATATCACGCATACGCTGCAACAAACTTATGTACTATGCCGCACGGGCTATTACTACGCCGCGCTCCGATAGCTGAGTCGTTTGTGGGCGGGTTTGACGAAGAGTAATTTAAAGTTATACTTTAACCGTTTGGTTACTATGCACCTAATATGCGAACTTGCGAGGTTGCTTTTTGGCATACAACAAAGGATTTTTCCCAGCAGAAACGACGCGCTTTGACCTCTGGACGCCAGAGCAAGTGGCTGAGGTGGGCCTGAATGCGCCGTATAGATTGGCCAAGGCATCTGAGCAATTTATGGAATGGCTCAAGTGGCCGCAAAGTGTACAAGTTAAGTTTTTGCGCTCCAATCCTATGGAGGATTGGCAATATGGCACTCCAGTACGGCTGGAAGTGCCACACCGAGACTCGCTGTCGATACGTATCGAGCAGCAACAACCCCCGGCGGCGTTATTTACCTTTAATTTACAGATTATGACTGATGGCAAGCAGGGTATTGTAGACGCAATAGATTACGATCTTGCACGAATTACTTACGAAGACTACTTAATCCCTTGGTCGATAGCGGTTAAGAGCCTTTCTCGTGTTCTTTTCCCGCGCCGCCGCGAGCGTTGGCCCTCTGATCCAAGCCGGCATAGACTACTGCTTGCATCTCTCGTGCTGCGCAATGTAAGTGAGAAGCTTACCGAGATTAGGCGAGGTGACATTAAGGTGGTCGAGACTTATACTATAGACGGCTATAGCTATAGCGACCCAGCATTACGCACTACGTATGTAGAAAGTTGACGGTTATGCAACTAAGAACTATGATATCTAACGGAAAAGACATCCGCACATAAAATTGACTGTCACCTGCAAGAAGCAAGGATATAACGTTCCATAGGGACGTTTTTTTATGCGCAAAAAGAGGGTACAACTATGTCAGTAGAAAATATCAGTCCAATCGAGCAGCAGCCATACAAGTTTGGCGTTATTGATGGTGGTTTGGCCGACGATGGCTCAGACGAAGCACCAACAATTTTTGTAGACGGCACTTGGTATACCGAACCCGAATTTTTGGCCGTGCTCGGTGTTGGTGAGGGCTATTCGCGCTATGCCGACAGGCGTCCAGTGGACGTAAGCTGGCTCTTAATGGGCGGCAAAAACCACATTCAGACGCCTGAGGACGCAGCACATTTAGTTGAAGGGTGCTACGACTTAGAGGGCTACGCACAGCCAGACCTGCAGAATTACCTGGAAACCGAGGAATACGCTCGCAGTAAGCTGCGGCTTGAGTTGCCTGAGGGCGCATAGGGGCTGACGTATTGCCTAATTTTTGCTTTAATAAGGGTAATGATTACAAATACAAAAAAATCCAAAACTACCACTCGAGCATCAAAAACAGCACAAAGAGCAGCTCAATCCGCGCCAACGAGCAGCGTTGACGGTGTATTTTTTCTTAAATTAGTGCTGTACGCCATTGTGGGCTCAATGTGGATCAAAATTACCCATGGCAACACCTTGCAAATTCCGTTGCCGTTTGGTTTACTTGTGGGATTAATCTTTGCGACTCATGAACACTTTCAGATTGATCGTAAGATAGAATTTGCCGTATTGGTTGTAGCTATGCTTATTGGCTACTTAGCTCCATACGGTCTCTACATAAACTTTTAAAAGGAGTTAGCCCCAGTGCCCGTGACCGTTAATTTAGTTGCAAGCGAGACTGCTCGCCACGCAACTAATGTTGCCATTTCTGAACTATTTGATCCTATAGCCGAGACACCTTTGCTGACCAGTAAAGAGCGTATCGGAATGCTGGCGCAACTTGATCCTGAGTTTAAGCAGTATCAACGTGATCTGCCGATTGGTTTTAAGAATGTGCTGCGTGCTGAGCTCGATTCTGATGGCAGTAAGGCGGCGTCAATCCTTGATAAGCGCGAGGTAGCCGATTTGGGCGGACTTGCCATTTCTGAGGATTTTGACTTTTGGAGGCAGAGTATATCCGATCAGATGACCTTTAACGATGACCTATATCCTACAGGTATAGCAATGAGCCGTTATAAGGCAAGCGGAGCACTTCAATTTGGCGCTCCAGCCACTACTTGGCATCGTACCTTTGAATTCGCTCCTGAAGACAGCGTATTAGCCGTACAGGTGCAGCAAGTCCAGCGTGTGCGTGGCAAGGTGGTAAAGATACCGCATCTGTTTACGTATAACACCAAGCTGGGTGTTATCGCCTGCGAGATGAATGAAGAAGACCTTTTAATTGGCAGCCAAACAGACGCTGAGCGTGCCGATGCACGTATGCAGAGCCTTACTTTATTGCTTAAGCTTATGAAGCAAGGCGCTAAGCAGTCGTAGCCCGATTGACGTAGAATTGTCTACATATTGACAAGGGGTAGAGATAACTGCTACACTGTATTGGTATAACAAATTCCTGTACTTGGTTATTTGGGAAGGTCTGCACTCTAACAGAGGTGGAAACCACCCGGAGCCGAGCATTTTTGTGTCCAACACAAGAATGCGGAGGCGGCAGGTAAGTGAGATGGAGCGACCAAGAATCCATCGGGAGACACTATGAAAGCATTAATCACTCGAAAGGTTGGCATGACCAGCACTATCGCAGACGATGGT
>CAZBRP010000030.1:0-3904 GCA_964494765.1 uncultured Candidatus Saccharibacteria bacterium
GTACGGCTGGGGGCCGTGAGGTCGCAGGTTCAAGTCCTGTCACCCCGACCATTCAAGATTTTATGCATTTGGAAGTACGTCTTAAACGGCTCCCGTATCTGATAATCGACCACTTTTTCGGTATCTAAGACCACGTTCAAGTAAATTAAACGGGCTATGCGGTCTTTAGCCATGATGTCGGCAGCCTTAAGGTGTTTGTCGGCATTTTTAGCCACGTTCAAGAACTCGTCGAAGCTCATTATGTCTTGCTGCGGGTCGGTAAGCTGCGCTTGTAGCTTGGCGATATCGTCTAGCAAGGTTTGTTCCTGCACGGCCATGTCGTTAATGTAGGCCTCATTTGTCTTGTATACGGGGCTAGAGGGCGACAGGTCGATAATCTTAAGGCTGCGCTTTTTAATGTCGCTCTGCACGCTTTTAAGCGCCCCTTGCTTGGAGTGTATTTTAACGCTTAGGTCTTGAAGCTTTGTGCTGTTCGCAGTAGAGAGCCGCTTACGTAGTTTGTCGTAGTCCTCTCTAGTAACGTCTAAGCCCTGCAACATCTCATACATAAAGTTGAAAATAGTCTTGCCGCGCACTGACTGCGAGAGCTTTAAGCTCTTGTCTTTACGTGGGCAATTCACCGCGTCGCACCTGAACGAGAGTATCTTAACCTTTTCCGATTTGCGGCCACTAAGCGGCGTTTGGGGTATCATGCGGCTCTTGCAGTAATAGCACGTAACCATTCCGACCAACGGCTTAAATATGGCTCTCTTGCGCTCGACGACAGACCGCCGACCCGTAAGGCTCTGCACATAGTTATAAGTTTCTTCGTCGGTTGCGGGTACGAAGTCGTAGCCCTCAATTCCCCGTAAGTCTACTTGTTTGCCTTTTTGGAATAAAACACCGTAATAAAAGGGGTCATTAAACACCCGCGCGCTTAATATCTTATCTGTTATTTGAACGGCTTGCCCTGCTTTAGCGGCCTTATCTTTATACTTGCGGGCGTAGCCTTGCTCGGCCATGTAAGCCGCAATAGCCTCTAACGATTTATTCGCCTTACGCATTTGCCATGCCTCACTTATAAGCTCGAAGTTACGGCCGTCGGGGCGGTAAAAACCTTGCTCGTCGCGTACGTAGCCATGCTTAGGCGTGCCAGTCGATTTGCCCTCTCTAAAACTACGCTTTACGCCGCGCGAAACGTCTTGCGAGAGCTTGTCGGAGTATTGCTTAGACAGTACAAACGCCATACCTAAAAGCATTTTGCCATTAGCGTCGGGCGTGAAGTGGTGAGTAACGAACTTAAGGTCTTTTATTAAGCCCTCGTCTACCATATCTATAAGCTCGCCGCCCTCTCTCATGTTACGGGCTAGGCGGTCGGGGTTCCACGCCAGTATGCCGTCGTATTTCTTTGCCCTGATGCCCTCTACTACAGAGTTAAAGTATGGCCGTAAGCCGGGCTTCTTGGCTGACTTTTCTTCTTTAACTACTGCAACAATTTTTATGCCTATGCGAGCTGCAAACTCTCGGCACTCTTTAATCTGGTCGTCGATAGAGCGTAGCTGCCTTTGCGGGTCGTCGGTGGACTTACGAGCGTACAGCACGTACCTTAATTTTCCGATGTCTATTTGTGTTTCGTCGTCGTACATTACCCCTATATTGTACGCTATAAAAACATCAATAGCCTCACATATCTACAGTCTAAGATTAGTGTTCAAACACCCCTCAAACTTGATTTATTTTTCAAGATATCAAAACGCTAAAGGAGTACGCGGCCGCCGTTATTATCTGAATAAGTAAGCTCATTCTCTTTAGCGAGGGGGCTAGTAATATCTACCTCGCCTAAAGCAGTAATCAGCTCGAATAAGCCAACGTCGTTATCGTTGCTAGGTGGCGTTAATACCGGTGTATCAGAAGAGTTATTTTGCACGCTAGAGCCTTCACAAGGTTGAAGGGCTCTAGTTGCGTGGCCTAGCTTGTTACATTTAAGCTTACGCTATAGGGGTGGAGTACGCAAGACCGCCCCTTTTTACCGTGTGAGTTAAGTCCGCTTTTATAGTTCGGAAAACTAGCCTAAAAACTGATTTATTTTTCAGTTTATCAGTTTGGAATATTTTCCAAGTTTCCAAGTTTTTTACGTGTTACTAAACTCTTTTTTATCGTGTAAATAAATTAAGGCTAGAGGGCTTTTATAGTGTGAAATATTCGTTCGTAATGCGTTCGTTTATAACTGCGTATCCCACGCGCGTATTGTTCCCGAAAGTGCGCTCTGACCCCACGCGCGCGCCCGCGCGCGTACTTGTCTAAAAACTCACTACTTAATGCCGTCGAAAAGACGGCTTATAGGAACTTTAAGTGCTTTGGCAATTCGGGCTATGTTATCAATTGAAACGTTCTGCTCGCCACGTTCAATAGCACCTATGTAAGTCCTGTGCAGGCCTACGGCGTCGGCAAAAGCTTCTTGCGAATAGCCGCCCTCGCTGCGTAGGGTACGCACTCGATTACCGAAAGCTATACGTATTTTGTTATTTGCCATATGACTTTAGGCTAGACAAACGACGTTAATAGCTCTACAGTCAATAACTAGCATTATCGCTAATAGAACAGATGAAACACGACACTAAACCCTCAAGTAAAAAATGGACAGTTTTCTTTGCTTTATTGTCTGTATTTCTGGTGTTCGCACTAATAGCAGCCTTGTCTGCGCCCAAAACTCAAACGTTGCAACAGACTAGCGAGCAAACGCCGCAAGCTGTTACGACGCAGCCAACAGCACCGCAAACGCCAACGTATACCGCACCTACAACGCCCGCGCCCACTAGCACCTATGTTTCGCCGACAGAGTGCAGCACTGACTATACGGGCGGTATGAACTGTACTACCGATACATCAAGCGGTCTACAGACGCAGCACTGTTCCACTAACTATACAGGCGGTTACATCTGTGAGTAAGCCAACGAAAATTAATGCGACCGACGAGCAAAAGGCTCAAGCGTGGCTATTCTTTATAGTCTGGGGGCTAATCATAATTGGCGCGTTCATGCTGCACTGGATACTAGGCTTGCTCGCCATTTTCGTGCCGTTGCTTTGGATATTTTCGTCGAACATGAAGTAGAGCCTTCGGCAGCATGTAGACAAAAACAAGATTTTATACTATAATTCATTCGATGAAAATATATGAAGCTCAAGGTCTTATTGAGGCCGCAGATTGTGTGGTTGGTCATTCATTCGGTAGTAGTATCGACGGCGAAAGCGTAAATAGAGAGCTTGCTGAACAGATGACTGATTTTGCAGGTGGCAAGCCTATGATTGCCGACCGCACCCTCGTAGACGCTTTACCCAATGGTGACGAGCTAATGGCTCATGTTGTAGAGGGGCAGCGAACTAATATGAAGGCCGAAGGAGTTGGCACTTGGGGTACGCTAGTAGGGGCAAAAGAGTACATGGACGAGCATGAACTCATCGCACCATTAATGGTTGCTCAAGCCTATCATATCAAGCGTGTCGTACGACAAGCTGCAAAGTTAGGTATGGCTTCTATTGTTCCCGAAGGCCTGCCAACTAGCTTTGACCGACAATCAGAGCAATTATGGACACGTTCGGCACTTCTCTGGGTGCCATTTAATGGACTAGGTTCATTACTGCTGAAAAAGCGCGGACAGTTGTAAGCGTTCAAGTCCTTACATCTTAATCAAACTACAGAGCACACATTACCTCTGTTAAAGTTCATAAGCTAGCTCATGTTTGGGCATAGCGGTTTTAACCTGACTAGCTCTAATTTCCTGTAACCACGCGCTATTATCGCTATACTCCCAGTAGGTTTTAAGAGATAATAAAAGCTCGTCGAGCTGTTCAACGTTAATCGCTCCTACTCGACCAAACGAAAAGAGATCGACAGATGTCGATCTCTTTTCGTTGTTTTTGAGCA
>CAZBRP010000031.1:0-2764 GCA_964494765.1 uncultured Candidatus Saccharibacteria bacterium
TTAACCTTATAGCCTACATGTACACTCCGTCGTTTTTGCATCAGTTGGGCCACTACTTTACTTCGGCACCAACCGTTTCGATATTATTTGTTTTGTTTTTATGGGGCATAGACGTACAGCGCAAGAAAAAGGTCAACACAACGCTAGCTCAAACCTCGTGGATATCCTTTGCTATTATTCTGACAATTATTGGCGTCCAGGCCCTTACGGCAACTTCTTGGCGTGACACCCAAGACCGGGCACGCCAAAAGGCAGCACAAGTATTTAATGGCCAAGTAGAAGAGACTACACAAGCTATTAACAATCGTTTGCGCACCTACACCGACGCCCTGTACGGATTTCGTGGGTTATTTAACTCCAGCACTAACGTAAGTGAAGAAGAGTTTACCACGTACTACAAAGCACTTAACCTTAAGGAATCATATCCTGGCTTTACGGCTATTAGCTTTATCCAAAACGTTAATAAAAACGATCTGGGTTCATTTGTACAAAGTGTAAAAAACGACAAATCTTTATACCCAGAGGGCAATCCTAACTTTAAAATCTCGGCAGACAACGATAACTATTTTGTACTGCGCTACGTTGCTGAAGGCCGGGGGAGCGGCCTCAACCTTGCCGCCGACCCAGCCCGTAATAACGCGTTGCTTCAGGCGCGCGACAGCGGAAAGCCAGCAGCCAGTAGCACCGTAACCTTCCCGGCCACCGCCACCCAACCAGAACGCAAAGGGTTTATTATTACCATTCCTATTTACAAGCAGCAGCTTGTGCCAGCTACCACCGCCGAGCGCCGCCAGCAAAGCGTGGGATTTGTAAATGCCGTGTTTAGCTATCCTGTGCTATTTAACAACGTACTGTCTCATGCCGACGGCTATGAATTTGAAATTTTTGACAATGCCATAAGTGCCGCACTCAACAAGCCAATATACAGTGACGATGACAAGATAGTAGACAATACTAAGCCTCAAGACCTTCGCACCAAGCAAGTAGAAGTGGTGACTGCGGGTCGGCCATGGACAATTGTAGCCAAAGCGCCCACCATCTTTGGCCTAGATAGCTCACAAGAAAGTCTAGCCAAAACTATTTTATGGGGAGGCAATGCACTCTGTGTGTTCCTAGCATTTGTACTGTGGCTGGCTACCCAAAGTCGCCGCCGTGCCATAGCGTTGGCAGATGCTATGACCCAAGACCTTAACAGCGAGCGCAACAATGCCATTGCTATTCAGCACAAAGACGAGGCTTTACTTTCGAGCATTGGTGACGGTGTATTTGCCATCGACCGCACCGGAAAAATCATTCTGTTTAACCGCGTAGCTTCCGAGATTAGCGGCTTTACCGAAAGTGAAGCCATAGGCAAGCCATACCAAAAAATTCTGCAGTTTATTAATGAGGCAAATAACACCGCCGAAACCAAATTTATTGAGCAAGCCCTAGAGGGTAAAAATGGCACCATGTCTAAGCATTCCGCCATTGTTAGTAAGACAGGAAGTCGTATACCAGTTGCCGATTCGGCTGCGCCAATCATCGACGCTCGAGGTGAGCATGTTGGTGTGATCGTAGTCTTCCGTGACGTGACGCACGAACGCCAGCTAGAGCAGGCTAAAGACGAGTTTGTGTCCCTAGTATCACACCAATTACGCACACCACTTACTGCCATTCGGTTATTTGTAGAAATGGTATTAGACGAGCAGGTTGGTAAGCTTAATCCTGAACAACGTGACTACCTCGATAAGGTAGATATCTCTACCAACCGCATGATTCAGTTAGTTGGAGACTTCCTAAACACCTCGCGTATCGAACTTGGCCGCCTGCGAGTAGAACCAGTACCGACCAAAATAGAAGAGCTTGTACAAAGCCACATTAGCGAGGTGCAGCCATTGGCCGACCAAAAAGACATCACAATTACCTTTAAGCCGCACAAACTACCTGAAGTTAGCTTAGACCCAAGCCTATACGGCCAAGTCGTGCACAACCTACTCACCAACGCCATACGCTACACCAAAAATGGCGGCAATGTTAGCGTAAGCCTACAAAAGAACAGCAAAGGCTACCAGCTGGATGTAAGCGACAATGGTATTGGCATTCCCAAGGGGGCTGAGGGCAAGCTATTCCAGCGCTTCTTCCGCGCTGACAACGCCATAAAGGTAGAAGGCGAGGGATCTGGACTGGGCTTGTACCTTATTAAAAAAATAGTTGAGCTCAGCCATGGTAAAATCTGGTTTGAATCGACCGAGGGCAAAGGCACAACCTTCCATGTTATAATCCCAGAACGGGGCATGAAGGCAAAAGCCGGCGCTGCTAACTTAAAGTAAGAGGGACACCAGGGGCTAACAATGGACGCACAAACTACGACGCACAAATCCAAAACTATTGTACTTGCTGACGATGAGCAGTTTATCGCAATTGCCTATAAAGATGGCCTGGAGCGTGCCGGGTACACCGTATTTGTTGGGCACGATGGAGCTGAGGCGCTGGAGCAAATCAAAGCGCACAAGCCTGACCTTATTTTGCTTGACCTTATCATGCCAAAACTCAACGGCTTTGAGGTGCTCAAGGCGGTTAAGGCCGACTCTGAACTTAAGCACATTCCTGTAATGATCTTGTCTAACCTCAGTCAGGCTACAGACGAGGCTGAGGCGCGCAGTTTGGGCGCTGAGGACTTTATTGTAAAGGCCGATATTTCACTCAAAGACCTCCTAGTTCGCATAGCCCAAAAATTCTAAACAATAAGGGTAGCCCCCTTTGAATTTGCCACTCCCTAAACTTG